>JAJFHD010000053.1 GCA_021775805.1 Alphaproteobacteria bacterium | reverse complement strand
AGCGCGCGCTGGAAGAAGGCCGCGCGTTTGGGCACACGCGGGATCTCATCGTCAAGGATCAGCGTGGTTGGCCGGTCGACCCGTTTGACGGTTTCCATCGGATAGCGGCTCAGGTGGGACGCCCGTTTGGCCCGCCGCCTGCGTTCCCGGCCGGATACCGCCCCGCCGATACCCCACCAGTACGCGAGACCCTGGTCCTTCAGCGCGCTTGCCGCCAGCGGTCGGTCGGTGGCAAGGGAATAGTCCGTGGTCACAACGCCTATCGAAAACGCGTTGCCCGCAAAGGGATTGCGCAGGCCCTCGTTCGTACGCACGCCAAGGCCCGCGAGCACGGCCAACCGCTCGCGGTCGACACCGCATGCGTCCAGCATATGGGCCTTCGCCTGAAAGCCCATCGCCCGAATATGACCGGCAAGGCAAATCCCGATTTCCGCCACCCGCAGCTCCGAGATGGCGTCAGCACTGCCTGTCATCCAGTCCCGCGCCAGGTTGTCGGGCTCAGGCAATCCGGGCACGGCCACGATGAAGACGATGGCATGATCGTGGGCATGCGCTGCCGTGTCGTCCAGCCAGGCGCTTTCGGGCATCGCGCAAATGCCCACCTGGTCGGCGTCCATAAAATAGCCGCCACCCTTGATGTCCACAGCCCGGCGTTCAAGGTCGTCGGGGACAGGAGCCTCGGCCGGTGCCACATCGCCATCGGCGAAACCTGCAAAGATTTCACGATAACGCACAGCCGCTTGGGACAGGGCGTTGTCGTTTGCCTCAGCCGTAGTGTCGTCATGTCTGGGAGTGGAGGTTTCACGCGCCACAACCGCATCGTCGCGTGGCAGCGTCTCAAGGGGATAAGGGCCAAAATGGAATGGCCGGTTTTTCGATCGTGGGTAGAGCAGCATGGTCTGGTCCCGTATAATCGCTCGCGAACCATCACACTGTAGAGCGTCGGGCGGGCCGGGTCACCCGTCCGGTTGTTATCCCGACCCGATGGGAATTCATGACAACTTTCGCAGCCCTTTTGCGCGGCATCAATGTCGGCGGCCATCGCAAGATCAGGATGAGCGATCTGAAACAGGTCCATCAAAGCCTGGGCCATGAAAACCCGGTCACGGTCCTGCAGTCCGGCAATGTCGTGTTCGACTGTGCGGAAAGTGACGGCCGAGCCCTGGCGCGCAACCTGGAAAATGCCTACGAGCAGGCCTTTGGCTTCCCCGTCGGCGTCATTGTTCGCGGCACCGCCAGCCTTCGCGACATTGCCGCCAATAATCCTTTTCCCCTGACCGCCGACAGAGAAGCGAAGTTCCTTCATGTCTTCCTGCTGTCCGATGCACCGGAAGACAAGGTCCTTGAAAATTTCAGGGCCGTTGACCGGATTGAAGATGTCGAGGCGGTCGGAGACACCGTCTACATCTATTACCCGCAAGGAGCCGGCAGATCGAAGCTGACACTCGGGTCTCTTGAAAAAGCCCTGAACGTGACGGCAACGGCGCGAAACTGGAACACAATTACCAAGCTGGTGGAACTCGCGTCCCAAAGATGAATCCTACAGCAGCGCCTGTGACACCGCATCAGCACAGCGCTCAATCACCGGCAGGTGCACAGCTACAAGGTCGTCCAGACTGGTCCGGCTGGATGAAACGATCACGTTAAGGGCGCCGACACACGTCCCGTCCGGTTTCACCACCGGCACGCCGATTGAACGCACACCGTCCTCGAACTCTTCATCGACAATGGCGTGACCGGCATGCCTGATCTGTTCCAGAGACAAACGCAACTGCGCCCGGTCTGTGATCGTCGCTTGCGTGTGGGCTTCAACCGGGGCCGTGGCAACCAGCGCATCCCTTTCATCGTCAGGCAGGAATGCCAGGTAGGCGCGGCCGATTGCCGTGGTCAGCAGCGGCATCCGGCTGCCGACCGTCAGCCCGATTGTGAGGATCCGTTGTTCCCCCGGCGCATGGGCAACGCAGACCATGACGTCGTCTTCCGGCATGGCGAGGGCAACCGCCTCGCCCAGATCCTGGGATGCTTGTTTCAGGATCGGGTGAATCCGGGTCGATATGCCTTGCGACGAAAGAAAGCCGAACCCCAGACTCAGGATACGTGGCGTCAGAGCAAACAGCCGGCCATCGCTGCGCACGTAGCCCAGTTCCTGCAAAGTCAGCAGGCACCGCCGGGCGCTGGCGCGGCTGAAGCCGGTCTCGCGGGCGACATCCGTCAGGGTCATTTGCGGACGCGTGGTGCCGAACGCGCGGATCACCTCAAGTCCTCTGGCAAGGCCCTGTATGAATTCCTTGGACTGTGGTTCGCTTTTCATTTCGGCGACAGATTACGCGATTCGCCTGAACGATGGTTTGTCTGATTGTGCCCGTGAATTTTTGGTGCCAGACTTCCTCGCTCGATATCCACACGCAAACCGCATGAGGCAATGATGGCCGGCAAGAACATCCTGATCCTGTGTTCCGACGAACATTCCCGTTCCGCGCTTGGCTGCTATGGACACGCCGTTGCAAAAACGCCGACGCTCGACAGGCTGGCGTCATCCGGCATGCGGTTCACCCGAGGCTACACGCCGTCGCCGATCTGCATCCCGGCCCGGGCAAGTCTTGCCACCGGACTGCATGTGCACGAAACCCGCTGCTGGTCGTCGGCCGAACCCTATCACGGGCAGATCGAAAGCTGGATGCACCGGTTGCGCGATGCCGGCCATCCCGTGGTCTCGATCGGCAAACTGCATTTCCGGTCGGGCCAGGACGACAACGGGTTCAGTGAAGAGATCGTGCCCATGTACCTGACCAATGACGGTCGGGGCTGGCCGCAGGGCCTGCTGCGCGATCCGATGCCGCCGTTTGAAGGGGCCAGGGAACTGGCCGACGAGACCGGGCCGGGCGACAGTACTTATACGGACTATGACCGGCTGGTCACGCAGGAAGCCTGCCGCTGGCTGCGGCGCTACCCGGCCAACGCCACGGACAAGCCATGGGCGGCATTCGTGTCCATGGTCAGCCCGCATTTTCCGTTGACCGCGCCACAACCGTTTTACGACCTCTACGAGGGGCTCGAGATGCCGGCCGCCTTCGGCCGCGGGGAAAACGAGCGCTGGCAGCACCCGGCCCTTGAGGAGATTTTGAAGTTCTGGGACTACGACGACTATTTCGACGAACCCACCCGGATCCTCGCCAGACGGTGTTATTACGGTCTTTGCAGTTTTCTCGACGACAACATCCGCCAGGTTCTCGAAGCGCTCGAAGCATCGGGACAGGCCCGCGACACTGTCGTCCTATACATATCCGATCACGGCGAGATGCTTGGCAATCACGGGTTCTGGACAAAGTCGGTCATGTACGAGGATTCCGTCGCGGTGCCCGTGATCATGACCGGTCCGGGCATCGCCACGGGTGTCAACCGCACGCCGGTGTCCCTGACCGATGTGGCGGCAACGGTGGAGCAATGTGTCGGCCTGACGCCGCAGGAGCCGCGTGGCGCCTGGGCCAGCCGCCCGTTGCAGGGGTTTATCGACGCGCCGGAAGCCGGGCGGGTGATCCTCAGCGAGTATCATGACGGCGGCAGTCCGACCGGTTTTTACATGATCCGCCAGGGCAAATGGAAGTACGTCCACTATGCCGGCAACTACCCGCCGCAGCTTTTCAATCTGGAGGCGGATCCGCTGGAATGCGAGGATCTGGGCCGGAACCCGGCGCACAAGACAGATTGTGAGCGGCTGCACGGTGTGCTCACGTCAATTCTTGACCCCGAAGCCGTCAGCGCCCAGGCATTCAGCGACCAGGCTGCCTTGATTGAATCCTACGGCGGCGCCGACGCGGTTCTGGCCATGCCCAGCTTCAACCACACGCCGATACCGGCGGGAGAGTAAGCCGGGTCCGTTGGAGGGCCGGGGATCAAAGGATCAGCCCTTGATACTACTTCGTGCCGTACATGCGGTCTCCGGCGTCACCCAAACCAGGAACAATGTAGCCGTGGTCGTTCAGGCATTCGTCCAGGGCGGCGGTATAGATCTGCACATCGGGATGCGCAGTGGTCAACGCTTCAACCCCTTCGGGAGCCGCCAGCAGGCAGACAAACTTGATATCCCTGGCGCCGGCCTCTTTCAGGCGATTGAGGGCAGCCGATGCGGAGTTTGACGTCGCCAGCATTGGATCGACGGCGATGCAGGTGCGTTCGTTCATGTATTCCGGCAATTTGAGGTAATACTCAACAGGCTGGAGGGTTTTGGGATCGCGGTACAGGCCGATATGCCCGACCCGGGCCGACGGCACCAGATCAAGCATGCCGTCGAGCAGACCGTTGCCGGCGCGCAGGATTGATACAAACACCAGTTTCCGTCCTTCCAGGATCGGTGCGCTCATCTCCGCCAGAGGCGTGTGGATGGTCTTGGTGGTTGTCGGCAGGTCGCGTAGCACCTCATAGGCAAGAAGCATGCTGATTTCACGCAACAGTTGCCTGAACACCGCCGATGCGGTGCCGACGTCACGCATCAGGGTCAGTTTGTGCTGGATCAGGGGATGGGTCACGACCGTCAGGTTGTCTGTCACGGGATCTGCTCCTTGCCAGTTGTCACTCTTTTTGCCGGTTTGCCTCTAGACGACAAGAACGACCGGTGATGCCGATCAATAGACCGTGGATGCGGTCGACGGCAAGGGTGCGGCAGAGATATGGACAGTTTATCGACGGATCACGGTCTATTCGCGGCGCTTGTAAACCGGCCGGCAATAGGTTTCCGGGAGCGTGAACGCACACAGGAAGCCGACCACGCCGCAGATAATCAGGCTGGTGAAAGCAAGATTGTAGGCATCGACGGAATACTGCCGGGCGCCGTCGACCAGTTGCCCGCTCCATTGAAGATCAAGCAACAGTCCGATTATGGGCTGCAGCAGGGCACCGGAGCCGACCGTGAAACCGTTCACGATACCTGTAACCGTGCCGTGAGCGGCGGGATCGATGATCTCGCGTGACAGCGCAAAACAGATCACCATCGTGGCCCCGAAAAGTCCGGTCAGGAATATCAGGATGGCGGCTCCCGCAAGCGGCACGTCAGGCCCGAAGAACAGGGCGGTGATCATGGTTGTCGAGACTGCAGCGCCAATCACGATCGACGTTTTCCGCCGGCCGATGAAGTCGGAAAGCCAACCATTGGCCGGCGCCCCGATCGCCCAGCCCACAAACATCAGGGATGCGACGAAGGCGGCTTGCGGCCGGTCGATGCCGTATCGCGTCATGAGATACGGCACGCCCCACAACCCACCGAAGGCAAGCATCGGTCCGGTCATGGTCAGGGCGGTGATCGAAATCGTCCAGACGTGAATGTTGGCAAAGGCCGAACGAAGATCCCGCAAGATGCTGTGCTTGCGGGTTTCGACCACACGAACGGCGATACCGGCGGCAACTTCTGGTGTTGCACGCACTGTGATCCAGATGAAGCCGGCCAGCACGAGTCCGAATGCGCCGGCGCCGATCATCGTCGTGCGCCAGCCAATCGCCTCGACCGCAGCCGCCAGCGGCGCCTGTCCGCCAATACCCGCCATCATGGCAACGAACATGGTCATACCGGACAGCAGTGCAAATCGCTTGGGCGGAAACCAGTGGCTGATCAGCGTCAATGTGCCGACAAACCCCACGGCGGAGCCAATTCCGATCAGAAGCCTGCCCGCATATGCCGGGTAAATCGACGGTGCCATCCCGAACACCACGCTGCCGGTGGCCGCGAGCAACAGGGAAATAGCAATCATGCGCCGCGCGCCCCAGCGGTCGATCAGGGAGCCGATTGGCAGTTGGAGTCCTGCATAGGCATAAAAATACAGCGCCGACAGGTTGCCCAGGACGGCAGCACCCACGGCAAAGTCCCGCATCAGGTCGTCGACCATGACGCTGGGGGTTACCCGCTGAAAGAACGCATAACCGAAGGCGGTCGACCCCAGTACCCAGATCGCCCAGGCCCGCGGACCACCAAGCGGTGGAACGGACGCCTTTTCAGATTCATTGTCCATGCAGGCCCATAAAAAAGAAAGCGCCCGCTGAAGATCAACGGGCAATATAAGTCACACAATGTACTTATAGGTGGTCTGCCGGTAAAGCAATGCGATGTCGCAACCGATCGATAATGAGACCGGATTGCGACCACGGACGGTCATCCGATGAAGCCGCGTTGGCCTCAGTTCCGCTCAATCTCGTTGGTCCGCCGCGGACGCAGGTAGAACGTGTCGGTCAGTACGGTCCCGTTCTGCACGAAGTGATTGAGGATCGAATCGTAGGTGTACGACACCTCGGTCATGATCAGGCTTTCGCCGGGGCTGAGCAGCCCGTTGGGCACCTCGATGGCGGCACCCTCCGATTTGGCGGAACCGTTGTGAGCATCGCTCCATTTAACGGTCGTGCTGCCATCGTCATCGGCAGCGATGCTGGTGACCACAATCTGTGTCGGACCGGACGGGTAGGGAACGATCATTGAGCTGGCGGCAACGAATATGTCGGCAATCTGATCGTCCGTGATTTCGGTTTCCTGGGTAACCAGGTCGGCGGTTGCACTGGCAATATTGGTCAGTTTGCGGTTGAGCGTCAGAACCTGTCCGATCTCGACAGCGCCAAAATACAGCGTGACCATGACCGGAAAGACCAGGGCAAACTCCACAGCTGCCATGCCCTTGGTGTTACCAAACCACTGACGGGCATGATAGGTGGCCGATTCAAACGCGGATTCTAATGTCATAAACATAGTTTTTGTCCGTAACTTTGGTCAGGTGCCGGTCTCAAAACGGTTCATTTCGGAAGGACGCGCTTGCGGCAAGCAGGCGACGGCCGCCGGTCATGTTCGACAGCCCGGTGATGCCGTCCGGGATCGGCAGGTCGAACGCGTAGAACGCACGAAACACGACAACTTCGCTGCCAGCACCCGGACTGAATGACGTGCTTTCGTCGATCTCGCCGTCGCCATCGAGCGGGTCGGGCACGTCGACGTCGGTGAAACTTGGAAAACTTCTGACGTCGACCACGAGACCGTTGGAACAATCGATGAAGGCATAGACATTGTCGCAAATTGCCGTGCGGATGGCGGCCTCGTCCATGCCACTGGTCTGAGCCTGGCCGGTTCTGATCAGCCGGGCCGCCTCCGCCACACCGGTTTCAAGCATCGATTGCGCAAAATAGACGATAGTCACCTGGAAAATACCCATCAGCAGCGCAAAGAAGGGGGCTGCGACGATACCGAATTCAACGGCTGCGGCGCCATCCCGTGAAGACCGGAACCGCCGCAGCAGCCCGGATCGGCGCCTTGGCGCGTGGCTTTGTGATGTCGGCTCACCAGTGCGGCGTGTCAGTCGCCACCTTGAGGACAGTGAGTTCATGAATCACCTTTTTGAGTCATTTTCAATGCGAGTTGAAATGAAACATATCAAATACAAATTACGAAAGTATTTATTAAATAAATAAAAAGTAGAAGTACGTATTAATTCATAATTTACCACAGTATCGGGAAATTTTACGTATTGATAACCTATAATTTTTCGACAATTTTAATCTATCTACGCGATAAAGGAGACAGACAGAGCAGCTTGCAGTCAGAAAAAGTCGAGGATCCGTGCGCAAGAACGCTGAACTCGACGAAAAGGACCGGTAGAAAATGATGACAGGAATTTTCGCCCTCATTCGATCGCTGTCCAGAGACACGTCTGCCAACGTTGCCATGATCTTCGGGCTTCTGCTCGTGCCGCTCGTGGGAGCGGCCGGCGTGGGTGTGGACCTGTCGCGCGGTTTCCTAGTTCAACAGCGATTGAACCATGCAATCGATGCCGCCGCTCTTGCCGTGGCGACGGCCTCGGAAGACAAGACGCAAGATGAACTCCGGGAACTCGCCCAGAAGTATTTTGACGCGAACTATTCGCCGGACGGCAGTGCGACACCGGGCGTCATACAAGTCACCTTCGGCGACGACACCGTTCAGATTTTGGCGACCGCAGAAGTGCCCACGGCGCTCATGAGTGCCCTTGGCTATCACGAACTGGATGTTTCCGCACGGACCGAAGTCACCCGGAAACTCTCTGGTGTGGAAGTCGTGCTTGTTCTCGACAACACCGGTTCAATGGGACGGAACGGCAAGATCGACGCCCTCAAGACTGCCGCCCGGGATCTGATGGACATCATGTTTGCCGGTGAGGAGACTTCGGAACTCATTAAAGTCGGTCTTGTCCCGTTCTCTGCAGCCGTCAACGTCGGGTCCCAGTATCAGAACGACGGCTGGATCGACACCACCGGCCAGTCGAGCGTCAATGGACTGAATTTCAATGGCGGTCGCCACGCAATCCAGGTTTTTGACGAGCTGGACAACAAATCCTGGAACGGCTGCGTCGAGGCGCGTCCGTCGCCCATGGACGTTGACGATACAGCCCCAACAATTGCCAATGGCGATACATTGTGGGTGCCCTATTTTGCGCCCGACGAACCCGATTCCAGTGCCGCGAGCCAGTTTGGTTACAGTTATTCCAACAGTTATCTGTCGGATGGCACGAGCAGCAACAACATGCAGACGCGCCAGAAGCGCTGGAGGAAATACCGGAACCAGACTGTCAGTGGCGACGGTCCGCACTGGAACTGCAACACCCGACCGGTGACCGCCATGACTGGAACAAAGAGCGAGATTCTCGACGCGGTCGATGCCATGAATGCGACGGGAACCACGAATATTCCTCAGGGAATGGCCTGGGGCTGGCGGTTGATCTCACCGGGCGAGCCCTTCACCGAAGGTGTGGATTACGACGATCAGTCGTTCCGCAAGGTGATCATTCTTCTGACAGACGGTCAAAACGTGATCGGTGAGGCCTCAAACCACAACCGGTCGAGATACGGTGCGTACGGCTACGTGAAGGATAGCCGTCTGGGCACCAACAACAGCAGTACAGCGCAAAGTCGCCTGAACGACCGTACCGCTGATGTCTGCGACAACATCAAGAACGCAAATCTCGACCGTCCGATCATTGTTTACACGATCACGTTTCAGCTTGGTGACGGCACAACCAAGGATCTGATGCGCAACTGCGCTTCCGATCCGGAAAAATATTTTGACTCGCCGTCGAACGAAGCGCTGAGGCGCAATTTCGAAGCGATTGCCGGCGAGTTGAGCGAGCTGCGGATAAGCAAGTAATTTGCCGTGTGTTGACGGAACAACCGCATCAACATGCCAAAACCGCACAATTTTACGGAAATATAGCCGAAAATCTAACTCAAAACTGACAAGGTATTTTTGCAGTTCCTTGGGATCTGGAGTCTTAGGGTTGGTGATGGTTCTTTGAATCACCGACTTCAGACGAAAGGTATCTTCAAGCCATGTTGCAGATGTGCAAGGAACGGGCACAAGGCCTGACAAGGGGTATTGATAGAGGTTTCCGCAAGGTTGCTCGGTCGCTCGACATTTTCCGGCGCAATACCCGCGGCAACGTTGCAATGATTTTCGGTCTGGCTGTCATTCCCATGGTAACGGCCGCCGGCGTCGGCATCGACCTTTCCCGTGCCTACATGGTCAAGCAGCGCCTGGGCCACGCCCTTGATGCAGCGGCGTTGGCGGTGGGAACTGCGACCGACAAGAGCGGTGACGAGCTCGACGTCCTGGCTCAAAGTTATTTCGATGCCAATTATCCAGCTGCCGAACTTGGTGTGCCGGGCGCCCTGACCCTGACCGTGTCGGATGGTGTTATCTCCATGGCGGCCACAGCCAAAGTCGATACCGCTATGATGAACATCGCGGGGTATGACGAACTTAATGTGTCTGCGTCCACTGAAGTCACCCGGAAGATCACCGGCCTTGAGGTTGTCATGGTGCTTGATAATACCGGGTCCATGGGATCGTACAGCAAATTGACAACCCTCAAAACAGCGGCAAACGATCTCGTTGATATCCTGTTTGGCGATGAGACATCATCGGAAAACCTGAAGATTGGCCTCGTGCCATTCGCGGCTGCGGTCAATGTCGGAACTGAACATCTGACCTCCGGTTGGATCGATACCACCGGTGCATCGAGCGTCAATGGCCTCAATTTTTATGACGGCGAGCACGCTCTTCAAGTCTACAACATGATGTCCAACAAGAGCTGGAACGGTTGCGTCGAGGCGAGGCCGGCACCCTACGACATCCAGGACACCACGCCGGATGTCAGCAATGGCGATACCCTTTGGGTTCCCTACCTGGCGCCGGACGAGCCCGACATCGGTTCCTACTATGGCTACTACTACCCGTCGAGCTATCTCTATGACAGCAGCTCGTCGAACAATCTGCAGAAGCGCCAGGCAAAGACCGGCAAGTACAGCAGCTACGTCTATAGTTCAGGACCGCATATCAACTGCTCGACCAAGCCGATCACACCGCTAACGGGCACGAAAGCCACGGTCACGAGTGCCATCTCCGCCATGAACGCGACCGGTACCACGAACATTCCCTTCGGCATGGCCTGGGGATGGCGGGTGATATCACCGTCGTCGCCCTTCACGGAAGGCTCGGCATATGATGATGAAAAGTTTCAGAAGGTCATCATCCTGCTCACCGACGGCGAGAACTATATCGGCAGTTACTACAACCACAACAAGAGCTACTACAACGCATACGGATATGTGAAGGACGGCAGGCTCGGGACAACGAGCTCGGGTTCTGCGCTCACAGAACTGAACGAGCGGACCTCCCAGGTGTGTGAGAACATCAAGGATGAGAATCCGGACAAGCCGATCATCGTCTATACAATCACATTCCAGCTCTACGATGACGACATCAAGGACATCATGCGCGGCTGTGCCAGTGATCCCGAGAAATTCTTCGACTCGCCGTCGAACTCGGTCCTGAAGCAGAACTTCCAGACGATCGCCAACGAACTGAGCGAGTTGCGGATCAGCAGGTAATCACGAAAGAAACCAGTTATAGATAACGCACAATTAACGTTGGAGTTTAAGTTTTAGTAAAATATAGAGGGAAATGTAGTATAATATATACTAAGTAAGTTTCACGTTCATTTACCTGTGTTGCCGTATGATTGCCTCAAGGTTTTTTGATCAGACGATGTTGTCGTTTGTTCATTTGTTGCGAACAAGAGGTTGGTGGGCCATGCTGCAAAGATACAAAGAACAGGCATCGAGTCTGATCGGGGGCGTCGAAGATTGCTGGCACCGCGCCCGGCGCTTGTTGTGCTCTTTCCGGTACGACAAACGCGGCAACATCGCGATGATATTCGGTTTGGCGGTCATTCCAATGGTAACCGCCGCCGGCGTCGGCATCGATCTTTCCCGCGCCTACATGGTCAAGCAACGCCTCGGCCATGCCCTTGACGCCGCAGCCCTGGCGGTTGGAACCGCGACCGACAAAAGCGGCGATGAGCTTGATGCGCTTGCCCAAAGCTATTTCGACGCAAATTACCCTGCCGCCGAACTGGGTGTCGCGGGTGAATTGACACTTACAGTGACAGACGGTGTCATCTCAATGGCAGCTGCGGCAAAGGTCGATACGGCGATGATGAACATCGCCGGATATGACGAGCTCAATGTATCCGCGACAACCGAGGTCACCAGAAAGATCACCGGCCTGGAAGTTGTCATGGTGCTCGACAACACCGGATCCATGGGATCTTACGGCAAACTGTCGGCTCTTAAGACAGCCGCCGACGATCTGGTCGACATCCTGTTTGGCGACGAGACATCGTCGGAAAACCTCAAGATCGGCCTGGTACCTTTCGCCGCCGCGGTCAATGTCGGAACTGAACACGAGAATTCCGGCTGGATAGACACCGGCAAGAAATCCAGCGTGCATGGCATCAACTTCAACTACGGCAATGGCAACATGAACGTGTTCCACATGTACGACAAGTTGAACAACAAGAGCTGGAACGGTTGCGTTGAGGCAAGGCCTCACCCTCTCGATATTCAGGACACAACTCCAGATGATTCCGAGGGCGACACGCTTTGGGTGCCTTACTTTGCTCCTGACGAGCCGGATGTGGGATACTATTATGGCTACTATTATCCCACCAATTATCTAAACGATCTTCCAAAGGGCAACTGGTCGTTACAGAAACGCCAGGCGAATCCCGGCAAGTATGCAAACAAAAATGTCTACAGTTCCGGTCCGCACACAAACTGCGCGACCAAACCGATCACACCGCTGACCGGTACGAAGTCAACTGTGACCACGGCCATTGCGGAAATGAATGCCACCGGCACCACCAATATTCCGTTCGGCATGGCCTGGGGGTGGCGTGTGATTTCGCCGTCGTCGCCCTTCACGGAGGGCGCGTCGTATGATGATGAGAAATACCAGAAGGTCATCATTCTGCTTACAGACGGCGAGAATTACATTGGTAGCTATTACAACCACAACAAGAGCTTCTACAATGGCTATGGCTACGTGAAGGATGGCCGTCTTGGTACGACGACCAGCTCAAGCGCCGCACTCGAGGAACTGAACACGCGAACGTCCGAAGTATGCGAGAACATCAAGGATGAAAATCCCGATAAGCCGATCATCGTCTACACGATTACGTTCCAACTCTATGACGATGATATCAAGGACATCATGCGCGGCTGCGCAAGTGATCCGGAAAAGTACTTCGACTCGCCATCAAACTCTGTTCTGAAGCAGAATTTTCAGACGATCGCTAACGAGTTGAGCGAATTGCGGATCAGCAAATAGAATCCATATCGGTCTTCCCGACCGAACGGATCTCGATCCAAAAAGCAACCCCGGCATATCCTGCGACATGCCGGGGTTTTGTGTTTTGACCGGGGACCGAAATCCTCGCATTGAAGGAACGCTGCCTATTCCCCGTCGCCGGCCGCGTCGGCCGAGCCCTGGGAAATCCCGGATTTGCCAGAAATCTGTTTCTGCAGGCCCTGGAAGGACCCGTCATTGTCGCCAACCACGAGCGTCCGGTCACATGTGGGGGCACAATTGTACGTCAGCCGGGCGGCACCCCGATAAAGGGTCACGCGCCGCGAACCCGTGCTGCGCACATGGATGGTCACTTCTTCGATTTGCACACCTTTTCGGTCGAGCGCGATCAAGTTGGTGCTGCCGGGGTTCTTGCCGAGGACAACAAGCATCTTGCCGCTCTGCACATTCACGTCGGCAGTGGACGGATTGCCGACAATAACCGTTGCGGCTGATCGCACCAATCGGTGGATCGACGCTTCATCGACATTGACGACAATTTCTGCAGCCTGCGCTGTGCCTGATGCGAACGGGCCAGATGCCGAAAACGAGGTGGTGGCAACAGCACTCAGCGCAACGGTCGCGGCAATCCGGCGAAGTGTTCTGGAAATTGATGTGAAATGCATGGAATTGACTTTCCAATTAGGTCGGCGAAAAGACAATTAAGCCGGGAAAATGGTGAATGAACTCTTACCTGGGGTACTTCCGCTACCGATTTTGCCCCATTCCCGCCATTTTTGGCGGGAGCGGGCGCCACGATTGGAGAAATTCTGGTGTTCGCGGAAAAAATGTGACGACTCTTTCGACCTTCTGGAAATCTGGAGTGGAGAATACCGCTGGGAACGGATGCCGATTGTAGACATGTCCGGCGAAGATTTGGCGTCAGAAGCCATTTGACCGCCTCATGTCGATGATTAAACCGGATCAGTACAAGTACTCATTTTCCATTTTTGATGCAGAAAGCGATATATTGAGGGGGTATTAACCAATTTTTTCCAGTGTAAAAATCACATTAACAAGCAAAACTGATTTTAAAACTCAAAAAATAAAGTAAAAAATCCAAAAAATATATAGTTAACAAGCATTAATGGATAAATTAATTTCGTTTAACTATAAGAATCTCATGATGTTAACTTGATTGTAACTCTTCAGGCCTAATATCGTGACAGTTCAGTACTGCACATGGCCGGACGGCTCGCAGACGGAACTGGTGCTGTCAAACCTGTGTACCTAGGAGAATTAAAATGAAAAAGCTTTTTGCACGTTTTGCTAAGGACGAGTCTGGAGCCACCGCGATCGAATATGGTCTCATTGCCGCTGGTATCTCTGTTGCGATCGTCACGGTCGTCAGCAACATCGGTACAAGCCTGAGCACGACATTCGGTACCGTGGACAGCGGCCTGCAGTAGGATCTAGTCCACTACTCCCAGGTTGTGTTGGTTTAGTCCGGCCAATCAGGGAGGCGTCAATAATAATAAGAAACCGCCGGTTGTCATCCGACAGCCGGCGGTTCGCTGTTTGGGTCACTGAACCGTCGTGCTCGAGCACACGAATGGATCGGAAAATTCGCGTATCCGGCGTGTTTGGCACGGCATGTTTACAGGGATTTTACCGGATTGCCCTACAAGGGTAGTCAGCGCACACCGAATTGTGCGCAACCAGTCAGGTGGGTTGTCCAATGTTCGAAGTGCTGATTCTGCTGATATTCCCATGGGCGATGGCATTTGCCGCCACCAGCGACCTGGTGACCATGACCATTTCAAACAAGGTATCGGCCGTGCTCATCGTCGGATTTGTCGCCATGGCGGCATGGGCCGGCATGGACCTCAACACATTCGGCCTCCATGTCCTGGCAGGGGCTGCCATGCTTGGCGTCGGGATTGTTTTCTTTGCGCTGAACTGGGTGGGCGGCGGCGACGCCAAACTGTTCGCGGCCACAGCATTGTGGCTTGGATGGACCCATCTGTTCGAATATGTCATTGCCATCGGCATATACGGCGGATTGCTGACGCTCGGACTGATCATGATCCGGAAGCAGCCGATGCCGGCCTTCGTGATCCGTCAGAACTGGTTTGCCCGTCTGCACGACCGCGAGTCCGGCATCCCCTATGGCATAGCGCTGGCTGCCGCCGGCCTGATGATCTATCCCCGCTCGGGCTGGATGACGTTTTATCTTTGAGATTAGAAAAGGTGATGTCTGACCATAACCCGGTCTTCAAAAACTCAAATGAGGCGGCGATGCAGAATTCCGACATCTTACCGCGCTAGTTTCACCACAATTAACCATAAGTTGACCATTACCCGTTCAAATACACCCTGCAGCGTTCGTTTTTGCGCGTGTCGAGTTGTGTTCTGGGTAGGTTGAGATGAAATTAGTCCGTGTCGCTCTTGTGGTCGTCGCACTGGTCGCCGCTGTTGGGGCCGCTCTGTTATCGCAGGGTCTACTTGGCGGAAACAACAAATCCGTGAAAAAGAAGTCCGGTCCGGATCTTAACACCGTCCAGGTTCTGGTGGCGGCAAAGAAGATCATGGTCGGCGAAAAGATCGCTGGAAGCATGTTGCGCTGGCAGCCCTGGCCGAAAGCGGCTTTGTCGTCGGAGTACATGACCAAGGCCAAGAACCCCAACGCCATGAAAGATTTTACAGGCGCGACCGCCAGAGGCGCGCTGATGAACCTTGAACCGATTTTGCGCAGCAAGCTGGTCAAGGCTGGCCAGGGTGGATTCATGGCAGCCGTGCTACCGGCCGGACTGCGCGCTATCAGCGTGAAGATATCGCCGGAAACCGGTGCGGGCGGATTCATTCTCCCCAACGACCGGGTCGACGTCATTCTGACCCGCCGCCAACGCTCGAAACGGTCCGGCGAGGGCCACGTCAGCGAAACCATCCTGACCAATGTTCAGGTTCTGGCCATCGACCAGGCGCTGAAGAGCAAGAAGGATGGCAAGGACGGCAAGGTCGCCATTGGCAAGACCGCGACCCTGGCTCTGAAATCATTCCAGGCCGAGCAACTGGCTCTGGCCGAAGCCCGCGGCGACCTTTCTCTGGCGCTGCGCAGTATGGCCGACTCCGATCCGACGGCGAAAGCCGACGATGATCTGGAGGATTTTCATCGCCGGACCGGTTCCGTGACCGTCGTTCGCTACGGCGTCTCTTCGCAAGTCAGCGCCAGTCAGTAAAGGGGCCGGGGTAATGTTCAATAGTAACACGTTAGTTCGCGCAAGCATGGCCGTTCGCCCGGCAATGTTGAGTATCGTCGCGGCGATGGCGATGGCATTCTTGATCCCACTGACCGGCACCGTGAACACGACTGCTGCCGCTGCCGACATGGATCTGTACATCGACGAAGTCGGGACCAAGCGCTACGTCAAGATCGGACTCGGAAAATCGCTGATCGTGCGTCTGCCGCGCGCTGCCCGCGATGTTCTGGTGTCGGACCCCGAGACCGTCAACGCGGTCACCCGCACCGCCCGCACCACATATCTGATCGGCAAGAAGGTCGGGTTGACCAACGCCTTCTTCTTCGACAAGTCGGGCCGCGAAATCCTCAACCTGGAAATTCAGGTCGAACGCGACCTTGCCGTCCTGCGGCGAATGATGCGCCGGCTGATCCCCGACAACGCCATCAAGCTCGAGTCGATAAACGACAATGTTGTCTTGTCCGGCGTGGTGCGAAACGCCTCGCAGGCCAAACAGGCATCCGACCTGGCCGCCCGGTTTGCAGGCAAGCCGGAAAATGTCCTCAACATGCTGTCGATAAGCGGCAAGCAGCAGGTCACCTTGAAGGTGACGATCGCGGAAATGCAGCGCACCGTCCTGAAACAGTTGGGCGTCGATCTGACAGCCGCTTTCGATGTCGCCAGCACCGTGATCAACCTGGCATCGCTCAATCCGTTCACCGTCAGTACCGATGGTGCCTTGAGCGGCACCAGTGCTGCCGGCACGTTTACCAACGGTGGCACCAGCATAACGAGTACGATCCGGGCGCTGGAGAGAAACGGTTTGCTGCGCACCCTCGCCGAGCCGACACTGACGGCCGTGTCGGGCGAATCCGCGAAGTTTCTGGCCGGTGGCGAATTCCCCGTGCCGGTTGGCGGTGACGGTAACGAGATTACCATTGAATTCAAACCCTTCGGTGTTGGACTTGGGTTCACCCCCGTGGTCCTCTCGGAGGGCCGGATCAGCCTGAAGATCTCGACCGAGGTCAGTGAGCTTTCCAATGAGAATGCCCTATCCCTGACATCGTCCAGCACAAGCGCCAGCCTGACGGTCCCCGCGCTGATCACACGGCGCGCGGAGACGGTTGTGGAAATGCCCAGCGGCGGTTCAATGGTCATGGCCGGACTCATCAAGGAACAGACCAAACAGGAACTGAACGGCGTGCCCGGCATCAAGGATGTGCCGATCCTGGGGGCGTTGTTTCGCAGCCGGGACTTCGAGCGGTCGGACACCGAACTGGTCGTGATCGTCACGCCCTATATCGTTCAGCCTGTGGCGCGCAAGAAACTGACCAAGCCCGACAAGGATTTCAACATCGCGCACGATGTCGAAACCATTCTCCTCGGCCGCCTCAACAAGGTTTACGGAACGTCGGGCCGTGCAGTGCCTGAGGGCAAGTACCATGGAAGCTACGGTTTCATTGTCGAATAGGCCCCAGTTGGAGCGGAACAGATGATCAAGTACAGCGTAATCTGCGGTTCGGCCGCGACAATATCGAAAACAATATCGGCGAGCGCCGTCCGTTCGATTGTGACTGTGGTGTCGCTTGCGGCATCCGCACTTGTGTTGACCGGTTGCCTGAATGCCAACCAGGGCATCGTCGACTACAACCCTATTGAAGTATCCCAAACCCATCCGATTACCGTCGAACAGGGCGAAGCCAGGCTCGAGATCCACGTGCCAGCGCGCTCCAAAAAGCTTTCGAGGGAAGATCGCGCCCGTGTCGCGCAGTTCGCGCACGAACACAGGGCGGAAGGCCATGGCCCGCTGGTGGTCGCGCGTCCGCGCGGTGGCCGCAACGAAATTTCCGCAGCCGGAACCGTTGCCTCGGTCCAGCGTGTGCTGCGCCGGTCGGGCGTGCCCGGCAATGCGGTGCAGTATCGCGCCTACCGGGTCCAGCAGGCGTCCGGGCCGGCACCTGTGATCCTGACCTTCGAGCGCTATCAGGCGCGGGTCGAAAACTGCGGCAGATGGCCAAAGAACGTTGCCAACACTTATGACAACCGACCCTACGCCAATTTTGGCTGTGCAACCCAGGCAAACTTGGCCGCCATGGTCGTCAACCCCAAGGATTTCATTACGCCACGCACGATGACACCTGCGGACGCAACGCGTCGCGACAACGTGTTTGATGCCTATCGTAAAGGCGATGCCACCCAGTCCGAACGTTCAAAAGATGACAGCGGCCAGGTCAGTGAACAGTCGTCGGGTGAATAAGGAGAGACCGTCATGAGCGAAGCAGCATACCAGGAAGAACCGGTGATGAATGTGGCGGAGCCGGTCTCGCAGGCTCTGTCGATTCCGAGAATTTCAATTCACGGGTTCTTTGAAGACCCGGCATGTGCCCAGGTGCTCGAAAGCGCGACAACCGATCGCCGCTTGTCGAAGACGCACACCAGCGTCCAGCTGGGCGGCATTCCGGCCGCTGTGGAACAGTTTGCCAGCGCCCCCACACCCAACCTGATCATTGTCGAAAGCCGCGCCGGGCGCGAGGGAATGCTTGCCGAGCTCGGCCGTCTGGCAGAAGTTTGCGACGCTGGCACCAAGGTCGTGGTGATCGGTCATCTGAACGATGTGGTGCTCTATCGTGAAATGGTTCGCCAGGGGGTCAGCGAATACATTGTTGCGCCCTACAACCAGATGCAGATCATCAATTCAATTGCGTCGCTCTATAACGATCCGGACGTCTCGCCGGTAGGCCGTGTATTTGCCTTCGTCGGCGCCAAGGGCGGTGTCGGTTCAAGCACCATCGCCCACAATATCGGCTGGGTCATTTCCGACAGTCTGAATGAGGATGCAGTGATCGCCGATCTTGACATTCCGTTCGGCACGGCCGGCCTGAACTTCAACCAGGACCCGACCCAGGGCATTGCGGAGGCGCTTACGTCGCCGGATCGTCTGGATGAAGTCTTCCTGGAGCGCCTGCTGTCCAAATGCACCGATCGTCTCAGCCTGTTTGCCGCCCCTGCCGTCATCGACCGCGACTTCGAATGGGAGGATAGCGCACTGGAAGCCGTCATCGACGTGGTGCGCCGCCAGGTGCCCTGCTTTGTCATGGACATACCGCACGTCTGGACGCCCTGGGCGCGCCAGGCAATGCTCATGGCCGACGACGTCGTGATCACGGCAGAGCCAGATCTTGCGAACCTGCGCAACACCAAGAACCTCGTCGATGTCCTGAAGGCAGCCCGCAAGAACGACAATCCGCCCAGGCTTGTGCTGAACAAGGTCGGCATGACCAAACGGCCCGAAATATCGCCTGTGGATTTCGCCGGCGCCCTTCAGCTTGAGCCTTCGGCAATCATTCCCTATGAGCCGGTGGTTTTCGGCACCGCCGCGAACAATGGTCAGATGATCGACGAAATGGAAAAGTCGGATCGTGTCAGCGAGCAGCTGCACGGCCTCGCCCGTGTCGTCGCCGGCCGGTCGGAAGCACCCGTCATACGCAAGTCGATGTTCGCACCCTTGCTTGAAAAGTTTTCGCGGAAGAAAGGCGCTAACTGATGTTCGGCAAACGTAACGGACAAGGCGGTGCCACAGGCGCTCCACCTACGCCGGCGCCGCCGCAACCCGTGGCACCACCGGTTGCCGAGGAGCATGTGGCCGCACCGACTGCGGCAAGCCAGCCGATACCGGACCTGCCGCCGATGGCACCGGTGCCTGAAAGCGCGCCGCAATCCTTTTCGACTGCGCCCGGACCCGAAACCATGGCACCGCCGCCAGCGGTGGCCGCTCCCGTTGCGCCGGCGCCGGCAGCCCCCGCCGCGCCAAAGCCCGCGGTTCAGGAGAGGTCCGTTTCCGCACCGGAACCGGTGACAGCGCCGCGATCGGACGAGTATTACGCGGTCAAGACCACGATATTCAACGCGTTGATCGACACCATCGATCTTACGCAGCTGGCCCAGCTCGATCGCGAGGCCGCTCGCGACGAGATCCGGGACATCGTCAACGAGATCATCGCGATCAAGGATGTGGTGATGAGCATCGCCGAGCAGGAGGAACTGCTCGAAGACATCTGCAACGACGTTCTGGGATACGGTCCACTCGAGCCGCTGCTGGCCCGCGACGACATCGCGGACATCATGGTCAACGGCGCTGCCCGTACCTTCATCGAGGTCGACGGCAAGGTTCGCGAGACCAGTATTCGGTTCCGCGACAACGGCCAGTTGATGAACATCTGCCAGCGGATCGTGAGCCAGGTTGGCAGGCGTGTCGATGAATCGAGTCCCATATGCGACGCCCGTCTGCCGGATGGCAGTCGTGTCAACGTGATTGCGCCACCCCTGGCGATCGACGGGCCCTCACTCACGATTCGTAAGTTCAAGAAAGACAAGCTGACCATGGAAAAGCTGGTCAGCTTCGGTTCAATAACGCCGGAAGGCGCGAAGATCCTGGAGATCATTGGCAGATGCCGCTGTAACGTGCTGATTTCGGGCGGCACCGGTTCCGGCAAAACGACATTGCTCAACTGCCTGACCGCCTTCATCGAAGAAGACGAACGCGTCATCACCTGCGAGGACTCCGCGGAACTCCAGCTCCAGAAACCCCATGTTGTCAGGCTGGAAACCCGGCCGCCAAACCTGGAGGGCGAAGGCGAGGTCACCATGCGCGAGCTGGTCAAGAACTGCCTGCGTATGCGCCCTGAGCGGATCATTGTCGGCGAGGTGCGCGGTCCCGAAGCCTTCGACCTGCTTCAGGCCATGAACACCGGCCATGACGGATCGATGGGCACGCTTCACTCCAACAGCCCCAGAGAATGCCTCAGCCGTATCGAAAGCATGATCACCATGGGTGGCTTCGGCCTGCCGTCGCAGACCATCCGCGACATGATCGTGGGCTCGGTCGACATCATCGTACAGGCCGCCCGTCTGCGTGACGGGTCGCGCCGCATCACGCATGTTACCGAAGTTCTGGGCTCGGAAGGCGATGTCATCACGACCCAGGACCTGTTTCTCTATGACATTCAGGGTGAGGATGCCAACGGCAACATCATCGGTCAGCATCGCTCGACCGGGATTGCCCGGCCAAAATTCTGGGAGCGGGCACGGTACTTCAACGTTGAAATGGAACTGGCCGCGGCCCTTGAAGCCGCGGAAGTGTCCACTGAGGAAAACACTCAGCGGATGTAAATTCGGTCATTGGCTTTAAGGAGCGCAGATGTTCTCTTCGACACTCAGCATAGTTGCCGTGGTATTCATGGGGCTCTTGGCTGTCGGCGGACTCGTGGTCGCGGTGTTCTTCCCGCAGATTTCGACCAAGGCCAAAACCAACAAGCGGATCGGTGCCATATCGTCGGGCGGCTCGAAAGTCCGGGGAAACCAGTCAAAAGCCGACAACACGAACAACAACCAGCGCCGCAAACAGGTTCAGGACACGCTCAAGCAGCTTGAGCAGCGTCAGAAGGATCAGAAAAAGAGAGTGCCGCTCTCCACCCGGATCGAACAGGCCGGCCTGTCGATGTCGGTCAAGGCATTCTGGATCATCAGTCTGATTGCCGGTCTGGTCGTTGGTGCGATCGTGCTGGTTACCGGGTCGCAGCCATGGATGGCAGGTGCCGCGGCGTTCGCCACCGGGCTCGGGTTGCCGCGTTGGGTGCTGTCGGCCCTGTGCGCCAGGCGGCAGACGAAGTTTCTCGAAGAGTTTGCCAATGCCATCGACATCGTAGTTCGCGGCATCAAGTCGGGCCTGCCGGTCAACGATTGCCTCAAGATCGTCGCCAACGAAATCCCCGAACCGGTTGGGCCGGAGTTTTCCGAAATCGTCGATGCCCAGAAACTCGGCGTACCGATGGATCAATGCCTGGAACGCATGTACGAACGCATGCCTCTGGCGGAAGTCAACTTCCTGAACATTGTCATCACCATCCAGCAGAAGACAGGCGGCAACCTTGCCGAAGCGCTGAACAACCTGTCGGGCGTCCTGCGTGACCGCAAGAAGATGAAAGCCAAGGTCCAGGCCATGAGTCAGGAAGCCAAGGCGTCTGCCGCCATCATCGGTTCGCTGCCGATCGGCGTGATGGGCATCCTGTACATGACCAACCCTGAATACATCACCCTGCTGTGGACCACATCAACCGGTCACGGCCTGCTCACCGGTTCCGGCGTGTGGATGCTGATCGGCGTTCTGGTCATGCGCAAGATGATCAACTTCAATATCTGACCAAGGTGAAACGGTCCCGTCATGATCCAGTATCTGAGTGATTCACAGTTTGTCCTGACCTGCCTCGTCGGCATCGCGGTGTTTGCCACGTTGATGACGGTTGCCGCCCCGTTCCTGGGATCGAACAAGCTGGACGCACGGATCAAATACGTCGCCACAGAGCGCGCGGCATTGCGTGCGCAGCAGCGTGAGCGCCTTGTCCAGGAACAAAAGAAGGCGACGTTGCGCCAGAAACAGGGCGGCGGCGTCGTAACCGACGTCGTCAAGACACTCAATCTGCGCAAATTGCTGGAAACCGACCATACGCGCAATCAGTTGAAGATGGCCGGTCTGCGCCGGGAATCCCATGTCACCACGTTTCTGTTCATGCGCGTGACACTGCCGTTTATCATGGGCTTTGCCACATTCGGCTACCTCAAACTGGTTAACGACTTCGGCATTCCGCCCGTCATGCATCTTCTGATCGGCATGGGGGGCGCCTATTTCGGTTTCTACCTGCCCAACATTTTTGTCTCGAACGTCATCCAGAAACGTCAGGACTCCATGAAGCTGGCTTTCTCCGACGCTCTGGATCTGCTCCTGATCTGCGTCGAATCGGGCATGTCGATCGAGGCCGGATTCAACAAGGTGTCACAGGAAATCGGATCCCAGTCGATTCCGCTCGCCGAGGAAATGACCCTGACGACGGCTGAACTGTCGTATCTCCAGGAACGGCGCATGGCGTTTGAGAACTTCGGCAAGCGCACCGGACTTTCGATTGTAAAGGCGGTCTGCACCAGTCTGATCCAGGCCGAACGTTACGGCACGCCGCTGGGCCGGGCGCTGCGCGTCATGGCCCAGGAGAACCGCGACATGCGCATGTCCGAGGCCGAGAAGAAGGCCGCCGGCCTGCCGCCGAAACTGACCGTGCCGATGATCATGTTCTTCCTTCCGGTCCTGTTCGTGGTCATTCTCGGCCCGGCCGCGATCAAGCTCATGGCCCATTCCTGAACCGACGGACGCTCTGCCCGGCGTAATTGAAGTGTGGTTGCCGCAGGCGATCGGGGTATAACATTCCTTACCCTGTCCGCCTGAAGCACTGCATTCCTCAATGTCCCGCCCTTCTCACATTTCGCCCTTCCTGAGGGCGGTCGCCATCATCCTCCTGGCGATCTTTCTGTTTGACGTCATGGGCGCCATCATCAAGTATCTGGGCGGACGCTATCCGGTTCAGCAGCTGTCCGCATTCCGCAATCTGTTCGGGCTGATCCCGAGTGTTCTTGTCTTGTGGTTTTCGCGGGAATGGCATGGCGCCGGCCGGCCGCTCGTTATCCGGCAATGGAAACTGGGACTGCTGCGCGGCGGCTTTGTCACGATTGCACAATTCTGTTTCTACCTGTCATTGATCAAGCTGGAATTTGCCACCGCTTCGACCATTGCCTTCGCCGGTCCCCTGTTTGTCACGTCCTTGTCGGTTCTTGTCCTGAAACACCGCGTCGGACTCTGGCGCTGGTCGGCGGTCGCCGTCGGGTTCATCGGCATCATGCTCGTCATGCGGCCGGGCAGTGAGATCTTCACCTGGTATGCGCTGCTGCCTTTGGGCGCGTCATTCTGCTACGCCTGCACCAGTGTCACGGTCCGCCTGATGGACGAAGCGGTGCCCAGCGCCACCATAAATCTCTATTCCCACGTGGGTTCCCTGACCGGTGCCTCCCTGCTCGTGATCGCGACCGATGCCTATGTGCCGATCGAGTCGGTCCATGACTGGCTGTGGATCATTGCCATGGGTCTGGTCGGCGGCATGGCCGTCCTGTGCCTGATCATCGCCTATCGCCTGACCCAGCCGAGCAATCTGTCGCCGTTCGAGTATTTCGGCATTCCGTTTTCCTTCACCATCGGCTGGCTGGTCTTCGCCGAAGCTCCGTTCGGCAGGCTGTTCCCCGGTGTCGTCCTGATTGTGGCCGGCGGGCTGATGATCGTCTGGCGTGAACGGGTGGCACAGAAGGCGCGGACTGCCGGCAACGCTTGACCAGATTATCCCGGCGGATGTCACGCCAACCATACGAGAGCATTTCGCAGTGGATCGTTGTCATCAATAGTCTTCCAAGGATGCCCTATCTCCCCGACAACTGTCATGTGCGTGCTTGACACGCACATTTCCTGAATCACAACGCAACAGGTCCTCGTATCGGCGCACGAGGGCGACAACAGGGAGGGGTCAACGCCAACGTTCCGGTGTTGCGCTGCGGATTGGGCTCGCAAATGAATTCCATAGATCGCGTCGTGCTTTAAGGCGTTGGATTGTGCCTGCCAAATTCGAGTCACGTTGAATTCACTCGGCATACGCAATGTTCCATAGAATTGGGCGCACAAGGGACTGCCTGCGCCTATTGTGACGTAGATACAAGCCGGCAAGAAAACTCAGCCAACGGCTACTTCGATTGGATGTCATGTGTTTTTGAAAAAGCTGCTGACCGCAATGTTCACACTGCTATGGACACATGCATCCATTGCAGGTGGCGAACTGGAACCTGAGGACTCACCTTATTCCGGTATCTCAATGCCGGTGTACACCGGAATGGTTCTTACTGTGCTTCAGGATGCCTTGGCTCCAAACGTGTTGGCACGGGCGATCGTTTTGCCTTCCTTTCAAGCTGAATACGCAGTCGGCATCAAACGCGAAGGTGACAATTTTTTTGCATTCCACCTGCAACCGCAAACTCGAGTATGGGATTACAAGCTGGTGGAGTTCCTTGAGCGTGGTCAAATGCAGTCTTACAGAGATGATGGACAGGATGGCTACGTCCTAAATCGTAACGAGGCCGCTCGGTTGAAGGCGACGTCGCCGGATCGTTTTCAGGACATAAAGGTCGTGAGCAAGCAAATCGAACTCAATCCGCTTCTCGCAAGACGTCTTGTCCAAGTTTGGCAGGAAATGCTCTTGCGAACCCGCTACCAGAAAACAGGCAGAGCCTGGCTAGACGGAGACACATACCATTTCGCCGCAAAATCAGACACAAGAATCTTAGCAGGAAAAGTACACCATACCCCTGACAACGGTCCCAACGTAGAACTGCTTGTTCGTATCGCAGACACGCTGAAAGCGTTATGTCTCACCAACGATCCGAAACGTGCGGCGAATCTGGAGGAACAAGCGAGGACGCTTCATGAAAACCTTAAGAATTAACCGGCTAAGCCAACTCCGCGGCTTGGCCGCCGACCGAAAAAACTTTGAACGGTGAACAGACCCTGCCTGCTACTTGTTGATGTGTCATCTTGTTGAAAGGAGAGAAGTATTGAGTTCGAATCTGTATGGCGCACGCACTCGATGGATATTTGCCGGGGGGTTGTTCACCCTGTTGTTGACTCTTGCGCCAATTCTTTGGGGCGTGACATTTCTGGCGCCAACACCATTCTACCTCATTGTCGCTTATTGGACGCTACCGCCACTCGTGGCACTGCTTCCGGCACTGTATATGGGCAGTGTCGTTCTTACATTCAGATATGGCGCCTGGCGGATTGTGCTCTTGGTCGTTGCACTGGTTCTGTCGGCGCTGAGCGTTGCCTATCTCTATAGGTCCTGGGACAACGGGTTGAGATACCAGGGCGGGTTGCATACGAAACTTGTAATTCTTGAAAATGCTGTTGGATGGTTTGCGGTTGTGTGCGCGGGCACGATTGCCAACGTGACGAAATCGAGATACGTCACCTTGGTCGCCAACCTTCTGCTGTTTGCTGTGCTGGCTTGGTGCGCATTTCCCTATTTGGGGGAACTGCCGTGAAAAAGGGGCAGCGCGGTCGGTTGGCAGTCAGCGCTCCAGGGGAGCCGACGATCCATTTGCCCCGGATTTCTGCGTTACAATGTCTACCGTGGACTCGAAAACTGTAACGCGACTTTCTCTAACCCGGACGTGATCCGCAGAATTGTAGGTCAGCACTACCGTCGAATTGCCAACCCAGGACGGTGCGATCGTCCACTCTTGTCTAGTCATCGGATCAAGGAACTCTGCTACAGGACGCCCGTCGTTTGCGGCAGACGAAGTGCCGATTGGAACGACATGGACGCGTGTCGAAAACTCCGAGGGACCGAAGCCGCTTATCTCTTCATCAGTGACGACGATTTCCATTTCCCGGTTCGGCGATGGCAGCCGCCGTTCGACATGCAACACGTCCGGTGACGGCACAACCGACCATGCGACGACCAATGAAACCAAACCAGCAACAGAAAAAGGGGCCAAGACACCCAGACAAACGGCAACCGGAATGATGAGGAGTTGTCTTAACGTCAAGTCGGCAACCAACTGAAACTGAATTGCAGCAAACGATCCAGACGGTATCTATGTATCGTCCTGTCCGTCTGCAACTACCAGTGGTTGTGAACCTGTCCCAGTCGTGCAAGGGGACAATGCGCCGGGTCTCAAGATGGACGCTCGAACGGTGCGCCGGGCCGCAACTGAAAACCAGCGGGCTAGCTCTTTTTCTTCTTCTTCGACTTCTGGCCGCCCTTGAGCGCGTCCCAGGTGTTGCGCTGTGCCAGCATTGAGCGCAGGAACTTCATGTTTGCCGCTACCAGGTTGGGCGGCAGGTCCTTGCTGGCGGCGGTTTCGGCTTCCTTGAAGCGGCCCTGCAGGCCGAGCACCAGTGCCAGATTCTGGCGTGCCTTGGGGTTCAGGCTGTCGCGCTTGACGGCTGATCGCAGAGTCGATTCCGCGTTCTTCAGGTCGCCGCTGAGCGCATAGGACATGCCCAGATTGTTGAGCGTCGATGTCCGGCCCGGCTGAAGCTTCAGAGCAATCCGGTATTGCTGCCGGGCCCTCTTATGAAAGCCCAGTTGATCGAGCACGGCCCCGAGCGAAGACGCAACCCGCCAGTCCGGCCGCTTGCTCAGGCCCTGGGCACGTTGCAGGATCTGGCTTGCCTCATTCAGGCGGCCCATGGCCGCAAGCTGTTTCCCGTAGGCCGCGGCAATGCGCTGATCTTTCGGATTTTTGATGTAGGTCTGCCGCAGAACCGACAACGCCTGCTTGTTGGAGCCGATCGCCTTGAGCTGCGCCGAATAGCTCAGCGCCGTCGCCACATTTCCGGTATTGCGTTCCCAGGCTTTGGCCGACTGCCGGGTGTTGGCAAATGAAGGTGCCTGAGAGCCGATGCTGCCGGTTATCTCCGGTGCGCTGTCTGATCCCGAAAACAGGGCGCCTCGCGACCCCGACCCGGTCTGGCAGCCTGACAGGGTGAGGCTCGACACGGCAAGGACGGCGATTGCCGCCGTAAACCGGGGCAGGACGGTTCGAAACTCTTGGTAGGCACGCATTTTGCGAACTCCCGATACGCGATACAAGACGGTTCAGTGGAAGGACCAGCAACCCGTCTCGATCATCGCGGCAAGTGATCAATAAAGCATTAACCACGTCTCGATTTTGCCGCCTTGATGACACCGTGAGGCCTCAGATCTGGCCGTGCCGCAATGCAACAATGTCGCGTTGATTCGGCGCTTTTGCAGCCTATACTGCGCCCATGAAAAAGCCGGCCGCCCCATCATTTCGAAAGATGCCGAAGCTCACCCGTTCCCAGGTGGCGAACTTCGTTCGCGTGCGGCGCAGGGTACGTGGCACCAGGCGGTTCCTTCCCGCCACCATCCTCTCGGGTCTGGTGGCCGTAGGCGGTGTAGCCGTCCTCCTGTTCATGCAGGGCGCCTCGATCGCGCCGGTCGAAAAAGCCGAAGCGGCGTTCTTCCAGATCAGCACGGCATCTCCCGGAGGCACATATTTTCCGATTGGCCGGACCCTGGGGTCGATCATCAGCCACCCCTCGGGCGCCGAGGCCTGCCAGGTCGGCGGCCGCTGCGGCGTTCCGGGCCTGATTGCAACCACCAAGGCGTCGGCCGGGTCCATCGCCAATGTGCGTGCGGTGAATGCCGGTCTGGTTGACTCCGCCCTGGCGCAGTCCGACATCGTCGCCTGGGCCTATCAGGGCGAACGCATGTTTGAAAAGGAAGGCTTTGCCATCAACCTGCGGGCGATTGCGAGCCTTTATCCCGAAGCTGTCCAGTTGGTGGCAACCAAGGCGTCGGGGATCGGCAGTTTTACCGAACTGAAAGGCAAGCGCGTATCGATCGGCCGCGAGGGTTCAGGCACGCGGGCCGACGCCCTGTTGATCCTCAAGGCCTATGGCGTTGATGTCGCCGACCTCGTGCTGGTAGAGGTCGACGCCCTGGAAGCCTCCGATCTCATCCAGCGCGGCGAACTCGACGCCTTTTTCATCATTGCCGGCACACCGTCGCTCGCGGTCACCGATCTGCTCGGCCGGGTCGACGCAACCCTCGTGCCCATCGACGGGCCGTCCGTCGAACAACTCCTGAAGAAGAACACTTTTTTTGCCCGCGACACGATCATGGCGGATACCTACAAGGGTGTCGGCGAAACCAAGACCGTATCGGTGCGCGCCCTGTGGATAACCCACGCCGGCGTTGACGAAAGGCTCGTCAATGCGATCACCAGGGCCCTGTGGAGTGACAACAACCGCAAGTCCCTTGACGACGGTCACCCCAAGGCGCGCGACATCAGGCTTGAAACCGCCCTCGACGGTATTCCCCTGCCGCTGCATCGCGGCGCCCGTGCGGCCTATGAGGAAATGGGAGTCAATCTTCCAGAAGGCTTCTGAGCATTTCCGTGTCGAACAGCGGCCGGTCCGGAGCGGAACGGCTCCTGTGATACCGACTTGAGCCACTGCACGAATGTCCTCACAGCCGGGCGTTCGAACGTGTCGGGGAGGGCGACCGCATAGTAGGCGAAATGCGTCGGCCATGCAGCCTCGCATGCCTTGATCAGATCGCCCCTGAACAACTCTTCGTGCACATAGACATCGTGGATAAGGGCAAGCCCCTGGCCCTGCACGGCTGCCTTGAGGATCAGGAAGTCGTCCTTGAATGCCGGTCCGAAGCGTGCCTTTTCAACATCGATCCCCCGTGCTTTGCACCACAGATGCCAATCGGAACAAACAGTCTCGGTATCGCGCAAGAGCGGATAGGCCAGGCAGTCCACGGCGCTGTCGATCGGTTTGCCGCCGGCCAGCAGTTCGGGGCTGCCCACGACGATCAGTTCCGGCGAACTCAGCCACTGGGACGTCAAACCGGCGTATTCCCCGAGACCGTGACGGATCGCGAGATCAATCGGCTCGGTTCTCAGGTCGGCCATCCTGTGATCGGTCTCGATAGTGATCCGAACCTGCGGGTGGGCGTTGGTGAATTCGCCGAGCCTGGGAACCAGGCAGGCATAGGCAAAGGTCGGCGCCGCACTGATTCGGATCTGCGCTGCCGGCGCCGGCGCCACATGCCTCTCGTGGGCGGCCTCGATCGCCGAGAACGCCTCGCTGACGTCCGACCACAGGGCTTCTCCAGCCCTGGTCAGAGCGATGCCCTTGCGGCTGCGCGAGAACAGCCGATTGCCCGACCGCTCCTCGATTGCCTTGATACGCTGGCTGACGGCGCCCGGGGTCACGCCGATTTCGGTCGCCGCGTCCTGCATCGAACCGGCCCGCGTGACAACAAAGAACGTATAGATATCCTGCAGACGCATGGTCATGCGTCACATTAGCTGAACTAAACTGAATTTCACAATGGCACGTCGGTTGACTCAGGCACTCCATGTAAGGTCGAGCACCCGCAGCCAGTTGCCGTGGCACAGTTTGGTCATCAGCGCGTCGTCGTAGCCATGGCGGCGCATGGCCTCGCGCAGTTTCGGCAGACCGGATGCATCGGCGATCTCGGCGGGCACCATGGCGCCGTCGAAGTCCGATCCGAAGCCCACACGATCCTCGCCCAGAATGCCGATCAGGTGATCGAGATGACGCAGCATCTGCTCCAGCGGCACGTCATCGCGCATGCGCCCGTCGTCGCGCAGAAACGCGGTCGCGAAATTAAGACCCACCATGCCGTCGCTGTCGGCGATCGCCGCGAGCTGCTTGTCCGTCAGGTTGCGCGCATGGGGGCAGATGGCGTGGGCGTTGGAATGGGTCGCCACCAGCGGGTGCCTGCTGTGCCCGGCCACATCCCAGAACCCGGCTTCATTGAGGTGCGACAAGTCGATCAGAATGCCCAGGTCGTTGCATTTTTCAATGAGACGAAGCCCGTGGTCGGTCAATCCGCCGCCGATATCGGGTGAATCGGGATAGCGGAACGGGACGCCTTCACCGAATATTGTCGGGCGGCTCCACACCGGTCCCAGCGACCGAAGGCCGGTTCGGTAGAGTACGTCGAGGGCATGGAAGCCCGGATCGATCGCCTCAGCGCCTTCGATGTGGAGGATGGCCGCTATCGTGCCGTTCTCCAGGCACGTCCGGATCTCTGCCGTGCTTGTGCAGATCTTCACCGCGCCGAGCTCTTCCAGGCGTATGAGAATGGCGGTTTCGGCCATGACCACATCCATTGCCTGTGCGGCGTCAATGGCGGCCGGCAGCGGCAGGTCATAGGCCGGCTTGTCCATCTCGCTGTACAGAGAGTCCTCGTCCGACGGCGACGGGACCCAGACTGCAAAAAACCCGCCTCCGAAACCGCCCGCTCTGGCCTTCGGGACGTCCACATGCCCATCGCTGTCGGCAACGAACGATTCGGCCTCTGATAGCCCGCCCGCCATGATCAAGCGTGTCAGAACATCGTTGTGTCCGTCGAAAATCGGAAGGTGGTTCATCGAAGGGGCTCCATGCATTGTCATTGACCGATCATCAGCCGGACCTGTGTCCATACTGGGATTCAAGCCTGGCACAATCGCAATTGCAACGCCATGCTGCTGGCGCGTACACTTGCACAAAGCAACGGCCGGAACGAAGTGGCGCATCGATGCATTATTCCGCTTTCATTTCCTATCGTCGCTCCGATGGCACCAAAGCCGCCAACTGGCTGCGCGATGCGCTTCAGTCCTATCGTCTGCCCAAGAAACTCCGCGGCGGCCATGCCGACAAGCTGCGCATCTTTCTGGACACCGCCTATGAGCGTGGCGCCCATCATTTTTACGAAAAGACCATCCAGCCTGCCCTTCTGGCGTCGGACCATCTGATTGTCCTTGCCACCCCGGACGCGGTTTCCAGGGAGGGTCCGGTCCAGGATGACTGGATGGCGCGGGAGATCAATGATTTCTCGCAGGGCCCCAACGCCGAAAATCTGATTGTCGTGCGCGGCGCCGGCGATTTTGACGGGCCGCTGCCGACCAGAATTTCGGAAGTCTACCCCAACGCCCAGATCATTGATTTGCGCGGTGTCACCGATCTGAACTTTTTCAATTTCGGCCGCAGCGCGTTCTTCGATAATGAAAAAATCAAGATTGTCGCCGCCCTTCACGATGTGCCGCTCGACAGCATGCCGATCCTGCGCCAGGAGGCGGAAAGACGCCGGCAAGCCAGATTCGGCCTGTTTGCCGGCATCGGCGTCGCCGCAATTTCTCTGTCGGTCGGGCTGTCCATCTATTCGATCAGGGCCCAGATATTGGGACAGCGGTCGATCGATGAAAGCCTGATAAGCGCGGAAGCGATCGTCAAGGACATTTCCGAAAGACTCTGGAAGGAAAAAGATTTCAAGCGCCTCGGCGATCCGGCCATCCGGGCCGCCTGCCAGGTGGCAAACCGGCTTGCCCTCAGGGCAACCCAGGAGCGGAGCCCCAGCGTCGCCGCCTTGTGCGACATGGAATACGCCATCCAGGACAGCCCGCAGCGCAACCCCGATCCGGATGTGCCCTACTTCGCCGGAAAAGAACTGGCGCGGCTCACCGGGCACAGCGCTTCATTGTTGGCGGAACATGCCGAACTGGACCTCGAAGAAGTCAGGCGGCGGGCCCGGCTGGCCTTCAGCGTCCGGAAATTCCGGAACCGGTTCCACTTTGCCGAACCTCTTGAGCGGTACGATACCGAAGTGACCCTGGCCAGGGAAGTCGCGGAAACGCTGGCGTCCAGAGTGACACATTCCGCCGATGGTGAGGCAAAACAGGCGGCGGCCAAGGCGGCGTTCGAGTGGTACGTGCTGGTCGTCGACGAAAATCTGAAACGAACAAGCGCGCTTCATAAGACCACGAGCCGCGGCGTCCAGATCGACGCCCTTGAAGTGCCGCTACGGACCGAAGAGGCGGTGGCGAAACTGGTCAAGGCGGGAGAACTTACGCCCGAAGACACGTCCGACTATTATGGCACCCTGCACCTCGTAACCGACCTGCAGGGTAGTTTTCTCGTCGAGGACGGCAAACCCGAAGAGGCGGCCGGCAAGTACAAAACCTCACTCGACTATCTCCGGAGAAGTTCACCCGGCGATGCCAATGCAGACACGGACTGGCAGAAGGTCCAGCGCTGGGATGTCAGCGCCAAGCTGGCGAAGATCGAGACCGCGAACCGGGACTTTCCGGACCGTTTCCAGGCGTTGCACGCGATCTTTGCGGACATGCGGAAAGCGAGAAAACGTCTGGGCGACGAGCAGCATTCAAACCGGGAAAGTTTTTGGGAGGTCTGGAATCGTATCGTCGAGACGTTGCACGAAATACTCGACGGTATGCGGCGCGACGCAGACACGAGGGCTGAAGGCGGGGATCTTTCGACGGCCCGGTCAGCCCTTGCGAGAGAAGTCGAGTGGCGGCGGCAGTTGTATCGCGACAGTGGCGACACCCGGCACTGGGCGAAACTCTTTGTCATGATCGGAGAACAGAAGCTGGCGGCGGTCGAAACCAGGATGGGCAACCATGCCCAGGCTGAAAGACGCCGTCTCGGGTTCTACAGAAAGCAGCGCGCGTTGGGCCTGAAACCCTCGTCATTGGATGGCCGCCAGTTACTCGACTTTGCCGCCGCCCGGCGGGCCGTGTCCGAGGCCCACGACGCTCATCTCCACAGGTTGCGTTCTGAGGCGGCCGCGCACGCCAAGGGCGGCGACCACAAGCGCGCGATCGATGGCCTGACCACCTTGCGAACCGACGGCCGGGCCTGGGACATGGCCGGCGGCGGATTTTCCGAGACCGCCCGGGTTCACGGTGCAGAGATCGGCTTCGAATTGGCAGACAGTCTCGATGCCGTGAGTGCCCGCCGGAGGGCTGACCGGGTGCGCACCCGCGTGGTCCGCGAGTTCCTGCCTCTGCTGGAGAAACACAGTCTGTCGGGAAACTGGTTGAAGCGGGCAAATGACGTTTGGCGCCGCGCGGCCAAATGGTTGGACGACCGCGGCCTCGATCACAAGCGTCTCGAACCGATTGCGGAGATGGCGCCTTTCGGGAACGATGCGCCGTGATCCGGGGTTTTTCCATAGGTTTTCTGATCACGGCGGTCGTCTTCTGGAGTGTCTACGGCGTTGTCAACATTCTGGTGCCGCTGCCCTGGAAACGGGTGTCGACGTCCTACTTCTCGGTGAGCTTTCCGTCCGACTGGAACTGCAAGCTCGACGGCACGGAATATGTTTGCGACCAGCAGGGCGGCAACCGCAGAAAAGAGGCCATCGCGGTCGCCGCCGCCAAGGTTGTCGGTCCGTTCGATACACTCGAACATTATGAAACACACCTCAATACCCCGCGAGACGGCGTTCGGTCGGACAAGAGCAAATACAAGTCGGAGATCATCGATGTCAGCCGGCGCCGGATCAATGACCGTCTCTGGGTTGTGGGCAAACATCGGGGGTCGGAAATTCCCTCCTACGAGACGCACTATTTCGCAACAATCTTCAAGGACCTCGCCATTCTCATCACTTTCTCGTTCCACGAGGACAGAGCATCCCGTTACGAGGACATGGGCGGGCGGGTGGCGGAATCGATCGAGATTGTGTGGTAAGCACCGCTTGTTCAACAGGGAGTGACCGATGCACAGGGCATGCACGGATGTCGAATGGTTCGGCGATTATTCGGTGGGCGACGAGTTTCTCGGCGAACCGGTCGAGTTCACGCAAGAAGACATCGTGGCGTTCGCCCGCCGTTACGATCCGCAACCCTTCCATATCGACCGGCAGGCAGCGGAGACCTCTCAGTTCGGCGGCTTCATAGCGTCAGGCACGCATCTTCTGGCGGCCGTCTGGGGCGGCATGATTCGCGCCGGGTTTCTGAACGGCCGGGCCATGGGCGCCCCCGGCATGATGCTTCAGTTCAGGCGACCTGTGCGCCCCGGCGACACGCTGATCATGTTGAGCCGGGTCACGGCGACACGCCGCTCCCAATCGAGGCCGGACCGCGGCTATGTGGCCTTTGAGTCCGACGTGACCAACCAAAGAGCGGAGGTGGTGATGACAATGGCCTTTGAACAGATCATTGCCACCCGTCCGGCGTAGCTGCCAAGGGCACGGCTGTCACGATAAACGTCGTTTCCGCAAACCCTGAAACGCGCTCCAGAAGATCACGGCGGCTGCAATCTGACCCATGAACACAGCAGGCCAGATTTCCGAGATTGCAGAGTCGAGCCATTTCTGCGGACCAAACGATATCAAGGCCAGTAACGCCGCGACGATCGAGAGGACAGCACCGGTCCGTGAAGATGCAGGCCTCAGCATCAGGGCGGCAACTGCGACCGAGATGGAGGACGCCAGAAACGGGCCCATGGCGAACAGCGGAATCGTCAATGGTGGGTATGGCGGTGTCTTGGTCATCATTGACGCAAGCATGACGACTTGCAGACAGACCAGAGTGCCGAGCGCTGCATGTACGATGCGATTTTCGTGTTCCATAATGTCTTTCCATAAGTGTAAACATGTGTACGATTTGACTTAACCGTATACTTGTGTACGTTTATTGTCAAGATCAGAGCTTGGAGCGACCAATGAGGCCGGAAAAACAGGAAGCCCGAAAACAGCAGATTGAAGCGGCAGCCTATGAACTGCTGGCTGAGAAAGGCTACAGGGCGACGTCGATGCTGGCTGTCGCCAAACGCGCGTCCGCGTCGAACGAGACCCTCTACAAATGGTATGGAAACAAGGAAGTCCTGTTTCGCTCGCTGGTTGAAGCCAATGCCCGGGAAGTCACTCTTCTCCTACAACAGTGCGTTGGCGGTGAGGCTCCCATTAGGGCGATCCTGGAACGCCTGGGGCCTCTGCTGCTGAGCATGGTCACGAGCGACAAAGCGATCGTACTCAACCGCGCGGCTGCGGCAAATGCGGACGAGACGGGTATACTTGGCCAGACGCTTTCGCAAGCGGGAAAAGATTCTGTCGCGCCCCTCATTGCAAAAGTATTCGAACAGGCCCGTGACCGCGGCGAACTGTCTTTTGACGAGACTGGCGAGGCTGTTGAACTCTATCTGAATCTGCTGATTGGCGATCTTCAGATCAGGCGTGTGATTGGCGCCTGCCCGGTGTTGAGCAAACGCACGGTCCAACATCGGGCAGAGCGCGCCTGGCGCGTTCTGCACACTGTTTGCGGATGATACCTGGTTCAGACAAAGTCGCTGGCGTGAACCGCCATACTTGAATTGTCATCCTTGGTCTCGAGAGAGACCGAGGATCCAATCATGGTTGCAGCAGTTGGTAGCCTCCATCTCCGGCCTGTCAGAGTGCTGACCATCAATCTGTCGCAGCAGATCTCAGTAATTCACGGAACCAGAGGTTGAGCGGGTCCGTATGCAGCCGCTCAGGCCAGACGCAAACAATTTGAAACGGTTCAATTTCGACCGGTGGTTCAACGGCCAAAAGGCTGTTCTGACGAGTGCGAAGCAGTCGCTCCGGCAATACAGAGATCAGATCGTTACTCTCCAGTAGAGAGAGTGCGATGAGAAAACTTGGAACAACCAATCCAACCCTCCGAGAATGCCCCGCCCGCTCCAGGGCGTCGTCGGTCGGGCCGCGGAACTCGCCACGGTTGGGTGATACGAGCAGATGTTCGCCATTGCAGAACGCCTCCAGCGTTAGCTGTTTGTTTGCCAAGGGGTGTTGCTTGCGAAATGCGCACAGATAACGGTCGGAGAACAGGGGCATGGTGTGAAGATTGTCAGGCACGAATTCGGGAACTGTCAGCGCCAGGTCGGTCTGGCCATTACGCATTTGCACAGCAAGGGTTTCAACCCTGAGGGACTCCACCGCCAGCCGCAGGTTTGGTGCAGTTACACTGAGCCGTTCGATGAGTGGAGGCAGAATTGTGGCCAGAGCATAGTCTGCAGCCGCGATACTAAAGACTGCTCGCGTCTCGAACGGGTCGAAGCCCTCCGCCTCGATGACGTCCTGCATGGCATCGATAACCACTTTAATCCTTGGATAGAGTGTTTCTGCCCGTGGTGTGGGGATGACACCGTGGGCATCGCGGACAAACAGTGGATCGCCGAAGACCTCGCGGAGACGGGCAAGTATGCCGCTGAGTCCTTGCTGCGTTATGTTCAAACGTTCCGCCGCGCGCGTAACGCTTCTCGCTTCGAAAACCGCGGCGAATGAGAGAAGCATACGTGCGTCAAGCCTACTGATATCGCTCATTGCGATAATCCTCATCAGATATATCTGTTTGTGTTGTGAGAGTGCAAAAGCCAATGTTCACGTGCAAGTGAATTCGAAAGAGCATGAAGGGACCTCGCCGATGGCAGCACATCAGAAGCTACATTTCTTCACGTGCTCGGTCTCTGAAGATCTTTACGGCGTAAGCCCTGATGCCGATGGCAGTTCGTTGCCGACGCCGGGCGGGGGCAAGTGGGTGCCGGTGAATGATCTTGCAGATCTTGGAATGGCCGGTGACGGCTATGATGAGATCGCCGCCCGGCGCGAAATCGAGCGCTGGGGGTGCCACTGGTTCACGTCGCGTGGGCCTCGAGAGATCTATTGGGGCCCGGATGGCCCACCGGAAGAGTTGGCAGAAAGAGCCATGGCATCCGCCGGATGACTTGAGACGGCAGGCACCCTGGGCGCCGTCTTCACTTTCCACATTGTTTTTCCACCCACCCCGCAAGTGCACGGGCCGTGCGCAGCATTGCCTGGCCTTAAAGGAGAATGAAATGGTTGATCAAGCTAAACTCGAAACCTTCGTCGGACAGATGTTGAATGACCTGGGTGGCGCGTTCAGTGTGCCACTGGTGCGCATCGGCGAGAAATTCGACCTTTATGGAACGCTTGAGCGGGAAGGCTCCATGAACTCCCGCGAACTGGCGGAAATGACCGGCCTTGCAGAGCGCTATCTTCGTGAATGGCTGTCGGCACAAGCTGCTTCGAACTATCTGGCGTATGACCCGGAGACCGGCACCTTCTCGCTGCCGCCTGAGTAGGCGATGGTGTTCGCCAACAAGAAAAGTCCCGTCTACATGATGGGGGCTTTCGAATGCATCGCCTCGAATATCCAGAATCAGGGTGCAATCGAAAAGGCGTTTGAAACGGGAGAAGGCGTGCATTGGAGTGACCAACCCGGTTGTCTTTTCTGCGGAATCGCCGAATTCTTTCGTCCCGGATACCTGACCAATCTTGTCAACGGCTGGTTGCCGGCGCTCGACGGCGTTGTCCAGAAGCTCGAATCGGGCGCAAGCATCGCCGATGTCGGTTGCGGCCACGGCATTTCAACAGTCATGATGGCGGAGGCGTTTCCGAATTCGATGTTCGTGGGGTACGATTTTCATGAAGCCTCAATCCTGTCCGCTCGCGCCCACGCCAAGGAACACGGCGTCGAAGCGAATACCCGTTTCGAAGTGGCATCGGCCACACAGTTCAATGGCGAAGGATCCTACGATTTGGTGTGTTCCTTCGACTGTCTCCACGACATGGGAGATCCGCAAGGGGCGTCGGCGCATGTGCGCGACAGCCTGAAGGAAGACGGTACCTGGATGATTGTGGAGCCGATGGCGGACGACCGGTTGGAAGGCAACCTGAACCCTGTTGGACGGCTTTTCTATTCGGCCTCGACCATGGTGTGTGTTCCGACGTCGCTTGCACAAGAGGTCGGCGCGGCTCTCGGCGCCCAGGCCGGAGAAGCGAAGTTGCGAGACGTCATTTCCAGCGGTGGCTTCAGTAAAGTCCGAAGGGCTACCGAAACCCCATTCAACATGATTCTCGAGGCTCGTGCCTAACAGCGGCGATTCAACAAGTTGTTCCTGCTTGGAGGCAATAATGAGCGTTGGTTAGGGCGCGCTCGACGAAAGCGCCCGGAGGTGCTCCATAAACGGATGACCCTCAAACGACTTATGGGCGTCAATCGGTTCGGTCACGATATCCTCGAAATGCAGGTCGAGGACGGTTGCGCGCTCATGGGCCAGCGGCGTTTCGCAAAAGCACATCTCGCTCCATTCGACCTGGCCTTCTTGGTTGACGACCGCACGTTTCATGGCAGCGACGATCTCCGGCCCGTCCGGGCGTTGGCTGCTAACCGTCTCGCCAGTGAGTTTTGCCAGAAAGACCGCTGCCGTGTCGGTGCGAAACCTGGCTGTGACGTGATAGATCATCGCGGAACTTCTCCCTGACATCTGCGCGGCGGTTCAGTCCGGTGGGTCATACTGATCGTGGCTGTCGGACGAGTGCAGCAATCCGTCGGTCGGGCTTCCCGGAACAAAGACGACGCCTGCGGTCGGTGGCGGTTCGCTGGGCCTCCTGGCTTGCTGGATCTCGCGATAGCCAAGGTAGAGTCCGCTGCCGGCGATCAGCACCATGCCGACCATGGTATGCCAACCGGGAACTTCGTTCCAGCCCAGATAGCCCATCAGGGCGGCAATCGGCAGGTAGGAATAGTCGAAGGGTGCGATCAGACTGGCATTGGCGATCTGATAGGCGCGCGAAATCAGCGTATAGGCCGCCATGCCGGTAACGCCGAGCAACAAGAGCACCAGGATACTGCGTGTATCTGGGATCTGCCAGTTCCAGTGGATATGCCTGAACTCCGGGCCCAGTTCGAAAAAGTGATTGATGGCAAACCCCAGAGGAAGGATGAAGATACCTGCGAGCGTGATGGTATAGAGACCGAGTGTCAGGCTGGTTTCGCGTTCGCCGATCCGGCGGGCAATAATCTGGGACAACGAGTAGGTGATCGCGCAGATGAACGGCAGCAAGGCGATTGCATTGAAAGTGTCGCCGGTGGGATTCATGGCAATCACAACGCCCACGAAGCCGACAATCAGGCAACTCAGTCTTCTGATGCCGACTGTCTCGCCCAGAAACACCACGGCCAGTAGTGCCGTGAACAGGGGTGCAGAAAAGAAGATCGTGGTCAGTGCGGCAAGGCCCATGAAGGGGAAGGCGGTGTAGAACATCGAGAACCCGAACGCGAACAGCAGCGCCCGCACCATATGCAACGGCCACAACGGGCTGAACAGCCGGTGCGGCTTGCCAAGCAGCAGGATCGTCGGTACCAGGATCGACACGGTGACAAAGGCGCGTGCCAGGATCAGCATCCAAACGGTGAAGTCGCCGAGCAGCGCCTTCATCATCCCGTCCTGAAAGGCGAAAAGCAGGGTCCCCAGTTCAATGCAAACGATGCCGGCTATGGCCCGAGAGGTATCCGGTGCAGCAATGGAGTTTGAAAGTGCCATGAACCTGTTCTCACTTCGATCTGCTTGAAAACTAACGCAAACGGCCATCGCGTTCGCGCCCATACACGACCGAAATGTCGCATCCTGAACAGAGGGATAACGGTTGTATTCACTCTGAAATCTCGCTGATTTTGCTTGCCGTCGATGGCCAAAGGAGACAGGATCGTCTCCGCAAATTCGGCTACATCGTATCGATGCTGCCGCCTGAATATTGCCTTTTCTGTCGTGACAGAAGGTGGTTCGCCCATAGCCGGGAACGGCGCAAACAAAGTGATATATCTCGAAGGGTTACCCAATGACTGACCATGCCGACCGCATCATCGTGAACGGGAAATTGATCACCTTCGATGACGGCCAGCCGTCAGCCTCGGCACTGGCCATACGCGACGGCGAGATCGTCGCCGTGGGAAGTTCCGACGACGTCACCAACCTGGCGGGACCGGATACCGTCATCCATGATGCCGCCGGCGCCACCGTTCTGCCCGGCTTCATTGAAAGCCACCTGCATCTGTTCGGCGGCGCTGCTGAACTCGATGCCCTGAACCTGATGGAAATTTCAGGCGAAGACGCGCTTTCGAATGCCGTCAGTCACTATGTAGCCGAACGGCCTGGCAGTGACCTCGTCTATGGGGTCTGCTGCAACTACGACATTCTCGGACCGGGGTTGTCCACCACCCGGCAGGCGCTGGACAGGGTCGAATCCAATCGCCCGTTTGCCATGATGGCCCATGATCATCACACCGTCTGGGCCAACACCAGGGCTCTCGAAGTGGCGGGTATTCTCAACGGCGGCGATGCCGGAGAAGGCTCGGAAATAGTCATGGGCACCGACGGTCTGGCGACCGGTGAACTGCGCGAGACCGGCGCATTCGAAGGCCTTCTTGCGCAGACCGCAACAGGTGGGCGCGAGATGCTGGGTTACGTCACCGGCGGCGATCCCGACCCGGCGGCGACACCGGCCCAGCGTGCCGCCGACAGGGACATTATCGCCCGCGGCTTGGCCCACTGTGCTGCCAGCGGCATCACCTCTCTCCACAACATGGACGGCAATTTCTACCAGCTCGAGCTGCTGGATGAATTGCACGCCGACGGCCGGCTCCTGTGCCGCACCCAGGTGCCGTTCCATCTCAAGAACTTCCATCCTGTCGACAAGCTCGACGAAGCCATCGAGATGCGTGAGTGTTACGACGGAGACATGCTGTGGTCCGGTCGGGTCAAGATGTTCATGGACGGTGTCATCGATTCGCGAACGGCCTTCGTGTTGCGTGACTATCCCGACGATGCCGGCAATACCGGCAATCCCCTGTTCAGCACCGATCATTTCAACGAGGCCAGTATCCGCTGCGACGCAGGCGGACTCCAGATCAGCGTGCACGCGATTGGCGATGCGGCCGTCAGGCGCACGCTGGATGGCTATGAGGCCGCCCGCAAGGCAAACGGTGCGCGCGACAGCCGACACCGGATCGAGCACATCGAGGTCCTGCATCGCGATGACCTGCCGCGCATCGCGGCACTGGACGTGATTGCCTCAATGCAACCGTTGCACTCGCCGCGCAGCGGGTTCTTTCCGGCACATCCGCCGGGGCAGATTCTCCATGAGGATCAGCTTGCCCTGTCGTTTGCCTGGCAGACCATCCGCGAGACCGGCGCAAAAGTGATCTTCTCGACCGACTGGCCGGTGGTGCCGGTCGAAGTCATGCCTTCGATCAAGGGCGCCTGCGTCTACCGTGAACTCGGCCGCACCTGGGGCGACCAGCGACAGAGCCTGCGCAACGCGCTTGCCGGCTACACCTGCGACGGCGCCTTTGCCGAATTCAACGAGCACCGGAAAGGCCGATTGAAGGCCGGCATGATGGCCGATGTGGTGGTGATGTCGGATGATCTGGAGGCAATGGACCTTGAGCATCTGGACGAAGCAAGCGCCGTTCTGACCGTCTGCGGCGGCCGTATCACGCATCAGGTCGCGTAGCGCACGTCGTCTACAGCCTTGATCATCGCGCGGGACTGTTAACGTCAGCATTTCCGAATACGCAAAGCGTGAGCCGGGTTCTTACCGGTCTCCGGCGTACGAGACTGGCGCGGTCCCGGTTCTGCGAGGCAGCACTGGCGTGCCGCATCGCGCCCGGGAAACGTCAGAACGGCAGGTCCGTCGGGCTGCGATCCACTCCAGGCACAAAAAAACTCCGGGATGGCGACCATCCCGGAGCAGTGTCGTTCGAAAATTAGGACGTTACTTCTGAAGCTCGGTCCAGATCGCCGTGTAGAGCTTCTGCACTTCCGGCGAGCAGGTCGGCACGAAGTGCCCGGCTGCAGCGAACTCTTCGGGAATGATGACTTCCGGTGCCGTCAGCATGTCTTCGGGCATGAACTTCTCCGACCCTTCGATGCCGTTGGCATACCGGGCAAACTCTGAAATCAGGGCAGCGTTTTCCGGCTCCATGACGAAGTTCAGGAAGGTCTTGGCATTCTCGACGTTCTTGGCGTCCTTCAGAATGGCCACGCTGTCCATCCACAGGGAATAACCCTCTTTCGGGTACCCATAGTGGACATTCGGGTTCTTCAGGCGGGCCCGGAAAGCCGCACCGTTCCAGTAGAGGGACGCTGCAAGATCGCCGCCGGCGATTTTCTCGATGACGCCGTATTCCATGGAAAGCCACTTCGGCTTGGCAGCCACAAGCACATCGCGCGCCTTCTTCAGGGCCGCCTTGTCGCTGGTGCAGGGTTCGCTGCCCACATACCGCAGAACCGTGCCGATCACGTCGCCCATTTCAGGGGCAACATTGATCTTGCCGACCAGTTCCGGCGGCGGATCGAAGATGATTTTGGAGGTGTTGATGTCGCCCTTGTAGACGGCTGTGTCGACCATGACGCCGACACTGCCCCACTGCCACGGCACGGTATAATGCCGGCCCGGATCCCAATCGACGTCCTGCCAGACCTTCTTCATGTTCTTGAAGTTCGGCATCTGATCCGGGCGTGACTCGAGCAGCAACCCTTCCTTGATCCAGATCGGCACATAGCTCGACGACGGCACCACCATGTCGAAGCCGTGCCCGCCGGCCTTGATCTTGGCCAGCGCCGAGTCGTTGTCGTCGTAGCCGGTCAGGTTAATCTTGATGCCATGTTCTTTTTCGAATTTTTCAATCAGCTTGGGATTGGTGTAGTTCCCCCAGTTGAAAAAATTCAGCTCGCCGGCCGCCTGAGCCGTGCCGCCGCCGAGCGCGACAGCCAGACTGATGGCCGCAATTGACAGTTTCTTCCGCATAATGACGTTCCCTTGTCTTGTTGATCTGATTGTTATGCCTGCAAATCTTACTTCATTTTCCGGTTCAGAATAAAGAATATCGTGACAACCACGACGGAAATGCCGAGCAGGACCGAGGAGATGGCATTCACTTCAGGCGTGATCGAACGGCGCAACTGGCCCAGCATATAGGTTGGCAGCGTATCCTGGCCCGACGACTTGACGAACTCGGTGATCACCACATCGTCGAGAGAAATCACGAAAGCCAGCATGGCGCCGGCAAGAATGCCCGGCCAAAGCAACGGCAGCGTCACCCTCCTGAAGGCCTTCCAGCGGGTTGCATAAAGATCTGCTGCCGCGGTTTCCAGCGACAGGTCCATGCCTTCCAGCCGCGCCCGGATCGGCAGATAGGCAAAGGGAATGCAAAACGCGGTATGGGCAATGATGAGATAGGCCAGGCCATGGTAATCGGTTGCCGCCTTGATCGAGGCAAACAGGATGAGCAGGGCGACCGCTGTCACGATTTCGGGCACCATCAGGGGCTGGTTGATCATGGCATAGATCGCCGTCAGCCCCCTGTAGGGTCTGGTCCGTGTTGTTCCCAGCGCCGCCATGGTGGCAAGGATGGTTGCAAAAAACGACGCTGCCACCGCAAGCACCACCGAGCGGATGGCGGCATCCTGGACGAGCTTGTTGTCCCAGGCCGAAACGTACCAGCGAAACGACAGCCCTTCAAAAAAGGCCAGAGAGTTGCCCGCATTGAAGGAGTAGACAACCAGCGGCAGCAACGGTGCGTAAAGCAGGAAAAAGCAGATCATGGCCATTGCCGTGAATCCGGGCTGGGTCCGGATCGAAAACGGCCGCCGCCGCGATTGGGTCAGAGTTGGTTTGGCAGCATCAGCCATGATTTTCCCCCGACTTGCCGGCACTTCTGACATAGAACAGCAGCGCCACCATGACGATCATGAGCAGCGTCAGCGAAAGCGCCGCCCCCAACGGCCAGTTTCGCCCTTGCCCGAATTGAAGCGAAATCAGGTTTCCGAGCATCATGTTCTTGCCCCCGCCGAGGATGCGCGGCGTGACATAAGCGCCGAGAGAGGGGATGAACACCAGGATGGAGCCGGCGACAATGCCGGGTTTGACCAGCGGAATGATGATCCGCCGCAGCACACGCAGACGTGTGGCATAGAGGTCGTAGCCGGCTTCCACCAGCCGGAAGTCGAACTTTTCCATCGAGGCATAGATCGGCAGCACCATCAGGGGAAGGTACACATAGGTCATGCCGACCATGATGGCAAAGTCGGTAAACAGAATCTGGATCGGCTGGTCAATGAGCCCGAGGGCTTTGAGCGCGGTATTGATCAGGCCCTGATTGCGGATCACTTCGAGCACCGCAAAAGTCCGGATCAGCAGGTTCGTCCAGAACGGGATGGTGATGAAGAACAGCCAGAGGTTGCGGCTTTTTTCCGGGCGCGTCGCAATGAAATAGGCGGTTGGAAAACCAAGGATCAAGGCGGTGAATGTGGTCAGGATGGAAAGTTTTACCGAACGCCACAGGATCGACATATGGGCATCGGCGAAGGACAGGGTGTCATCGAAGATGTCGCGCTGCATGAAGACATTCGACCAGCCATCGGCTGAAAATACCCACTGAACGCCGCCATAATCGCCGGCCTTCAGGAACGAGTAGACCAGCATGATGATGAGCGGCCCGGAGGCGGCCAGAAACAGGACGATCAGCGCCGGTGTTGTCAGCAGGATGTTTCGTTTGACATCGGCCCGCCGGGCGGCTTCCGCCTGAACGCCGGGTGCCTGTCTCTGGCGCGCCAGGTCACCGGTCGATGGTTGATCGGAGGCAGCCATGTCAGTCCCTCAACACCTGGATGGCATCATCGGTCACTGCAATGCCCAGTTCATCGCCTTGGACGTAACTCTCCCGTGAATCGCGCCGGTTCTGCGATCTCACCACAAAGGCCGTGCCGTCATCCAGTTTCAGATGATACTGCGTGTCGGTGCCGATATAGACGGTATTCTCCAGCCTTCCCGTCAGGGCGGCGTCGGACAGTGCCCGGGTCAGGCTGACATGTTCGGGTCTGATGACCACCGTGGCTGTTTTCTTCGTAAATTCCCCTTCCGGCAAGGCGGCGGTCATGTTCCGGCCGGACGGCAGTATGATTTGCGCCGACGATTCGCCAACAGATTTGAGTTCCACTGTGAGGAAGTTGGTGTCGCCAATGAAGTCGGCCACAAATCGTTCGGCGGGATGATCGTAGATTTCCCGCGGCGAGCCCACCTGCAGGATCTTACCGTGTTCCATCACTGCAATCCGGTCGGACATGGTCAGGGCTTCTTCCTGATCGTGGGTCACAAAGACGAACGTGATACCGGTCTCATTCTGCAGCCGTTTCAGTTCGATTTGCATTTCCTTGCGCAGCTTGTAGTCAAGTGCCGACAACGGTTCGTCGAGCAGCAGGACGCGGGGGTGCGGAGCGAGCGCCCGCGCCAGGGCGACACGTTGTTGCTGGCCACCCGAAATTTCACTGGTACGGCGGGTTTTCAACTGCTCCATCTGCACCAGTTGAAGCATGCGTTCCACTGTTTCGTCGATTTCGGCCTTTGGCTTGCCGAGCATTTCAAGGCCGAAGGCAATATTGCCCGCAACCGTCATGTGGGGAAACAGCGCATAGCTCTGAAACACGGTGTTGACCGGTCGTGAATAGGGCGGCAGCAGTGAAATATCGCTGCCCTCCAGCAGGATGGTCCCCGCCGTTGGCGTGTCGAAGCCCGCAATCAGGCGCAGCAAGGTGGTCTTGCCGCAGCCCGACGGTCCCAGCAGCGTAAAAAATTCGTTCTGCCTGATTGAAACCGACACGTCGTCGAGCGCGGCAACGCGATTGGCGCCACTGCCAAAGATCTTGCTGACATTGCGCCCTACAATGGCAGACGTTTCGTCGCCCAAAGCCATCCGTCAAACACCCCTCACCGCCACAAAACAGGATCTACAAGTGTCGAAGACTAGTGCGTTCCACTCTGTCTGCCAATCCAATTTATCCTGTACTAGGCCACGATCTCGACTTCGGACCAGGTTTCGAAACACAGACCGTCGCACAGGGACTGTACCCCGATCGTGGCGCGTCCGGCTCTACCGATATCGTCACCAAAAACCTCGATCAGCACATCCGAACATCCCGTTGAAACCTTGTGCACGTCGGTGAAGTCGGGTTCGCAGGCGACGAAGCACAGGCACCGGATCATGCCCTTGACCCTGTCGAGGTCGCCCAGGGCGAGTTTCATTCCGGCGATCATGTTGAGCCCGGTAAGACGGGCGGCTTCATAACCCTGCTCAACGGTCACCGCGCTGCCGATCCGGCCGGGATGCAGGATCTTTCCATCCGTGATCGGAACATGACCTGACAGGAACAGGACGTTGCCGACGATGTGATGGGTCTTCATCGGGCCATAGGTCAACCCGTAATAGGAGTCGCCTGACAGGTCCGGTAATGCAATTCCGGCCTCGCGAAGCCGCTGCTCGATATCCATTGGCGTGTCCTTCCTGAACTAATCGACGTAATGTTCAAACCGGTCGCCCTCGACGGCGGCAGATCAGGCTGCGGGCGGTGGCGTGTGTCCTGGCTACCAGAACGCCACTCACGATAATAGTCAGTATCCCGGTCCACACGACCTTGCTTGGTGAGTCTCCGAACCACAGGTAGCCGACGACAACCGCGGCGACGATTTCGAAATAGCCGAACGGCGCAAGCGTCGACGCCTGCGCACGCGCAAATGCGGCCAGCAGCAGCGACTGATTGATCGCCGTAACGGCGCCGAGAACCAGGAGCAGGATGATGGCTTCAAGCGGGATCGTCTGCAAGAAGAACGGCACGCTCAGACCGAGAAATGCCGTGCCCGTCAGGGCCCCGAAAGTCGATGTCGTGATGACCCCCGATACCGGCGCCAGAATGCGGCTGATGATCAATTGGAACGCCACGCAGACGCCGCACAGGAGCGCCCACAATGCGAACCCATCCACCCGGTCAAAGTCCGGCTGCATGATGATGACGACACCGAGGAAGCCGCCTGCTACGCCAATCCATGCAATCGTCGGAACCCGTTCCTTGAGCATGACCGGGGCAAGGCAGGTGACGACGAAAGGGTAGACGTAGAGAATCGCAATTGCATCCGCCACCGGCATCCCGGCAGCCGCATAGACAAAGGCAAGCGTCCCCACACACTGGATCAACCCGCGCAGGATCTGCAGCCACGGCCGCGCCGGCCAGAACACGGCTGACCCGCTCCGCGACAGGGCGATCGGCAACATGATTGTCAGATAGATCAGGTATCGGCCAAAGGTAATCAGTACCTCGGGCAGCAGCGGTGTCAACGCCTTGAAGACAGCGCCGTTGATGGCGCCGAGCGAAACACCGGCGATCACCAGAAGAATTCCGGAAAATGTGGAAGAACGGCTTCCCGCAACGGCACTGATCGTCACCGAAACACATCCCCAAATGGTTTCAAACGCATCACCATTTGCCTTTCTTTGCTGCAAAGCAACGCGAAAGTAGCGGCCGCCTCAACAGGCGCCGACAAGATTGCATGCCGAGGTCTCGCCCCAGGCCGGCAAGACTGCCTGGACTTAACTACGGTCGGTCATTTCCAATCGCGCACCCTCGAACCACGCCTTGACCGAGTCGTTGCCCAGAACCGTACGGCAGTATTCGGCACAGCGGCCATCGTCGCCGAAATCCGAAAGGTCGATGGCATAGGTTTTGAAGCGCGAGACGACGGGTGCGTACATCGCGTCGGCTATGCCGAACCGGGAAAACAGGAACCCGCCATCGGATCCCGCTTCCAGACAGTCCATCCAGACCTCGACGATGCGCAGGATATCGTGGGCGGTCTGGAGCCCCAGGTCGCGGCAGACTATTGTGCTGATGCAGTCCATTGGAAGCTGGTCGCGCAGGCTTGCGAAACCGGAGTGCATCTCCGCTGCAACGGCGCGCGCGCGGGCACGCTGAACCGGATCGTCCGGCCACAGCTCCGCGTCGGGAAAAAGTTCCGCGAGCAGTTCGGCGATCGCCAGCGTGTCCCAAACCGTCGTGCCGCTCCATTTCAGAGCCGGAACCTTGCCCGACGGCGAGTGCGCCAGAATGTTCTGCCGGCTGTCCTCACGGCGCAGGCGCACCGGCACCTCATCGAACGGTGTGTCGAGGTGGTGAAGCAGAAGCCAGGGGCGCATGCTCCAGGATGAATAATTCTTGTCGCCGATAACGAGTTCGAATACGTGGTCCATCGCGCTCTCATTTCTTGCTGTCGCAGTTCGCAACAATACCGTCTGTTTTGAAAAAATTCAGAATTTTGATAGACAGGTCAGGACCCGAACTAAGCCCGCCGAATTTCCGGCACCCCGGTTGACGACTGTCTGCCGGCGCCAACGAAACAGGAAACCTTCCGTGACATCTCCCATTCTCGTCGACCGCGCCCGCACCCGGAAGACGCCGGTCCCGATTCATGCCGTCTCCGCCGACACCTTGAAGACGACGCTCGCCAGGTTGGGCAAGGCCCATGCCCAGTGGGCAAAGTCGAACAGGTTCACCGCCGGCGAAGGACAGATTCTGACCTTGCCGGACGGTGCCGGTGGCCTCGAAGGCGTGCTCTTTGGTATGCATGACGCGGCATCCCGCAAACACGACAGGTTTGCCGTGGGCGCTCTTCCTCTGGAACTTCCCGAGGGGCTCTACGCGTTTGCGTCGATGTCGAAGGCTACTGCCAAGGCACTTGGTTTCGTTCCGGACATGGCAGCCCTTGCCTGGCTGTTGGGATCATACACCTTCGGTCAGTACCGAAAACAAACCGGCAGCGACGTCCGCCTCGCCGTCACCGGCGATGTCGATATCAAGGCGCTGACCCGGATTGCCGACGGCGCCAATCTCGCCCGCGACCTCATCAATACGCCCGCCAACGACATGGGACCGGAAGAGATCGAGCGCGCCGCCCGCGATCTGGCAGGGCCGCACAAGGCCAAGGTCCGTGTCATCCGCGGCGACGCCCTGCTGGAGAAGAATTTTCCACTGATTCACGCCGTCGGCCGCGCCAGCGTCAGTGCGCCGCGCCTGATCGACATGACCTGGGGGCGTGCCGGTGACCCGCGCGTCACGCTCGCCGGCAAGGGCGTCAGCTTCGACACCGGCGGTCTCAACCTGAAATCCGGCGGTTCCATGGCCCTGATGAAGAAGGACATGGGCGGCGCCGCCAATGTGCTGGGTCTGGCGTCCATGATCATGGCATCGGGTCTGCGTGTCCGTTTGCGGGTGCTGATCCCGGCGGTTGAAAACAGTGTCTCCGGCAACGCGTTCCGCCCCGGCGACGTCTATCCCAGCCGCCAGGGCATGACGGTCGAAATCGGCAACACCGATGCTGAAGGCCGCCTTGTGCTTGCCGATGCCCTGACCCTGGCAGATGAGGAAAAGCCCGATCTGCTGGTGGATATGGCGACCCTTACAGGCGCTGCCCGCGTGGCGCTCGGCCCTGACTTGCCGCCCTACTATACCGATGATGAGAATCTGGCCGCCGCTATTGCTGCGTCATCGCAAGCCGTCCACGATCCATTGTGGCGGATGCCGTTCTGGAACGCCTATGACGATTGGCTGTCGAGCCGGATTGCCGACGTCAACCACATAACCGATGGCGGTTTTGCCGGCTCGATGACCGCGGCTCTTTTCCTGCGCCGGTTTGTCGAGAAAACACCGGCTTTTGTGCATTTCGATATCTACGGCTGGACGCCGAAATCCAGGCCCGCATTGCCTCATGGCGGTGCCGCCCAGGGCATCCGGGCACTGTTCGACATGATGTCGAAACGCTACGGCCGGTAACCTTGTTGGCAGGACTCTTCTTGCACTGACCGCCATTCCGTCTAGAATAATTCGGTTCCGAAACGAAAGTTAATAAAAAGCGGCGGAATGAAAAGCCTTCTGAAAGGGGCTTTGGGGTTGGGCGTATGGCAGTTGAACTGACGACGGCGCAGGCATTGCAATTGTGGCATGATGTGTCTCTGGATTTGGTCAAGGACAGGCACCCGGACCTGACGGCACGGCAGATGACGATATTGCTCACGGTCTATCTCGAAACACCGCCGCACACGGTTCGCGGCCTGGCGGCCAAGCTCGATGTCTCCAAACCGGTGGTCACCCGCGCCCTCGATGCCATGGGCCAGCAGGACCTGCTGCGCCGCCGCCGCGATGACAAGGACAAGCGCAATGTTCTGGTGCAGCGAACCGTAACCGGATCGCTCTATCTTGAAACCCTGGCCGATGTGATCGGCAAGCGTGGCGGGGATCTATCGTTTTGACGGCGCAATTCGATCCAAGGCTCAACCCGTTTCGCGACGACCTGGCGGCGGCCCACCTGGAAGGCCAGGTTGAGGCCCGGAAATTTGTTACCGGTACCCGCCGGCAAGTGATCGAACCGTCAGCACCGATCCTGCGCCGGCCTCGGTTCAATGCCGCGCTCGACACCGAAGCGTTGTTCGGCGAAACGGTCGTCGTTTACGACGATCACGAAGGCTGGTCCTGGGTTCAACTTGAAACCGACAAGTATGTCGGCTACCTGCCGACATCGGCTTTAGGTGATGAGGTCGCAGAGGCGACGCATCGTGTCAGCGTGCCCCGGACGATGCTGTTTCCCGAACCCGATATCAAATCGGGCCCGGTTCAGTTTATCAGCCTCAACACTCCCTTGAGTGCGACGTCCGAACGCGACGGGTTTCTGGAACTTGCCCAATACCGAGGGTTTGTCTTCAAACGGCACGTCACTCCGTGGAACGAATTCCAGTCCGATTTCGTGAGCGTTGCCGAGACATTTCTGGGGACGCCCTATCTGTGGGGTGGACGACAGTCATTGGGTCTCGACTGCTCGGGGCTTGTCCAGATGAGTCTTGCCGCCACCGGTTACGCCGCCCAACGCGACAGTTACATGCAGGAACAGAGTCTCGGCACCGCCCTTGATTGTCTCGACACCACGGCTCTCAGGCGCGGCGACCTGGTGTTCTGGCCAGGCCATGTGGCGATCGTTTTCGATGGTGACCGTTTTATCCATGCGAACGGTCATCACATGCAGGTGGTGATCGAACCGATTGCCGAAACCGTCGATCGCATCGCCTCGATCGGCAAGCACGTGACCATGGTCAGGCGGCCTTAATACCGCCGTTGATTTCCGGTCGGCAAAACATTTTTTCCTCGCGAGTGTCGTGATTGTCGGATGCCGTTCGTCTTGTCTTTGAATGCCGATTGGCAATTCCTGTACCTCACGATGTGAACACCAAGGAGTATCTCCGATGAACAGCCCGCAAATCGTATCCCGGTCCCAGTGGCTCGAGGCCCGGACGCAACTCCTCGAGAAGGAAAAGGAGCTGACACGCCTGCGCGATCAGATTTCAGCGGAGCGCCGGGCGCTGCCCTGGGTCAGGATCGACAAGGACTATGTGTTTGAGGGGCCTGAAGGCAAACAGACCCTTGGCGATCTTTTCGACGGGCGCAGCCAGCTCCTGATTCAGCACTTCATGTTCGGCCCCGACTGGCAGGAAGGCTGCCCCAGTTGTTCGTTCTGGGCCGACGGCTACAACGGTTTCGACATTCACCTCAACCACCGCGACGTCACCATGGTGACGGTGTCGCGCGCGCCGCTCGAAAAGCTCGAAGCTTACCGGAAACGGATGGGTTGGTCCTTCAAGTGGGTGTCGTCCCTGGCCAGCGACTTCAACCGTGACCTCGGCGTCACCTTCACCGCCGATGAAATTGCCGGTGGTGAGATGGTCTACAACTACAGGAAACAGGGTTTCCCCGCCGAAGAAGCGCCCGGCATAAGCGTGTTCCACCGCGACGAGACGGGTGAGATTTTCCATACCTATTCGTGTTTCTCGCGCGGCCTCGACATGATGAATGCGGCCTATCATTACCTCGACCTAGTGCCCAAGGGCCGCGACGAACAGGATCTTCCCTATGGCATGGCATGGCTGCGCCGCAGGGATCAGTATGAGGACTGACCGGTCGAACCCCGATGCACTTCAAAGGCCGGCGCCGGCGGGAAAGCTCCAGAACGCTTCCTCCCGGCCCTGCCGGTGATAAAGCCGGCGCAGGGTCGCATAGAACGCGTCGAGATCCGTACTGGCGTGGCGCAGGTGGCGTTTCGACCGGGCCCGGTCAAAGCCGGTGCGGCCATGCAGGATGCGCTGGTTATTGAACACCAGTGCCTCGCCCGGTGACACGGTGAAGCGAAGCTGGTTGCGGGCATCGAACAGATAGGTCTGGAACAGCCGCAACGCGTCATAGCAGGCGTCTATCTGGTCTTCGGGCAGGTTCATCGGACCCGCCGAGCGTTCCAGATAGCGCACACCGCTGAGCACACCGCTGCGGTCGACGCTCAGTACGGGCGCATCGAGCGCACTTACGTGCCGGTCGCCCTGAACCCGGACGAATCGCTGCGGTATCGTCGTCAGGGCCGCGTAGGCCTCCGGGTGCTGCCTGGCCAGGTGCTCGCCGATCCTGAAGCCGTCCACGAGTTTGGTCACCCCGCCGTCCTCATCGGCTTTGATCATGTGAAAGATTGTGATCGCCGCCGTGGCGGTCCGGTAGGATTCGTCGGTGTGCGGTTCCTGTGCCGCACCGGTGTCGCCGTGATACCCCACTTCTTCGGCACTCTTTGTGTCCATGTCATAGAGTCCGTAAGAGCCTTCCCGGCGATTGCCGAACAGGCTCAGGACGCGGTCGGTGTGTTCGGCGGCCGCAGGCACCCCTTCCAGTACCGTGAAACCCGAGCGAAGCACTTGTTCAAGCAGGGCAAGCCTGGCCTTGTCGTCAGAACAGACTGTCGCGAAGTCGGCTCGGGGCAGGGTCCCGGCAATTTCAGGCCCCCAGGACCGGGTCGCAAACCGCCGCCTGTCGCGCTCAACGTCTGAAAGGCAATGGGCCCGCAGCCATGCGGGATCGTAGGAAGAATGGTGGCCGCCGGGTCGCCATTCAACCACCATGGTTCCGTTCGCGGCAAGGTTTGCCGTCTCCGCCGAAATCTCCGGTGGGATGTCGACAACGCGCAAAAACTTGAACCCGGTCAGCGACGTCCCGCATTCGGCGCAGGTGCAATTGTCACGCAGCCAGATTGCCGGAAACCGGCTCTCGTGGCCATCGCGCCAATTGACGACGATGCGGGAGCCTGTCGTTTCGACCCGGTCGATCAGCTTTCTCGCGACGTCGGTGTGCAGTGTCATGGCGGGTCTGCTCTGTTAAGATGGCGCCGGTAGCGATGCCCTATGAACTCCATCGAGAGGTTCGTGCTCACTGCACCGATCAGGAAACGCCGGTTCCCAGCCAGTCCAGCACATCCTGCGCATTCCGGTCCGGCGGAAACACAGGATAGAACACATGAGAGATCGTGCCGTCGTCGATTATCATCGTCAAGCGTTTGAGCAGCGTCTTGCCGTCGACTTCGAAAGTAGGCAGGCGCATGGCTCTCGCGAAGGAGAGGGACGCATCCGACAGCAGTGGAAACGGCAGTTCCAGCCGTTCCACAGCTTCGCGCTGATACCCGGTGGTCTGGGCTGACAGGCCAAAAAGGCGACTGACCCCCAACTGCCTCAGCTCATCGGCATGATCGCGAAAGGCGCAGGACTGGGGCGTGCAGCCACGCGCACCAGGCAACATGTTCCAGCCGTCCGGCAATGGCACGTCGGGGCGGGCGGTCATGGGAAAGGCATAGACCACACAACGGCCCTCGAGCGTTGACAGGTCGACGCTCAGGCCATCGGTTCCCGGCAAGACGACGGCGGCTGCAGCAAGACCGGTCAGGTGACCGGCGCCGCCATCGTCGGTCGGACCCGGAATCTCGTCCCAGTTCACCTCGTGCAGGTTCGCCATTGTTTTCTTCCCTGGTATGTTCGCCCGGCCGGCTATGACGGGACACAGCCACCGGCAAGATGGTACGATACTACCGAGTGGATACGAAACAGGATTTGGAACAAGATGGGTGAAAGTGGCGGTCTGGTGGAGGAAGCGCGAAAGTTTCTGGAGGAAAATCCGGATGTAACCCATCTCGACCCCTTCATCGTCGACCTCGGCGGCAGGGCTGTCGGCAAACGCTATCCCGCCTCTCACATTGAAAAGATCTATGCCGGCGGAACCACGTTCTGTGCGGCAACCTACCTTCTGGATGTCACCGGCAACAGCGATGACCCTCTCGGTTACGGATTCTCCGACGGTGATCCCGATACCGATGCCTGGCCCGTGCCCGGCACTCTCAAGCGGGTGCCGTGGGGAGGGGGAACCGGCGCGCAATGTCTTCTGACGGTGCGCGAGGCGGATGGCACGACGCCCTTGTGGTTCGAGCCGAGGGTGGTCCTGCGGAAAGTCGTCGAGAGGTTCGCCGGTCTTGGCCTGACACCGGTAATCGCGGTCGAACTGGAGTTCTACCTTATCGACAACCTGCCGGGTCCCGACGGTGCGCCACAACTGCCGGTCAACCCCCGGACGGGCCAGCGTGAAAGCTCAATCAATGTTTTCGGGCTTGATGTTCTGGAGGATTTCTCACTGGCGCTTGACGCGATCAACCAGGCCTGTGCGGTCCAGGACATTCTCTCCTCGTCTGCGCTCAGCGAATACGGTGCCGGGCAGTTTGAGATCAACCTCGAACATGTGAACGATCCGGTCATGGCGGCCGACCAGGCGGCTTTGCTGCGCCGGGCGGTGCAGTTCGCCGTGCGCGACGCCGGCTACGATGCCACGTTCATGCCGAAACCCTATCCCGACCGCGCCGGCTCGGGCATGCACGTTCACCTCAGCCTGCTGGACCAGCGCGGCCGCAACATCTTCGATCCGTCGCGCAGGGGGGGCGCAAAGAGACTTGGACACGTGATTGCCGGTTTCCAGGCGGCGATGGCCGAATCCATGGGCTTCTTCGCTCCGAGTCTCAACGCTTTGCGCCGGTATGAACCCGACCAGTTCGTGCCGGTCACCAAGGACTGGGGCGACAACAACCGGTCGGTGGCCTTCAGGGTTCCAAATTCCGATGACGCCAATCGCCGGATAGAACACCGCATTGCCTGTGCCGACGCCAACCCCTACCTGGTGATTGCGGCAGTATTGGCGGCCGCTCATCATGGACTGGTCAACACGCTGAAACCCACCAAAATGGCCGAAGGCAACGCCGGCAGCGATGCCGATGACAGCCTGCCCTTCACGCCCTGGCAGGCCTTTGATGCGGTGGAAAACGCCGGCATCTTAAAGGAGTATCTCGGATCGGACTATCTTCGCGCCTATACGGAAGTGAAGCGTTCGGAGTTCGCCGGTTTCCTGTCTGAAATTTCCCCACGCGAGTATCAATGGTATTTGTAGGATCCGCGGCCCACGGCTCCTTGATCAGGACATGAGAGACAACAGTGAAACCAGCCAGCAATACGGAAGTGCTTGTCATTGGCGCCGGTTTGTCCGGCGCCGTCACGAGCCTCCGGCTCGCCCAGGCGGGTGTCCGGGTCACCTGTCTGGAGCAGGGCAGCTGGCACGACCCGGAAACGTATCCCGGCGACAAACCCGCCTTCGAGCTGGAAGCCGGCGGCGCCTGGGACGCCAATCCTAACGTGCGCCAAGGCGCGGGCGACTATCCGATCGCCGACGACACGTCCGCCATGGCGCCCAAGCTGTTCAACGGCGTCGGCGGCAGCACCATCCTCTACAGCGCCCACTGGATGCGCTTCCTGCCGTCAGATTTTCGCGTGCGCACCCTGGATGGGGTCGCCGACGACTGGCCTGTCGACTACGCGGAACTGGCGCCGTTCTACGACCGTGTCGAACACGATATCGGCATTTCCGGTATCGCGGGTGACCCGGCTTATCCCGACAAACCGGAATACCCCATGCCGCCGCTGCCCATCGGTGACTGGGGCGAACGGGTAGCAGCCGCCCACGACCGCATGGGTTGGCACTGGTGGCCTGGATCCAACGCCATCAACTCCCGGCCGTACGGTGACCGCCGTGTCTGCGTCCAGCGATCGACCTGCCGTGCCGGTTGCAACGAGGGCGCCAAGGGCACGGTCGACCGGACCCATTGGCCGCGCGCTGTTCAGGCAGGCGCTCAACTCGTGACCGAAGCCCGCGTGACCAGGATTCTCACAGGCGATGACGGTCTTGCCAAAGGCGCACTCTACGTGGACGAGGACGGCGTCGAGCGCCGGATCAGTGCAGATGTGGTGGTCATGGCGGCGCATGCCATCGGCACGCCGCGCCTGCTGTTACATTCCACAAGCGCCGTCTTTCCCGACGGGTTGGCCAACAGTTCCGGGCTGGTCGGACGCAACCTGATGATGCATCCGCTGGCGCGGGTGGTCGGGTTTTTCGATCAGCCCATGACCAGCTGGCAGGGTCATTGGGGGCAAAGCCTGTACTCGCTCGAATTCGCCGAGACCGACAGCCGGCGGGATTTTGTCCGCGGTTCCAAATGGAATCTCGTGCCTTCCGGCGGCCCTCTGCTTGCGGCCACCTACCCGACCGACGATGCCCCCCAATGGGGGGCGGACCTCCATCGGCGCGTCGACAAATGGCTCGGCCGATCAGCGATCTGGGGCATTACGGCGGAAGATATTCCCGATCGGGATAACCGGGTCAGCCTCGACGATGAACTAACCGACTCAATCGGCACACCGGCGCCGCGTCTGCATTACACAATGGATGAAAACTCCAGGCGCATGCTGCGATACATGACCGAGCGGGCGCAGGAATCGTTTGCCGAAGCCGGTGCCTATGAGAACGAAGTCCAGAGCTTTGCCGCCGATGCCGGTTGGCACGCCCTGGGCACCTGCCGGATGGGCGATGACCCGTCGTCGTCCGTTGTCGACCGCTGGAACCGGTGCCATGACGTTCCCAATCTCTACATTATGGACGGCAGCTGTTTTGTTACCAGCTCGTCGGTGAACCCGGCGGCCACCATCGCCGCAATTGCCCTGCGAGCCACGGAACACCTGATCGAAGGCCGCTACGGCCAGGCGGTGCCGTCATGAAACCGACCGCCGAACATCGTGAGACGTTCAGGCAGGTTGCCGGCGTGTTCCTGCCTGCCTGGAAGACCATGCCCGATGGCGCCCGGCTCGGCATCGAAGGCAGGCAACTCGACCAGGCATTGACGGCCAGGCCTGGTCTGGCGGCCCCGCTGGTACGGATCCTGGACAGTCTGACATCGCCTGTCGACACCGCCCATATTGCCGGTTTGAGCGAGAATGCGGCACCGGATTTCGCGATCCTGAGAACGCTCGTCTGCGGCGCGTACTATCTGCATCCGGACGTCAGGCGCGCCCTGGCGTACACCGGTCAACAGGCGCTGACTCTGTCCCGCGGCGGTTTCGGTGGCGAGGAACTTGTGATCAAAATGATGGAACAGGCCAAGCGTTTCAGGCCGGCGTGACCGGCATGGCCATTGGACAAGCCGGGCCGCCTGTTCGAGATGGGTCGGTCAAATACATCATGCATTGCCAGCGTGTCACAATGTCTCAATCCGATTTGATCTAGATCAAGGCCCGGCACGCCCAATCCCACTTCAGTTTTCGCCTCTCGAAATTCGAAACGAACCATTCGGGAGACGCCCCTCCGCGTTGCGGGCAGGTTGGGGAATTTCGCATTGCGCAACGGTTGCGCAGCGAAAACAACCTTGAGGGAGGGGAAACTTCAATGGACGCATCGTCGGGTCCTGCCGTGCATTACCATCCACACGGATTTCACCGTTGGGTGTTTTCGACCAATCACAAGGATATCGGGACGCTCTATCTCCTGTTCGCCATGGTTGGTGGTCTGGTCGGCGCTCTGCTGTCGATCGGCATGCGCATGGAGCTTCAGGAGCCGGGTCTGCAGTATTTTGCCGATGGACACGTCTTCAATGTGTTTTTCACCGGTCACGGCCTGATCATGGTGTTTTTCATGATCATGCCGTCGCTGTTCGGCGGCTTTGGCAACTGGTTTGTGCCGCTTATGATCGGTGCGCCGGATATGGCCTTTCCGAGGCTGAACAATATCTCCTTCTGGCTCTTGCCGGCAGCTCTCATGCTGCTGGTCATCTCGTTGTTCGTCGAAGGTCCGGCAGGCGGAACCGGCGCCGGGATTGGCTGGACGGCCTACGCACCGAACTCGACCACCGGTCATCCCGGCCCGTCCGTGGATTTTGCAATCCTTGCCCTCCATGTCGCCGGTGCTTCGTCGATTCTCAGTTCGATCAACTTCATCACGACTATTTTCAACATGCGCGCACCCGGCATGACCATTCACAAGATGCCGTTGTTTGTCTGGTCGATCCTGTTGACGGCCTTTCTGCTCGTGCTGTCCCTGCCGGTCCTTGCCGGTGCGATCACGATGCTGCTGACGGACCGCAACTTCGGTACCACTTTCTTTACCCCTGAAGGCGGCGGCGATCCGATCCTGTTCCAGCACCTGTTCTGGTTCTTCGGGCACCCGGAAGTCTACATCATCATTCTGCCCGGTTTCGGCCTGATCAGTCAGATCATCTCGACATTCTCCAAAAAGCCTGTGTTCGGCTATCTCGGCATGGCCTATGCCATGGTGGCGATCGGGGTCGTCGGTTTCATCGTCTGGGCCCATCACATGTACACCGTCGGTCTGGACGTCGACACACAGGCCTATTTCATCTTTGCCACAATGGTCATCGCGGTGCCCACAGGGGTCAAGATCTTCTCCTGGATCGCTACCATGTGGGGCGGATCGATCGAGTTCAAGACACCGATGCTGTTTGCCATCGGCTTCATCTTCCTGTTTACGCTCGGCGGTGTGACGGGCGTTGTCCTGTCGAACGCCGGTATCGACCGGGCACTGCACGACACCTACTACGTGGTCGCGCACTTTCACTACACGATGTCCATCGGTGCTCTGTTTACATTGTTCGCGGGCTGGTACTACTGGTTTCCGAAGATGTCCGGAAAAATGTATTCGGAAACCATCGGCAAGTGCCATTTCTGGCTCAGTTTCATTGGTGTCAACCTCACATTCTTTCCACAGCATTTTGTCGGGCTGGCGGGCATGCCGCGCCGATATGCGGACTACCCGGACGCCTATGCCGGTTGGAACATGGTGTCATCGCTGGGTTCGTATCTCACGGCATTGGGCACGTTGTTCTTCTTCGCAGGCATCTACCTCGCCTTCCGCCGTAAGAAGGCGGCGGGTGACAACCCGTGGGGCTCGGGTGCGACGACGCTTGAGTGGACATTGACCTCACCGCCACCGTTCCATTGTTATGAAACGCTTCCGACCATCAAGTAGCGTCCGGCTGGCGGACAGCGACAATTCGGTGCTCTGCAGGGCCGGACCCGGGTGCGAGACCTTTGTCATCTGGCCTCACCGGTCGCTGCCGCCGATCGGTGTTCTGGCGCTCATGACCAGCGTGGCAATGGGTTTTGCCTATGCCATGATGGCCAGCAAGGGCTATCAGTTCTGGCCCGTCATCGCACCATGTGCCCTGACGTTCGTTGGGCTTGGCGTGGCGATCTGGCGGAACAATTGTGCGGCGTCTGCGCACGAAATCATCGAGGTTTCGCGCCGCATCGTCCGTGTAACACGGGTTGGAGCGGCGGGCGGCGCCCCGATTGCCTTCAATCCGTTCTGGATGAAGCTTGGCGTTTCAAGCGACCGTTACGTGGAGGACCGCATAACCCTGTCGGAAGGCCGGCAGCGCATGACGATCGGAGATTTCCTGTCACCGAGTGAGCGTCGAAGACTTGCCGACGCGCTGCGGACCAGCATAGAGAAGCAAACGCCGGCGTCGGCATACTGAGGTGGTTCCCGCTAGAGCGCGTTGATTTGGATTATCGGTTTTACTGAATTGCGAAAAGCTGATCGCCAATTTTGACGCCGGAAGGCACGTTGATCCTGCTATAACGCCCCGTCAATCCGAACATCAGGGGACAGGGCATGCAAAAAAGACAATTGGGAACCGGTGGACCGCAAGTCAGCGCGATCGGCCTTGGCTGTTGGAATTTTGCCGGCGCCTATGGTCCGACATCCGAGGCCGAGAGCCACGCCACACTGGCCAAGGCGCTGGATCTGGGCATTGACTTCCTCGACACAGCCAACGTTTACGGCGCCGGCGTATCGGAGCGCGCCATTGGATCCTTCATCAAGGGCCACCCGAACCGCTTCCGGATTGCCACGAAGGGCGCCATCAGACGCGAACCCGATACCAACAAGCGCGTCTTCGACAACGGCCCCGATCATCTGCGCAAGGCATTGGATAAGTCGTTACAGGATCTGGGACTCGACCATGTGGATCTCTATTACATCCACCGCCGCGAGGAGGAGAGGCCGATCGAAGACGTGGTCGACACGCTGGTACGCTTCAAGGACGAGGGCAAGATCGGCGGCATCGGCTTTTCGGAAATTTCGCCGGCCTCCCTCAGACGTGCCCACAGCGTCCATCCCGTCATGGCGGTCCAGAGCGAGTATTCCCCCTGGGTGCGCATGCCGGACCTGGGCATGATCCAGACCTGCCGGGAACTCGGCGTCGCCTTTGTGCCGTTCTCGCCGCTCGGCCGCGGTGTCTTTGCCGATCCGGCGCCGGACCCGGCAACATTTGCGCAGACGGATTTCCGGACTCCCAATCCGCGTTTTCTGGAGCCCAATTACAGTCACAACCTCAAGGCCATCGAGCCGTTCCGTGAATTTGCCGCTGCCAGAAACATGACCACTGCCCAACTCGCGCTTGCCTGGTCGCTGCATCGCGGGCCTCACCTGATCCCCATTCCCGGCACACGCTCGGCCGTTCATCTGGAAGAGATCTCCGGTGCGGCAGCGGCCGTCCTTTCGGGCGAAGACCTGGCTGAGATCGAGCGCATTCTGCCTGTAGGCTTTGCTCACGGCGACCGTTATTCAACTGCACAGTTGGTCGGTGCCGAGCGCTATTGTTGATCCTTCAGTAACCGGAGATGTCGTCCACCCAAACCTGATGTCGAAGGGTCCGCCGTGCCCGGTCTGATTGAACCCCACGGCCTCACATTGATGCGTGACGCGGCCGATGCTATTCTATTGACGGCCTTTGGATTCCACCGCGTGGTTCAGGTTGGACATACGATTTCCGGCATTGCAAGTGTTGAACCCGTCAGTCGCTTTAATGTGTCTGAAGTACCGTCTTTGGCAATAAACAAGTTTTGTGAATTAGGAGTTATTGATTCTGAATTTTGTGTTAATCACAAGTATAGATAGAGAAAATGAGCATTAAAACGTTTGTATTCTTGTTGATTGTTATTACAATACTGGCTTTAATTCTAAATTATTTTGGAAGTTATGGCGTTTTTTTCGCTGGAATAATTGGCGTAATGCTTGTTTCGTACCATAAAGACGCGGAAAAAAATACACAAACGATGCAACCATTAGACAGTGAGGTACCGGTGGCGTGGATACCAGCCCCACGTAACATGGAAAACGAACTGAAAAAGTTGGATAATGTCAAAAGAAATTTTGGCCTTACTGCATTGGTTTTTCTTTATGCTGTGTTTTTGATTGTGTGGGGGTCGCTGATTTTCGAGGGCAGGGGAATTGATGGGTTCCTGGATATATTCCAGTACATGTTCGGGCATTAAAATAATTTGCGAGACAAATCTCGGCCCAAACGGACTGTTGGCAATTGGGGAGATTCAGTTTGTTGTTACTTTTCAGGGCATTTTTGCCGTCATATAACTTTCACCTCGCGACACTCACTATGTACTTTTTCACACATGGTGCCGCGAGGCCCGCAAAAAACTAATTCTGTACCGCATTCTTCACGCAGCGATCCGTTCAACCAGACCCGGCAGCCAGGCCCAATTGGCGGCATCGTCGTCATTGGTGACCAGGTACTTGTTGCGCGTGAAGACCGGCGCGCCGGGCACGTCGTGCAGCGTGCCGGCTGCACGGTGCCGGGCAACGAGGCGTTCAGGCAGATAGGCCGAGCCGCCATAGGCGAGCAGGTATTCCAACGCCCAAACGGCACAGCCGAAACTTACTTTTGCCGTATCCGCGTCGGCATAGACCGTGGCATGGCGCCGCCTGAAATCCTCGCCACCATCGACGAACACGTAGCCGGGATCGAAGCGCATCGGGCTTCCCGGCTTGGTGGTAACCAGCACGAGGCGCTCGGCCAGCAATGTGTGCGTGGTCTGGTTCTCGTGTCCCGTCGGCATGTAGGTCAGGGCGGCGTTGACCAGTCCGATGCCCAGCCACTGATCGAGTTCGTCCTGTTCGCCCGGCCACGCCGACAGCGCCAGTTGGGGGTGGTTGTTGTGAATTTCGTCGAACAGTTTCTGGCCAAGCTCGGGCCACAGGTCCATGTGACAGCCGATATTGCACACGGCATCAATGCCTTCGGGCAGGGATATTTCCTGCCGGGCCTGGCGCCACAACTCGGTCATCAGCACGGCATGGCGTTTGAATTTCAACCCCGACGACGTCATTTCCACACCCGATTTCTGGCGGTGCAGCAGCACCTGGCCTAGTTCGGCCTCCAGCCCCTGCAGCCGCGCGGTTACCGTGGATTGCGTGACGTTGAGCCGTTCCGACGCACGCACGAGGCTGCCGGTCTCGACAATGGCAAGAAAGGTCTGCAGGGCGGTGAAGTTCATGGGCGGATCCACATTCAATTCGAAAATATCGAATAATAACTGCAAAACAATTCGTTTCACAAATACGTTGTGGTTTGTCATTGTGTCGTTGTCGCGGAAACGCGGGATTTCCACCAGACAACCTTCTTGGACAACCATCATGGACAACAGCCAGCAGATTGCCTTTCTTGACCAGTCGGCGCCGCGTCAGGCCTTCATCCACGCCATGCGCGCGGTCGCCAGCAGTGTCACGGTCGTCACCACCAACGGCCCTGCCGGCCGCCATGGTGCAACCGTCAGCGCGTTCTGCTCGGTTTCCGCCGATCCGCCATCGGCGCTGGTCTGCCTCAAGGCCGACAGCCGGATCGCCCGCTCGGTCGCCGCCAACGGGGCCTTCTGCGTCAATGTCTTGCCGCAGTCGCGCCGCGACATCGCCGACCGGTTTGCCGGTTGCCATGACGACCGGGTGGCCGACCGGTTTGACGGCATCGAGTGCACCGAAGGACAAGGCCGGGTGCCGGGGATCGATGGCGCCACGGTGTTTTCCTGCGTGCTCAAGGAATCGGTCGACTTCGGCTCGCACCGGATCTTCATCGGCCACGTGGTTGACCTGAAGGAAGGCGCGCCGGAACCGCTGGCCTATCTCAACGGCGCCTATCATCGCGTGGTCCCCCAAACCCACGCTGCGGCCTAACCTTCACACGTTTCGGTCGTATGAACCTGAATCGGGAGAAATTTCTCCATGTCTGACGTTCGGGCCTATCAGATGCTCATTGACGGCGCTTGGGTTGACGCCTCCGACGGCAGGACTTTCGACAGCGTAAACCCGACAACGGGAGAAATCTGGGCCCGGGTCCCCGAGGCAACCGCCGAAGACGTGGACGCGGCCGTACGTGCCGCCGACCGGGCGTTCAACGACGGTCCCTGGGCGGCCCTGTCACCGACCCAACGCGGCCACTGCCTGAGGCGGCTGGCGGATCTCCTGGCGGAAAAATCCGAGGACCTGGGCCGCACCGAGTCGATCGACACCGGCAAGCTGCTCAAGGAAACCCGGTGGCAGGCACAATATATCGCCGAGTTTTTTCATTTTTATGCCGGATGCGCCGACAAGGTCAGCGGCGAGACCCTGCCGATCGACAAGCCCGACCTGTTTGTCTTCACCAACCGGGAGCCTCTGGGTGTGGTCGCAGCCGTTGTGCCGTGGAACTCGCAGCTGTTCCTGAGCGCGGTCAAGATCGGCCCGGCGCTTGCGGCCGGCAACACGATCGTGCTCAAGGCCTCGGAGCATGCGTCCGCTGCCATGTTGGACTTCGGCCGCCTGATCGAAGAGGCAGGAATTCCCGCCGGCGTCGTCAATATCGTGACCGGCCATGGCGACCCGTGCGGCAAAGTCTTGACGTCGCACCCGCTGGTCGCACGCATATCCTTCACCGGCGGTCCGGTGGCCGCCCAGCATGTGCTCCACAATTCGACCAACAACTTTGCCGAAGTATCGCTGGAATTGGGCGGCAAGTCGCCCTTCATCGTGTTCGACGACGTCGATATCGACAGTGCCGTCAACGGCGCCCTTGGCGGCATCTTCGGCGCCGCCGGCCAGAGCTGCGTTGCCGGCTCCAGGCTCTATCTCCAGGACGGCATCGCTGACGCTTTCCTCGAACGCATGACCGATCTTGCCGGAAAAATTCTTGTCGGCGACCCGTTGGCCGACGAGACGGAGATGGGTCCGTTGTGCACCACAGGTCAACTCGAGCACATCGAACGCGAAGTCGCCCACGCCCGCGAAGAAGGCGGAGAGGTCCTGTGCGGCGGCAGGCAACCGGATCGCCCTAATGGCGGCGGTGGCCTGTTTTACGAACCCACCATCATCGCCTGCCCGCGTCAGGGCCTGCGGATCGTCGATACCGAACTGTTCGGGCCGGTCCTGAGCGTGCTGCGCTTCAAGGACGAGGCCGACGTCATCCGTATGGCAAATGATACCAAGCACGGCCTGGCCGCCGGTATTTTTACTCGAGACAGCGCCCGGTCGCTGCGTATGGCCAAGGCCGTCAAGGCGGGAATCGTCTGGGTCAACACCTACCGTGCCGTGTCCCCGATTGCCGAATTCGGCGGCGTCAAGGGATCGGGTTACGGGCGGGAAAGCGGCTTCCAGGCAATTTACGACTATACACGGCCCAAGACCGTGTGGATGAATACCTCCGATGAACCCTTGGGCAGCCAGTTCGTGGCGCGGTAAGGGTGTCCGGAATTTTGAAGAACAGACAATCCGCCGGCGGGTCCGGCGGTTTCGCTTGATAGGAAGGGATTTGAGATGAAGTTTCAACTGGCAATCAACCTGGAGCGCATGGACGAAAGCCTCGACATGACCGATGTCGCGGACCACACGCTCGATATGGTCAAGATGGCCGACCAGGGCGGTTTCAACATCGTCTGGGCGGCCGAACACCACGCACTGGAAATGACCATCGCGCCCAACCCGTTCCAGATCCTGACATGGTGGGCAACCCATACCGAGCGCATCCGGCTGGGTACAGCGGTCGCCGTCGCGCCCTACTGGAACCCGATCAACCTTGCCGGCGAAGCGGCCTTCACCGACCTGATCAGCGGCGGCCGGCTTGAATTCGGCATCGGCTCCGGCGCCTATCAGCGCGAGTTCGACCGCATGTACCCCGGCCTGAAACAGTCCGATGCCTGGCGCTACATGCAGGAGATGCTGCCGGCCGTCAAAGCCCTGTGGGCCGGCGACTACGCGCACAACGGCGAGTACTGGTCGTTCCCTACATCCACATCGGTGCCCAAACCGCTGCAGCAGCCGCACCCGCCGATCTGGGTCGCGGCCCGCGCGCCCATCACGTTCGATTACGCGGTCAAGAACGGCTGCCACATCATGTCCTGGCCCCTGACGCGGCCGTTCTCGGAAGTCGAGGACTACAAGGGCCGGCTTGATACGGCCATGGACGCCAATCCGGGTGCCGCCCGGCCGATCTTTGCCGTCATGCGGCATACCGCCGTTTACGACACCAAGGACGAATGGGAAGTGCCGGTCAAGGCCGCACAACGCCAGCTCGGCCAGTTCGAGAACCTGTTCAAGAACCTGGGCGACGTTGTCAACGGTTTCCCGAAACAACAGTCGTTTGAGGATCTCGCCAACCGCGACGAATACAACCCGCAAATGCTCAGC
>JAJFHD010000052.1 GCA_021775805.1 Alphaproteobacteria bacterium | reverse complement strand
CTCCTTCCAGGTCGGCCCCTGGACGATCCCGCTGCCGCTCGCGGTCGGGGTGCTGCCCTACCCGATCACGTTCTTGTGCACGGATTTCATCTCGGAGCTCTACGGGCGAAAGCGTGCGAGCCACGTGGTGTGGGTGGGACTGGGCCTGAATCTGTGGGTGGTGATGTTCCTCTGGCTCGGCGGAGTGCTACCGCCGGAGACCTCCTTCGAAGCGTCGGGCCTGCCTGCGATCGACGCTCCGGACTACGCCTTCTACCGCATCCGCCAGCTGACGATGGGCGCGGTGCTCGCCTCGATGGTCGCCTACCTCGCGGCCCAGTTGGTCGATGTCTACCTCTTCCACTTCTGGAAGCGCCTGACCAAGGGACGCCACCTCTGGTTGCGCAACAACGGCTCGACGCTCGTGAGCCAGCTGGTCGACACCTTCTGTGTCATCACCATCACCCACTATTGGGCGCACGGGCTGCCGATCGACGAATCCGAGGCGATCTGGCCGCAGCTCAGAGTCTTCATCATTTCGGGCTACGTGTTCAAGCTGGTGGTCGCATTGCTGGACACGATCCCCTTCTACCTCGGGGTCGCTTGGCTATCGCGCTACCTGCGAATCGATCCCCACGCCGAGCATCGGCGCTGGGAGACGAGCGGAAGTGACGGGGACTCCGCGGGAGCCGACGGCGACTCCGCAGGAGACAGCTAGCGCGCTGCGAAAGCCAGGGTGGGCCGGACGCTCCACTCGGCGTGCTCGGTGAACACCTTCAGCGGTACCCAGCCGGCGATCTCGGACATGCGAGGCATCCCGCGGGTCATCGCACCGGTCGGGTCGATGACCCAGGGGTCGTCGGACTGGTCGAACCAGAAGGTGACCATATGGTGCTGGCCATCCGACGGTCGATACACGATGGCCCGGAAGACCTGATCGTCGCCGAAGCCCAGATCGCGAAGCGCGTGATAGACGAGCAGCTCGAGGCCGTCGCAATCGTCCCCGTTGTTCGCGAGCGTGTCCTCGAGCGTCGCCCAATGATCGATCGGGCCGTCGGGCACGTAGTGGGCGCGGGCCTGCTTCTGGATCCAACGGGCGACCCCGGCGGCCACATGCTGCGGATCGACGGACGCCCTCCGCTGTTGGCTGCGGAAGCTGGTGTACTTCGTGCGAAGATCGCGTGCAGACGGACCAGACGCGACCGCAGGAACCGGCCGGAGTTCCCTCACCTGCCAGCCGGCGATCTTCGGACTCCACGGGTCCCGGGTCGAGGGGGCGGCGAAGTAGTCGTAGGAATGGGCGTCGCTGCCGGCGGGGATGCTGGCGCAGGCCGTGCTCAGCCCGATCAAGGCGGCCAGAAGCGTGATGCGGATGGAAGCGGGGTGCATTACCCACACTTCATCGTCGGGAGGCCTCGGAAGATTGAGCCTAACTATCCGTTTTTCAAACGGGTTTAGGCTATCGAGGCATTTTGGACCCACTCCGTTTGGAGATGTGGATCACACTTGCCGATCCGCGGACCGGCAGGTTGGCGGCAGGCGTCCCGCAAGCGCAGAGAAGCTGCCGGCCGGTGAGAGCCGTTCGGGCTAAGCCGGGATCTCGGGGAAGTAGTTTACCAGGGTGAACAGGATCACGATGAAACCCACGATCGCGGGAATCCCGCCAACGATGTAGAGCACGCTCACCAGATCGACGGTTCCGTGCTTTTCGTTCTCGTCCTGCATGGGGCCCCCCTCGGTGGGCGCACACTAGCGGCCCCCATTTGCAGCGTCGAGTCCTCCTGCAGGTATCCTCCGCCCACCTGGAGGGGGTGTGGGGCGCAGGCGCATGCTCGCCATCGTGGCGGGCGTCTATGTGATCGAAGGGTTCCCGATGGGAATCTTCAGCGACCTGCTGCCCGTGTACTGGGCACAGATTGGCGTCCCCCTCGAGACGATCGGGGCGCTTTCCGGCCTCGGGCTGGCGTGGGCCGCGAAGCCACTCTGGTCCCCTCTCGTCCAACGCTTCGGTGAGGGACGGGCGTGGATCAGCGGATCGATGGCCCTGGTCGCGGCCGCCCTCTTCTTCGGTGGCAGCGAGCAGCCGAGTGCCATGAGCCTGTGGATGGGAACGGGCCTGTTGTGCGCGGCCTCCGCCACCCAGGACATCGCCATCGATGCGTACACGATCGGGCTCGTACGCCGCGGCGACGAAGGCATGGCGAATGCGGTGCGCATCACCACGTACCGGGTCGGCGTGATCCTGGCGGGAACCCTGCCGCTGCTCCTGGCGGGTCCCTTCGGTTGGCGGACCGCACACCTCGCGGGCGGGGCGATCGCCCTGGCGCTGGCATTCGCCACCTGGCTCGCACCGCGGGTCGACGGCCCGGAAAACGGGCATCCTCCCCTGCGCCACGCCTTCCGCACCTGGCAGAGCCGCGGTGCGGTGGCAGGCGTACTTGGCTTCGTCCTGCTCTACCGGGTGGGCGATATGGCGATGGCCCCGATGTTGAAGCCCTTCTGGGTGGAGCGCGGCCTGTCGAACGAGGAGATCGCGTTGGTCTCGACGACCCTGGGTACGGCAGCCACCGTCGCTGGCGCTGCGGTCGGTGGTTGGATCGTCAGCCGCATCGGAATCTCCCGCTCCCTTCTCTGGCTCGGCGTGTTCGCCCTGGGCTCGAACCTCGGGTACGCGGCTGCAGCCAGAACCGGTATGCCCGCGGAGGCGATCTACGCGGCGTCGCTGGTCGAATCCTTCTGCGGCGGCCTGGCCGCCTCGGGCTTTCTCGCCTTCCTGATGCGTATCTGCGAACGCGAGTACGCAGCCGTTCAGTACGCCGTCCTCACCGGCGCCTACGCAACAGCCGGGCGTCTGCTCGGCATGGGCTCGGGCTGGGCAACCGAGCAGGTGGGCTTTGCCACGTTCTTCGCAGCGACCGCAGCGCTCGCCCTGCCCGCCTTCGTCCTGCTCCCCCACGCCGCTCGCTGGGTCGCCGCCATCCCCGAGGAGCCCGAGAGCTGACCGCAACAGGGGGAATGCTTCTCGGTGGCGTTCAGCTGCGCCATTCCGGAGGGACAGAGGCCAGGTCCGCTTCGACTTCGAGGTTCTGGAGCCGGGCCTCCAGGCGTTCGATCTCGCTGCGATGGCGGCGGATCTCCTGACGCAGCCGATAGTCGAGGGGAGCATCGACGGTCGTAGCGCCGGGGATCGGCGGCGCGATCTGCCAGGGCTCCGTGGAGGCTGCGATCTCTTCGAGTTCCCGCTCGGAGTCTTCGAGGGCCTTCTCCTCCAGGGCAAGCGACTCGCGAACCTGCGTAAAGCGTTTGCGCCACTCGGAGGGCGTGCGGCCGCCCTTCTTTTCGATCTCGTAGGTGCGGCCTCCCGGGAGCTCCAGGAGCCGGTCCAGCCCCACCTGGGGCGGAGCCTCCTCAGCGAGCCCCGGGCCAGCCACTAGCCATACGAGCAAGCAGACGAGCTTCGGGAACCTGGAAGCGCTGAGGCGGGGGGACGGGGCCATGAATCCTCCTGGGCCCTGCCGAGCCCGATGAGCGCCCTCAGGATAGCGGCCCGGCCAGCCAGCGATCGAGGTCAAGCGCCCCGCGGATCCGCCGATACGGGGTGATGCCCCACGGTCCGCCGCGGACCCACCAAGAGGCCTGAGGAAGCACGATGGAACGGGAGACGCTGTACCGGCTGCTCCGACTCGGTATCGAGAAGGGAGCCTCGGACATCCACTTCCAGGTGGGGAACCTCCCGTTGTACCGCTTCAACGGAAACCTG
>JAJFHD010000051.1 GCA_021775805.1 Alphaproteobacteria bacterium | reverse complement strand
TGCGCCAGGTCAGCTCGAGAGCGTCGCCGAATTCCTCCTGCAACTGGTGCAGGCGGTACGAGGCGACGTAGCACCACGGGCAGAGATAGTCCGAGTAGACGATCAACCGGACCGGATCCACGCGCCTACTCCTCGTCGGTGGCCTGATCCTCCAAACGCTGGATCTCTGCCATGTCTTCGGCGGTGGCCGGCAGATAGATCGTCGTCATCGGGATCGGGTCGGTCTTCTTCCTGCCGGGACGGAGCACGATGACGACCGCGTCCCCGGACGCAACGAGCTTGTCGATCTCGGTCTTGAACCACTCGGCACTCTCGGTGTCGTTGAGCATCTTGCCGGTGAGGTTGTTCCGAATCTGCGTCACGCTCAGCTTGCCGCCGGTGGACTTCACGGGCACCGTGGTCGCCTTGAGCGTCCGTCGTTTGCACTTGCCGGGGATCTTCGTGATGTCGCCGGAGGCGCCGGAGACCCGCGGGAAGAACTTCGTCGCCTTGCCCTTGGTCCACTCCACCTCGACCGTCTTGCCAGCCTCGTCATAGGACTGGATGACGCCGAAGGTCGAGCAGCTTTTCGCCTGGGCATTGGCCGCCGCGAGAAACGGGACCGCGACCAAGAGAAGAATGAGTGTGGAGCGCATGGATTTCTCCTGTAGTGGGTTCTGCCGGCGGCTCATCCGTCGGCAGGAAAAAGGCGGCAATACGCCCTGGAATGGTAGACGAGACGATCGCCCTCGTGATTCACGACTATTTCGCGCCCCACCCTGAGCGACGAGCGTCTGGTCTCCGCCGTCATGGAGGGGTCGGCTGACATGGCTCGGCAGGGTAACGCGGCTCCCGATGCCCTGCATCTTGAAAGCGGAGTCGGAGCCGAACTTTAGAAACGGCCATGGAACCGGCCCTCTCCCCCGGCGTCGAATCCTTCGGAAACCCGCTCGAGGGGGCGACCACCCGATAGACTCGCCGGTCAGAACCCTCTGAGAGAGGACATGATGCACCGACATCCGTTTCGCGAAGGGCTCGCCTTCTCTGCCGTCGTCGTCCTCATGCTTCTTCCTGCGACCCTCGCCACGACCCAGGCTCATGCTGCGCGGGGGAAGAGCGTCGCGAACGAAGCCGAATGGGTGAGCTTCGATGCGGAGGCCAAGACCGTCACCATCAAGATCCTGACCGAGAGCAGGGGCAACAAGGCCCTCGCCAAGAAGTTCAAGAAGACGGTGAAGCGAGGCAAGCAGGTCACGGTCAACGTGACTCCCGACGGCCCCATCAGGGAACGCACCTCGGTCGCAATCAACGGACGCAAGGCCGGTCTGCCCGACATCGAGGCGGGCAAGCGCGTCGTCCTGTATTGGATCGAAGACCCGAACCAGGCCGGGGAACTCTTCGCCCGCAAGATCGACGTGCTGCTCTCGTTCGAAGAGCTGCGGAAACCCTAGGAAACCGAAGGAGCCGACGAGTAGGCGGCACCCGGCGTGGGCGGGCTTTCCGGCAGATCCCCCGCCAGGAAGGTCACGACATAAGGGCCCACCACGTCGAGCGGCCGGATGCCCGGGGCCAGTTCCGTGGCCAGACCGAGCAACAGGGTCAGCGCGCGAGACCACATCACCAGGCCGTCAGGCAGGCGGAAGCTGCGAATGTTCTTCAGCTGGGAACGCATCCGCCGCAGGTAGACGCTGAAATCGATCTCGGCCACTTCCTTCGGCGTCAGGTTCCAATACTCCGGCGAGAACGAGATGCGCAGAAGCGCCTCCACAGCCTCCCGATCGCGTGGATCGATCATGCCCGCCGCGAGCAGCGCATCGGCATAACGTCGCTCGTCCCGGCTCACGGTCGAGAGAAGCGATTCGCGCAGCATGGCCATCACGGCCGGGTCGATGCGCTTGTTCATGCCGAAATCGATGATGCCGAGGCGCCCGTCATCGCAGACGAGGAGGTTTCCGGGGTGCGGATCGCAGTGGAAGAAGCCGTCTCGGAACATCATGTGCAAGAAGGCGCGAGTCGCCCACACCACCAGGCTCTCCGCATCTCGGCCACGCTCCTTGACGCCCTCCGAATCGTTCACCTTGCAGCCATCCAGGAACTCCATGGTGAGAACCCGGCGGGCCGTGGCTTCCCAGTGGATGTCCGGGATGCGTACGTGGGCCGCGACCTCCGGATCCCGGCTCAGGTTCCGTGCCACTTCCTCGGCGGCGCGTCCCTCTCGCTCGTAGTCCATCTCGCCGTGGATCGACTCCGCGAGCTCTTGGTGTACCTGGCGGAGATCCGCCACGGTCACCCAATCGAAGAGCCAGAGGCCAATTCGGGCGGCCGCCAGATCGATCGCGACGGAGCGCTCGACGGCCGGGTAGAGGACTTTGACCGCCACCCTCTCGCCACTTCGGAGCTCCGCCTCGTGGACCTGGCCGAGGCTCGCGGCGGCCAGCGGCTCGCTCTCGAAGCGGCCAAAGACCTCCTCCACGGGGCGGCCGAGTTCCGCTTCGATCTGTTCGCGGATCTCCAGGGCCCCATGAGGTGCGACACGATCCTGGAGCCGCGCCAGCTCATCGCTCACTTCCTCGGGCAAGACGTCGACCCGCAGGCTCGCCACCTGGCCAAGCTTGATCAGACCGCCCTTGAACCGATTGGCAATGCCGACGAAGCGGCGAGCAAAGCGCACCTGACGGGCAACCAGGACGCCCGGCGCCGCACGAACCACGCCTCGGCTATCCAGGACGATGGTCAGCCAGATCCAGGCCGCGCGACCGATCAGGCCGAGCAAGACGAGAAAGCGGGTTGCCAACGAAAACAAGGACGGAGCGCCGGATCGGGTCACGGGCGGAGAGTAACCGTCCGATCAGGCGCCGGGTGGCCGAACTTCGAGAAGCACCAGGTCCATCACATTGGTTCGGGTGGGGCCCGTCACGAAGAGCCCGCCTTCCGCGGCGAAGAAGGTGTAGGCGTCGTTGTCCTCGATCCGGCCCCACGCGTCCATCCCGGCTGCGCTCCCTCGCGCCACACTCCCCGCATCCGCAAAGGCGCCCGCCGCATCGGTGGGTCCGTCGGTGCCGTCGGTCCCCGCGGCGAGAAGGTCGATGTTCGGAGTGTCCTCGAGCGCCAACGCCGCCGCGAGGGCCAGCTCCTGGGAGCGCCCTCCCCGCCCGCTGCCCTTGACGGTCACGGTCGTCTCCCCGCCGATGACGAGGAGCGTCGAATCGTCGGGCGCCAGGCTTCGTGCCAGGCCTACGAGACGCCCCGCTGCCTCCCGCGCCTCTCCACGAAGCTCGCCACCCAGGGAGATCGGGCGCAGGCCCTCTTTGCGGGCGGCTTCCAGGGCAGCGGCACGCGCGATCGCATTCGAAGCCAGGACCCGGCTGCGCACCGATGCGAGAGCGGGGTCTCCAGCCTTCAGGCTCTCGTCCCGCTGTCCCTGGCAGCCCGCATCGAGGTGTTCGCGGATTGCGGGCGGCAACTCGACTCCGCTCGTCACGCGAACAGCATCGGTATAGGTCGTTGCGTCCGGCGCGCAGGGCCCCGAGGCCAACGTGGAAAGATCGTCACCTGGCACGTCAGAGATGGCCAGCACGTGGATCTCCGAAGCCTGCGCTGCGGAGCGGGCCAATCTCCCACCGGACACGCGGGTACAATGCTTGCGGAAGGTGTTGAGCGCCTCGATGTCTGCGCCCGCCTCCAGGAGCGCATGGGTGGCCGCCGCGACATCCGCCAGGCCCAGGCCTGGGAGCGGCGCACTGAGAAGTGACGAGGCGCCTCCAGAAAGCAACAAGACGAAGGCTTCATCCGGCGTCGCCCGGCTCGCGACGGCCAGGGCTTCGAGTCCGGCGGCTTCGCTCCGTGCGTCGGGAACGGGATGGCCCGCCTCGGTGACGCGGCTCCGGATGAGCTCCAATCCGTGACCATCCTTCGTAACGACGAAGCTCTCCCGAATCCGGTCTCCGCAGGCAGCTTCCAATGCACGCGCCATCGGCGCGGCCGCTTTGCCCGCAGCAACCACGCGGAGCGGGCGAGCCGGCGCCAGCCCCTCCGCCACCGCAGCAACGCATGCCTCGGGTTCCACGGCGGCCAGGGCGGCCCGGTAGATGCGAGCCAGGCGCTCGCGCGCCGGATTCATCTTGCGCTCACGCTCCGCCGGCACTCTCAGCCGCAGGAGCGTCGGCGCCTTCGGTCGGCAGCAGGCGGATCTCGATGCGGCGGTTGCGCGCGCGGCCTTCGGCGGTCTTGTTAGGCGCTACGGGACGATTCGGCCCGAAGGAGACCGCCGTCAAGCGTCCAGCTGCCACGCCCTCGCGTTCGAGGATTCGCACGACGGCGGCGGCTCGCGCCCCGGCCAGCTCCCAGTTCGTCGGGTAGATCCGGGCCAATCGGCCGCGGATCAGGTGGTTGTCCGTGTGGCCCTGTACCTGGACCCGGTGGTCATCTGCAGCCAGGCGGGAAGCGACCCGGCTGAGAACGGCCCGCCCGGCACTGGAAAGCTGCGCCGAGCCTTTCGGAAACAAGATCTCCTGGGCGAGATTCACCCGCAGGCCTTCGCGCAATCGTTCGATTTCGATCCGGCCCGCTGCCACCTCGGACTGAAGCTCCGCAACCAGATCGTCGTACGTGCTGCGAAGCTTGCCGACCTCTTGCTGCTCCTCGGCCACCTCGCGTTCGCGGGCTGTCAGGTTGGTCTCGAGTTCGTCCTTGCGGGCGCTCAGCGCCTGCACCTGCGACTCCAGATCCGTCTTCCGCTCCCCGAGCTCTTCGCGAACCAGGCGCAGATCCTCGACCTGTTCGAGCAATGCAACGCGCTCGCCGCTCAAGCTCTCATTCGACGCTTCGAGCAGTTTGACGCGACCCTCGAGGCGCGAGCGCTCGGCACTCTGGGAGTCGCGTTCAGCGACGACCTCAGCGTGCGTGCCGCGAAGCACGCAAGCCGAGGTAAACAGGCCCCCGAGAACGAGGGCCGCAATGATGGCTCGTTCAGACAGCCACGGCAGGCAGGAGGATCCGGTCGAGGGCTTCATCGATGGACGAAACGTAGTCAAAATCGAGGCCCTTGAGCAGCTCCGATTGGATCTCTTCCACATCCCGGCGATTGCGTTCGGGGAGCACGACGCGCCGGATGCCCGAGCGCTTGGCCGCGAGCACCTTTTCCTTGATGCCTCCGACCGGTAGCACCTTGCCGCGCAGGGTGATCTCTCCTGTCATCGCGACTTCCGGAGCCGTGGCCCGACCCAACATCAGCGACGCCAGGGACGTGACCATGGCCACACCGGCCGAGGGCCCGTCCTTCGGAATTGCACCCGCTGGCACATGCAGATGGAAATCCCGCTTCTCGAACGCCTCCGGCTCGAGATCGAACTTCTCGGCGCGAGATTGGAGCCAGGTACGCGCCGCCTCAGCCGACTCGCGCATCACGTCACCGAGGGAACCCGTCAGCTTGAGGCCGCCGCGGCCGGGCATCATGGTGCTCTCGATGAACAGGATGTCGCCGCCGGCCGGGGTATAGGCCAGCCCCACGGCCACGCCCGGCATGCCAGCTCGCTCGGCCAGCTCCGGCTCGAAACGGATCGGCCCCAGCAACTCGGCTAGATCCGGGGCATCGATCGCGATCGCCTGCCCGTCCGCCACCTGCCCCTCGGCGATGCGCCGGGCAACCTTTCGGCACAGCTTGCCGAGTTCGCGTTCCAGGTTCCGGACACCGGCCTCGTGGGTGTAACTCCCGATCACCGTGCGCAAGGCGGCCTCGCTGAAGCTCAGATCGATCTCGGCCACCCCATTGGCTTCCCGCTGCCGGGGAATGAGGAAGCGCCGAGCGATCTCGAGCTTGTCTTCCTCCGTGTAGCCGGGCAACTCGATCACCTCCATGCGATCTCGCAAGGCCGCAGGCACGGGCTCCATCTGGTTGGCCGTGGCGATGAAGAGCACCTGGGAAAGGTCGAAGGGAACCTCCAGGTAGTGGTCGCTGAATGCCGAGTTCTGCTCCGGGTCGAGCACCTCGAGAAGCGCCGACGACGGATCCCCCCGATAGTCCGCACCGACCTTGTCGACCTCGTCGAGCAGGAAGACCGGGTTCCGCGTACCGGCCCGACGCATGCCCTGCACGATACGGCCGGGCAACGCGCCCACGTAAGTGCGGCGATGTCCGCGAATCTCGGCCTCGTCGCGCACACCCCCTAGCGAGAGGCGCTCGAACTTCCGGCCCAGGGCACGCGCGATCGAGCGGCCCAGGGATGTCTTTCCGGTTCCTGGCGCCCCAACGAAGCACAGAATCGGCCCGCGCAGATCTTTCTTCAGGGAAAGGACGGCGATGTACTCGACGATCCGATCCTTGACCTTCTCGAGACCGAAGTGGTCCTCATCGAGGATGCGGCGCGCGTCCTCGACCGAGAGCTGATCCTCGCTGGTCTTGCTCCAAGGCAGATCGACCAGCCATTCGAGATACGCGCGGATGACGCCGTGCTCTGCGGAAGCCGGCGGCATCTGTTCGAGGCGCTCGACCTCACGAAGCGCCTGCTTCTCGGCCTCCTCAGGCATCTGCGCCGCTTCGATCTTCTCACGCATGGCGTCGGCTTCGGCGTCTTCATCCTCCGCCTCGCCGAGCTCCTTGCGGATGTGGTCGAGCTGTTGACGCAGCATGTATTCACGCTGGGTCTTGCCCATCTCGCTCTGGACCTTCTCCCGGATCTCGCTCTCGATCTGGATCGCGTCACCGGCCCGGCGCAGCTCGTCCCGCACGCGACGCAAGCGGGCCACCACGTCGAGCTCCTCGAGGAAGGCCTGCTTGCCCGCGATGTCGAGTTCGAGGTTCGAAGCCACCAGATCCGCCAGCCGGGTTGGTTCGTCGACGTTCATGGCGAGCACCTGGAGCTCGTCCGAGAGCCGGCTCGATTCGGAGACCAGGCCCACGAACTGGTCGCGTACCTCCCGCGTCAACGCCAACGCTTCGACGGCCTCGGCATCTCCGCAGTCTTCCAGGGCTTCGACACGCCCCCGAAAGAAGGGATCCTCCACCGTGAACTCTGTCACCCTCGCACGACCCGTTCCCTGCACCAGCAGCCGGTACGAATCATCCGGAAACTTCAGCATCTTCACGATGCGAAGCACGGTCCCCGTGCGATACACGTCTTCGGTGCTGGGGCTGCCCTCGAGCGAGCGGTTCACCGCGACGCTCATCATCAGCCGTTCCGGATCCGCGAGCACGGAATCGATCAGCGCCTTCGACCGCTCGGTGTTCACCAGCAGCGGCGCCAGCAAGTGCGGGAAGATCACCGTGTTCTTGAGAGGAAGAATGGGGAGTTCTTCGGGCAACTCCTCCACGTCTTCTTGAACCGCTGAGACCTCCTCGCCGGTAGGTTCCATCTCCTCCAAGGCGCCCTACTTCTCCTCCGAGAATTCGGCGTCGATCACATCATCGTCATTTCCGCTGGCCGGGCCCTCACTCGCATCGCCGCCAGGGGCCTCGGCGTTGGGACCACCGGCCGCTTCGGCCTGGGCCTTGTACAGCACCTCGGCCACCTTGTGCATGGCCTGCTCGACCGTGTTGTGGCCAGCCTCCATGCGCTCCTTCTCGTTGCTCTCGAGGTCTTGCTTGGCGGCCACGAGCGCCTCCTCGATCTCCTTCTTGTCGGCCTCGCTGAGCTTGTCGCCGTTGTCCGAGAGCGTCTTCTCCGTCTGGTAGATCAACGAATCGAGCTTGTTGTGGGCTGCGACGGATTCGAGGCGCTCCTTGTCCTCGGAGGCATGGCTCTCCGCATCGTCCATCATCCGGTCGATCTCTTCCTTCGACAGGCCACTCGACCCCTCGATCCGGATCGACTGTTCCTTGCCCGAAGCCTGATCCTTGGCGTGCACCGCCAGGATTCCGTTGGCGTCGATGTCGAAGGCCACGTCGATCTGGGGGACACCGCGCGGAGACGGCGGGATCCCATCCAGGATGAACCGGCCGATCTCGCGGTTGGCCGAAGCGATCTCGCGCTCGCCCTGCATCACCCGGATCTCCACCTGGGGCTGGTTGTCGGAAGCCGTGGAGAAGACCTGGCTGCGTTTGGTCGGGATCGTCGTGTTGCGTTCGATCAGCGCGGTCATGACGCCACCCAGGGTCTCGATTCCCAAGGAGAGCGGCGTGACATCCAGAAGCAGCACGTCCTTCACGTCGCCGGCCAGGACACCCCCCTGAATCGCCGCACCAACGGCAACCACCTCGTCCGGGTTGACGGTCTTGTTCGGCTCCTTGCCGAAGAGTTCGGTGACCTTCTTCTGCACGAGCGGCACACGAGTCGTCCCACCGACCAGCACGACCTCGTCGATCTCTCCAGCCGCGATGCCCGCATCGGCCATCGCCTTGCGGCAGGGCTCCAGGGACTTCTCGACCAGATCCTCGATCAACTGCTCGAACTTCGCCCGGCTGAGCTTCAGGTTCATATGCTTCGGACCGCTCTGATCCGCGGTCACGTAGGGCAGATTGATATCGGTCGTCAGTGAGGTCGAGAGTTCGATCTTC
>JAJFHD010000006.1 GCA_021775805.1 Alphaproteobacteria bacterium | reverse complement strand
AAGGAAAAACCCCGACGTGATCATCACCCTGCGGGCGGACGGGGTATCCTCGTCGGCCATGGCTTTCAGGTCGTATCGTCTGGAGTAAGCGTTGATGCCGACCCAGACGGCAAAGAAATAGAGCAGGGCGGGCAGAAAGGCGGCGGCAACGATGCCGGTATAGGGGACGCCGGTCAGTTCGACCATGACGAAGGCACCGGCCCCCATCAGGGGCGGCATGATCTGGCCGCCGGACGAGGCAACCGCTTCCACCGCGGCGGCTAGCGTCTTGGGGTATCCCAGACGCGTCATGGCGGGCAGCGTGATGGCGCCGGTCGACGCCACGTTCGCCGACGCCGATCCGGAAATCGAGCCGAACAGGGCCGACGAGATGACCGACACCTTTGCCGCCCCGCCCTTGAGTCGGCCGGCGGCGGCAGCCGCGATGTTCATGAAGCCCTGGCCGGCTTCGCCGGAATTGAGCACCGCCCCGAAGATCACGAAAATTGCGACGACACCGACGGACACCCCCGTCAGGCTACCCCATAGTCCGCCCTCGGCAATCGTCAGGGTGCCCAGAAAACTTCTGATCGGTGTGCCGGCATGGCCGAATTCACCGGGGATGTGCTGGCCCAAAAGTCCGTAGAGGAGTGCTGCGACGGCGACCGCGGGCAACGGCCACCCGATCGAACGGCGCGCGGCCTCGAGCACAACCGTGATCAGGGTCACGGCCAGGGCGACCTGGAAGCCGCCTTCAAGGAACCCGTACTGGTCTCCCAGCAGGTTCTGATTTGCCGCGATCCACATGCATCCCAGGATCCCGACTGCCGCAAGAACCACACCGGTGACCCGCATGGCACCCGGCTTTGCCGCAAACACCAGAACCCAGGGCAGGGCAAGCGCCATATGCAGCGGCCTCGACACGAGGTTGGGAATCAGGCCCGAGAAGATCAGGGCCAGATGAAACCCGACGCAAACCGCACCAAGGCCCGCCCACGCCCAGCGTTCCCCGATGCTCATGCGATCATGTCAGCCGGTGGTCGTTCGCCGGCCTTACATCTGTGCGTCGGTCAGGTCGATGCCGGATTCCTTGTAATACTTGATGGCCCCGGGGTGGATCTTGCCTGTTATGTTGCCCATCAGGCCCTTGTCGACACCGTTCCACCATGCCGCAGCCGCGCCCATCTTGGTCTTTTGCTCCCAGTATGTCTTGGTCAGCTGATAGGCGGTGTCGTCATCCATCTGGGTCGTGGTGTAGGCGGCGACCGGCAGGGAAGTCGTGACGATATCGGCGTCCTGACCGGCATAGGTGCCCGCCGGAATGATCAGCCTTGTGCGTTTGGTCTTGGCAATCTGGTCGTCGGACAATGTCAGAACCTTAACGCCTGTGCTGGCGGCCGCCTCGATCACATTGGGTGCCGGCCACGATCCGGCGGTCACGAAGCCGTCGATCTGTCCGTTCTTGAGCGCCGCCACCGCATTGGAGAGCTCAACTTCTGCGAGGGTCACTTTGCCTTCCAATCCGAAAAGCTTGAGGTATTTCGCCCCTTCGCGGGCACCGAACGATCCCTTGCCGAGCAGAATAGTCTTGCCTTCAACACCGGCAAAGTCCGTGACACCGCTCTTGGCAGACATGACGAAATGCATGGTCAGCGACGGGATCGGGAAAAGGGCGCGGATGGTATCGAATTTCGGGTCGGTCTTGCCCTTGAACATGGCCTTGCCGGCACGCGCCAGCTTGACCAGGACGGGTGGTGTGGTGAAGACATAATCCCCGCCGCGCGCCTTGGCTTCCATGACGTTCTGGACCGACCCCTGGCTCTCTTCCACCGTGACGATGATGCTGCCGCCCGATGCTGCCTTCATGGCCTCGGCAATCTGTACACCCATCTGGTAGTAGGAAGAGGTTGATTTGGCGGACTTGTAAGTGACGCGGGTTTCAGCCGAAGCGGTCGACAGACCGGCAAGACAGACGGCAGCGGTCAGGGCAAGGCCCGGTGCAGATTTCCGAATAGACGCGAGCATGATTTCCTCCGATGTGACGACCGGGTTGACTCTGCCGGTCGTGAAAAATTTTCAGTGAGATTTCAGGGCGAGAAGATGGAATATTGCGAACCGAATGTCCAATGCAAAGGGTGATCCGTGACGGTCGGCGCCGGGTACGGATGATTGCACGCCGAGACAAAAGACGAGACCAGGAAGGACTGCCATGAAAATCAGGCTGCTGTGCGAAAACGAGGCGAGCGACATGGTCTGGCTGGCGGAGTGGGGATTCTCCGTATTCATCGAGCATCGCGGCGTCAATGTTCTGTTCGACACTGGCTTCTCCGACGTCTATCAGCGCAATGCCGAGCACGCCGGACTCGATCTCGACACGGTCGATTTTCTGGCAATTTCCCATTTCCACCGCGATCACACCCGCGGCCTGAAATTTCACCGCTTCGACGACCGCAAGAAGATCATCCTGCACCCAAGGGTCCTGACGGCGGTCCTCAAGACCTCCGACAAGCAGATCAAGCAGGACTACGCCGACATCCACGAGATCCTGCAGCGGGATTTTGACGTGATCGCGGCCGAAGCCAGTCTGGAATTCACGCCCGGCGCTTTCTTTCTGGGCGAGATCCCGCGCGTCACCTCATTTGAGCCGGGCAGTTTCGAGGGCGACCCCATGATCGACGACACGGCACTCGCCTTTCGTACGGACAAGGGTGCCGTCGTCGTCACAGGCTGTTCCCATGCCGGTATCTGCAATATCTGTGAACACGCCAAAACCGTCACTGGCCAGAAACTCCACGCGGTGATCGGCGGCTTCCATCTGCTCGCCAAGGAAAACCCGCCGGTCGATGAGACCATCGCCTATTTCGAGACCGAGCGCCCGGACGTGCTCCTGCCCATGCACTGCGTCGATTTCCCGACACTGGCAAAGTTCCACAATGTCTTCGGCTCGCCCAAGTATGGGGCAGGGGATGTTATTGAGTTGTGAGGGAAAACAGATCATAGGCCGGAGAATCTAACGTCGCTCAACATTGCCGCTGCGCACCGGCACGCCAAACTCGTGGTGGCAGATATCGGCCAGCAGCGCCACACCTTCACGGATGTTTTCGATGCTTGGATGCCCGAAGCACAGTCTCATGCGGTGGCGGTTGTCGTCGCCGTAAACGGTCCATTCGGGGCCGGGATTTATGGCCACGCCTGCCTTTGCCGCGACCGCCGCGAGGTGCCGGGTGTCGACGTTCTCCGGCAGGGTTACCCAGATGTAGATTCCCCCTGCCGGTGGCGTGAATTCAGCAGCAGCACCAAAATTCTCGTTCAGGGCCTCAACGATCGCGTCCGATTTTTCCTTCAACATGGGCAGAAGTCGGTCCACATGGGCATCGAAATGCCGGGGCAGGTATTCCGCCAGGACCATTTGCTCCAGCGCACCGCTGCCGGCATCGGTCTTCAGGGGCAGGACATGTTTCATCACGTCCCAGGGCGCCACCAGATATCCCACGCGCAGGGCAGGCGCGACGGTCTTGGAAAAGGTGCCGCAGTAGATGACCCGGCCGTCAGTATCGAGCGCATGGATGGCGGGCGGGCGTGGGCCCGACCAGATGAGGTCGGCATAACAGTCATCCTCGAAGACCGGCACATCAAATTTGCCGGCAACATCAAGCAGCTCCAGACGTCTGTCACGGCTCATGATCGTGCCGGTCGGGTTCTGAACTGTCGGGATAGTGTAGATGTATTTAGCCTGCCGGCCTTGCTCTTTAAGCCCCTGCAGAATCTCGGCCAGACGATCCACGCGCATGCCGCCTGCGTCGAGTTCGACACCGACATACTCGACCCCCAGCCGGTCAAGCCGGCTCAGGGCTCCGGCATAGTTGGCAGCTTCCAGCACAACCACATCGCCGGCATTCAGCAGCAGATTGTTGACCAGATCCATCGCCTGCAGAGAGCCGGTCGTGATCAGCACATCGTCGGCAGTCACCGTCATGCCAGTGCGGCGTTCGAGATTTCCGGCAACGAATTCACGCAAAGGCAGATAGCCTTGCGGGCCGCTGTCCATGCCGTACTTGGCCATGGCGTGGCCCTGGGCACGCAGAACCTTGTCGAGTGCCGCTGCCAATCCGTCGACGGGCACAGTCTGCTCGTCGATGTTGCCGCCGACAAAATGGTAAGGCGGAAAGCCCGACCACCGTGTGGCGCTGCCGATTGCTTTGCTGCTGAGCACCTTGGAAATATCGAAATTCAATTCTGGTCCCTCCTCGGTCGAACTTCTTGCCATTTCCTCCAAGCATATACCCGCGGCTTTATGTGCAAACAACGAATATGCGGAAAGTCAGTCGATTCTTCTCTGGCGTCTGCGACAATCGCAGGGCAAATCGATTAGAACATCATCCAGACGGCGACGCAGCCAAGCAGAATACCAAATAGTACATTCAGCCGCCTGGCATCGGCATCTTTCCGAAATGCAGCGGCCAACCGGTCGCCGGCCCAGGCCCATAGTGAAAACGCCACCAGATTGTTAATCGTGAACACGGTGGTGATCCAGACAACCAAGCCTACCCGCGAGTTGCTGTCGGCCACAGGTCCGATGTCGATGAACTGTGTGAACATCAAGGCGATGATGACATAGGCCTTGGGGTTGAGGACCAACAATATGACGCCATCGACGAAGCGTGCGTGTCTGGGATCAGCATCGTCTCTGATCGTACCCGCCCGCAGAAGGCACCAGGCAAGATAGAATACATAGGCACTTCCGACATATTTGACCGCAGTCAGGAAGATTGGAAACTGCGTCGCGATCCATCCGAAGCCTAGGCCGATGGCAAGTGTCACCACCCAGGTTGCCAGGTGGTAGCCGGCATTTGCACTGATCGTCTTCGCGAATCCGAAACGCGCACCGTTTGCGGCAAAAAACATGTTGCCGGGTCCGGGGCTGTAGGCGAGCGGCATCAGGAACAGGACGAGTTTCAAGGTGAGTTCTGTCATGAAGAACCGCTTGCCATTCCGAGCCGGCGACAGCCACCCGAATCTTGTGGATGCCAGCGCCTGCCCGCGCTGTTACAAGGGAGAAAGCGTTGCAGCAACGGGAGGAACCGCTATGCGGGATGAAGATCTGTGTTACATGAGCGCAACTGAACTCCTGGAACGCTTCACGTCGCGTGAGCTTTCGCCCGTCGACCTTCTGGAACGGTTGATCGCCCGAATCGAGGCCGTCAATCCCGCCGTCAATGCCCTGACCGACAGATATTTCGACGAAGCCCGCGCCAAGGCCCGCAAGGCGGCGGCGTGTTACAGCGGCGACGGACCGGCGCCGCGGCCGCTCGAGGGCGTACCGGTGGCGGTCAAGGATGCCCAGCGGGTTGCCGGCAAGCGCACGACCCAGGGATCCCTGATTTTCGAACACCATGTGGACGATCACGCCGACCCGATGATCGAGCGTCTCGAAGCCGCCGGCGCCATCATTCATGTCCGGACAACGACACCGGAATTCTGTCTTTCGGGTACCTGCAATACGAGGCTTTGGGGCAACACGCTCAACCCGTTCAACCGGGAGTTTGGCCCCGGCGGTTCCTCCGGTGGCTCAGCCGTCGCTCTGGCAGCCGGTTTTACGCCGCTGGCGACCGGCACGGATATCGGCGGTTCGATCCGGATACCGGCAGCGTGCTGTGGTGTGGTCGGCTTCAAACCGCCCCATGGCCGCAACCCCGATGGACCGCCGGCAAATTTCGACCGCTACAATCATTGCGGTCCTCTCACGCGCACGGTCCGCGATGCAGCACTCGTGCAAAACATCGTATCGGGTGCCCATCCCAGCGATCACGATTCCCTTCGTGATACCGTGACCGTGCCATGCGACCTGCCATCGGGCAAGGGACTGAAGGTCGCCTGGTCCATGGACCTGGGATACAAACAGGTCGACGGCGAGGTCCGTGCAAATACCGCAAAGGCCCTGGAAGTCTTTCGGCAGATGGGTGCCGAAGTCCGCGAGGTCGACCTGGGCTGGTCGGCAAAGTGCGATGAGGCCGCCATCCACTGGTACAACACCATGCATTTCGGTCGTCAGACTCTTTGGCATGCCCGCGACAATGCCGCCCTGATGACGGACTATGCGCTGGCAACGGCTGAAGCCCTGCAGCAATCGACGATCGACGATGTTGCCCATTCCTGGGAGGTTCAGCATGAGATGTACCAGTCCTTCGGTGCGATCATGGAAGATCATGACGTTCTGGTGTGCCCGACAAACGCTGTCCCTGCACTTAGGGCCGATCATGACCCTGCCGACCCCGACTTCCGGGTCAATGGCGTTGTCGTCGATCCGGAATTCGGTTGGGGGATGACCCACCAGTTCAACATGCTGCAGTACTGTCCGGTCATGGCCGTGCCGTCGGGCTTTGCCGGCAATGGTGTGCCGACCGGTATCCAGATTGTCGGGCGCACCTTCGATGACCTGACGGTGTTTCGCGCCGCACAGGCCTACGAAACCGCCGTGGGGGGCTGGTTTCAGACCGGGGCCGTTCGCCCGATGGTTTGAAGGCAGGACACGAATGACCGAGACCCTGGAAGTGCCGCCATGTCGGTTCTGCTCACGCAATCCCGGCACCGGGCCTTTCGTGGAAGATAACCTTGCACGTCGCGGCAACCGTTCCACAAACCGTCTGCCCAAACTGATAGACGCGTTTTACCGTCCGGGCGACCAAAGGCGCCTGATTTTTGCCTCCGGACAGAGTCGCGATGAGCAACTCAAGTCTATCAGACAAGCAGGGCTTATGTGGCCTGCCGTAACGGCTTCAACGTGACCGAAAGTTTCTCGATCATGAATAGGCATCGCTGGTATAATTCGTTGGTAGTCGCGCAACGTTTGGACATTTCATGAGCAGCAGTAACGAAGAAACCGTCACACAGAATCATGAAAATACTTCTTTGGTAGGGGCCGGATTTCTTATGAACAACCTGCCATTCGTCAAGAACCTGCCGATCAGCGCCAGCGTCGCGGCCGCGGTTGTGGCAGGGTTCTTCAGCTATAACGAGGCGACTTTCAAAGCAGATCACAGCCGCCAGACCCAGCTCATTCTCAAGCTCTTCGAATATGACGACAGGCAGGACTCACAGCGGGTGAATCCCATAAGAACCTTGCACGAGCTGGCGGTGCTGGATAGTGACCAAAGAAAAAACTGGTCCGAGCATGCCACGCTCAAGTTGCAGGAAAGCACCTGCTCTGGCGAGGGTGGCAGAAGGGCATGTGACCAGAGGGTCGACGGTGTTTTCGGACGCGGCACACTGTTGCTGCTTACGGCAGAGGCGGCAAAGCAGAACTACATGGTGGATCTCAGCAAGTCTCAGTAGAAAAACTAGCCGGATAGGAATCAGCATTTGTCGCCGGGCGGACGTCCGCGGTCAGGTGCGCCGAACCGGGATCGTGACACGCAGACAAGGAGGCAGCCAGATGCCGGAACGCCCAATGAATTTCCTGATCGTGCAAGCCGACCAGCTGACAGCCCGGGCGCTCAAGGCCTATGGCAATGCCATCGTGAAAACGCCCAATCTGGACACGATCGCCGAGAACGGAACCGTGTTTGAGAATTCCTACTGCAACTATCCTCTGTGCGGTCCGTCACGCGCTTCCATGATGTCGGGCCTGTTGCCCTTCGAGGGGGCGTTCTATGACAATGGGACTGAGTTTGCGGCCACCATCCCCAGTTTTGCCCACTACATGCGCGCGCTTGGATATCAGACCTGTCTGTCGGGGAAAATGCACTTCATTGGGCCGGACCAGCTCCACGGCTTTGAAGAACGGCTGACCACGGACATTTACCCGTCCGACTTCAACTGGGCCGCCAACTGGACACTGGACGACGCCGATACGGTTGCCGACCGGCTGTTGGCGGCCGCCGGTGAAGTCAACGGGATCAAACACTCCGGTGTTTACGAGCGCACGGTCCAACTCGATTACGATGACGAAGTCTGCTTCAAGGCGGTTCGCAAGATCCACGACTATGCCCGCTCCGACGATACTAGGCCTTTCTGTCTGGTGGCATCCTTCACCCACCCGCACGATCCGTTCGCTGTCCCGAGAGAATACTGGGACCGCTACGATCACGATGCGATCGACATGCCCCAAATTCCGCAACTGCCGAGAGACGAACTCGATGCTCATTCCCGCCGCCTGTTCGACCACATCGGCGTCGAGCAGGCGGCGATGTCTCCGCAGGAGGTCCGGATTGCCCGCCACGCTTACTACGGGGCGATCAGCTATGTCGACGATCAGTTGGGCAAACTGGTTGCGGCGCTCGAGACGGCAGGCGTTGCAGAAAACACGGCAATCGTTTTTATCTCCGACCATGGCGAGGCGCTAGGGGAGCGTGGGCTGTGGTTCAAGCGGTCGTTTTTCGATGTGGCGTTGCGTGTGCCGATGATCGTGTCGGTGCCGGGTGCCGATCAGCAGGCCCGTTCCGCCCGCAACGTGTCACTGGTCGATCTCATGCCGACACTGGTCGATCTGGCCGATCCGGACAATGGCCTGGCAACGATTCAGGCGCGCCATTCCGGGGCCAGCCTTGTGCCGCTGATCGAGGGTCGCGATCTTGAGCGGCCCGATGTGGTCTACTGCGAGATGGCGGGAGACGGCCTTACCGCTCCTGCCGTGGCGATCATCGAAGGGCCGCTCAAGTACATCCACTGCGACACCGATCCGGCCCTTTTGTTTGACCGCACCGCCGATCCCCAGGAAAGCGTCAACCTGTCCGGCAACCTGGACTATGCCGAAGCCGAGGCAAGGCTGTCGGCGATGGTCGCCGCGAGGTGGGATCTGGCGAAGGTCAGAGACGATGTCCTGGAATGCCAGCGCCGGCGGCGGATCGTCGAAAGTGCCCATGTGAGGGGCAAGACGCCGTCGTGGGACTACGACATCGCGATTCCAGGCCGTGAACAGTATTTCCGTGCGCTGCCGGTCAATCCGAGCGCGTCAAACTACGCTGGTGACTTCCAGGTGCGCCTGCGTCCCGACACCCAAACGCCCAACAAACGGCTCTTTCCGTGAAATCTTGCTGGGGTGACGTCAGGGTAGATCAAGACCCTCCGGAAACGATCCGGTTCGTCAGGGTACCAATACCGTCGATTGTCACCGAAACGACATCGCCGTTCTCGAGCGACGACGTCCGTCCGGGCGTGCCCATGAAGATCATGTCGCCGGGCATTAAGGTGAAGTAGCGGCTCAGATAACTTACGACCTTGGCTGGTTTGTGGATCATGTTGGTGGTGTTTTCCTGTTGCACTACCTTGCCGTTCAATCGGGTGGTCAGCAGCAGGCTGTTGGGGTCCAACCCGGTCACGACGGCAGGCCCCACCGGACCGAAACCGTCCGACGCCTTCGCTCTCATCCATTGCAGGTCGCTGCCCTGCCAGTATCGCTCGGTCAGATCGTTGCCGGCGGTGACCCCGAAGACATGTGCCATCGCATCCTCCCGGCTGATATTCTTGGTTGCCTTGCCGATGACCAGCACAAGTTCGCCTTCGAAATGCACGTTGGTGGCATCGGCGGGCAGGACTATGTCCGCTTTGTCGCCAATCAGGGAACTCGGCAATTTCAGGAATAGCGGCGGCGGTGCCTTCGACGATGACGACAAATGGCTGGCAAAATTCATGCCCACGGCAAACACCTTGCTGGCGTTTGCCGGCGGCAGGAGACGCACTTGATCCAGGGCGATCGTCCGGCCGGTGGCTTTCTTTGTCCCGAACAGGTCTCCGGCATGCTCGATCACAGTGTCGCCGTCGAGAACGCCAAAGTGACTTTCACCGCCATGCTGGTAGCGAACGTACTTCATAACGTCGGCAGCGCGCGCCTGCGCAATTCCGATGGAGACGATAGCGCTGAGCAGGCACGCAAGGGCAGATCGGTTCATAAGCAAACCTCGTCGAAGGCAATGAGGGTTCATGTTTACTTGAATACACAATGAGGCGGTGGAGCACATCACCAGAAGAGTCTCCACCGCCGTCAGCGTTGTGTTTGTCAGTCGGCGGCAAAACACATGAACAGGCCGGCACCGCCGGTCTTCGTCAATGCGTCCTGGCTGCAGCCCCGCGAACCGTGTGCTGAATTCCAGGAGGTGTTGCCGCCGCCGTGGCGATCATGGTGGCCGACCTGGGCACTGCCGTCGCCGTTGCTGGTCCAGTTTGAGCAGGTGTGATCCTTGTCGTCGGGGAAATAGGCTGTGCCGTCAGCCATCGATCCGGTCAACAGGTCGTGCTCGTTGGGCTTGTCGCCACGTCCCTTGACAGGCTTGCCGGTTTCATCGACCGCCGTGCGCTTGATGATGTTCGGATTGAGATGCAGCTGGTCGAGGTCGACGGCGATCAGTTCCCCGTTGGCATTGTACCAGGGGCCGTCACCAATGCGGTTGCGGGCGGATATCCCGCGTTTACCGTCTGCTTCCGTGCTCAGATAGGCGCGCCATTGGCGCCCGGTCGACCCTGCGGCCGTTGCCAGTTTGGTGCAGTAGGCATCTGCGCCGTCGAGGCCGCCCAGATTGGCCCCGTCACCCATGCCGACGCTGGTGACGAAGAAGCCCATCTTGGCGTCGGCGGCAAGTCCTGCGGTCGCAGGCAAAACCAGCAGCGACAGGGCAAGAGCAGAGCTTTTCAGCAAATTCATGGCATGTTCCTTTTCATATCCTGAAGGGTGTGGGGGCATTTCCAATTGGTACCGGTGATCGACCGGCCAACCATGAGTACCTGAGTTGGTTTGGCACTGGTAGGCGTCGGCAACAGCGGTTTCGTGAATGCCATAGAAGCTTCCGACCCCGTGCTTCAGATTTTGGGAACACCCGCTTCTTTCAGCGGTTTACAGTGCTATAACCGTTCAAGAAGCATGAATGAATTGCTTGAAACGGATCTGATTCATGGGGTTTCGGAAGGAAGCGCTGTATCTGCTGGCCATCACGGGACTTGCCGCCATTCTTGTGGCGGCATCGAACGTCGGTCCAGCTGATGGTCCCCCTATTGTTTTGCTCTACCTGTATTGGCTGGTCAGGTTTTTGATCGAAGGCCTCATATTTGTTGGCATTCGCGAGTTGATCGAAAAAGTTTCTCCATCGAGTACCCCGCTGGTCATGGAAACAGGACTGGCGACTCTTCTGAGCCTCGCGCCCTTTACCCTGGCAATAACGGCCTTTGATATTGTTCTCGGCTTTCCGGAGCTCGGACTGCAAAGTGGATCGCAAGCGGGGAGCCCCAAAATTTCCGAATTCGGCCTCGAACTTGTCTACCAGCTCGACAATCACGTGGCTCTTTGCTTGCTTCTGACAATGCCCAGAATTATTTTAGCGGTTAACGCGAGAACGTCGGCCGCCGCGATCATGGAGCCCGAAGAGCCCCGTCACGAGGGCTTTCTGGACACTCTCGATCCGCCGCTTGCAGGCACCGTCATCTGGGCGGAGGCTCAGGAACACTATGTCCGGTTATCGACGGCGACGGAAAGCCGGATGGTGCTTCACCGTTTTTCTGACATTCTGCGAGATCTGCCGGAACACGCCGGCCTTCGCGTGCACCGGTCACACTGGGTCGCCCTGGAAGCGATAGCCACGGTCGGTAGGGAGGGAACAAATCTGCGGCTGGTACTTCACAATGGGGAAACCGTCCCGGTCAGCCGCACCTACAGGCAGGCTGTAGAAAGCGCCCTGGAAGACAAGCTTGTCGTAACCTGAAATATCGAGGCAGCCGAAATGGCAGGCTTGGCCATCGTTCAACAATGGTTTGGTTGCGACTAGGGCGCGCTACATCCATTCTGAGTACAGGTTTCTGCATCTGAATCAGTTGCGTGATCGCCATCAAACGGTGCGTTTTCATGGATCAGTCTTGCAATTTGATAGGCTACATGCATGTCGGCGACATGACCAAATTGCTTCGCCCGGAGCCTTCCGGACCGATCAATGAGCAGCAAAGATGGCGTGCCCCTCAAGCCATAGGCGGCCATGGTCACGGGAACGTCTCCGGCACCTGCCTGATCAACGCCGATGGGGAAACTCAACCGGTATTCGTGGATAAAGGCCTCTAGAGAAACCGGTGTCATGGCGGCGTGATGTTCAAACACGGTATGCAGTCCGATCACAACCACATCTTCCCTGGGAAACAGGTCGTGGATCTGTTGTGCTTGCGGCAATCCGTGAGAGACACAGCCGGGGCAGAGCATCTGGAAGGCTTCGATGACAACAACCTTGCCGCGAAGCCCCGCCAGTGAAAGAGGGTCTGATGCATTGAACCACTGGCTAACTGAGATCTCAGGAGCCATTGGTGTGGAACTGGGGGAATTCATCGGGTTTTTCTCCGCTTGGTGTTTGCCGCTGCAGGGCACCGATTCATCATGATTGAAACTGAAAGAGGTGAGACCGGCAGTCTCACCCCTCCTGCTGCGACGGATCAGTTGACTTTGCCCGGCAGGCTGAGATCCCCTGAGGCTACGTCAAAAACATCTGTCACGCACAGCAGCGGCGCATGAATATTTGCATTGACGGTAAGGGCCGACGTCACCCCGTCATAGGATGCCCCTGTTATGGCATCGTCGTTGGCAAAGACGACAGTGATCTTCACTTCCGGCCCATCGAACAAAGGCGTGAAGCCCGGGCTATCAATGAAAATCGGAAGGCCGGGCCATGTCGCCGGCATTTCAGGAGATGTGCCTTCGGGAATATCCCTGACCCCCAATGCGCCTTCGCCACACGCTTGAGTTGGTGTCAAAACAACCCAGTGACTGTGCCATTTGGTCCCGTCATTGGCAGGATTGCCATCGCCGTCTTCGTCATAGAGCGGCGTATCGTCGAAGTCCGGGTGACTTGTGGCCGCCAACGCAAGAATACCGGTCTTGCCTTCGAAGCCGACTGTAGCGGGGTCCAGGGATGTCGGCCAGACGTAGGAAAGTACAGGTGCGCCACCCAACTGACCGACCGGTGTCGGTTTGTCAGCACCAGCCACGCCGTTTGTTGTCATGTGAAATGTCACGGTTCTGCCGTCACGATGGACATGCGCTGCCAGAATATCAAAGGACGCCGTCCTGGTCTTGTCGGCGGGTGATTTGATCGCGCCCTTTTGATGCACTGCATGGCTGCCGTCGGCACGAACTGCGGTGCTGGATAGCGCCAGGGCCAAAACGCAAAGAGTGAGAGGCTTCATGGGAAACTCCGGTTTGGGGTTGAATGGAGAGGTCTTATAATAGCGACTCGATATTATTGCAATGATAATTGTGACTCGCTATCATTGTGCCATGATCAAAACCCACCGTATCCGTGAACTCATCGAACGCATCGCCCGCATCAACGCAGCAGACGAATGGACCGATGGACTTAATCCCACCCAATGGGCAGCATTGTCGTATCTCGCCCGTGCCAACCGGTTCTCGCGGTCACCGTCCCAGGTGGCGGAATTCATGACAGCAACCCGGGGAACCGTGTCGCAAACGTTGAAAGCGCTTGCCCGCAAGGGCCTGATTGAAGAAGTTCGATCGGAAACTGACCGTCGCTGGATTTCCTACAACATCAACAAAAAGGGCGAACAGGCCCTTGAACGTTCAACCGTGGTTGATGAGGCCATTGACGGTTTGGAACCGGAGCAAGCGGAAGTGCTGATTGAGGGACTGGAAGGCCTGGTGCGCAGTGCACTAAGAGCGCGCGACAAGAAGCCCTTCGGTCAATGCAGAACCTGTCGGTATCACCGGCCCGCAAAATCAGGTGGATTCTGCAATCTGCTGAACGAGAAGCTGACTCAGGAAGAATCCCGTCAGATTTGTCACGAGTATCAAGACGCCGCCTGAAATTCAATTATCCGAGATTCTTGCAAAGAGAGTGCGGACATCCTTTGGCTTCAGAGTCAGGAGTCCGAAGTTAACCCGATGGAATCGTTGATCCGCCGTCCAGGGCAAGGACCGAACCAGTCATAAAGCTGGCTTTGGACGATGCCGCAAAGACAACCATATCTGCGATTTCGTCTGGAGATGCCAGACGGTTCAGTGGAATTCGGTCGGCATATTTCGCAAGTCCGGCCTCCAGGTCTTGGCCAGATTGGCGCACCGACCCCTCAAGCATTTCGGTGCGAACGGGACCGGGTGCCACGGCCACCACACGCACACCCCGGTCGGCAAATGTCAGGGCGAGAGAACTGTTGAGATGCAGGAGGGCCGCTTTGGTGACGCCATAGAGAATCGACGCCGGGTTGGCGAGGCGGCCCATCTCGGAGGCCATGTTTATGATGGCTCCGCCTTCGCCGAGATGCTTGGCGGCTGCCTGTGCCGCAAAGAACGGCGCCAGCAGGTTGACGTCCAGCATCTTGTGCCAGTCGTCGACAGTGGCGTCCTCGAGGCTCCGCCGCAGGGCGATCGCGGCATTATTGACGAGAATGTCGAGGCCACCAAGAGCATCCGCCGCCGCCGTGACGGCATCGCCCGCAGAAGCGGGGTTGCGAAAATCGGCGTCGACGAAAACCGCCCGCCTGCCGGTGGCTTCGACCTTCGCGATAACTGATTGTGCGGCCTGGCTGTCGCGGCCGACGATGGCAATGTCGGCTCCGGCCTCGGCGGCCTTTTGTGCGATGGCCGCTCCAATACCGCGCGTGCCGCCGGTAATGACCACCTGCTTGCCGTCGAGCATGCCGGACACGGCGGACTATTCTGCCGCGGCCTGTCTCGGGTCGAGTTCAGCCATCAAGGCATCGAGATCGTCAATGATCGCCAATATCCGGTCGCGGCGCTCGATCCCATCCGCGCCTAGGTCGGCAAACTGGGTCAGGGGTTTTCGGACGTCGCCGACGGAAAATCCGGCCCGGGCCGCACACAGCGCTTTCGAGTAGCATTGGTGACCATAGGTCGGATGACCTTCCGCAATGATGCGGTCGAACTTGTGGATCAGGTGCTCGATCTTCTTGGCGTCTTCGGTGCGGCCTTCTTCCATGAAGTCGCAGATTTTATGGGAAGCGCGCGGGATGTAGTTGCCGTAAGGATTGACGTAACCCACGGCTCCAAGCAGGTAGGACTGAACAACGCGTTCGCCCGCGAACACGTTCATGACACCATCGGTGGCTTCCACAATTTCGAAGACGCGTGCCACATCCATGCTGGCTTCCTTGATGTAGCGGATCTGTTCGAATGCTTTGGTCAGACGGGCAACCAGGCTCACGGGCATGTCCACATTGGAGGTGAACGGGTTGTTGTAGAGCATGATCGGAATCGAGACCGCTTCGCAGATGTCGCGATAATAGTTGAAGATCTCGTCTTCGGTCGGGGTGTAGTAATAGGGCGGGATAATCATCAGCCCGTCCGCGCCCATTTCTTCCGCCTCACGGCTGTAGCGCACCGCATTGGGCGTGTAGGCATTCATGGACCCGACCATGACGTCCATACGGCCATCTACATGCTTGACGGTGGTTTCCACGTAAAGCTGGCGCTCCTCGTCGGAGACCGTCAGGAACTCGCCGGTGGTGCCCAGAATAATAATCCCTGGGACGCCTTCGGCCACCTGCCAGTCGAGAAACTTCTTGAGCGCATCCAAGTCGATGGTGGAACCGTCCTGCGTGAACGGGGTGACGGATACGGTGTAACTGCCGCGGAATTCTTTGGTCATCGTTTTGTCCTGTCGAGTGGGCGGTTGCAGGCTTCAGGCATTTGCGCGCGGTTGCCATCCGCAATTGGCGAGGATGTCATGGCTTTCGGCAATATCCCCTTCCGGATCAACACCCGGCTGCAGCGCATCGGTTATGATTTCCAGAACCGTTACGCCGCTATAGCCGATTTCATTGAGGGCGGCAGCCGTCGGCGCCGGCTCGACAATGCCAGTGCCGAGTTTTTCGTGTTTGAAGTCGTCATAGCCCGAATCCGAAATGTGCACATTGCCGATGAGATCGCCCAGGAGCCGTATGGCACCCGGCACGTCTTCCTTGATGAAGGCGGAATTGCAGACATCGAAATTCACGCCGACATCGCCGTCGACCATGGCGCAAACCCGTTTCATGTCCTCAGCCGTCGGCAGGAACGTGAACGGCACATTCTCCAGCAGAATGCCGACACCGGTGCCCTTGGCATGGGCCATGATTTCGTTGGCACCCTCGACAAACCAGTCGAGCATCCACTTGTCGGGCGGGTTGATCAGCGAATTTACAGGGCCCGGTATGCAGACCACGTAGGGGCACGACCACTCGGCCGCCAGATCGATGGCTTCGCGATAACGGTCGAGCGTATACTGCCGCATCAGCCGGTCGACGGAATTGGGATTATTGTCCAGCAGCGGATAACAGAAAGACGAGATCTTCATGCCCCGGTCATCCATTTTCTGCTTCCATTCGGTTCGCGTCGAGCTGCTGAGTTCGGCCGGCCAGCAATGCGGCGGAAAGATCATCATCTCGATCGTGTCGTAGCCCTGATCGTTGAGATGCAGGGCTGCATCGACCCCGGAGTGAGAGTAGAGAAATGGAAATGTGCTGGCTGCAACGGGCAAAACGCTGGTCATATCTAACGACGCTCCCTGACATGTGTTATCGCTGAAGGAGGAACGATTGAACGCTCTGAATTCGAACGAAAGTTACCATAGCGAACAGAACTGTGTAAACCGGTGAGGGGCTGGTCTCTAGAGACAGAATATCCATGACGATCGATGTTGCAATAATTGGCGGCGGCTTGGCGGGATGTGCGACCGCTTACTATCTTGCCCGGGAAGGCATTGACGTTTGCCTGTTCGAGCGGGCCGATCTCAGTACCCGCGCCTCCGGGGCCAACGCCGGTTCGATCCATTTGCAGATCCCGCACGAGACGTTCGTGACCGAGGGTGAGGAATGGGCCAACTATTTCGGACCGACATTGCCCTTGATGGCGGAGTCGATCGCACTCTGGTCCGGCTTGTCGGCCGAGTTGGGAGTCGACCTCGAATTCGCGCAGCCGGGCGGTCTCCTGATGGCGGAAGACGAACAGCAAATGGCCGACATCGACCGCAAGATGGCGGTTGAGCGCGCCTTCGGCGTGCCGGTGGACTTTGTCGGTCGCAACGCACTTCGAACCATGGCGCCCTATGTCTCCGATACCATGATCGGCGGCGCGTTTTGCCCCCTCGAAGGCAAGGCCAATCCGCTCGTCACCACCTTTGCCTTTGCCCGTGCTGCCAGACGTCATGGCGCAAAAATCAGCGTTGGAACCCCGGTATCCGCCATCCAGGTGGAAGACACAGGCTATCGCCTGGATCACGACGGTGGGCATGTCTCCGCCCGTCGTGTTGTCAATGCCGCAGGCGTGGATGCGCAGAACATTGCCGCAATGGTCGGTATCAACCTGAACATCGAAGCCCACCCATTGCAGGTTACCGTGACGGCGCCGGTTGCCCCGATTGTCGAACACCTGGTCTATTCGGCCGGTGAAAAACTGACGTTGAAGCAGACCAGGGCCGGATCGCTGCTGATCGGTGGCGGATGGCCATCTAGATTGAGCGACAAGGATGACCTGTTGTCCGTAGACCCTGAGTCGGTGCATCGAAACCTCGGCGTTGCCGCGCGGGTGGTGCCAGCGGTTGCCGGGGCTCAGATCGTGCGCACGTGGCCGGCGATCGTGAACGGCACAGCGGATTGGCGCCCGGTTCTTGGAGACACGCCGGGGCTCAGTGGATTCTACACGGCTTTCTTCCCATGGATGGGTTTTACCGCCGGACCGATCGTCGGTCGGATCACCGCCGATCTGATTCTGGGGCGGCGTGGAATCGATGAGATTGCCCCGTTCCTGGCCTGCCGCGACGACGCCAATTGACGTCTCTGTCGCCACCACGCGGACTATCCTATTGACTAAAAGGCCTCCATATCCGAACATTTGTTCGCGGAGACGGGGATAACCATAAGCCTGCCGGTCTCCCGCGGGGCATTTCAGCCCGCCCCAATAGGCATGAGAGACAGGCAAAGAAAGGGAGACCTCCCGATGTTTCGTGACTTTATCCGCCGGTTGTCCGCCGGCTTCCTAGCGATTGTCGCAGTTCTGGCACTTGGCAGTGTGGCGCAGGCCAAGTCGCTCGACGGCATTCTGAAAGACGGCGTCATCCGGATTGGCATCAATCCGAACTTTCCACCCATGAGTTCGCGTAATGCGAGCGGCGAATGGGAAGGCTTTGATATCGATGTCGGCAACAAGATCGCCGAGACCCTGAAAGTTAAAGTGGAATGGGTGCCGACCGAAACCAAGGACCGTGTACCGTTCCTGGTCGCCGATACCATCGATCTGTCCCTTGGAGCGCTTACCCGCAACACCGAGCGCGCCAAGCTGATCGAGTACACCGTACCGCTTCACACCGAAACCCTGGCCGTGCTCACCACGGAAAAGACCAAGGGCCAGATGTGGAAAGACCTCGATGACAGTGGCATCACGATTGCGAACATCCGCAGTTCCTGGGTGATCGACTGGCAAAAGGAAAACATGTCGAAAGCCAAGCAGGAAATCGTCGACACGATTCCTGACGTGGTGCGGCTTGTGGCCCAGGGCCGCGCCGACGCGATCGTCGAAAACATCGACTTTTTCATGGCCCACACCAAGAACCACAAGAACGTAAAGTGGCGGGTGCTGCCGGATCCGATCTTCACCGGTTACTGCGGAATTGGTGTCGCCAAAAACAACTACGGCCTGCGCGATGTTCTCAACATCATGCTCTACAGCCTTCATTCCTCCAATGGTGTTAACGATCTTTGGGAGAAGTGGTACGGAGCGCCGATGCTTGTGAAAGTTGTGCCGAACCCGTACTTCTAAGTAACAATGAACGTGGCGAGACGGGCACCATGGTTTGGTGCCCGTCTTGTTTCGTACAAGGGGACCTGGGCAATGAACGATCGGTCGGCGTCGACATGAACTACACCTTTCAGTGGGGTGTGGCCATGGCGCACCTGCCCGGCCTGCTTGAGGGCGCCAAGCTGACCCTGGTCCTGGGAATTCTGACGTTCTGGGGCGGCGCGTTGGCCGGCCTGCTCCTAGCCTCGCTCAAGACTTTCGGCGGGCCCATCCTGAGCCGTCTCGCCAACGCCTACGTGATCTTTTTCACCAACACGCCGGCCCTGGTCCAGATCTGGTTTCTCTATTTCGGTCTGCCCGATGTGGGAATCGTCTGGGACAAGCACGTCTGCATGATCATCGGGCTCACTCTCAACGCCAGCGCTTACCTTACGGAGATCATCCGGGCGGGTTTCATATCGGTCCGGCGCAACGAACTGGAAGCAGCCGAAGTGCTCGGCTTTTCGAGACTTCAGCAGATATGGCTCGTCATCGTCCCCCACATTGCCAAGACGATTTATCCAGCTCTTGCCAACTTTTTCATCGTGATCCTGGTCATGGGCACGTCGATCGGCTCCATCGTCGGCGTGCAGGAGTTGACCAGTCAGGCCAAGGATCTTGCCACGGTCGATTACCGCTATATCGAAACCTTCACGATTGCGGCAGGCATTTACATAGTTCTGACTTTCATTGCGAGCGTTTCGCTTGCGCTCGTGGGACGCTGGGCTTTCCGCGTCAAAGCCAAGATATTCTGAGCGGGCGATAGAACATGCTTGAACGATTGGCCGATGAGATCCCGAGATTCTTCTCATTCCAGAACATGGTACTGCTGATGGAGGCCGCTGGAATCACGCTGGCCATGACGTTGATCGGTTGTGTGCTCGGATTCCTGTTTGCGTTCATCATCGCCTTCACGCGCCAGACACCGGGCCTGCTGGCGTTACCCTTGCGCACAGCGGCAATCGTATTCGTCGAGATCTTCAGGCGCATCCCGTTCCTGGTCGTCCTGTTTCTGGTCCTATTTGTCATTCAGGCAATCGTCCAGGGAACCTCCCTGTTCGCCGTCGCTGTCATCGCCATCTGCATCTATTCGACCGCCTACATCGCCGACATCATCCGCGGCGGGTTTGAGTCTGTGCCCCGCCAGCAAATCGAAGCCGCACGGGTCATGAATTTCAACCGGTTGCAGATCCTGCGCTATGTGATTGTACCCCTGTCCTGGCCGGTCATCCTGCCGCCGGCGGTGGTCTTCATGGTCGGTTTCATCAAGGACACGTCACTGGTCAGTCAGATCGGTGTCTTCGAACTCACCTTCCGGGCACGCGAACTGAACAACATGGGGTTCTCCGGCATACTCGTCTTCGGGACCATCGCCATTGTCTATTTTGTCATGTCCTATCCCCTGAGTGTGCTTGGTCAGCGGCTCGAAAAACGTCTTTCGGAGAAGCGCCGTGCACCATCTCGAAGTTAAGAACGTCGCCGCCAGCTACGGCAAGGTCCAGGTGTTGAACGGTGTCGACCTGACATTGGGCAAGGGCGAAGTGGTGGCGCTGATCGGGCCGTCCGGTTCGGGAAAATCGACCATATTGCGCATGGTCATGGGCCTGACGCCGCCGACGTCGGGGACGGTCATGCTGGATGGCGAGGCAATTGACTATAGCCGAGGGGCCAGTATCCGGCGCGCGCGCGACCGCATGGCGATCGTGTTTCAGCAGTACAATCTTTTTCAGAACATGGACGTGCTGCGCAACGTCACGGTGGCCCCTCTCAAGATCAAGAAACGCAATCGCCGGGATGTCGAAGCCGACGCCGAGCGGCTGCTCGCCAAGGTCGGTCTTGCTGACAAGCTGCGGGCCTATCCCGACGAGCTTTCCGGCGGGCAGCAGCAGCGCGTCGCCATCGCCCGGGCGTTGTGCCTCAACCCGGAGATCCTGTTGCTCGACGAAGTGACCTCCGCTCTCGATCCTGAACTGGTCAACGAAGTGCTGGACACGATCCGCACCCTGGCAGCCGAAGGCATGACCATGCTGATCGTCAGCCACGAGATGGGCTTCGTGCGCGAGGTGGCAACCCGTGTCATCATGATGGACGAAGGCCGTGTGGTCGAGACCGGCACGCCGGACGCCATATTCGATTCGCCCACTGCCGAGCGAACGAAAGATTTTGTCGGCAAGATTTTGCGCCATTGATGTGTGGTGCGGACAAGCCGTTTCCAATTGCATTCAGCCCGGTCCAGGAGACAAATAATGTCAAACCCCATTCTCTTCACACCTTTGCAACTGCGCGACCAGACCCTGCGCAACCGCATTGTGCTGTCTCCCCTGTGCCAGTATCAGGCGGTCGACGGTCACATGCAGGACTGGCACTTTGCCCATCATTCCGGCTTCGCGCTGGGCGGCCTGGGGGCTGCGTTCGTTGAGGCCACCGGCGTTGCCCGCGATGGCCGCATCACCCATGGTTGCACCGGCATCTGGCAGGACAGTCAGATTGACGGTCTGAAACGGGTGGTCGACCTCTATCACGCGCATGGCGCGGCCTGCGGTATCCAGATCGGCCACGCCGGGCGTCGTGCCAGTTGCATGCGCCCCTGGGACGGTGCCGCCCCGATAGAAGACAACGACACTGACGAACAACCCTGGCAAAAGGTCGGGCCCAGTGCCCTGCCGGAGCAGCCCAGCTACCCCGTGCCACGGGAACTCGGCGTCGCGGACATTGAAGGCTTGGTTGAAGCCTTTCGCGCCGCTGCATTGAGAGCTCTTGCTGCCGGATTCGACATTGTCGAGATACACGGCGCGCATGGTTATCTCCTGCACTCGTTCTTTTCGCCCGTCTCAAACCAACGTACCGATGACTACGGTGGATCCCGTGAAAAACGCATGAAATTTCCCTTGGAAGTGGTCCGTGCGGTGCGTGCGGTCTGGCCCGAGACCAAACCGTTATTCTACCGTGTGTCGTCGGTCGATGGCGTGGAAGGCGGCCTGACGATTGAAGACACGGTTGCCCTGGCAGCTGAACTCAAGAAAGCCGGCATCGACGTTGTCGACTGTTCGTCGGGCGGCATGTCCGGCCCGGCAACCCTGGCCACGACGAAAATCCGGCAGGGCTACCAGGTTCCCTTCGCCGAGGCGGTGCGTCG
>JAJFHD010000050.1 GCA_021775805.1 Alphaproteobacteria bacterium | reverse complement strand
GGTTGCCCTGGCAGCTGAACTCAAGAAAGCCGGCATCGACGTTGTCGACTGTTCGTCGGGCGGCATGTCCGGCCCGGCAACCCTGGCCACGACGAAAATCCGGCAGGGCTACCAGGTTCCCTTCGCCGAGGCGGTGCGTCGTGACGCGGGGCTTGCCACCATGGCGGTGGGGGCGATTGTCGATCCTCACCATGCCGAAGCCGTCCTTCGCGACGGTCGCGCGGATCTCATTGCCATGGGTCGCGAGCTGATGGCTGAGCCCCACTGGGCCTATCGTGCAGCGCTTGAACTCGGAGTGTCAAAACCGCATGACGTCCTGCCCTGGCAGTATGAATTCTACCTGAGCCGCAGGGCCGCCGCCCTCGATATGGATGCCGACCCCGCGTGAGTTGGCAAAGTAGTTCGCCCTATCTCGATCCAAGGTTTCCTGATTTTCTTCACTGTCATCCTTGCCGGCGTGAAACGCGGGCGAGGATCTAATCGCCGGCGTATCAATCCGAAGCGACGCTAATGGGTCCTTCGCCCCGCATTCAGAGTGACCAAGGACGACATGCCCGAACTGGTTGTTGGACAGTCGGATCGAACACTATTCAGCTCGATTCCACTTCACCGCACGTAGCTCGCGCCGTTGACGTCGAGCGTGGCGCCGGTCAGGTGCCGGCACTGGCCAGTGGCCAGATACGCCACCAGATCGGCGATCTCCTCGGGCGGCACCCACTCGCCCATGGCAAGCCCGGCTGTCACGGCATCTTCGCCGCCGAGCGTTGCCGCCGACTCTACTGAAAGGCGCGTGCGTACGACACCCGGTGCAATGACGTAAGCCAGTACATTCTGCTTCGCATAACCACGGGCGATCGTCTTGGTGGCGGCAGCGATAGCGGCCTTTGTTGCGGAATAGGCGATGCCCTCCGGGTTTGTAATGCCGCGCTGTGCTGCCCAACTCGATATCGTGACGATGGTGCCGCCGCCTGCCTGCAGGTAGTGTTTGACCGCATGACGCAGCAACCGGGCAGGTGCCAGCACATTGACGTCAACGGCCTCCGACCAGACCCGGTCCCAGGCATCTTCAGTATCCGAGATGCCGCCTTCAAGGCGCATGACGGCAGCGTTGTTCACCAGAACGTCGATCTCTCCACGCCAGTCGAAAGCCCGTTGCCAGAGCGAGTCTACCGCCGCCATATCGCTCAGATCCGCACCGACGAGATGAGATCGATCGTCTGAGAAACCTTCCACCGCGCGCGCCGCGCCTTCGCGGTCCGTACCGTAATGGGCGATCACGTGAGCCCCGGACGCTCCGACCGCCGCGGCAATCGACGCGCCGATGCCCTTGGAAGCGCCGGTCACGAGGACTGTCTTGCCCTGAAGATCTGTCATCTCTTCTCCTTGTGTGCATGCGTATCGCCGTCAAAACTGCCAAAATCGAACAACTGTTCGTTTTTTTAACTGGTGTGACAGGCGAGAAAATGACCGTCTCTTCAGGGGCCCTTTCGTTAGGGAATATAAGATCATGGCGGCAGAAAGGACAAGAACCTCTTCCGCATCGTCAATTCCTTGACAGCTCAAGGTGCTTATTTCATTGTGAACAAACGTTCGCTGGGCGGCCAATTAGCCGCGGGTGGCGAGCGTGTAGGAGTGAGGCGGTAACACGGGTGTTGGACAGGGCCGAAACCAAAAACAACCAAGCCGAACCAGCGATCGACCAAGCCCGATGCGGCTTGATTGTAAACCCGATCGCGGGAATGGGCGGAAGGGTTGGCCTCAAGGGAACTGACGGTCCCATGGTGCTGGCAGAGGCACAGGCACGCGGCGCACAGCCCCAGTCGCCGGAACGGGCAGGGCGGGCGTTGGCCAGGTTGATCCGAATTCTGCCAAAAATCCGGTTCCTTACCGGCGAAGGACCGTTGGGAGAAGACGTGTTGCGCGAAACCGGGTGCGAAATGGAGATTGTCGCAAATACACCCTGTCGTTCGAACGGCATGACAACCAAAGGCGATACGGAGCGGCTGGCGGATGCCATTGAACAGGCGGGCGTCGACCTGATCCTCGTGGCCGGAGGCGACGGCACGGTTCGCGATGTGTTCAAGATTGTCGGGGACCGGGTTCCGCTGCTTGGTATTCCCACAGGCGTAAAGATGCATTCCGCACTGTTTGCCACGAGTCCGGGACTTGCCGGTGACGTTGCCGCGCACTTTCTTTCCGGCAACAGCAAGGCCCAGCTTCAGGATGCTGAAATCATGGATATCGACGAGGCTTCGGTTCGTGACGACCGCGTGTCGACGCGGCTCTTCGGCTATTGCCGCGCGCCGTTTGAACAGTCAAGCATACAAGGCCCCAAGGCCAGTCCGACGCTTGCCGACCGCGAGGCCCTGTGGTCGTCGGCCCGGGAAATCGTCGAGGAAATGCAATCCGGCACACTGTATCTGCTTGGGCCGGGCAGTTCGACCCGTACGGTTTCTGAAGTGCTCGGTGTCCCGGCGACGCTTCTTGGCGTCGATGCCATCCTCGAAGGCGAAGTCGTCGGAACCGACCTGTCCGAGTCGGAAATTCTCGCCCTGGCCACAGGGCGTGCCGCGAAACTGATCGTTGGTATCATCGGCGGACAGGGGTGTCTGTTCGGACGCGGCAACCAGCAGTTCAGTTCCGATGTCATCCGGTTGGTCGGCCGCGACAACATTATCGTCATGGCAGGGGCGACAAAGCTCGCCGGCCTGGTGCCGTCGCGCCTTTTTGTCGACACCGGCGACCTGGAACTCGATAGCACGCTGGCAGGTTACATGGCGGTGAGAACGGGGTCACGGCAGAAGGCCATGATGCGGGTCGATGCCTGAGATTTGGGAATACATAACGTGACAGGAAACGGAGAGTCGATGTGAGCGGAAATCAACCGGTAAGTCATCCCTACATGGCCAACTCCCTGCCGGACATCAAGCAGGCAATGCTCGATGCCATCGGTGCGGCCTCGATTGAGGAACTGTTCGAGCAGATCCCCAAGGAACACCGGCTTCAAAAGCCGATCGCCCTGGCGCCCGGTCTGCGCTCTGAGGTGGCGCTCCATAGGGAATTGACCGACGCCTTGTCGAAAAACGAGAGCTGCGAGGAAAATCTGAACTTCCTGGGCGCGGGGTGCTGGCAGCACTATGTACCGGCGCCATGTGACGAACTTGTCCGCCGCACGGAATGGTTGACCTCGGTGTTCGGCTCACCGTCGTCGGACCATGGCCGCAACCAGGCGTGGTTCGAGTTCTGCAGCCAGATCGGTGAATTGGTCGGCATGGATATGGTCGGCCTGCCGGTCTACAGCTGGGGCTGTGCGATCGGCCACGCCATCCGGATGACGGCCCGTATCACGGGGAGAAGAGAGGTTATCGTGCCGGCGGCGATCTGTCCGGAACGCCTGTCGGTGATCGAGACCTATTGCGAGCCGGTCGAAATGCCAAGCCATATCACCGTCCACAAGGTCGGCTACGATCCTGTCACTGGTATGCTCGATCTTGATGATCTGGCTGCCAAGCTGTCCGACAAGACCGCTGCTGTCTATGTCGAGAATCCGGGATATCTCGGCGTTATGGAGACAAACAGCGCCCGCATCGCCGAAATGGCGAAAGCGGTTGGTGCCGAAACCATCGTTGGTGTCGACCCCATTTCACTCGGTGTACTGGCCGCACCCTCGGACTATGGTGCCGACATCATTGTGGGATCGACCCAACCTCTCGGCGTCCACATGAACACGGGCGGCGGTACGGGAGGGTTTATCGCCACCCGCGACGAAGAACGCTATGCGCGCGAGTATCCGACGCTGATGATCTCCATAACCGAGACCATCGAGCCGGGTGAAGTCGGGTTTGGTTTGAGCCTGTTCCATCAGACGTCCTACGGCATGCGGGAAGAAGGCAAGGACTGGACCGGTAATTCGGTTTATCTCTGGACCATCGCCAACACCGCCTACCTGGCCCTGGTCGGTCCTGACGGGCTGCGCGAGCTGGGCGGTGTCATCCTGCAGCGCGCCCGCTACGCAGCACAGAAGCTGAACGCAATCCCGGGCGTGAAGGTCACGTTTGGAGACGGCTTCTTCAAGGAATTCGTTGTCAATTTCGACGGTACATCCAGGTCGGTTGCCGAGATCAACAAGGCGTTGCGCGCCCACAAGATATTCGGTGGCAAGGACCTGTCGGCCGAACGGCCGGAGCTGGGACAGAGCGCCTTGTACTGCGTAACCGAAATCCATACCCAGGGCGATATCGACAAACTGGCCGGAGCCCTGCAGGAGGTGCTGTCATGAGCGGATCTGAAACCAAACCCCGCGAGTATCACGCCGCGCGCTGGAACGAACCGGTCATCATGGACCTGAGCTACCCGGGCAGGCGTGGCCTGGTTTTCCCGGAGGCTGAACCAGGAATCCGGGAATCGGTCGGATCCGGGGAAGATCTGGTGCCGGCGGCGCTTCGGCGCAAAACTCCGCCGAAGCTGCCGGAAATGACAGAGCCGGATGTGCTGCGCCATTACCTGCATCTTTCGCAGGAGACACTCGGCATGATCGGTGTCAGCCTGTTCGGAACCTGCACTATGAAGCACAATGCGCCGATCAATGAGGCGGTGATGGCAAGGCCGCAGGTGGCTGACGTTCATCCCTATCAGCCGGAAGACACGGTGCAGGGCACACTTGAGCTGATCCACGGCTTCAACAACATCCTGTGCGAGCTCTCCGGCATGGACCAGTTCGTGTTTCAGGCCGGTGGCGGCGCCAATGCGGCCTTTACCAACTGTTGTGTAACCCGTGCCTACCACGCCTCGCGCGGCGAACTGGAACAACGCAACGAGATCATCACCACCATTCAGGCGCACCCCTGCAACGCGGCAACAGCCGCCGCCGCCGGCTTCAAGGTGATTACCCTGATGGTCGAAGAAGACGGCTACCCCTCGCTTGAGGCCCTGAAGGCAGCGGTTTCAGATCGCACGGCGGCCCTGATGACCAACAATCCCGATGACATGGGCGTCTACAATCCGCACATCAAGGAGTGGGTCCGTGTGGTCAAGGAGGCCGGCGGGCTGTGTTTTTACGATCACGCCAATTTCAACGGCGTGATGGGCAAGATCAGGGCCCGTGAGCTGGGCTTCGATGCCTGCATGTTCATGCTGCACAAGACATTCGGCGCACCGAAAGGCGGTGGCGGTCCAGCCGTCGGCGCCTATGGCTGCACCGAGGAACTTGCCCGCTTCCTGCCGACGCCGGTCGTCACCTTTGACGGCTCGGACTATCACGTCGATGCGGATCGGCCGGATAGCTGCGGCAAGATCCGGGAGTTCTGGGGCAATATTCCCCAGGTTCTCAAGTCCTATTCATGGTCGCGCATGATGGGCGGCGACGGCATAGCCGAAGGTTCTGACATATCGGTCCTGGCCAACAACTACATGGATCATGAACTGTCGAAGATTAGGGGCCTGGAGAAATCCCATCCCGACAAACCGGGCTGGCGCATGGAGATGACCCGCTGGGGCATGGGCAAGCTCAAGGAGGACACCGGCGTCAGCGTCCTCGACGTACAGAACCGGATGACCGACTTCGGCATGGATGCCTTCTGGCTGAGCCACGAACCCTGGGTCGTCCCGGAACCGTTCACGCCCGAGGCCGGCGAAATGTACTCCAAGGAGGATCTCGATACCTGGGTCGCGGTGATTCGCCAGATCTCGGATGAGGCCTACTCCAATCCGGAGATCGTGACCACCGCGCCGCACAACCAGGCGATCCACAAACTGAAGGGCGAAGCGCTCGAAGATCCCGATCGCTGGGCGATGACCTGGCGGGCGTACCAGCGCAAGAACCGGAACAGCGCAGACGCCGCGGAGTAGGGGTCTGCTCGGGTTTTTGTTGATCTAGCCACCGCAAGTATATCCGTATACAGAGTGTTTTGCGGACTATCGGGTATCACAACACTGATGGATGTCGCACGCATGTATTATTGTCACAACATTTGAATTGCCAAGTTTCGAACTCCGCTTCGTCAAGAAATCGACACGACCGCCGCAAGTTGGCGCCCACATTGGCCATTAGTCTCTTACCTGCAGCCATCGACCCGACCCAGTCCTTGTGAGACATGGGAACAGGCCGCGCAAATGACGCGGACCATGCGGTTCTGCCTGCCCATATTTTGAGTAAACCAAGGAGAGACTGTCATGTTGAGTAGCGGGTCGTTTGGCGATTTTTTGAACAGTTTGCGGGAATTCGAATCAGGGGTCAGCGAGGCGCGTATTGAACAGAACCGGGCGGAGATTATTCAGCAGGTTGGCCAGGACAGGCTGGCTGCGTTCGAAGCCGGTGAACTGACGCTCACGGATCTCCAGTACAGTTCCGAGAATTTTCTGGGTTTTGTCGGTTATCAGTTCGGCGAGCCCATCCTGATCGACCTTGGTTATTACGAATTCGACTCAACACCCGGCGTCAATGATTTCACCGGGACGTTCACCGGCAAGAACGGGGTCACCAGTCTTGACGAACTGAAGACCAATATCCAGGAACTGGTCATTCTCGACGAATTCCAGCTCAACCTGGACCGGATCGAAACCGGCCTCGGCAACGCCGGGCGGAGTCTCGACGAGTTCATCGGGACGACCATCACGGCAACAGACACCGACGGCACCCAGACACAGGTTGAATTGAGTTTGACGGGAATTCTGGCGTCGGCCCATCTTCGTGGCGCCTTTGGCACCTTGGATTTCCTGCTTAACAGTGTAGCGTCTGCCGACGAAATCGGAACTTCCAACATCCAGTTCATCGAGCAGTTTGGCGGATTTGATGCTCCCTCCATTACTGAGTTGAGAGCCGGCAGCATCGAACCGTTGGTTACCGACGCCACGCTCACGATTGATCAACCCTTTGAAGATCGCGGCGCAGGCGCGCCGGTCGTCATCGACGCACCGGACGAGCCGGCACCGACGGATGTCGCCAATGGTGGCGATGCGCCCGTGCCGGATGCGGCGCCGAGCGTTCCAGACGTGGCCGACGGTGGTGACGCACCGCAACCGGCTCCTGCCCCGGCACCCACACCCCAACCGGCACCGAGCCCGGTCGCCGGAAGTGACGCAGGAGTTCCGGACGCGCCCGCTGGAACGCCGGCTGCCGCCGCAGCCGTGCAGATCAGAACGTTTGACCGCGACACCGGCAGTTTCAATGTCACCGGTACCGAAGGCGATGACGATGCAGCCTATGGCGAAAACGGTGATGACATCATCCGCACTTTTGGCGGCAATGATACGTCGGTCGCCTTCGCCGGCAATGACTTTCAGGATCTGGGCGCCGGCAACGACCGCGGTTATGGCCTGTCGGGTGATGACACTATGCTTGGTGGCAGTGGCGATGACACCCTGAACGGTGGCACCGGGGACGATGTTATCGTCGGTGGCCGTGACAACGACACCCTGCGTGGCGATGCCGGTGCCGACCGGTTTGTCTTCTCTGCCGGGGACGGCGAGGATATCATCAAGGACTTTGAGACAAGCGCGGACATTCTGGATTTCTCCGAATTCGGCAACAATCCGGAGGTGGTTGTCTCCCAACAGGGCGTGAATTCCGTACTCAATGTCGGCGATGTGACGGTTGTTCTGGAAGGCGTGAACGGCGCACAGCTAACCACGGCGAATTTCCTCGGAGCGACGTTCAACGGTGTTGTCGCACCAACGCCGGTAGCTCAGGCACCCGATCCAGTCGACCCGACGCCCGACCCGGCCCCGGATCCCGTTGCACAAGCCCCCGATCCGGTCGACCCGACGCCCGACCCGGCTCCGGATGCCGTAACCCCGCCTGACCCAACCCCCGCACCGACACCGACAGCTGGCGGAGGCGACACCGGCATACCGGACGCGCCTGCGGGAACACCTGAAGCAGTTTCTCCCGTCTTCTTGAGAACCTTTGACGCGGCGGCCAACAGTTTCACCGTAACCGGAACCGACGGCATTGACTCATCAGCCTACGGATTCCTCGGCGACGACATCATCCGCACGTTCGGCGGCGTGGACTCAGCGATAGGTTTTCAGGGCAACGATTTCCTGGACCTGGGTGATGGTGACGACCGCGGTTGGGGACTGGAAGGCGACGACATTCTGCTTGGCGGAAACGGCAACGATGTTCTGAACGGTGATGACGGCGACTTTGCCGGCAGCACGATCGAATCCGGTAGCGACGTTATTGTCGGTGGACGCGGCGACGATATCCTGCGCGGCGATACGATCAACACCAACCAGGCAGCCGACAGGTTCGTGTTCGCAGCCGGTGACGGCAACGACACCATCCGGGACTTCCAGGTCAACCTGGACACGCTCGACTTTTCCGAATTCGGCAACACTCCTGCGGTCTCGGTCAGTGAGCAGAACGGAAATACTGTCGTCGGCGTCGGCGACGTCACCGTGACGCTTGAAGGTGTCAGTGCCGACACGCTGGTCGCCGACAACTTCCTTGGAGCGAACTTCAATGGCGGGTTCAGCTTTGCCGCCGTGCAAGCAAGTGCACCGGCAGCGCAGATTGCCGCTGATCAGGGCAATCAGGGCGCAGCCGCCGATCAGGGACCAACGGTGGCGATCTTGCCCGATGTCAATGAGGTTGATGTTCTGACGTCGCTGGTCCCCGACGACAGTTTCGCCGCGGCCTAGATATCGGCAGTCAAGTGCCAGTCAGGCAGAGATGTGTCGGCATGCCTCAAACAGCAAGATCGTTCTGAATGAGTGACGATGTCCACCAAACAGAAATCGGCTTCGGCGGTCCCTCGGACCGCCGGGCCGCATGGTCCTATCTTTTACCTCATCGCTCGGTGATCTACGGCATCGCATTCTTGTCCGGTGTGACCAACCTCCTGATGCTGACGGCGCCGCTGTTCATGCTCCAGGTCTATGACCGGGTGATCCCCAGCGGTTCGTTTCCAACCCTACTGACCCTGTTCGCCCTGGTGGCGGCGCTTTACCTGGCCCAGGCGATCATCGACTTTTGCCGGGGTCGTGTGCTTGCACGCCTTGGCGAGTCACTCGACGAGACGCTTGTGGCAAAATTGTTCGATGTCGATATTGATCGGGCGATACAGACGCCGGAGGCAAGAAACTCGTGCCTGAATGAGTTGGGCATCCTGCGGCGGTTTCTGTCCGGTGTTGGCCCGTCGGCACTTTTGGATGCACCGTGGATACCGATATATCTGGTGATCCTGGCCAGTCTTCACTGGATTCTCGGCGTCATCGGCCTGTTCGGTGCTGTGGTTGTCATCGTTCTCGCGGTACTGGCCGACGTCACAACACGGACAAATCTGATCAAGTCCTCGGAAACAGATGCGGCCGCTCAACGGCTGCTGGCCTCCATGTACCGTGCGGCTGAAACCGCGAAAGTGCTGGGCATGAGCGGCAGGCTTTCAAAGCGCTACGCTTCCATGCGGGGTAACGGCATAACAGCCGAAGCCGGTAGCGGTGACACCGGCGCCCGGTTCGCATCGTTCTCAAAGGGGTTCCGGATGTTCCTGCAATCCGCAACCCTTGCCGCTGGAGCGGCCCTGGCCATAGGTCAGGAGGTTTCGGGCGGCGCAATCGTTGCGGCCTCAATCATTCTGGGCAGGGCGCTTGCACCGATCGACCAGATCGTCGGTCATTGGCGCTCGATTTCACAGGCCCGCAATGCGCTCCGGCAGATCGTCGAAACACTACGGCAATGCGCTGAATTGCCGGCGCCGATTTCGTTACCGCCGCCGCTCGGATACCTTAAAGTCGATGGCCTGATGGCCGGCCCGCCTGGCAGCCGGAAACCGGTTTTGTCGGGCGTCAGTTTCGAACTCAAACCGGGCGACGGCCTCGGTATCATCGGGCCGTCTGCATCGGGAAAGTCAACGCTTGCCCGGGCGCTGGTGGGAGTCTCGAAACCGATTGCCGGTGAGATCCGTCTCGATGGTGCCACATTGGATCAGTGGACATCCGAAGGACTGGGCCGGCATATCGGCTATCTGCCTCAGGATGTCGACCTGTTCGATGGCACCATCAGCGAGTGCATTTCGCGCCACGATCCAAACGCCAGCGACGAAGATATCCTCAAGGCCGCACATGCCGCCGGTGCCCATGAAATCATCCTGGGCCTGCCGGATGGATATGGCAGCGCAATCGGTGAGGGCGGCGCCATTCTGTCGGGAGGTCAGCGGCAACGGATTGCTCTCGCGCGTGCCTTATATGGCGAACCGGCCCTGATTGTGCTGGACGAACCCAACGCCAATCTGGACCAGGACGGGGACGCTGCCCTGACCCACGCCATCCACAGGGCGCGCGCAAGAGGCGCGACCGTAATCGTCATCACGCACAGACCGTCCGCAGTTGCCGCGGTTGATCTGATCCTGGTGCTGAAAGATGGCGTTCAGGCTGGATTCGACCGGCGGGAGGTTATCCTGCGCCAGGTCCTGAGAGTGGCCGATGACGAAGACAGCGAACGAACGGCATGACGATCATTGGCAAAACTGCTGCCGAGTTGGAGGATATCTGGCGCACCGTTCGAACGGTCTATCGATACGCGCGTGCACGTTTCTTCCCTTCCACGTCACGTCCTGTCGGTTCTGATGCCACTGTCCGAACCTATCTCGCACCATTGCGTACCGGCGTCATTGTCTGCAGCCTGGTTGTCTTCGGGTTCGGCAGCTGGTCGGTGCTGGCCTCGATCTCGGGTGCCGTCTTTGCCCAGGGCAAAGTCTCGGTCGAAGGACAGGTGCAGACCATTCAGCATCTGGACGGCGGCGTGGTTTCCGAAATTCTCGTGCGCGACGGTGACAGAGTCGCCAAGGGAAGCACGCTTCTCAGGCTTGACTCGGTCAGCCTCGAGACGGAAATATCGATTGCGGAAAACCGTCTCTACGAAGCGCTCGCCAGACGTGCGCGTCTTGAAGCGGAACGTGACGGCAAGACAGCGCCAGTCTGGCCTGGAGAACTCATCACCCTTGATCTGGACCGCCGCCGTCGTGTTGAACTGGCGCTTGTCCGCAAAGATCTCGCAACAAGAAGCAACACGGCGACCAAGACCGATCGCAAACGGCGGAGAAACCGGTTGAGCAAGGCGGTTTCGTCCAGCGCCGACTTGTCGAACAGGAAATTGGCCAACGTGGAATCGAAACGCGTCTTCAAAGCCGAAGTCCGTCTGTTTCACGCCCGCAAAGCAACCCGTGCAGCACAGATCAGGCGACTGCAGAAGACCATCGGGCAGGCAAGGGAACAGGTTATCGGCCTTGAAGCCCAACGGGACTCCCGCCGCCGCCAGCAGGGTCTCATCGAACGCGAACTGCGCGGTGCCAAAAAACTCCACAAGGAGGGGCTGTCTCCGCTGACACGTCTTTTGGCACTGGAACGGCAAGTCTCGGAAATCGACGGCGCCGTTGCCGCCCTGACAGCAGACATCGCGGCGACCGGTCAGAAGATAGGGGAACTGGAAGTCGAAATACTGAAGGTCGAAAAAGACTGGCAGGAAATGGTTCTCGTCGACCTGCGGGCGGCCCACCTTGAGTATCGGGAATACACCGAACGCCGGGCATCTCTGCTCGACAAACTGCAGCGCGTGGATTTGCGCGCACCGGTCAGCGGCATTGTCAATAATCTGTCTGCGAACACCGTTGGCGGTGTCATCCGGGCGGCCGATACGGTCCTTGAAATTGTCCCCACCGGCGGTTCCTTGGTGGTCGAAGGCTTTGTTACGCCCGTGCAGATCGACCGGCTCCATGAAGGCCAGACCGCCAAGGTGCGGCTGTCGGCCTTCAACGCCAACACGACCCCGGTCTTGACCGGGGTCCTGGTCCATGTGTCGGCCGACTTGATTGAGGACACCGAGACGAGAACCCGGAATTACCTGATCCGGGTCCGCATCCCCGAAGCCGAACTGGATGTGCTCGAGGACAAGCGTCTGGTGCCCGGCATGCCGGCGGAAGTGTTCGTGGAAACCGGCAGGCGGTCGCCGCTCAGTTACCTGCTGAAACCCCTGTCCGACCAGATCGCGCGCGGGACAAACGAGCGCTGACGGATCGCTCCATTTGCGTCAGCTGTGCCATCTGAGCGACATGCACGACAGACCGGCATCGATCTTGCCGATCTGCGACGTTTCGAGCGGCACGACTTTGTAGCCTTCCGACACGAGCATCGAGATGATGCCGGGAAAGTCCCGGCCGACGAAAACCGTGTCGTTGACACGCAGGGCATTGGCGCCGGCCTCTTCGCCGCCGGGAGTGATGACTTTCTTGTAGGAATCGAAGACACCAGATGCCGCAAGCCGCGCTGTTGTCAGCACGGTCTCGTCATCGAGCAGGGAACAGTCAGTCTTGAAATGCAGTACGTTTGGCGGCGTGTTGAAGACGACGCCTTTGCGTCCGAATTTTTCGAGGCAATCGATCAGCGCATCGGCGCCTTCCTGGGTCGTGCGTGCGGACAGACCAATAATGATGTTGTCCGGCGTATAGAGCACGTCGCCGCCATCCACATAGCCGCCCGCCAGTTCCAGGACGGTTTCGAAACGTTCGCGCAGAACAGGGGCAATGGCAGCGGTTTCGCCCTCACGGCTGTCGATCCCGGGCCGTAACAGAATCGCACCCTGGTGGAAAACCAGCGCCGGATCTTCGACAAAAATTGAATCGGGAAACTCTTCCAGCGGCTCCAGAACCTGAACCGTGACACCGGCCGTCTCAAGCGCTGCAATATAAGCATCATGTTCGGCCTTGACACCTGAATAGGTCGGGCTGCCCTGATCTACCGCCCGCAGTCCGCCGGTTACCGACTGGGACGGCTTGCGCACGATCACGGAATCGAATTCATAGACTTTATGGTTGCTGCTCATGTACGACGCTCTTCGGGTTTGGGGTTTTCGGTCGTGGGTAGTGTCGGCCAGGGTTGACCGCCACCGTCATAGATTATTGTTTGCGCCAGTCAATACAACAGATGTGGTAGTGGTCCGGGACGGGGCGGAGTTTATCTCACCGCGATGTCAGATGAATGCCTGCAAGCATGCAACGCACCGAACCGCCCGCCATTTCGATGGTCGGAACCTCAAGGGGCACGATGACGTTGCTTCTCTCGATCGCCTTGACCTGACCGTCGTCGAGCGCGTCGAGGGCGCGACTCGAGATCGCCAGGACGCGGCCCTCCGTTCCCTGTAACTCAATAGCGTTGCCGGCAAAGTCGGCAATCTGCCGGTTGTCGAGTGCAATGACGTCGCGGCCGGAGTTCTCAAACCGCTCCTTGATCTCCAACCGTCGTGGCCCGTCGGCAATCATGTCCATGCCGATCAGCGCAAAGTTCGTTGCAATGCACATCAAAACGTTGGTGTGGTAGATCGCAACGCCATTGGCGTCATGGGCCTCAAATACCATCGGTTCGTAATTGAAGTGCGTGCAGAAACGTTCCAGTGCGACCGGATCGGTGCGGTTTGACTTGACCGCATAGGCCACCCGGTCGATGTGGTCGAGCACGATGGCGCCGGTGCCTTCGAGGAAGAGCCCGTCGGACTCCAGGCCGGAATAGTCAATAATGTCCTGGACGCGGTAGGCACTCTTGAGCATTTCGATGACATCGGCGCGGCGCTCCTTGCGCCGGCTTGCCGCGAACATCGGGTACATTGCCACGTGGCCGCCGGGATGGGTCGAGAACCAGTTATTGGGAAACACCGAATCCGGTGTTTCCCGGGTTTCGTCCTCAAAAAGATGCGTGCGGACCCCGTGCGCCTGCAGCACGTCTGCCGCACGGCTGACCTCCGAAAAGGCCGACTGGGCCAGATCAATGGGATCGGCGTCCTTGGCCTGGCATTGAAACGCGTTGTCGGCTGCGGTTTCGGGATTCGGTGCGAAATGATGCGGCCGTATCATGACCACGGCGGACGGTGCCTGAACACTGCGGCGATCCATTAGTGTCACTCCATTCACGCAGCAGCAGCACGCATCACCATGCCGAACAGGTCGCGCGGGTCGTCGGGATCTGCCAGCATATCCAGGTTCTGGTACTGGCCGGTGCTTTCCAGTTGATCGCGGACATACCGCAGGGCCGAAAAGTCTTCCACTGCGAAACCGACACTGTCGAACAGGGTGATCTGCCGCTCGTTCGTCCGGCCGGTCGCTTCGCCGCGCATGATTTGCCACATTTCCGTGACACCATGATCGCCCGGCAACTGCTGGATTTCACCCTCGATACGGGTCTGGGGCGTGTATTCGACGAAGATGTCCGACCGCAGCAGAATGTCTTTGTGGAGTTCGGTTTTACCGGGACAGTCGCCGCCGACCGCGTTGATGTGAACGCCCGGGCCCACCATGTTGTCGGTGAGGATGGTGGCACACTGCTTGTCCGCCGTGCACGTCGTGATGATGTCGGCGCCTTCGACGGCGTCCTGCGGCGTCGAGCAGCGCACGATGTCGAAGCCTTTGCCTTCGAGGTTACGGGCGAGCTTGTCGGTCGCCGCCGGGTCGATATCGAAGAGACGCAGCTTGTCGATACCGAGGATCGCCTTGAAGCCCAGCGCCTGGAACTCAGACTGTGCACCGTTGCCGATGAGCGTCATGCACTTGCTGTTTTTGGGCGCGAGGTACTTGGCAACCAGCGCGGATGTTGCCGCCGTGCGAAGGGCGGTCAGGATGGTCATCTCCGACATCAGGACGGGATAACCACACGCCACATCGGACAATACGCCGAATGCGGTGACGGTCTGCAGGCCCTGGTTCATGTTCTTGGGGTGCCCGTTGACATACTTGAAGCCATAGACTTCACCGTCGCTGGTGGGCATCAGTTCGATCACCCCTTGGGTCGAATGGGAGGCCACGCGTGGCGTCTTGTCGAACAGTTCCCAGCGTTTGAAATCGTCTTCGAGATAGGCGGCGAGACCTGAAATGAAGGGTTCGACGCCGATGCTCAGAACGATCTTCATCATGTGGTCTACACTGACAAATGGAACGATGTTGAGGTCTCTTGCGGGTGCGTTGATCATTGAACTACCGATGCCTTTCATAACGGGACGTGACGTCTAGAAGGCGCATCTCTCGCATTGCCATGCGGGGCGTCGCTTCTGCTATGCGCTTAAGATAGTGCGGGCCACTGTCAGAAGAAATGACAGATGTTTACAATATTTGTGTCCTGAATTGGCGAATCGGCAGAAAATATTATAAAAATAGTCAATTTCGGTAAACGGACACGCGGCCAACCATGGAGGTCAAGCAAATGACGAAAATGCCGGCCAAGCATGCCTATGACAGCCTGGACCGCGAATTGATCTCGTTGCTGCGCAAGGATGGCCGGGCACCTCTGTCCAAACTGGCTACGATCCTGAACGTGTCGCGCGGCACCGTGCAGAACCGACTCGACCGTCTGCTCGAGAGCGGGGCACTACTCGGCTTTACCATCCGGGCGCGCGAAGACAGCGACCCGGGAACCATTCGGGCGGTCATGATGATCGAGGTCGAGGGCAAATCGACGTCCCAGGTGATCAGGCGCCTGCGCGGAATGCCCGAACTTCAAAAGATGCACACGACAAACGGATCCTGGGATCTGGTGGCCGAGGTTCTGGCTTCCGACCTGAACGAATTCGACCGGGTCCTGCGCGAAGTCCGCATGATCGAAGGTGTCCTCAACAGCGAGACCAGCATCCTGTTGAGTTCGGTCTAGGGATCAGTCCCGGGACTCCACCGGTTCACTCATACCCGCCAGGTATTTGCCGTGGAACCGCACATAGCCACGTTCGGTTTCAAGCAAATGCGCGCGCGTCAGTTCATGCAAGTCGGCCAGGCGATGAAACGGCACCGTCGGATAGGCGTGATGCTCGGCATGGAACGGCATGTTCCAGGCAAAGGTCCTGACAATCCGGTTGGTGAAGGTCGTGCGTGTGTTCTCGAACAGGTTCGCCACATGCGGACACCGGCCGTGTTCGGCCATGAGATAGAGGCGCAGAAAAGGCTGTCCGAAGAGTGCCGGAAGAACCCACAGGTACATCAGTTCAGACGTTCCCAGCCAGACACAAGCACCCGCAACAATCCCGTAGAGCCCGATCATGATGCGCGCTTCACGGCAGACGGCGGCGCGTTTTGACCTTGGCACGAACGCATCGTCACACCATCCCAGTGCATTGACCAGAAGCGTCTTGATGTGACTCCACCAGATCGGAATGCCGGAAAGATGCGCCGCATACTGCCCCAACGTCTCAGGTTTCGGGGCCGCCAGTTCGGGGTCCCGTTCCGGCACATGGGTATGACGGTGATGGGCGAAGTGAAAATAACGGAACCACACCGGAGGCAGTACGATCACAAAGCCGCAAATCCCGGCGACGGCCTTGTTGAGCCAGGCCGACTTGAAAGCCGTTGAATGGCTGGTTTCGTGCAGCAACGTGAACAGAAACATCAGCAGGGCGCCGTGGATAACCATCACCGCCTGCCAGAATGGGACCCGTTCTGCGATCAGCCAGCCGGTAACCGCGATGGCGCCCCAGTGAAGAGCCAGGTTGCGCAATCCCCGCACGTCGGACGTCTTCGTAAGCACGCTCCGTTGCTCGGTCGACAACGTGCGGATCAGGCTGACGTGGTCCAGGCGGCTCTGTTCCATGGGGCCATGTTCCCTGAGGCAATATTCCAAAGACCCACCGGCGCTCACAGGCTGAAAGGTTGCCAATCAAACCGGCGCTGCAAAATCAAGCTGTGAGTTTACCCGTAATTGGCAACATTAGGAACGCACAACCGACCAGCGACTTCCGAGATTTCGGCAGCGTTGGAGCCATCGCCAATGCCGCTAGTCCGGGCAGGGGACAGGTCTGGCGGCCGTTGAATCCTAGCCCATGTCGCGGGCGACGATGCCGGTCAGGCACCCGACCGCACCGGCCGCCTTCCTGAGTTCGAACATGGGTGTTTCGGCAACCGCGATTCCAAGGGTCTCGTACCAGGTCCGAACGGCGTCGTTGCCGCCGGGCATCAGTATTCTCCGGGGGGCGAGGGTTACGAAATTCAGCGCCCGGTTGTTCTGCGCCGCATCCAGATCGGGCAGAAATTCAACCCGGTAGCCACGCTCGCGCAACACGGCGACCGCGGCATGGGGCGTGCGGCGGGGCCAGGCAATGGCGAGGTCGCTGTCGACGATTCTGAGCATGCCCATCAAATGCATCGTGCCGTACGGCATGTCGACTGCCACAAGCCTGACGCCAATTTCAGCGCAAAGCGCTGCAATCTGATCTATCGCCGGCTGATTTGTCCGAAGGCCACGGCCGATCACTGCGGTTTCGGCATCCAGCCAGAGCATGTCGGCGCCCTCGAACGTCGCGGTTCCTGTCAGGGTGCGCAAAATGGGGACGCCCGCTGCGGCGAGCGCCTGGGCGGTGGCCACCTCTTCGCCGGCGCGCACGGTCGATGCCGGGCGCGCCAGAACAGCACCCTGGGGCGTCATGACAAAGAGGTCGGCACAGAACATGCGGTTGGGTGTCGGCTTTGCCACGTCGGGCGTTGCGATCACCGCCACGCCGGCCTGGCGATAGGCTTCAGCCAATTGATCGTGCTCGGCCTGGGCGCGCTCCAGATCGAGCGCGTGCAGTTGCTGTGCCGCATTGGGGTCGTCGACCACGATCTCGGCACCGGGACGGCGCAACAGGACGGTTCGCAAGGGCCGCCATTCGCTGTCGATACCGCCCTGCCAACGGACACCGATTTCATCGGCGTGACTGTCGGTACGCTGTGACCAGCCTTTCCCGCCATAGGCCGCGCTCGAGAATGTTGAGATGTCCGTCATGCCGGAATGCCTGTGCTGGCGTGCGGCCACATCTTTTGCGAGGTCCTGCACCTTTTATGGGCTGCCGGCGGAGGCTGGGTCATGACCGCCCTGCCAGACCCAGGGTCTGTTCCCACACCGCCTGATCCAGTTCCACCGGGTCCTGTTCGCCCTTGCCTTGTCCCGGTATCCGTGCGCCGTCATCCAGGGCAACGCCCTCTTGGACCTGTTTCAGGCGCTCGTAGAACGGGCCCGACACGCCGGGATCCATCAGCAGGTAATACTGACCCAGATCATGCGGCGGGCCGTCCGGTGCTTTCAGCGGTCTCACATCCCGGCTGACCACGCCGCCGGTCAATCCTGCTGCCAGCAGCTCCGCCATCAGGCCGAATCCCCAGCCTTTGTAGCCACCCATGCTGACAAGCGACCCTGCCAGCGCCGCATCGGGATCGGTGGTGGGCAGGCCTTCGGCATCGACCGCCCAGCCTTCGGGGATGCGCTCGCCGGCAGCCTTGGCCATGGTAATCTTGCCCAGGGCAACAGTCGTCGTGGACTGGTCGAACTGCATCGCCAGTCCACCGTCGCCATCCGGCACCGAAAAGGCAATCGGGTTGGTGCCGATAACCCGGGTCCGGCCCCCGGGCGGCGCCACGATCGGCGAGGCGTTGGTCATCCCCAGCCCGATCAGGCCCGCGCGCGCGATCTGCTCGGTGAAGTATCCCAGAGACGTACAGGTATGCGCGTGGCCCACCGCCAGGCTGGCGACGCCGCATTCGCGGGCGGCAGCGACCGCTTCAGGCAACGCCCGGGCAAACGCCGGTTGCGCAAATCCAAGCCGGGCATCGACCATTACCGCACCGGGACGCGGGCGCGTCACAACCGGTTCCGCATCCCCCCTGACCCGGCCGCTGTCCAGTTGCCGGCAATAGCTTTCCAGATAATAGAGACCGCAAATGCGGTTGCCCACGGCTTCGGCCTTGCGCACGGCCCGCGCGACCTCGGCGGCAATCCATGGTTGTGCACCATGGCGTTCCAAAGCGGTCCTGGTCGTATCCTCGATCTCGCCCAGTGACACCTGTGGCATGGTTCACCCTCCCTTTCATATGACGGCAACAGTCTCAGGAATACCTAAGGGCGGGTCAAGCGATGATGGCGCCAGCGGGTCCCCCCTGACAGGATTTTTCACGATATCCCGGCAGGAAGCAACGTCACACGTGTCAGGCGGCGCGCCATTGTTCCACGGCCCACGTCGAAAGGTCGGTGTGTGCAGCGGCCGACGGTATTGTGAGTTCGCGCTTGATTGCGGACGGTCGTTTGCCTCACAACGGCATCGGGAATCTGGCGGTTGGACCTTGCGGCTGCTAGGTTCGTTGCGTCAAACATCCATATCGTTCGGGCGCGCGCCCGACGGCAACAGAATAGACGTTCATGTTCGCAGACCAGAAGAAATCTCCACATCGGTTTTCCGTCGCCCCAATGATGGACTGGACCGACCGCTATGACCGCTTCTTCCTGCGGCTGATTTCCAGGCACGCGCTGCTTTACACTGAAATGGTGACGGCAAAGGCGGTTCTTCATGGCAATCGCGACCACCTTCTGCAATTCGATGAAGAAGAACACCCGGTTGCGGTGCAGCTTGGCGGCAGCGACCCGGATGAACTGGCACAGGCCTCGGCGATCGCCCAAACCTATGGTTACGACGAGATCAACCTGAACGTCGGTTGTCCCAGCGACCGGGTGCAATCCGGCCGGTTCGGCGCCTGCCTTATGGCAGAGCCGCAATTGGTCGCCCGGTGCGTTGCGGCCATGCGCGGCGCCGTTTCGGTTCCGGTCACGGTCAAGTGCCGAATCGGGATTGACGATCAGGACAGCGAGGCGGGCCTGACGGAATTTGTCGATACCGTCGCCGCGACCGGATGCCGGCAGTTCATCGTGCACGCGCGCAAGGCCTGGCTGGAAGGCCTGTCGCCCAAGGAGAACCGCGAAATTCCGCCGCTCGACTACGACCGGGTCTATGCGCTCAAGTCGGACCGGTCGGACCTCGAGGTGGTCATCAATGGCGGCATCGGGAACCTGGAAAATGCGGACAGGCACCTGACCAGGGTCGACGGGGTCATGCTCGGGCGTGCGGCCTACCAGAACCCTTACGTTCTCGCCGATGTCGACCGCCGGTATTTCGGCGACGACCGGACACCGCCGACGCGGCCCGAAATTGTCGAGGCGCTCCTGCCGTACATCGAACGTCGGCTGCAGGAGGGTACACCGTTGAACCGCATGACACGTCACATCCTGGGGTTGTTCCAGGGCGAGCCGGGAGCCCGGGCCTGGCGCCGCTACCTCAGCGAGAATGCCCATCGCAAAGGTGCCGGCATCGAGATTGTGAGGCGGGCTGCGCAGGAAGTCGAACTGGCGCAGAAAGTGCGTGAACACGCGTGATCGGGACAAAGACCAGGATCACGCCCGCGCGAAAGCCGGCGACATGGCTTTAACCAAATCGTCATGCCTGTGGGACAGAATGAAAGAACAGGTGCTCAGACGAACTGAACTCGGGGGCTGAGTTGAAATCAGTCCGCCTGAGACACCTTGGGCTGCAGTCGGTCAGTTGGGTTGAACACGGGGGCACTGTGGATCAACCCGGCTGTTCCGTCTGCGGAGAGAACGGTCAGTTGTCGGAACAGATCCCGACGTTCTTGATCTCTGAAACGTGAAGCTGAAGCGAATTCCACACAGCAATGGCGCGACGGTGTCGGCGGCAATATCGGGTGTGGGCCAGAACATGGACCATGGCGTACTCCTACTCGTATGCCGGTGGAAACAAACCGGCTGTGATCGCCCGCGACGGATGGCCGTCACGGTATGAACTCTGGTTCGCTTCTGTTCTGGAAACCTTTAACGCGCATTCCTGTCGCGTTGAGGAGGGATGTTAGGCCCAACTTCCCAACAAACAGTTAACCGGCAAAAAAACGTCCCGGAAATGTGGACCGTGGCCTGCTGCCGGTTTCATCATAAACACCTAACGCGGCGTCCGTGAAACCGGCAACAGGCCAGAAAGCGGGTCTGGTGAAAAGTCGACAGGCGCTTGGCTTCTTCAATAGTCACAGGGAGGCGCAAAAACCAGGCACTTCCGTCGACTTCAATGCCTTCGATCCGGAATTTCGTTCGAAACTCGAGAGGTTGTACGGAGGAAACCCGGATCGCGTGGAGTACGCTGTCGGCATCCTCGCGGAGTTGCCGAAATCGGGTCTAATGGAAAGGCTTGGCTTCAAGGACGAACCTACTATCGGGGAGACATTGATGAATGCAATCGCCAAACATGCTTTCCGACACATCCTGAGCAATCGTTACGTGACACGGGAATACCTGAATTCGGAAATCATGACCGACTTCGGCTGGAACAATCTTCACAGAACATCGACGGTTGCCGATTTGGTCAAACGCAATATTTCGGGAGAAGTGAGTCAAATTCAAGCCAACAGTGTCCAGATTGATTTTGCAAATCCAAACTAAACAGTTGAAGAAATCCTAGATTCGTAGACACTTTCTTCTCTAGATTGGAGGCAAAGAGACTGTGATGATTTGGCGGTTGGTGTTCATAGCGTGGGCAATTTCTTTCATCAAAAAGCGGATTGAAATCTATTCAAATTTAGGCAAGTATATTGATGGTATCAACGGGTTCAGGAGAGGGTTTCAATGAAAGTTCGCAATCACAAACTTCTAAGAAACGATGGGAAAACGGTTCCGTTCGATAATACGCCCAACAAATCACCAGGCACAATCACTCCGACACATCTCGTTATGCACTATACTGCAGGTGGCACGCTCGACGGCGCGGTGAATTGGTTTAACAACTCTCAGGCGAAGGCATCAGCGCAACTGGTTATCGGGCACGACGGCGCCATCGTGCAGATGGGGGCCTTCAATCAAAAACTCTGGCATGCAGGCAAAAGCAGACTAGGTGGTCTGACAGGGTTCAACAATTTCTCTATCGGTATTGAAGTTGTAAACTGGGGAAAACTCTCTGGAGGCCCGGGAAACTGGCGTTCTTGGACAGGTACCTTGATCCCTGACAATCGAGTTCTGATCGCCAAACATAGGTTAGATAGCACCTCTGCTGGCTGGGAAATCTTTGATGAAATCCAGTACGAGAAATCGGTTCAGGCCGCCATTGCGATTTGCGATGCCTATAACATCCCCGAAATTAATCTCGTTGGACATGATGACATTTCAGGCTATCGCGGCAAGCGTGATACAGGCCCGATTTTTGATATGGACCGCTTCAAAGGAAGAGTGTTCGGTCGCCAAAATGACAACAATGCCTCTGGTGGCGACTTTATGGTTTCATCTGCTACCGGATTGAATCTGCGCGAAGGCCCAGGGTTACAGTATAGCGCGATAAAACTTCTTCCAAACAACACCCTCGTTAATTTCATAGAAACTGATGGAAATTGGTGGCTCGTAGCCGAAATTGATTCCAATGGAAATGAGAATAACTCCGGCTGGGTGCACTCCCGCTGGCTTGTGGAAACTTAATTGCGACATCACATTCAACCGCGGCCCAAAAAAAACAGACCTATGCTATTCAGCATCGCTCCAGCCTCCCATTTTCATGGCGGCAATCCGGAGCGTCTTTCCGGTCAGGTCGCTGTACATGTCATTGGTGGTTTGTTCTTTGATGCTCGGCTGATGACCCAGGAGCGCCTCACCTCACTAACCCAGCGCAGGGCTGTGGAAGGATGTATGTCGAAAAATCGCTCGGTGTAGCTGTGGAGAAGCGAAACATCAGCGAGGTACGATATCAGGACGCACGATCCCGCACCTTTTTAACCAGTTATCGAGAAAGCAACCCTGACAAAGCCGCAACAATTCCGACACCTTGTGGCGAGGGGGCGGGTAACTGAGTTGACATATCATGATAAAGCATGGCGACAGTAGCTATCTTTCATGTCTTGGGCGGCTTCCGTACGGTTCAAGCGACCTTGGACGAGCGCCTCAATCATGTCGGCATGAAGGTCACACTTGCTTGGTTGCAGGTCGTAGCCTTTCTTGAGAATAAACCTATCCGCTACATCAAATTCAACACGCCCGTTGCCACCAACAGAGAGCTCGTCCTTGCAAGAAAGCAACTTCGAAAGGTCACAACCGGTGTCGCGAGCCCCGCAAATTCAGACTCATTCCCATGATGTGAAATCGCATCTCACAACGCGCTCCGAAACCCCCTAGAAACAGCGCCATCATCAACAGACCCGGAGATTGTTATGACGGCCCCGTATAACATTCTTATCCTCGGCGCATCCTATGGTTCCCTGCTGGCCACCAAGATGGTTCTCGCCGGACATCACGTAACGCTCATCTGTCTGCCGGCAGAAGCGGATCTGATAAACAGCGACGGCGCGATTGTCAGAATGCCGGTCCGAGGCCGCGACGATCTGGTCGAAATCCGCTCGAAGAATGCCCCGGGATCGCTCAAGGCCGCCGCACCCGCAGACGTCAGTCCATCGGAATATGACCTGATCGGGCTGGCCATGCAGGAACCCCAGTACGGTTCGCCGGGCGTCAGGGAACTGCTCGACGCCGTCGCCCGTTCCGGTGTGCCCTGCATGTCGATCATGAACATGCCGCCTCTGCCCTATCTTGCGCGCATTCCCGGTCTGGACACCGACACGCTGGGCCACTGCTATACGGACCGAACCGTCTGGGAGAACTTCGATCCCGATCTCATGACCCTGGCCAGTCCCGACCCGCAGGCCTTCCGGCCGCCCGAAGAACCGGTCAATGTGCTTCAGGTTGCCCTGCCGACCAACTTCAAGGTCGCCCGCTTCGTCTCCGACGGGCACACGCAAATTCTCCGGAATCTGGAAAAGGCCATCAATGCCATCCGGTTTGACACGGGCAACGGCATTGTCGAGCTGCCGGTCAAGCTGCGCGTACACGAATCGATATTTGTCCCTTTGGCTAAGTGGAGCATGTTGCTGACCGGCAACTACCGCTGCATCGCAGAGCACGAAATGCGGCCGATCCGCGATGCGGTTCATTCCGATATCGCGCTTTCACGTGCCGTCTACGCCTGGGTCGGACAGGTGTGCGAAAAGCTTGGTGCTTCGCCGGGCGATCTGGTGCCGTTCGAGAAATATGCCGCCGCGGCCAAGGGGCTTGCCAAACCGTCGTCAGCGGCACGGGCCCTTGCTGCCGGCGCGCCGAACATTGAACGGGTGGACGCGATTGTGAAATCCATTGCCGGATCTTTTGACATGCATAACGAAGAGGTCGACCGGACCTGCGCCCTGGTTGAAACCTGGCTCGAGAAGAACCGGGCCTCCTTGTAGGGGGACTGGCCGGTTGCCGCGACCGACGGCATTTGGATTAAGTAAAATTTTAGAAGATTTTGGCACAATGATTGAAAGTCAGTTGTAGCGTACTCAGGAAAGGGTGTCGGTATGTCTTTCAAATCATCAGTTTCAGAAGCAGATTATCCCAGCGTGCCAAGTCATCCTCTTGACGGACCAATTCCAACCGATTGATTTGTCAGGGTTTTTTGACGCCTTGTGTGCCTGCTGTTCTTGAGCCAGAGCAGCACGCCAGCCTTCGCGTATCCTTGTAGCCGCAGCGATTGTGCGACGGCTGACGGTTCGATCTTCGATCGCAATCGGCGTCAATTCAGCATGTCGTTGGAACGGGGCTGGCCGGAGCGCCGCATCGGACGCCCGCCCGATTAAGACGGTTTTAACCATTCATTCCTCCTAATATCACCTTGGCTGAAAAAGACACGGGGGAGGGACGCCCGTCATGTCGCAAGCACTACCAAATTTCCTCACCGAGGGAACACCACCTGACTCCGAAGAGCTGGTCGGACGTCTATACAGATCATCACCGGCGGATGCCGTGGAGATTTCGAAATCTCTGCCATTGCCACAGCGCTCCAGGCTCGCGGTCTTCTGCTACGGCCGGAGACATCTCCATGAGCTTGGACTCATGATCGCTTCCACCTGCGACCGCGCCTCGCTGATGAAGGCGGGCGGCAACGCCGGCGGCATCATATTCGATCAGTCGCGCGATCCTGCAAAGACACTCTCCAAGGAGCGTTTTTCGCACGACAGCGCCAGAGCTCGGCCGATAACGCTGGTCAAGGTCTGACAGCCGTCCGGCGCACGCTCCACAAGGGCGGGCGTAACAAACCGCCCTCATATCTTCTGGTTGTATTCACCGATGTCCGGGTACTCGGAAAGATGCATGTCGATATTCTTGAATATCGCCTTCATGTTGTCTTCCGATGTCGGGCTTTCGACAACGATGACCAGTTCGGGCTTGTTCGACGAGGCCCTGACGAGCCCCCATGTGCCGTCGGCGAGCACGACGCGCACGCCATTGACCGTCACCAGTTCCCGGATGTTCTGGCCGGCGATCTGTTCGCCGCGGCCGGCGAGACTCTGATAATGCCGGATCACCTTGTCGACGACACCGTACTTGGTCTCGTCCGCACAGTGCGGAGACATGGTCGGAGACCCCCAGGTCTGCGGCAGCGCCCGGCGCAGATCGGCCATTGATTTGCCCTGGTTGCGGTCGAGCATGTCGAGGATGGCAATTGCCGAGACCAGCCCGTCGTCATAACCGCGCCCGATCGGCGGGTTGAAGAAATAGTGCCCGCTCTTTTCAAACCCAACCAGCGCTTTCAACTCATGGCTGCGGCGCTTGATGTAGGAGTGCCCGGTTTTCCAGTAATCGGTTCGTGCCCCGTTTTTCATCAAGACCGGGTCGGTCTGGAACAGCCCGGTCGACTTCACATCGACCACGAACTGACACCCCGGATGCAGAGCCGACAGATCCCGGGCGAGCATGACGCCGACCTTGTCGGCAAAGATTTCTTCACCCTCATTGTCCACCACGCCGCAGCGGTCGCCATCGCCGTCGAAACCCAGACCGACGTCGGCACCGGTTTCAAGCACCTTGTCGCGCAGTGCATGGAGCATTTCCATGTCCTCCGGGTTGGGATTGTAGCGTGGAAAACTATGATCGAGATCGCAGTCCAGGGGGATCACGTTACAGCCGATCCGCTCCAGGACCTGGGGCGCGAAAGCGCCGGCAGTGCCGTTGCCACAGGCAGCCACCACCGTAAAGTCCCTGTCGAGCTTTGCCCGGTCGGCCAGATCGTCCATGTACCGGTCGGCCATGTCGTGTACCTGGATCAGGCTGCCGCCGGGGCGGTCGACGAAGTCGGCATCGAGCACGATCTGCTTGAGCGCCGTCATCTCGTCGGGGCCGAAGGTCAGGGGTCTTTGAGCGCCCATCTTGACCCCTGTCCAGCCGTTGTCGTTGTGGCTTGCGGTCACCATCGCTACCGCCGGCACATCAAGCTCGAACTGCGCGAAATACGCCGTCGGTGACAGGGCAAGACCGATATCGTGGACACCGCACCCGCTTGCCATCAATCCCGTGATGAGCGCCTGTTTGATCGATCCCGAATAGGCGCGGAAGTCGTGACCCACGACGATTTCCGGCGTCTCCATCGACCGCCCGAGAAATGTGCCCAGACCCCGTCCCAGGGCCTGAATGCCCAGGAGATTGATTTCCGCCTCAAACAGCCAGCGCGCATCGTATTCGCGAAACCCGGTCGGTTTGACCAGCGGAATGCGCTCGAACGCTGCCGTGTTGGGCTTGAGATCGGCAACCGGTTTGATGAACATGGGATACTCCGAATGCTGAGAGGCTTTGTGGTCTGCCGTGTAACGGGAAAGGAATAAGAAAGTGCTTATGGCGGTTCGTATTACCTGCGCAGGATGAGCTGGTTGCCCGACAGTTCAAAGGATCCGATCCGGCTGAGAAATGTCATTCCCAGCAGGCTGGTGGACAGCACATTGGGTTGAGACACGAGCGCCCTTACATTGCGGACGGTAATGCCACCGACGCTGATGTCTTCAAGCGTGGTCGCTGCGGCATGGGTCGTGCCGTTTGCCGTACTGATCGGCACCACGAACTTCAGCGCCGCAAGATCGAGGCCGATGCGTTGGGCATCGCCATTCGACAGCACGACCGCACTCGCCCCGGTGTCGGCAACCATCTCCACATGGGTGCCGTTGACCAGTGTCGCGACGTAGAAACTTCCGCCGTCGCCGGCACGAATGGCAACCACGTCCGGTTCGCCACTTTCATCGCTCGATTGAACCGTTTGCGGTGGACTGAGGTTCAGTTCGGCCATCACGCGGTGTCCCAATTGTGTGAACTCCGTGCGATAGCTGTAGACAACAACGAGGATCAGCATGATGCCGAGCCAGGTCACGGCCTGCTTGATGACCTCGCTTGCCCGTCCCATGCCGCCCATGAACATGGAACCGCCGATCACGATCAGAAGCGCGACGCCACTGACCAGGCGCGCAAGATCGTGGTCCGCAACACCGATCGCCTCGCCAGGACTGTCGACCAGCACCATGTAGAGGCCGGCCAGCACAAGTATTCCAATTCCGATCCAGCTCAGCATGGCATCCTTAGTCGGCGTTGTTGGCAACCGGCGCCCGCAGGCGTCTGGAGCGTCCGCCGCGCCTGGCCGCGTTGCGGGCAATTCGAAGCACCCGCAGTTCGTCATGGCGCCGGGGCAGGTCTGCGATAACGGCGCGCTGTTCGTCTTCACTCAAACGCAGCCATCCGGCAATTTCATGCGCCCGGCGTCCGCAGCCCACACAGGTCCGCGTATCCGGATCAAGTGAACATAGCTGCTTGCAGGGTGAGTCGACCATCTGACTTCCGAAAGTTTTCGTTTCTGGACCGGGTTATAGTCCCATTACCACCAGCGTGGCCACAAGAACCGTGCATTCGACGACCTGCTGGCAAAAGCCGGCAACGTCGCCTGTGTGCCCTCCAATTTGGGCCAGCGCAAGACGTTTTACCAGCCATGTGGCACACGCCGCTGTCCCCAGTGCCACGAGGGCGGCGACCAATCCAACTCCTGTAAAAATACACAGGCCGCCGGTCAAAGCAGACATGCCGGCTATTTCGCGTAGAGTCGATGCATCGGGCCGGCCTGCATCGTACGAGACGCCGTCGGCGCGGGCAGGCGGAATCAGGCACAGAAGGGCGACGCAGGCACCACGGGAAATCGCCGCTGCTGCAAGCATCACTGTGACGACCGTCCAGACACCGTTCGATTCCGTGGCAATCTCGTTGAGAACAGAAACCTTAAGCAGAACAACCAGAACGATGGCACAGGCACCGTAGGCACCGATCGTGCTGTCGCGCATGATCTCAAGCTTGCGTTCCACCGAAGTGCCGCCGCCGAAGCCGTCCGCCACATCGGCCAGGGCGTCTTCATGGAGGCCTCCGGCAAGCGCTACCATTGCCATGACCGCAAGGGTCGACGCCGCCATCCCCGCAATGCCAAGGGCTGAAGACACCGCAAACACGCCGCCGCCGCAGCCGCCAACCACGAGACCTGCCAGGGGCGCGGCGCGAAGCGCACGGGTGAAGTCAAACGTGTCGTCATCGACCGTTTTGACCGGCAAACGCGTGAAAAACATCACCATCGTGCGTATGTCTGACGTCCAGTCTGCAAGGGTCATGATTTGGTTTCTCTGAGAAACGTCGTGTGTGCTCGCAACTGTGCCGGTTTCATAATGTCCGCACTTCAGGCAATGACGTTTCCTCATACTTCAAAACCAAGTATATGTCGCCACCGGTTTCTCCTCTCTTACCAAGCAGGTGACAATGCAGAAAAACACCACCGGGCTCCCCTTCGACGATATCAGGAATCTGTTTACGCAGTTGCCGGGGCCGGATCTGGCATCGGCCGAGGCAGCACGGGCGCGCGATGCGGATCTCACGAAGCCCTCCGGTTCACTGGGCAGGCTCGAGGAGATCGCGGTCTGGCTCAGCACCTGGCAGGGCCAGCATCCACCGAAGGTTGCAAGGCCCATGGTGACGGTTTTCGCCGGCAATCACGGTGTCACGGCACAGGGGGTTTCAGCCTATCCACCGGAAGTGACCCAGCAGATGGTTGCCAACTTCGGCACAGGCGGGGCCGCGGTAAATCAGATCTGCCTTGCCAATGACATCGGTTTGAAGGTGTTCGAACTGGCGCTCGAGATACCCACCGGCGATATCACGGTTGAACCGGCCATGGACGAGCAAACCTGCGCGGCGACCATTGCCTACGGCATGGAGGCGGTTGCCGGGGGCACCGACCTTCTGTGTATCGGCGAGATGGGCATCGGCAACACGACAATTGCGGCAGCGGTCGCGTGCGGGCTGTTTGGCGGTGCGCCCGCTGACTGGGTCGGACCGGGTACCGGGGTCGATGCGGAAGGCGTGAAACGCAAGGCCGATGCGGTCCGGCGCGCGCTCGATCTGAACCGGGGAAATCTGGATGATCCGCTCGAAGTCCTTCGCCGGCTGGGGGGGCGCGAACTGGCCGCCATGGCGGGTGCCATCATCGCCGCCCGATCCCAGCGGGTACCTGTCCTGATCGACGGTTTTGTCGCGACCGCAGCCGCCGCTGTGCTGCACGCCCTTGAGGACACCGCACTCGATCATTGCCTGGCCGCACACCGTTCGGCCGAACCGGCACACACCAGGCTCCTGGAATGCATCGGCAAGCAGCCTTTGTTCGATCTCGGCATGCGGTTGGGAGAGGGATCCGGTGCGGCACTCGCTGTGAACCTGGTCAGGACGGCCGCACAGATACATGCCGGCATGGCGACATTCAGTGAAGCCGGCGTCAGCACTAAATCCTGATGCACGTCAGGCCGATCGCCTCAGGATCGGATGCATCGGCTCGCCCTGATCGTTCAGGACGCGTGCGCGTGGCAGTTCGACGATCGCTGTCGTGCCGGCGCCGACGACGCTTTCCAGCCGGAACCAGCCTCCATGCAGCCGCGCCAGCCCCTGTACGATCGGCAGCCCGAGGCCCGCACCGGTTTCGGCCTTTTGCTGCGCCAGCGACCCCTGGCCGAATGAACTGAGAACCTGCGGAATTTCCTCCGTCGGAATCCCGGGGCCGGTATCGCGGACCGAAAACACCACGCCACCGGTTTCCGTCTGCGACAGGGAAAGGGTTATCGTTCCGCCGGCGGGTGTGAACTTTATCGCATTCGACATCAGGTTCAGCCAGATCTGACGGATTGCCCGCTCGTCCGCCATGACCATCGGAACGTCAGGGTCGAATTCCCTAAGTAAGGTGATGCCCTGATCCTTGGCACGAAGATCCAAAAGGGCATGGCATTCCTCTGCGACCCTGTCGATCGCCACCGCGGATTCATTGAGTTCATAGCGTCCGGCTTCGATGCGCGACAGATCCAGGACTTCGCTGATCAGGTTGAGCAGGTGTTGCCCGCTGTGGTGAATGTGTCCGGCATAGTCCTTGTAGGAGGCGACACTGTGGCTGCCGAGGATCTCCTCCTTCATGACTTCGGAGAATCCCAGAATGGCATTGAGAGGCGTGCGCAGTTCATGGCTCATGGTGGCCAGAAACCGGGATTTTGCCACATTGGCGTCTTCCGCCCGTCTGCGGCCTTCGTCGGATTTCGATTTGGCCTCTTCCAGTTCGCCGATCAGCGCATCCTTTTCGGCCCTGAAAACCAGCATGTGAAGGGCGGTTTCATTGAGTCTGCGGGACAACTGGATAAAATAGATCTCAGCACAGATCGCCATCACCGCTAGCGACAGAAACAGCGTTCCCCCGTCCAGCAGGCAGCGCAGTGTGACTGCCAGTGTGATCGGTATGGTGCCCGCCAGCACCACCGCCAGCACATTGTTTGCCAGGGCCATTCTGATCGAGGCAACGATCATCAGGACGGCGATCAGGTATACCCGTTCGACCTGCTGCGCCTCGCCCCAGAAGGCAAATATCAGAGACGACCAGGTCAGCGAACAGATCAGTTCGATGATTGCAAATTTGCGAACCCAGTCGTCGACAACCACTTGCGAAGGCGTCAGGTCGTCGAATTTCTGACAGAACGAGATTGCAATGCCGTGGCTCACGAACACCGCCGAGAGCCAGATGATGGCCTGGTGAAACGGCAGCCACAGCAAACTCGAGCTTGCGACAATCACGCCGATGACAGGCAGGGCAAGGGCCGCACCTTGCTGGCTCTTGGCATAAAGCGTCAGCAGGTCGAGCTGGAAGGAAATGCCGCGCCCGTCCAGGTCCGTCAGGCGTGTCCGCACGTCGCTGATCTGCGCGCGCAAGGGTTTGCGGCGGCGCATGTGGCCACGCGTGCGGAAGTCTTTGGCTGACGTGTGATCCGACGTCATCGCTTGGTCCCTGTAGGAGTGGTGATGCTGGTGCGTCACCGGATCCCGGATTGTTCCGGGGATTTTTGTTGTCCGGCGATTATGACCGACAAGTCTTAAGATCGGTTTGGGAAGACTGGTTAACGAACCATGGCCGTACGCGGGAGTTCGGCTCTATGAGTCTCAACCACAGATTGAAGTTGAAAACAAAGAGTTATTTCAAGTTGTGGGGTGTAAAAACATGTTGTGGAAGAATGTAAAAATGTAAACGTTTGTGTAAAGCAAATTTTAATGCGTTTCTGATAAGTATTGACGCGAAGGTATTGTTCGATGACAGTAGACGAGAAAACATTAACGGCTGTCAAAACGCCGACGACCGGCCAAGCCATCGCGCGCGAGCCGGACGGATACGTTCGTGTCAGCAGAAGGCTGAATGCGTGGTGGGATGGTGTGGACACACCGTCGGCATCGGTCGTTGACGACCCGGCCATGGAGTTGTCGTTTGACCAAAGTATTCGCGATCGGTTTGAAAACTGGTCCGATGTCCGAACGAGAATTGCCGAGTCGATTTGGGGCCAGGGGTTCATTAATCCCGGTACGCGGAAGTTTTCCCACCTTGTAATGGCGCCCGCCCGGGTCACCGCCAAAAAATCCGTCCTCGACCTGACATCCGGCCTGGGTGGCACGGCAGCCATGCTTGTCCGTGAGACCGGTGCCTGGGTCGATGCTCTTGAGCCAAATCCGACACTTGCGGAAAAGGGCCGGCGGCTTGTTGCGTCGGCGCCATCCGGTAAGCAGATAGACTATCAGTCCGTAGACTTTCACGAACTGGATCTGCCTGAATGGCGCTACCACCTTATTTTCAGCCGGGAACGCTTGTTTGCCACACGCTTCAAGAGGCGGGCGATCGAACAAAGCATGCGGAGCCTGAAGACCGGCGGACAGTTGCTGATTTCCGACTACGTGATCTCGAAGGATGCCGAAAACAACCCTGATGTCGCAAACTGGCGAACGAAGGAACTGGAAGAGATCCATCCCTGGACGCTGGAAAAGTACAGTGAAAGAATGACCGAGGCCGGGTTGAAGGCGAGTTCGGTGGTTGATCTTTCGAAGGTGATGATTGCCGAGGTGAATGCCGCCTGGCGCCGCATGCTATCCAACATGGAAGGCGGATCCCTCGATCGTGAGCTTGTAAACAGTGTTCTGGCGGAAGGTGAAATCTGGCAAAGCCGGATCAAGGCCTTGCGCTCCGGCGATGTAAGACTCTTGCGCATCAACGCAACCAGATTGACGTGAAACCGCACATGATTTGAGGTCGCCAAGCCAGACTGTCAGGGCACCAAAACCTTTTCGCTATCCCTTGGCGGCCATTTCAAAAAACTTTCCGGTCTGTTCGCCGCCGGTGAAAAGGGCCTTTGCCCGTCCCATGTCTGCAATCTTGTCCCAGTTGTCGGCAATCAATTCCGCGCTCGGGCTTTCACCGAGATAGGCACCGCGGCTTTCCACGATTTCAACCTTTGCGAAACTTCCAGCCCCCGCCGCCAGTATGACGCCGGTCGGGGCATCGCTGGAGGCGAGATAGATCACCGCCGGTGTCACCCGCTCCGGGGTCATGAGATTTTCGGCCTCCGGTGGAAACAGATCCGACGTCATTCTGGTATAGGCTACCGGTGAAACCCCATTGCAATGGATGTTGTATTTCTGGCCCTCCAGCTTCAACGTGTTGATCAGCCCGACGACGCCCATTTTCGCGGCCCCGTAGTTGGACTGTCCGAAATTCCCGTACAGGCCGCTGGACGAGGTCGTGACGACGACCCGCCCGAATGCCTGTTCGCGCATGACCGGCCAGACAGCCTTCGTGGCTTTTACGGTACCGGTCAGGTGAACGTTCAGAACCGCTTCGAAATCTTCCATCGGCATTTTCACGAAACTCTTGTCGCGCAGAATGCCGGCGTTGTTGACCAGGATGTCGATCCGCCCGAACCGGGACATGACGTCTTCGACCATGGCGGCGACAGCGTTATCATCCGTGACGCTGGCTCCATTGGCCATGGCGCGGCCGCCGACAGCTTCAATTTCGGCGACAACCGCAAGCGCTGCGTCTGAAGACCCGCCCGAACCGTCTACGGTCCCGCCAAGATCATTGACCACGACACTGGCGCCACGACGCGCAAACTCAAGGGCATGGGCGCGCCCGAGGCCGCCCCCGGCTCCGGTAACAATGGCAACCTTGCCGTCAAAGCGAATTGGCATTCGTGTCCCTTTCGGATTTTCCTGCATACAGCCGTTTGGCCCAGGCTCTTTTGACCCAAGGTCCCCCGGCGGGTCAAGCCCGCTTGCCTCGTCCTGCGCACTCCGCTACGTAACGACCGTCAATAGGAAGCCGCCTGGAGTCATTGCAGCATGAAATTGTACAACGACCGCAACGCCCCGAACCCTCGCAGAGTGCGTATTTTCATTGCGGAAAAGGGACTTCAAATTCCCACCATCGACATTGATGTCATGAAGGAGGAGCATCGCACCGAAGCTTTCACCGCGATAAACCCGCTTCAGAAGGTGCCGGTCCTGCAGCTGGACGATGGCACAGCCATAGCGGAAACCGTGGCGATCTGCCGGTATCTTGAGGAGACGCATCCGGATCCGGTGTTGATGGGCAAGGGCACGATTGACCGTGCCAAGGTAGAGATGTGGCAGCGGCATGTGGAGTTTCACCTCCTTTACCCGGTTGCCCATTGTCTGCGTCATCTGCACCCCAGACTGGCAGTCCTCGAAAAACCGCAGGTTGCCGAATGGGGGGAGGCCAACCGGGACAAGGCACTGGACGCCGTCAGGTGGCTCGACCGGGAATTGGCAACCCGTGCGTTCATTGCCGGCGACGACTTCACGATTGCGGACATTACCGCGCTTTGTGCCGTGGATTTTGCGCGGTTCGCCCGTATCGACATCCCCGAAGAAGTGACACAGTTCAAACGGTGGTACACAGATGTTTCGAGCCGGGCGAGTGCCGCGGCCTGACGGGGTTTTGCACAATGAAATTCACGTTTGTCGGTTGCGGCGATGCCTTTGGCAGCGGTGGGCGGTTTCAGACCTGTTTTCATGTGGAAACGTCAGACCAGCAATTTCTGATCGACTTTGGCGCGACGTCGATGGTGGCCGTGCGCCAGCGTGGTCTCGACCTCGACAATGTATCGACGATTTTTGTCAGCCACCTGCACGGTGATCATTTTGGCGGATTGCCGTTTTTCCTGCTCGATGCCCAGCTCATCAGCCGGCGAACCGCACCAATTACCCTCGCCGGGCCGGTCGGTCTCCAGGACCGGTTGATGACGACCGCGGACGCGCTCTTCCCGGGCTCGGCGTCGATTGATCGCAAATTCGATATCTCCTGGGTGGAGCTCTCACCAGGGGTGCGCACGGATATCGACGGAAAATCCGTCACACCGATTGAAACACTGCATCCGTCGGGCGCGCCGTCTCTTGCTCTGAGAATCGAGACCGATGGCCGGACACTGGCCTATTCCGGCGATACCGGACGGCTTGACGGCCTTGAGACAGTTGCCCGCGATGCCGACCTGTTTGTCTGTGAGTCGTCGACTTACGATAAAGTGACCCGCTATCATCTCGACTACAATAGCATTGTCGAACATGCTGACAGCTTCGGTGCAAAGCGGTTGATATTGACCCACATGGGTCCGGAGATGCTGGATGCCCTGGACCATTGCGTGATCGAAACCGCACATGACGGTCTGGTGGTAGATTTTTGACTACATCATTTTCGACTGTGAGGCGTGCGTAAATCCCATGGCCGGCGATCCCTTGAAAGAACTGCTGCAGGACATCCGCCTCTGCAGGCTGTGTGTTGAGGAACCGCTGGGAAACTGTCTTCCCCACGAACCACGGCCTGTCGTACAGGCGGCCGCTGTGGCCCGTCTGGCGATCGCCGGTCAGGCGCCGGGCGTTCGCGTACACAACACCGGCATACCTTTCAATGATCCCAGCGGCGATCGGCTTCGCGACTGGATGGGCATCGGCCGCGAGACCTTTTATGACGAAAAGCGGCTGGCCATCGTTCCCATGGGTTTCTGTTTCCCGGGACTGGACCACAAGGGTGGCGACCTGCCGCCGCGCAAGGAATGCGCGCCACACTGGCGTGCGCGGGTGTTCGAGCAACTGCCGAACATCGAGCTTGTTCTGGTGATTGGCATGTATGCCCAGGCCTGGCATCTGGGCGCTTTGCGTCGCAAGACGCTGACACAGACCGTGCAGGCCTGGCGTGAATTTACAACCGCGCAGACCCATCCCGCGGTTCTGCCATTGCCCCATCCGTCCTGGCGCAACAACAGCTGGCTGCGGAAAAACCCGTGGTTCGAAGGTGATGTTCTGCCTTATCTGCGCGGGGAGGTCGGCCGTCTTGTCCGATGACGCAAAGGCGCAGAGGCTTTCGCTTCGGATTCTGGCTGTAGCCCTGTATCTGATTGTGGCCGGTTGTGCCCCGGCTTTGCAGTCGTTTGCCGATCGGGACGTCACGCCGAAAATCAACAAGAACACGATCGTCATGTCAGACGGTGCGCGTCTGCCTTTGCGGGTCTGGCAGGCCCGGCACACCTCAGCCGCGATTGTCGCATTACACGGTTTTAACGACTATTCGAACGCGTTCGCAGAGCCTGGCGCCTGGTTCAGGCAGCGCGGTATCTCGACCTATGCCTATGATCAGCGCGGTTTTGGCGAAACACAGCAGCGCGGGCTGTGGCCGGGCTCTGATGTCATGGCCAGCGACCTTGCGACCGCCGTCGACCTTGTCCGCCACCGTCATCCCGGTGTGCCGATTTTCATTCTCGGACTGAGCATGGGCGGCGCGGTCGCCATGAAGACGCTCGGGCGGGCACCGCTCAAGGCTGTGCGGGGAGTGATCCTGTCGGCTCCGGCGGTATGGGGCTGGCGGGCCATGAATCCATTTTACAAGTCAGCACTTTGGCTTGCCGCACACACCGTGCCCTTCATGTCGGCCACGGGTGAGGGGCTCGGCATACAGGCATCCGACAACATCGACATGTTGCGGGCCCTGGGCCGCGACCCTCTCGTCATCAAGGACACGCGGATCGATTCCGTGTACGGACTTGTGACCCTCATGGACGAGGCCTACGAAGCGTCCGCCTCACTATCGACACCGGTGCTGTATGTCTACGGGCAAAACGATGAACTGGTCCCCAGGCAACCGACGTTTGAGGTCGTCCAACAAATCTCGGCACCCAAGAAGTTTGTATATTACAAGAACGGCTGGCACATGCTGTTGCGCGACCGCCAGCGAAAGCGCGTCTGGCGGGACATCGCCGCCTGGATCACCAACAACAAACAACCTTTGCCTTCCAGAGAAGAGGTCAGGGACCTGGAGAAGCTGACATCACAGGAAAACTAGGCCGCGCACTTGCAATGCCCTTCGCTTGTGCTGCCGGTGCTTAGCGAAAGGTGAAATTGCCATTTGGCCTGCCGGTGTTCTAGTCTGCATACCGACCAAGTGGAAATTGCATAGGGAGAGCATGCAATGTGGAACATTGATCATTTCGTCGCGGATTGCCGCGAGGCAGTCACTGGTGGCTCCGACCACAAAGCCGTCGCCGAAATTATGGGCCGGGCCATGGACGATCCTGGTGCCGTTGAGCAGGCGCTCGGTACGCCGACCGAACCGGGTCTGACACCGATCTACATGTCCCCGGATCTGACGATTCTCAACCTCGTTTGGAAACCCTCGATGACCGTGCAACCGCACGATCACCGGATGTGGGCTGTGATCGGCATTTACGGAGGCCGGGAGGACAACATTTTCTGGCGCAGGATCGAGGACGATCCCGACGGCCGGATTGAAGCCGCCGGAGCACGCAATCTGGGCACCGGCGACTACTCTCCTCTGGGCGCCAACATCATTCATTCGGTCACCAATCCGATTCCCAAACTGACCGGCGCCCTGCATGTGTACGGTGGCGATTTCTTTGAAGCTGAAAGAAGTGAGTGGGATCCGGAGCGCTTGTCCGAAGAGCCGCTGGATATAGAGCGGGTGAAGGCAATGTTCTCCGACACATAGAGATTGATATGGCAAATCCCGAAACGGGCAACCCGAGGTGGAGGATATTCTATTGACTGACACGGCCAGCAATTTCACCGGCAGCGTGCCGGAGAACTATGACAAGGGGCTAGGCCCGAACATCTTCCACGATTACGCAGAGGATCTCGCGCGCCGCGCCGCCGCCGTGATGCCAGGCAGGGTGCTGGAACTTGCTGGGGGTACGGGTATCGTGAGCCGCAAGCTGCGCGATGCCCTTGCCTCCGAGGCCGGGCTGGTCGTCACCGACCTCAACCCACCGATGCTGGAGGTGGCACGCGCCAAATTCGACGATGGCGAGGCCGTCGAATTCAAACCGGCCGATGCCATGGCGTTGCCGTTCGCAGATTCCGAATTCGATCTGATCGTCTGCCAGTTCGGTGTGATGTTTTTCCCCGACAAGGTGGCCTCCTACCGCGAGGCGGCGCGGGTCCTGCGGCCCGGCGGCCGTTATCTGTTCAACACATGGGGCACGATGGCGGCCAATCCGTTTTCCGAGATCGCCCACGACGCGACGGCACGGTTCTTCCCTGATGATCCGCCTGGCTTCTACCGCGTTCCGTTTTCCTATGCCGATCCTGAGGCCGTGAAGGCAGACTTGCGGGAAGCCGGATGGACTGACGTCGAGCACCACACGATCCCGCTTCGCAAGGCCGTGGCTGACGTGGCCGGATTCGCCTATGGAATGGTTTTCGGCAATCCGTTGCTCGAAGAAATCCAGCAGCGCGGCGGCGTCGATCCGAATGATGTGGTCGCTGCCATCATTGACGAATTCAGGAGCCGGCTGGGACCGGAGCCCATAACAATGCCGCTCGAGGCAACGGTGTTTTCCGGCCGGGTTCCCTAAGGACTAAAAACAAACATGTTTCTCTGTTGTATGGCAGGATTTGGAGCCGTTCTACAGGACCTATAGTGGATACTACCGCGAACAGTGACAGGCGTTTGGATGCCAATTCTCGTACTGGTGCCGGAATGTCGCACGTGTCACATATTCGGCCAAATTGTGTTCTAAACAGATGATGGCAACACAGTTTCAATGTACAATTGTCACACATATTTCCGATTCGGGGCGAGTCGGGGCATGAAGATTTACGGGGAAACCATATATGCCGCGTTTCAGCGCGAACCTGACTCTGCTTTTTAACGAAGTTGACTTCATCGACAGATTCTCCGCCGCCGCGGCGGCCGGATTCGAAGGTGTCGAAGTTCAGTTTCCCTACGAGCATACCGCAGAACAGGTTTTGGACGAGCTTGGCGAAAACAATCTTTCGCTGGTGCTCTTCAATCTGCCGGCTGGCGATCTGGATGCCGACGAGCGAGGCATTGCATGCCTTCCGGACCGGGTCGGGGAATTCCAGGATTCGGTTGAGACAGCCTTGATCTATGCCGCAAAAGTCGGTTGCACCCAGCTCAATTGTCTGGTCGGCAAAGTGCCGTGGGGCATGGATGGCGACACGGTCAGGCGCACATTGATCGACAACCTTCGGTTTGCAGCCCGGGAAACCGGCAAGGAAGGCATCAAACTGTTGATCGAACCGATCAACAACAGAGACGTGCCTGAGTTCTATCTGAACACCTCGAAGGAAGCGCTGGAGGTGATGGACGAAGCCGGATCGACCAACTTGTGGCTGCAGTACGATCTGTACCACATGCAGACGATGGAAGGCGATCTGAGCCGTACAATCGAAAGCAACCTGCGCAAAATTGCTCATATGCAGATCGCCGACGCTCCCGACCGCCACGAACCGGGTACCGGTGAGATCAACTTCGACTATATTCTGCCGCGCATTGACCGGTTAGGTTATGAAGGCTGGATCGGCTGTGAGTACAATCCGTCGGGATTGACACTGGATAGCCTCGGCTGGATGAGACCCTATCTGAGAAAGGCCGACGCGGCCTGAGATCTGTTGACGGCATCTGGACTTTTCCCGGCATTCACTACAGCGTGCGGTTGACCGTGCCCGCCGCCGGCTTAACGTGAATATTAACGGCGATTACATTGTGCAGCTCGGACACCGTAGGGATCACCTTCGGCCGCAGCGTCGCCTGCCGTATCTGGCGCTATACGACTAAAGTTGCATACTTTAACCCGGTAAAGTGATCTTTACTGCTGGTTAAGCGAATTTTAATTCCGCTTTGTTTTCGTGTTTGGTATACCATACGCCACGAGCGCATCGGATTTAACGGTTTCCGCACGGGAACAGGGTCAACATCCGGTGCGACGAAGGATCGAAAGGGAGGTCGGATTGGCTGAAGTCGTTCCGCTGGACAAGACCAAGCGAAGCCCGAAGCATTTGGTTCCACGCGGGGAATTGCATACCCGCGGAACCGGGCAGGTTCAGTCGCTCACGCGCGCGCTCAGAATCATGAACACGCTCGCCGATTATCCGCATGGTCTGACCCTCAGCGACCTCGCTCATGTCGTCGGCCTGCCCACATCCACGGCTCATCGGCTTCTGACAACCTTGCAGAATGAGCGCTACGTCCGGTTTGAGAACGATCGCAGCATCTGGCTGATTGGTGTCCAGGCGTTCCAGGTCGGCTCGGTTTATGCGCGCTCCAGGGATCTGGTTTCGATCGCCCGTCCCTATATGCGTCGCCTGATGGAAGAGTCCGGCGAGACCGTGAATCTGGCGATTGTCGATCGCGGCGAAATCATATTCCTGGCCCAGGTCGAATGCCAGAAGATGATGCGTGCCATTGCCGGTCCCGGCGGCCGCTCGCCGATACATTGTTCGGGAACCGGCAAGGCAATTCTCGCCTGGCTCGATGCGAACGAGGCCGGCGCCCTCCTGACAGCCAGGCCGCTGCAGAAGGAGACGCCCAACAGCAAATCGTCGATCGGCGAACTCGAAGCCGAGTTCCTTCAAACCCGCGGGTCCGGTTATGCGATAGATGATGAAGAAAACGCCATCGGGTTGCGGTGTGTCGCCAGTGCCGTGTTCGATGAACATGCCTATCCGCTGGCAGCGATTTCGGTCTCCGGTCCCGCTGCGCGACTGACGGATTCCAGACTGCCGGCGCTTGGAACCAACGTCTGCCGGATCGCCGCCGAGATCACCTCGGAAATGGGTGGAATGGCACCGTCACCGCGCGAGGACTGATCGCCTGGCCACCAATCACTGTTAATCATCCCGCATTTCCGGTCTGGTGGTTAGGTCGTCCGTGACATGACCGGCAATCCAAGATAGATGTCTCCACAACCTGTAAATACATTTGGGACAGCACAACGAATGACCGACATCAAGAAAGAAGACCTGCTCGACGCCTTGCGCAAGGTCAAGGGCCCTTCCCTTGAAGGCGATATCGTCTCTCTCGGGATGGTTTCGGAAATCGTGATACAGGGCGACAGTGTTGTGTTTTCCCTGAGCGTCGATCCGGAGAAAGCCCAGGAACTGGAGCCGATGCGCCAGGCCGCCGAGCGCGTGGTCAAGGCGGTGCCCGGTGTCAACAACGCAATGGTCGCCCTGACTGCCGACCGGGCGCCGGGAAGTGCACCGCCTAAAACCAATGGCGGCGGCCCGCCTCGGCACCAACCGCCGGCAGGCGAAATGGCGCCGCCGCCGCCCATGGCCGGTCAGGCTCCGCCCGAACGCCAGATTGCCGGCGTTCCCGGCGTCAAGGCCATCGTTGCCGTGGCATCGGGCAAGGGCGGTGTTGGCAAGTCGACGACCGCCGTCAATCTGGCTCTGGCATTTTCCGCCAATGGCCAATCGGTCGGGATTTTGGACGCGGATATCTATGGTCCCTCGATGCCCCGCCTTATGGGATTGACTGGACGTCCCGAACCCGTCGACGACAAGATTCTGAAGCCCATGGAAGGGTTTGGCGTCAAGGTCATGTCCATGGGATTCATGGTCGACGAAGACACACCGATGATCTGGCGCGGGCCCATGGTCATGTCCGCGCTGACCCAGATGTTGCGCGAGGTTGCCTGGGGCGAGCTTGACATCCTTGTGGTCGACATGCCGCCGGGCACCGGTGACGCCCAGTTGACCATGGCCCAGCAGGTGCCGCTGGCCGGGGCCATCATCGTCTCGACACCTCAGGACCTTGCCCTGATCGATGCGCGCAAGGGTCTGAACATGTTCCGTAAGGTCGATGTTCCGGTATTGGGCATTATCGAGAACATGAGCTATTTCTCCTGTCCGAAATGCGGCGAACGTTCCGAGATCTTTGGCCATGGCGGTGCCCGCTTCGAAGCAGAGAAACTCGGAATTCCCTTCCTCGGCGAGATCCCTCTGGAAATGGAAGTGCGCCGGCGTTCCGATGCTGGTCAACCAATCGTGGTCTCCGATCCCGAATCGCCCCTTGCGGAAATCTACCGCGAAATTGCAGAAGCCGCCTGGGCCCAGATCGACGGGGAAGGCGGGGCGGTATCAAAACCGGCGCCCCGCATCGTTATCGAATAGGTTCCTTGCGCATTCAGCGTTTGAGAAACGGTCCGATGTGAGGGCAGGCCGCCTCGTCGGACAGCACGAAATCCGCCAGTTCGCGCGAAATGACTGGCGCCCGAAGGAATCCTGCCCCGGCATGGCTGAGGCTGTAATAGAGGCCGCGGCATTGCTGGCTGCGGCCCAGGCGCAGCAGTCCGTCACCGACAAATGTGCGCAAACCGGCCCGGGCATTGAGCAGCGGCAGCTCCGCGATTGCCGGAAGCGTTCGGGCGGCGCGAGCCTTAAGGTCCTCGATCACATCTGCATCGGGCGTCAGGCAGGTCTCTCCGTCGTCATGGGTGCTGCCCACAAGAAGATTTCCGTTTGACCGGGGGCACAGAAATCCGTCCGGTCTACGGATCAGATGCCGCAGGATTGGCGCTTCCGGATCCATGCCCATGGTCAACACAACCCCACGAACCGGCCGGCAGACCGGAATGTCGCCCGGCATTCCGTCGATCAGATTGGTCCCGGTACCGGCACAAAGCACTATTTTTTCCCCAGGGACCACACCGTCTGGTGTCATGACGCCGCGCACGCGGCCGCCAGTGACAGCAATGCTTTGCGCTCGGGTGTGTTCAATGACCGTGCTGCCGCGCCGGGTAATGGCCGATGCCAGCGCGTCGCACAGCAGCTTGCCGTCGAGCCAGCAGACATCCGGCAGGTAGGCACCGGCAACCACGTCTTCGGAAAGAAAGGGCTCACGGGAAACGAGCTCCCGGCGCTCGAGCCAGTCGACAGTCCAACCTTCATCCTGTCTTTGCTGCGCGTCCGCCTTGACCTTGCTCAGCGTGTCTGAATAGGCGGTTCGGATCTGCCCATCCCGTCGATAGTCGATGGTCACATCCGACTCCGCCTCGACGGTGTCGGCAAAGTCCGGCCATTCCCGAAAGGCCGCCCACTCCAGTTTGCGCAGGTAACCTGAGCCAAGGCGCGGTTCGAGATACGCCGATGCGACCCCGCTCGCGCCGGATCCGATTTCGCCGCTTTCCAGAATCGTTACGGAGGCGCCCCTTAGGGCCAGCCGCCATCCAAGCGACAGACCGGCAACACCGGCTCCTACGATCACGATCACGGTTCAGTTCCAGTCCGGCCCTTACATTAAATTCAAGAGGTAACACTTTGAATTCAAGTTATAAAATTTACCGGTTGATGTTACCTGTCAGCCGCCTGTAACGGACATGTGCCTTGAAACGGCGGGCGCCTGGCCGGTTCGGTCGATCACAAAATCATGGCCTTTGGGCTTTCGTCCTATGGCTTCGTCGATCGCCGCTTCGAGCAGATCGTTGGCTTCGCTGGCGCGCAGGGGAGCTCGCAGATCGGCGGCATCGTCCTGACCCAGACACATGTAGAGCGTGCCGGTGCACGTGACTCTGACGCGATTGCACGATTCGCAGAAATTATGTGTGAGCGGCGTGATGAAGCCGAGACGACCGCCGGTTTCGGCGACCGTGACATAACGCGCTGGGCCGCCGGTCTTGTACGGGATCTCGTCCAGCGTCCAGCTCTCCGACAGGTTAGCGCGAACCTGCGACAACGGCAGATATTGGTCCGTCCGATCGCCGTCGATCTCGCCCAGCGGCATGGTTTCGATAAGCGTCATGTCGAGACCCCTGCCATGGGCCCAGGAAATCATGTCAGGTATCTCACCCTCGTTGACACCCTTTAGGGCTACCGTATTGATCTTAACCTCAAGACCCGCCCTCTGTGCGGCATCCAGGCCATCCATGACTTTGCTGAATTCGCCCCACCGCGTAATCGCCTTGAACTTCGCGGCATCGATTGTGTCGAGTGAAACATTGATGCGTCTGACGCCGGCCGCATAGAGATCGTCGGAAAACTTGACCAGTTGACTGCCGTTGGTTGTCACGGTCAGCTCTTCAAGGGCACCGCTTTCGAGGTGCCGGCCGAGACTGCCGAACAGGCTCACGATGTTCTTGCGCACCAGCGGTTCGCCGCCCGTCAGGCGTATTTTGCGCACCCCCTTTGTGACAAACGCCGAGCAGAGCCGGTCGAGCTCTTCCAGGGTGAGGAGGTCCTTGCGCGGCAGGAATGTCATGTTCTCCGACATGCAGTAGACGCACCGAAAATCGCAACGGTCCGTTACCGACACCCGCAGATAGCTCACATGACGTCCAAATGGATCGATCATTTGCGATTGAGCCATGGGGTCCAGTTGAGATGTGAATCCGGACTCTGAATTCACCGGCTGATCATGTTCCTGCGACACCCGGATCTCCCTGTGTCAAAATTATGTCGTGACATGTCCGGCTCAGGCATACGGCATGCACTATGTATGCATTGCCCAAACAATCTTAAACAGCCCGGAACGGACCGCATTGTCACACGGTTAGCCGTATCATAGACGGAATTGGCGCCGGTGACACAGAATTTGACGGGTTCCCATATGATGAAAAGGAGGCCACGGCCGGACCATAGCGGTTGCCATGTGGCGGTTTGCGGCGCTATTCTTTGACTCGATTTAATCAGGCGCCACGAAAGAAAGCGCATTCCGGGTGGCACAAATCCGGATGCCGAGGAACGCAAGACCATCTCATCGGCTCGAATAGTGTTTTGATCCAATGAGTTAGTGCTTCAGGTAAACGTGGTGTTGAAGCAAGGACGGGAGGGTACGTCGCCGGTATGAATTTATCCGGGACTGTACAGTCTTACAAATTGACGGAAGAAGACGCGCTTCGGGCGCATATGTATCGACTTCTGGCACATTTTCTTGGGCGCCCGCCCGAGGTGTCCGAGCTTGAGGCTGCCGCCAGGATGACAGGCGACGAAACCGAGCTTGGACAAGCCATTCAGGCCTTTGCCCACATCGCCGGCCGCTCATCCCACGGGGTTGCGGTTCAGGAATTCCATGATCTGTTTATTGGTGTCGGCCGCGGCGAACTGCTGCCCTACGGGTCGTATTATCTCACGGGATTCCTTCATGAAAAGCCGCTTGCCCGGTTGCGCAACGATATGGAGCGTCTCGGAATCGAGCGTCGCGAGACGGTAAAGGAACCCGAGGATCATATTGCCGCTCTGTTCGAAATGATGGGCGGCCTGATTGCCGGTGACTTTGGCGAACCCGCCGACCTGGGCGAGCAAAGAGCATTTTTCGAAGCCCATATCGGATCCTGGGCATCGCATTTTTTCAAGGATCTCGAGGCTGCCAAGAATTCGGTTCTCTATGTACCCGTCGGATCGATCGGCCGGATTTTCATGAGCATTGAGGAGATGGCCTTTACGATGGAGTGAGACAGCGGGAGCGGCATTGCCGGAAGCGTCCCGCACATGCAGAAGTCGTGTCAGTATTCGATGGTTCCAGAAGTCAGGAACCGGCAAATGCGAGAAGACATCGAAGAGAAGACACTGAAGAGACGACACCGAAGAGACGAGTATGTTGAGTGAATTTTGCGGGTTAACATATTGAAAGGAGGAGGAAATGTCTGATCAGAACGACAAGACGACGACCGACCGCCGAAGTTTCCTGAAGTTTGCCGGTATCGGCACGCTGACAGGAGGAGCGGCAATGGCAGTTGGCAGCGTGCCTGTGCAGGCCGCAAAGGACCTGCAGAAGGGCGGTTCGTCCTATCGCGAAAGCGAGCACGTGAAAACCTATTATGAGCTTGCCCGCTTCTGAAGAAGCCGGTTCGATTAATGGGTAAAACAGAGCCGCTTTTCGGCTCAACAACGATTTGAGGAGACGGATATGCTTAGGAAGAAGACTGGCGGGGTTGCGAATGGCCCCCGGCTGTCATCGGCCCTAACGGATTTGACCGGCGGAACCATGGACAGGCGCACATTCCTGCGTCGATCCGGTCTTGCAGTCGGTGGATTGACGGCCGCGACCGCATTGAGTGGAGCAATGGTCCAGAAGGCGGAAGCCGCTGGAACCGGTAACGGGGACATCGAAATCAAGAAATCGGTGTGTACGCACTGTTCGGTCGGCTGCACGGTCCTGGCGGAAGTCAGCGGCGGTGTCTGGGTCGGCCAGGAACCTGGTTTCGACAGCCCGTTCAACCTCGGCGCCCATTGCGCCAAGGGTGCATCGGTGCGCGAACACGCGCATGGCGAACGTCGTCTGAAATATCCAACCAAACTTGTCGACGGCAAGTGGACCCGGATCACCTGGGACGAAGCCATCAACGAAGTCGGCGACAAGATGCTCCAGATCCGTGAGCAGTCCGGTCCTGATTCTGTTTACTGGCTGGGTTCCGCCAAGCATTCCAACGAACAGGCCTATCTGTTCCGGAAGCTTTACGCGTTCTGGGGTTCCAACAACGGTGACCACCAGGCCCGTATCTGTCACTCCACCACGGTTGCAGGTGTTGCCAACACCTGGGGCTACGGTGCGATGACCAACTCCTACAACGACATTCACAACTCCCGTGCGATTTTCGTGATCGGCGGCAACCCGGCGGAAGCCCATCCGGTTTCCCTGCTTCACCTGATGAAGGCGAAAGAGCAGAACAACGCCGAGTTGATTGTCTGTGATCCTCGTTTCACACGCACTGCGGCGCACGCGACTGAATACGTCCGGATGCGTCCGGGCACGGACGTGGCCCTGATCTGGGGCATTCTCTGGCACATTTTCGAGAACGGCTGGGAAGATGAAGAGTTCATCCGTCAGCGTGTCTGGGGCATGGACCAGATAAGAGAAGAAGTGACCAAGTGGAATCCCGACGAAGTATTGAACGTCACCGGCGTTCCCGGATCGCAGCTCCGCCGTGTTGCCCGCAAGATGGCCACCAACAAACCCGGCACCGTCATCTGGTGCATGGGCGGTACCCAGCACACCAACGGCAACAACAACACGCGCGCCTACTGCATTCTGCAGCTTGCACTGGGCAACATGGGCAAGACCGGTGGCGGTACCAACATCTTCCGCGGACACGACAACGTTCAGGGCGCAACCGATTTCTGCGTGCTGTCGCACTCGCTGCCCGGTTACTACGGCCTCAAGAAAGGGTCGTGGAAGCATTGGGCTCGGGTCTGGGACGTTGAGTACGATTATCTGCTCGGCCGCTTTGAATCCGAAAAGATGATGCAGTCCAAGGGCATACCGGTATCGCGCTGGATCGACGGCGTCCTCGAAGACAAGGAAAACATCGACCAGACCGACAATCTGCGCGCCATGGTCTTCTGGGGCCATGCACCGAACTCGCAGACCCGTCTGCCGGAAATGCAGAAGGCCATGAACAAGCTCGATCTCATGGTCGTCATCGATCCGTATCCGACCATGTCGGCGGTCATGCACGAGAAGAAGGACAACGTCTACCTGCTGCCGGCCTCGACCCAGTTCGAGACCTACGGCTCGGTGACCGCGTCCAACCGGTCGTTGCAATGGCGTGAAAAGGTTGTCGACCCGCTGTTCGAGTCGCTTCCCGATCACACGATCATTTACAAGTTCGCCAAGAAGTTCGGCTTTGCCGACGAGATGTTCAAGCACATCAAGGTCGAGAATGACGAGCCCCTCGTGGAGGATGTGACCCTTGAATTCAACAAGGGCATGTGGACGATCGGCTATACCGGCCAGTCGCCGGACCGTCTCAAGCTGCATATGGCAAACCAGCACACTTTCGACAGGACCACGTTGCGCGCCAATGGCGGCCCGGTCGATGGTGAGTATTATGGCCTGCCTTGGCCGTGCTGGGGCACCGCCGACATGAAACATACCGGCACACCCAACCTCTACGACCCGTCGAAACCGGTCGCAGAAGGCGGCTTGTGTTTCCGGGCACGTTTCGGTGTCGAGCGCGAAGGTGATAACCTTCTGGCAGAAGGCTCGTATCCGGTTGGGTCCGAAATCAAGGACGGTTATCCGGAATTCACCATGGCCATGCTGAAGAAGCTTGGCTGGGAAGGTGATCTGACGGCTGATGAGAACGCAGCCATCGAAAAGGTCGCCGGTGACAAGACCAACTGGAAGACCGACCTGTCAGGCGGCATCCAGCGGGTTGCGATCAAGCATGGCTGTGCGCCGTTTGGCAACGCGAAGGCACGTGCCGTGGTCTGGACGTTCCCGGATCCGGTGCCGCTCCATCGTGAGCCGCTGTACACGCCACGGCGTGATCTCCTGCCCAAGTACGCCACCTATGAAGATCGCAAGATGTATCGTCTGCCGACCTTCTATGCATCGATCCAGGAAAAGGATTTCTCTCAGGAGTATCCGATCATCCTGACGTCGGGGCGCCTGGTGGAATACGAAGGCGGCGGCGACGAGTCGCGGTCCAACCCCTGGCTTGCCGAACTCCAGCAGAACATGTTCGCAGAGATCAACATCACCGATGCCAACAATCTGGGCATCAAAGATGGCGAGATGGTCTGGTTGGAGGGGCCCGAGAAAGGCAAGGTCAAGGTCATGGCCATGGTCACAGAACGGGTCGGCAAGGGCGTTGCCTTCATGCCGTTCCACTTCGGTGGACACATGCAGGGCAAGGATCTGCGTGACAGGTATCCTGACGGAGCCGACCCTTATGTCCTGGGTGAAGCGTCAAATACCGCTCAGACATACGGCTACGACTCGGTGACCCTGATGCAGGAATCCAAAGTCACCCTCTGTAAGATATCCAAGGCATAAGGAGTAGACGCTATGGCACGGATGAAATTCCTTTGTGATGCTGAGCGCTGCATCGAGTGCAATGCATGTGTTACAGCCTGTAAGAACGAGCACGAAGTCCCGTGGGGCGTGAACCGCAGGCGTGTCGTCACGATCAGTGACGGCAAGCCCGGCGAGCGGTCCATTTCTGTGGCCTGCATGCATTGTTCGGACGCGCCTTGTATGGCGGTATGTCCTGTGGACTGCTTCTACCAGACCGAAGAAGGTGTGGTGCTGCATTCCAAGGATCTCTGCATCGGTTGCGGTTATTGCTTCTACGCGTGTCCTTTCGGCGCGCCGCAATATCCGCAGGTCGGCAATTTCGGTTCCCGCGGCAAGATGGACAAATGCACGTTCTGCGCCGGCGGACCGGAAGAAGCCCACTCCAACGAGGAGTTCAAGAAGTACGGTCGCAACCGTCTTGGCGAAGGCAAGCTCCCGCTCTGTGCGGAAATGTGCTCGACCAAGGCACTGCTTGCCGGTGATGGCGACATTGTGTCGAACATCTACCGTGAGCGTGTAGTTTCCCGCGGCTTCGGGTCTGGTGCCTGGGGCTGGGGACGCGCTTATCCCGGTGGCGGTTCGTAAGAACGACACGTGGCTTCGGGAGGCGGCGTCCACTGCCTCCCGAAACCGTTTTGATTCAGACGCTGTAACATCGCGGTCCGCGGGTTCCGTGGGGCTACGGGTGTACCGTCCGATACAAGCGTGTGTTGGGCGGCTGCCGTCGCTTAAACCTGAAACTTTGCACATAGACGTTGGGTTCCATGCCATCAAACTCATCCACCGCACTGAAACTTGCATTTGGGGTGTGCGGACTGCTTGCAGCCCTCACAGGATGCCGCGAGGCCGAATTGGGCCGACCGCTGCACTATGAGAAGGGTGTCTATCAGGGCGCCGAAGACGAGAAACTTAGCAAAGAAGACCGCAAACGATTGATCCAACGCGGCCTGAAACAGCAATACATATAGTATCGAGGGGACAGGTCGCATGAATACCGGCCAGGAATCGCACGTGAAACGCCTTGTCGTCATGATCATGGCGGTCGTTTTGATCGGCATCGGTGCCGTTCTGACTGTGTCCGACGCCACTTTCGCCCAGCAAGGGGCGGTGCCCGGTAATTCCCTGGGCACGTCTTCGGATGCGGAATTCTGGCGCGCCATCCGGCAAGGTGCTCAAGGCAAGGTATCGATTCCCGACCAGCAGGCCGCCGTCCTCATCCAGTCCGAGGGCGACAACTGGCGCGCCTTCAGAAACGGGCCTCTCTCCACCTATGGCGTGTGGGGATTTGCCGGTATCGGAATATTGCTGGCCTTGTTCTTCCTGATCCGGGGCAGGATCAGAATCGAAGCCGGAAGAAGCGGGGATACCGTTACCCGTTTTCGCAGCGTGGAACGCTTCGGCCACTGGCTCCTGGCCGTCTCGTTCATCATTCTGGGTTTGAGCGGGTTGAACATGCTCTATGGACGCTATGTGCTGATCCCGGTGACCGGACCGGAAGTCTTTGCCGCAATTACCTTCTGGGGCAAGTGGCTGCACAATTATGTGGCGTTTGCCTTCATGGTTGGCCTCGCCCTGATTTTCCTGATGTGGCTCAAGGACAACCTGCCCAGCCGTCACGATATTGGGTGGATCATCAGGCTTGGCGGCCTGTTCTCGAAACACAGCCATCCGCCGGCCAAGAAGTTCAATCCGGGTCAGAAGCTCATCTTCTGGATCGTCGTACTTGGCGGTGCGTCGCTCAGCCTCTCTGGTATCGCCCTGATGTTTCCCTTCGAGTACGCCATGTTCGCCAAGACCTTCGAAATCATGAACATGTTCGGCTTCAAACTGCCGACCGAGTTGACGGCAATGCAGGAAATGCAGCTCAGTCAACTTTGGCATTCGATCGTAGGCCTGATTCTGATGGTCGTCATTGTCGCTCATATTTATATCGGCACGATCGGCATGGAGGGCGCATTCGACGCCATGGGTTCCGGCGAGGTCGACACCAACTGGGCGCGTGAACATCACTCCCTCTGGATGGATAAAGTGGCACCGGCCAAGCCGGCACCGCCCGTGCCCGACAAACCGGAGGCGGGAGGCCCCGCCGACGACGGTGCCGCCCCCCAGACCCAGCCCGCGGAATAAGTCCGGCAGTTTGCAGATGCGAAACCTCGCCCTCGTCTGTGTGGTTGTGATGGCAGGGCTGGGTGCAGCACGGGCGGGTGATCTGAAAGGCCATGGCGGCCCGATCAAGGCGCTCCAGATTTCTCCGGACGGCACCAGGGTGTTGTCGGGAAGTTTTGACTACTCGATGATATCGTGGAACATTTCAGGCGACACGCCGGACCTGCTGATGCGGTTTCTGGGACATGACGCTGCCGTCAACGCGGTTGCCTTCACGCCGGATGGTGCGCGCGCGGTAACCGGAAGCGATGACGGAACCGTAGGACTGTGGGATATAGGGTCAGGCCAATTGATCCGCCGTTTCCAAGGACACAAGGGAAAAGTTGTCGATATCGCCGTATCGCCTGATGGCCGGACCGCCGCGTCGGCTGCCTGGGATCGGACCATCGGACTGTGGCAGCTGACGGAGCCGTACGGCAGCGATCTGCTGACCGGGCACACCAACAATGTCAACACGGTCACGTTCTCCGCCGATGGAGCGTTGCTGTTTTCAGGTGGCTACGACGGCACCATACGCAGCTGGGATGTGGTTCGCCGCAGGCCGCTGCGGACCGTTCTGCGCTATGGCTGGGGGGTCAATACACTGGAAGTCCTGAACCAGCCTGACCGTCTCCTGTTTGGCGCGCTAGACGGGGCCGTAAAGCTACTGAACGTCGGCACCGGCGACATAACCAAGGACCTTGGGGTCCATGAGGGTCCGGTTCTTTCAAGTGCCATATCCAAGGAAAAGGATCTGGTGGCGACCGGTGGCGGAGACGGCCGGATCAACGTGTGGTCGATTGCCGAGTGGCGGGTCAAGTTCACGTTTGACAACCCGGTCGGACCCGTATGGGCGCTGGATTTTCTGAGCGACGGCAAGGGCATGTATTTTGCCGGGCTCGATGACGTTGCGTTCCTCTGGCAGATGGAACCTGCCAAGCCCTTCGAACCGGCCCGGGGCAAGTTTCCCAGACGGTTCCAGGTTGGCAGCGACGTCGAACTCGGCGAACGCCAATTCGCCCGCAAGTGCAGTATCTGCCACACTTTAACGCCCGACGATGCCAACCGTGCCGGGCCGACTCTCTACAATCTGTTCGGGCGCCGGGCCGGCACCATTCCGGGGTACGTCTATTCAAAGGCGTTGACAGGTTCCACGATCGTGTGGACCGCGAAGACCATAGGAGAACTGTTCGCGCAAGGACCGGAACACTATACCCCCGGCACCAAGATGCCGTTGCAGCGCATCAAGAGCGAAAAGATCAGAAATGCATTGATTGCCTATCTCGAACGGGCAACAAAAGGTGATAGATTGGAAGCGTCCGAAGCACAGGGCGTACAGTAGATAAAATTGGGAGAAAGACATGAAGGCATTTCTGGCGAGCCTTGTTATGATCGGTGTCATCGTGTTTGTCGCCAACGCCGGGCTGCAGCAACTCAGCATGTCGGCGCAGGATGTCTACACGTCCGACAACGGCTCGGTCAGGCACTGACCGGGCATCGTGTCATACACCAAGCGTGCCCTCGCAAGTCTTGCACTCGTTGTCGTAGCGGCGGCGGTCGTTGCCACTGCAGACACGGTGTCGGCCGACGACTATAGGAACTCGATCGCAAAGGCGCTTCCCTCGATTGTTTCTGTCCTGCCCGATTGGCCCGCGGATATCAAACGCCCTGCCGAACCGGAAGGTTCCGGTGTTGCGATCGCGGACGGGCGAACCATACTGACGGCCAGCCACGTTATCGGGCGAGCCAAAACCGTGCAGGTCCGGACGCCGGACGGCACCGTGGTCGATGCCCGGATCGCGGCGCGCGACCCCTTCACCGATATAGCCCTGTTGACCATCGGCCGGGAACTGCCGGCCCTTGAGTTTGCTGGCGATGCAGCCATGGGCCAACCGGTTTGCGCTCTGGGCCATCCGTTCGGTTTCGGCTTGTCGGTAAGCTGCGGCATCGTCTCGGGCGTCCATAAGGCCGGCGCCGGTTTCAATGCCATCGAAGATTTCGTCCAGACCGATGCCGCGGTTAATCCGGGAATGTCCGGCGGTGCCCTGATCAATGCCGAAGGCGCCCTCGTCGGGCTCATTTCAGCGATATTCACGGCAGGTGCGGACGGTAATCTGGGCGTCAATTTCGCCATATCGGCACCGCTTGTGCAGCGGGTGATAACCGACCTCATGGCCCACGGCCGCGTCCAGCGCGTCGTCACGGGCTTGCGGCTCGGTCCCGCCATTCGAAAAGGCGAGGCCGGACGGCTTGCCGCCCGCGTGCTGAACGTCAAAGCTGGATCTCACGGCGAACGGGCGGGGCTCAGGAATGGCGACCTGATCGTGCGCGCCAGGGGCAGAAGAATTCACAAACCGGCCGATTTCACGTCTGTGATCGGCCGGATGAAAAACGGAGACCAGCTTGATGTGGACATTGTGCGCGGAAACAAGCAAATGTCCCTGGTTATCAGATTTGGCCAGCCGGCAACGGCTCAGTAACACGAACTGACACGGAATTGGGAGAGCGAGAATGGACAACGAAAAATTCAATATGTCGATGCGAAAGTTTCTGAAACAGGTCGGCGTCACCTCACAACAGCAGATTGAGACGGCGGTCAGAAATTCCGGACTGAGCGAAGGCTCCGTCAAGGTCCGGGTTGTGCTGACTGCAGAGGGCCTCGATCTGGACCATGTGGTCGAAGGTGAAATCGACCTGTCCTGACCGACAGTCTCATTTCCGGTTGACCGCCCATGCACATGCCAGACCCGACGTTTCCGCCTTTGCTCACCGGTCATCCGGTCAAGGGAGCCGTCAAAGCATATGAAACTGCCCAAAGCCAGGCTGCCGGCGGCACTGCGGGCGCCGGCGATGTATTCTGGGCACGGTCGACGGATACCCTCGACGTCGCTGTGGTTCTCGAACCGGACGTGCCAAGTTCGACGGCCATTCAGATGATGTTTGCGGCCATGGTGGCTTTCGGAGACAGCCTCGGGGCCATTGGACCGCCGGAACTTGGTCTCTACTATGCCTGGCCGGGCAGCCTACTGGTCAATGGCGCGACCGCCGGTCATGTTCATGTGGCGTTGCCCGCAGGATGTCGCCATGATGAAGTGCCCGACTGGATGGTGGTCGCGATCATTGTCAATCTTCGGGTCGAGAACCGGGAGATTGAGCCCGGCGACGACGCGCACAACACCAATCTGCTTGAAGAAGGCTGCGGCGACATCACCAGAACCCAGCTTGTGGAATCGTTCTGCCGGCACTTTCTGGTCTGGATCAACACCTGGCAACACGAGGGCTTCAAGCCGATCCATGAAGTCTGGGTCGGACGCTGCACCGAACTGAGCGAACAGATAGACGTTATCCTCGGGGGTGAGCATCACAAGGGAACATTCGTAGGTTTGGACGAGACCGGCAATCTGCTATTCCGCCCCGATGACAGCGATGAAGTCAACTCACTGTCGATCTTCGACTATGTCGATTATGCGGATCCGGACGTGGCCCCATGAAGTTCCTGCGCGTGATCAGGTTCGATGGCTCGGACGACCATGTTTTCGAAAACGCCGCCCGCCCCGATGAGTGGGCTTTGCCAGGTGGATTCGAGTTCGCCGGCATTCGTGACGAACAGGTCGTCGGCAAGACAAGACAGGCTTTTGCGAACGGGTTTCTTGGCATTCCGTCCTTCGGGCGATCGACTTTCGCCACAATTTCCGAGATGTCGGGCGACGATCATGACGAGCTGCTTGGGGTTCTGAGCAACCGTTTTGTCGAGGTCTACGGCGCCCCTTCCAGGGACGATGCCCTGGCCGCTGCCCGAAGCGAGGCAGATTTTGTCATTGATCTGTGTGCCGGCGAGCCGGTGAACACGGTTTTTACCCTGCGGCGGATTCTGGAGGACGGGGAGATCCGCGAAGAGTTCCGGATCATAACCCCGCCCAGCGAACCGATTCACACCAAGGTATGGCAAGTGGTTGAAGACGATGCATGAGTTCTGGAAGTCCTCCGGATTTCACCTTCTCGATGTGAACGACGCCGGCCGTCTTGTGGTTACGCCGGATTACCTGCGCGCCTATTACACCCGGCCGGAGGTTCACCCCGTCGAGGAGTCCTGTGCCCGGGAAATTGCCCTGCATGACGCGCTCATGACGGATCCGCTCATGGCTGTTTCTGCCGAAAGGGTGGCATCGCTGGCCGACGAAGACGCCCGTGACAGCTACCGCATTGTGCTCGGGTTTCGCGACAAGCTTGTCGAGGCCGGCACACTGGAGGCAGCTTACCTCGAACTCATTCGGTCCAAGGCGGTAACTGTGCCGCCGGTGTTTCTGGATCAGATGGTTCACGCCATATTGCGGAACTGTCTCGCCAGGGTGATGGATCCGATCCGCATTCGTGCCGCGGAAATACTCTTCCGCGATCAGAATGTCAGCACCGACAACGGCCTGATCATGCTGGCCGACGACGAGATCGTCGAAATGCATTCGGCAAACCAGGGTTTGGGCGGCCTCGGTCAGTTGCTGTTGGAAAGCAACACGCCGGCCAGAACCGTGGAACTCGACGTGCTCGACGAAGACAACAGTGACATCTACTGGGACCGGAGCGATCGTTTTGACACCGTCATCGATCTGCGTTTCACCCAGCCGGGCCTCGACGCCCTGGCCCGTGTCCTGGAGACGTGGCTGCGTCACATGATGGGTATCAGTGTCCGTATCCAGCCGATGCAGCGTATCGACGACGAACGCTGGACCTGGCACATCGGTCTCGACAGTGAGGCGACCCGGATCCTCAATGCGCTCTATGAAGGCCGGGAACTGCCTTTCGAGGACAATCAGCAAATCCTGGGGCTCTTTCGCATGACTTTTAACGATCCCGCAATGGTCGTTTCATCGGTCGGGAGCCGTCCGGTCTACCTGGGTCTTGCCAAGACCAAATCCGGCAAGCTCAAGATGAAGCCCCAGAACCTGTTGATGAACCTGCCGTTGGTGCAGGGTGGATAGGGTGAGCCGGGCAGATGACCGAAGGTACTGAACCAAGGCCAGGCTTTCTTGACAGACCTGTTGCCCGACTCTGCGCCGTCGCCGTGATTGCCGCCTGTCTGGCGCTGTTAGGTGTTTATCACCGCAACGACCTGATGCCCGGCGCCAAGACCGGAAACACAGGTCTGAACCCCGAATTTGTCGACTGCCGTGATAAGCGTTCGGCAGACGTGGACAAGATGCTGTCCGACGGTGTCATCACCGCGACGCAACATTCCCGGTTTCTTCAACGGGCTCTGGCCTACTGTACGTCCCAGTTCCCGCCGGACGGAAAGTAGCATGGGGAGGAAGGCCTCAAAGGGTGTTGCGATTTAGGGGATTGGTTCCCGGAGCTGACCTGCAGTGTGCCACCAGATACGGTTTAAACTGTCGTCCACGTGCGCCGACACGAGGACCTCCTGCTTTGCAATTCTGGGGATGTACGTATCAAGCAGGTACATGGCAGTTTTGGGGGCATCGTGCAGTGCACCCTAACGCAGACTGTCCATATTATCGTCAGTCCTCGTCCTTCAGAAAATCTTCGATACTGAGACCGCTGAATTCCTTTTTGCCGGCCTTTACAGCGTCTTCCGCAGCCAGGTAATCCTCGGTCGTGCGAATGCGCGGCGGGGTGCCTTGGGCAAACGGGTCGTTGGCGCCCATAGCCTGGGTCTCTATCCGGCAGTCGTCGCACATCTTGATGAGCTGGATGGTGTCTTCGTTCTGGAACATGGAATGCTGCCCG
>JAJFHD010000049.1 GCA_021775805.1 Alphaproteobacteria bacterium | reverse complement strand
CTGCCCCTAGTACGAGAGGACCGGGGTGGACGTACCTCTGGTGGACCTGTTGTCGCGCCAGCGGCATTGCAGGGTAGCTATGTACGGACAGGATAACCGCTGAAAGCATCTAAGCGGGAAGCCCCCCTCAAAACTAGTTCTCCCTTGAGAGTCGTGGAAGACCACCACGTTGATAGGCCGGGTGTGGAAGCGCAGCAATGTGTGGAGCTTACCGGTACTAATAGCTCGATCGGCTTGATTACTCTCATTAGTCAATGCTCACTCGGGACCCGTAAAAGGGCCCGAGGGGCATCGACGGTGACACGTTCGAATTTGACCAGAAATACAGGTCTGCATTTTGCCGGCCTGGTGATTATTGCGAGGAGCCCAAACCCGATCCCATCCCGAACTCGGCCGTTAAACTCCTCAGCGCCGATGGTACTTTGTCTTAAGGCACGGGAGAGTAGGTCGTCGCCAGGTCTGCTGAATGCAGATACACGAACAACCGTTTCATCAGATATCCCTTCTTTGCGAAACCTGACTTTTTTGACGTAACGGCTCCTCTCATGGAGCTTGTTTACGTTTGAAGCCCAGTTTGGCGCGGGGTGGAGCAGCCCGGTAGCTCGTCAGGCTCATAACCTGAAGGTCGCAGGTTCAAATCCTGCCCCCGCAACCACCTTTACCGAACTTCGGTATGAACTGGGTATAGCCGTCTCATTCGAGGCGGCTTTTCCATTTCGGGCGCCGCTCTGTGCGAGGTCCACCATGTTGACAATTTCGCCGATGAGTTCAACTTCCAGACCGTCATGAGTGTAGCGAACTCTGACGCACTCAATCAGCCCCCTGAGTATTTCGGCGGCCTTTGTCCTTGTGTCATCGGCATTTAGGCTGGTTTGAAGATCTTCCACTTTTTGGCGATACAACTCTGCGAGTTTGGGGTGAAGGATTGGTGCAGGAGGTGGGGCATTGGAAAGTAGTTTTTCGAGGGTGATTTTGCGTTGTTCGTACTCCTCCAGCTTTGTCTTGAGCCCTTGCGTCCTCAATCCGTCTGCTATTGCATCATACAAACCATCGAGACGTTGTTTGATCCGATTGAGCTCTTTGCGGGTACTCTCCAGTGCGACGTTCCTGTCTGTTCGCAAACTGTTCACTTTGGCCTGCTGCCGGTTCGGTGGACATTCAGTTAAGCTAACATCGCCTTTTCCTCGAACTCAACCGGGCTGAGATATCCCAGGGTCGAGTGCCTGCGTTTGGGGTTGTAGAACCGCTCGATGTAATCGAACACATCGGCTCTTGCTTCATCGCGTGTGCGGAAGGTTTTTCGGGCAACCCGTTCGGTTTTGAGCGATGAGAAGAAACTCTCCATCGCCGCATTGTCCCACACATTGCCAGACCGGCTCATCGAGCACGTGACCCCGTGATCGGCCATCAGGCTTTGGAACTGCTCGCTTGTATATTGGCTGCCCTGATCGGAATGATGCAGCAGGCTGTCCGGCTTGCCCCTGCGCCAGATTGCCATGATGAGTGCATCGGTGACGAGCTGTGCCGTCATGCTCGAACTCATCGACCAGCCGACGACACGGCGTGAGAACAGATCGATGACGGCAGCAACGTAAAGCCATCCTTGTGCAGTCCAGATATAGGTGAAGTCAGCCACCCACTTGCGGTTGGGGGCATGAGCTTCGAAGGCCCGGTCCAGAATGTTCCGTGATACCGATGCGGCCAGGCGTTCGCCGGCATCCTTTGGCAGACCTCGCCGGCGCGGGCGTGCACGCAAGCCATTGCGATGCATCAGCCGTTCAATGCGATGAAGACCGCAAGACAACCCTTCTGCCAGAACATCGCGCCAGACACGGCGAGCACCATAGGTGCGGTCACTTCTCCTGAAGCTTGTGTCGATCGCTGCAAACAACGTCTCGTCATATCGTGATCTGGCGCTGGGGCGGCGGTTGAGCCAGGCATGGAAGCCTGAACGTGAGACATCCAACGCGTTGCATAGCCATGCCACCGGCCAGATATGGCGGTGCTTCGCGATAAAAGCGAACTTCATGTCACTTCCCTCGCGAAGTAGGCCGCGGCCTTTTTTAGAATGTCGCGCTCCGCCTTCAGCTTCGCCACTTCCCGGCGCAACCGTTCGATCTCAAGTTGCTCCGGCTTCATCTGACCGTGGCCTGGAAACGCATACTGCGGATCGGCTGAAAACTCCTTGATCCATTTGCGCAGCACATTCTCATGCAAATCGAGATCGCGGGCCGCCTGGGCGACTGTTACGCCCCGATCCCTGACCAGCCTGACGGCCTCAAGCTTGAACTCGCGACTGAACTTTCTTCTCTTCATGGGTAAACTCCGGTTTCATCATAAACACCTTAACTCGGTGTCCACCGAACCGGCAGCAGGCCATAACGCGCAATCGATAAACATAGGCGTTCACTTCGATGGATGCTCTGGCTAACCTGACGCCACATCCGATCTAAGTTGGAGACAATACCATGTCACTCTTCAGAATAGTTGGTCTCTCAGTCGCGATAGTCATTCAATTTATATCGATCGGCCATTCTCAAGAGCGCCATATCGGGCTCAAAATTCATAAATCAGGTAAGCTGTTTGCATACGTCGAAAGTTTGGATTTCAGCCAGTCTCCCCTCGTTCGGAACAACTACGCCTATCTCATTGATGAAGATTCAGCGAAGGTTGATGCGAACGGTAAAAGAATGATCAATCAACATTTACAGCTTAAGTGGAATGGCAAGGAGTATGATTTTAAGTATCAAGGTGCGTACAAGTCAGGAGACGTAGGAGCTCACGCCCTGTTTTTTACGAACAACGGCTCAAAATATAGATTGAAAATCGCAGATGTTAATCCCGCCTTGACGAAGTTTTTCACGCATTCCAATGCAGACAGGAATATACAATATCCGGAGTTAAGTGTGTGGGGGTTATATATCTTAAACACCTTTGGCAACTACCATCGATCCAAGCGAGGGCTCGAAACCTTCCACGAAATGCTTATTTTCAGCGAGGGTGGAATGATTGTCATATGTGACCACTATTCCAAATTTTCGAATGAGACGCTCTTTGCGAAAAAGTCGAATGGATGTGGTCTATTTATGGAGGTTGGCCAAATCAATCAGCTCATCGGAAAGGAGGACAACCCGATCAAGATAAACAAAATTCTCAAATTGCATCCGTATTTTTCCATGGTGGTAAGCAAAATAAACTTCAAAGATGGAAAGTATGAGTTTGTTACGAGAAAGGTGAAATCGCGGCGAGTTTACTCAGGTGATGAATTTCGCGGCGTCACCAGCATGGTACAGCGTGCTCAAGAGTCAATTGAACAGGACGAAGATTTTCTGTCTTGTCTTTTCGATGAGAGTCAAATTTCGGCCTATCCCGATGTAACTGAAGGTTCTGTCGTTAATTTCCGGGCCAGACTAAAGAGCGTTCAAAAAGGTCGGGTCATCCTTGAGTGTACGAAACCAGTGACGTGAGCCCTTCGGGTCCCATGGTCAACAGGAGAGTCCTTGGGTTTGATACTCCATTGGTTTCGGTTTGGCGAGCGCGTCGGGTGTGGAGCCATCAGGTAGCTCAAGCGCCCGGCGCGCGGTTGTCGGTGGATTGCCATTCAGGGCCGAGTGCGGCCTGACGTTGTTGTAATCATATCTCCATCTGTTGAGCTTGATCCGGGCGTCATCAAGGTGGCAACCCGGAGCGATCTGGCCAGGCGTTGGCATGATTTGATGGATGTAGACGCAGGCCCGATCGTCTCGGCCGGCGTGAGCCTTCAGAGTATGGGCTGGACTATGTTTGAGAAGATCCTCGCGGTTGCCAGCGGCGAGAAGACCTGCGCGGAGCGTCTTGGCCTTCGAAATCAACTTGCACTCTTCAATCCCGGGCCGGTGACTTAGCCCGCGTGCTCTCGCTGAGACGCCGAAGAGCCAGGGGAAGCATTTAGCCGAATGGCAAGACTCTTGGTTACTGCCATGGTCGAAGCCCGATCCTAATGTCATAGCAGGATCCCAGAGCAGCCATGTGAATAGCCCCCTGGATTTGTGGATTCTTTCTTCTCCAACATTAATGCAAGGATGCCAACAAGGCTTATTGTTCCAGACGAGCTGGATTATGCCGTTATCTTGATATCGCGTCTTCCAGAAATCCAGATCGCATGATCAAGTCTGCCGTTGCGGGACCGCAGGCCATGGGAATGTCATATACTGTCGCGAGCCGGGTAAGCGCCTTCACATCGACGTCATGAGGGTGGGGTGACAAGGGATCGGTGAAGAATATCAGTAGGTCGATCTTGCCTTCCGCGATCATTGCGCCGATTTGTTGATCGCCGCCCATAGGTCCGCTTTTTGTCGTCGTGATGCTCAAGTCACTGACATTCTGGCACAAGACTCCACCGGTCGTTTCCGTTGCAACCAGCTCGTGTCTAGCCAAGATATCGGCCCACTGCCGGACCCACGACGCCAACCGTTCCTTCTTTCTGTCATGTGCGACCAGGGCGACCTTGCGTCTCGATAGGTCATTACTCATGCCGCTCTCCTTTTCAACCATTAGTGGAAGCAATTGCCTGGTTGCAATTCGTGTGCGGTCGGGATCAATGACTTTCCGGAAAGCTGAAAAAAGGCCCCCAATGCTCAGGCTGCCAAATGTTCAAACAACCGTGCCACTGCCTCCGCTCCTGGATCGACATGTCCTTCAAGTTGTTTTGCACTGATATAGGACGCACGCCCAGCCTTTGCCTTCACAATTGTTGCTGTATGATTGGCTCCGGAACGTGCAGCTTCTGCGGCTTCCTGGAGACCATGCGTCAAAGCTTCCAACGCAGGTGCCAGCGCATCAACCATTGTGCGATCTCCCAGATTGGCTCCGCCAATTTCCTGCATTCGTTGCAAGCCCGCCTTCAAAGCTTCCCGCATCGGCAATCCGCTCGATGCGCCGTCGCCGGTTGCCGCGAAGAAAATTGCAAGAAGAACACCGGAGGATCCACCCATTGTCTGGCTCAACTCAAGACCGATTGCTCGATAGAGTTGAGTGTGATCGGCAAGCGGCAAACGATCCATGGCGTTGATCAACGACCGGGCCGCACCGGCTAGCGTTGTTCCCGTGTCACCGTCACCGGACTTGGCGTCGAGGGCGTTCAAATCGTCTTCCAAGGCGATCATGACATTGCAGCAATCGGTAAGAAACACCCGCGTCTCATCATGATCGGATGGAAGTGGCGTAATCGGCGTCAAGCCATCAGGCAGTGCTTCTACAGTTATCGGTTTAATTTCCGACAGGCCCGGCCAGGCCGCAAGCTCGGTAGACGATTCCAACAGTCTGAGCTCCGACGCATCCGCCGCATAGACAGAAACCGAAAATCCCCGCATATCGAGCGACGTCATCATGGACGCCGGTCCAACAACATGAGAAAGCTGGCCGGCTATTGGTGAGCCGATCAATTCATGAAGAAGTACAGACATTTCCAGTACTGATGCACCCCCGAGATTGTTCAAGAGGGCAATATGTGTCTTGTGATCCATGGTCAAAGCCAATTTGTCGACAACTGCAGCAATGCCCTCCCTGGCGCTTCGAAACTCGACCTGCTCCACGCCGGCTTCACCATGAATGCCGAGACCGAGTTCGGCTTTGCCCTCGGGGATTCGATCCTCCTTCGGAGATCCCGGTACAGTGCATGTGTCGAGCGACATGCCAATGCTCCGGGTACCCGAGATTACCTTTCTTGCCGCAATTGCAATCGTATCGAGATCCTTGCCCTGGTCGGCCAGGGCTCCCGCTATCTTGTGGACGAAAAGTGTACCAGCCACCCCTCGCGCCTGCGGCAGGTCCGGCAGTGCAATGTCATCGTCGACGACGACCATCTCGACATTGAGCCCAAATGCCCTGGCGCGTTCTGCCGCGAGACCGAAGTTCAGGCGGTCACCCGTGTAGTTCTTGACAATCAGGAGGCAACCCGCGGGGCCAGTGACCGCAAGGATTCCCGCCAGGACGGCATCAACACTGGGGGAGGCGAACACATCTCCACAGACGGCAGCCGTCAGCATACCCTCACCAACGAAACCGGCATGAGCCGGTTCATGTCCGGACCCTCCTCCGCTCACAAGAGCCACCTTTGATTTGTCCCAGTCATTCCTTATGACGACACGGATATGCGGATAGCCATCCAACCGTGCCAGCTTTCCGCCTGATGCCGCAACGATGCCGTCAACCGCTTCGGTTACGATATCTTCCTTGGTGTTCATGAATTGAGCCATTTAGTCCTCTCCCTTACGCCAAACGAGCGCCGTCAGAGCCAAAGAAGAACGGCTTCTCAGGCTTGATTTTCACAATGTCTCCGCTCTTCAAGTTCGTATGAGCGTCAGTAACCGTAATCAGGTCATGTTCTTTAAAACTCAGATGAAGCCGCGTCTGATCGCCCAGGTGTTCAACCCGGGTAACAAGACTATCAACGCCTTCACCTTGAACGATCTGCTCAGGTCGCAGACCGATGGTTTGTGCGCCGGGCGGCGCACCGGAAAACAGATCGGCGGGAAGGATGTTTATACGGGGCTGTCCCAAGCGACTCGCTGCGTAAATACTGACTGGATTCTCGTAGATCTCTCGGGGAGGTCCAAATTGAACCAGCTTGCCTTCATCGAGAACGCCGACATGCGTTGCCATTGTCATGGCTTCAATCTGGTCATGCGTGACGTAAAGAAGAGTGGCGCCCGAATTGGCCTGGATGCTTTTGAGCTCGATCCGCAAGTCCGCCCTCAGTTTTGCATCAAGGGAACTCAGCGGTTCGTCCATCAAGTAGATGGCCGGATTGCGAACAAGCGCCCGCCCAATCGAGACGCGCTGCATTTCACCGCCGGACAGGGCGGTCGCTCTGTTCTCCAGCTTGTGAGCAATTTGAAGAACCTCGGATACCGCTTTTACTTTCCGATCGATTTCGTTTTGTGGTGTCTTCAATAAGGGAGATTTGAGCGGAAACTCCAGGTTCTGTCGAACCGTCAGGTGCGGATAGAGCGAGTATTGCTGAAAAACCATCGCCACATTGCGTTGGGCAGGCGCCAGCCCGTCCATAGGCTGACCGCCGATCTTGACCGAACCGGCGTCCTGACGGTCCAGACCGGATATCATGCGCAGCGTCGTGGTTTTGCCGGCACCGGTGGGGCCCAGCAAAACCACAAATGAACCATCCGGTATGGTCATAGACAGGTCGGTCAGGGCAAGCGTTTCACCAAATGACTTGGTAATCCGTTCAAGAACCACTTCAGCCATGTTTCAACACCCCCTCATTCGCCTCGGAAAGGAGTGCTCGGCCACTGTCACATTTGAACACCGTGAGCGTCCGTTCATCGAACTCCAGGCCAACCGTTTCACCCGGTTGCACGGTCCTGTTTGACGCCATGCGGGCTTTGATTTCGCCATTTGGCGTCTCAAGGGTAACAATCTGCGTGGTACCGAGATACTCTGTGGCAAGCACAGTGCCGCGATATTTGGACGTGTCCGAGAAATGGATGTGCTCCGGTCGCACTCCCAGGGTCAGTTTGCCAGTGGCGCCTTCTCGGCACGCTGGAATGTTGACCGTCGTGTTATTCAGTTCGACGGAATTCGAGCCCGCACCCACAAGGCCTTCGAAGTCAAGGAAGTTCATACACGGCGAACCGATGAATTCCGCGACAAATCGGGTAGCGGGCCAGTCGTAGATTTCCTGCGGCTTGCCAAACTGCTCAACGACACCATGATTCATGACCACGATCTTGTCGCCCATTTGCATAGCTTCGAGCTGATCATGGGTCACGTAGACGGTCGTGGCGTTCATCCGGTCATGCAACGCCCTCAGTTCTTCCGCCATATGTTCACGAAACTCTGCATCAAGCGCCCCCAGCGGCTCATCCATCAGAAACGCCTTGGGCTCCCTTACGATTGCACGGCCCAGTGCCACACGTTGTCTGTCTCCGCCTGAAAGCCCGCCCACCGGACGGTTCAGAATATCTTCGATTCCAAGAATGCGGGCGACCTCCTGAACGCGTCTTCTCGCTTCGGGTTTCGGCATTCCCTGGCTCAGCAGCGGGTAGGAAATGTTTTTGCCGACATTCATGTGAGGATAGAGCGCAAACATTTGGAAAACGAAGGCAATGTCACGTTGCGACGCGGGCTTCATGCCCACTTCTTCACCGTCGATATAGATTCGGCCGCTTGTCGGAAGCTCCAACCCGGCCATCATTCTGAGGGTGGTGGTCTTGCCACATCCCGAAGGTCCAAGGAGCATGAAGAATTCACCGTTCTCGACGGTAAAGGTCGATGACTTTACAGCCGTGAAGGTTCCGAAATCCTTGCGCACATTTTCAATTCGTATCTGCGCCATGGGTCACTCTGGAAAATGGCTGACGATGACGAACATCACAGTGCCGACAAGGGTTACGATGAAAGAATAGGTGAACAGCGAGAGGACAAAAGGTTGCATCAGCATGATGACACCCAATGCGATGAGAACGGAGGCAACCATTTCCCAGGCACCGCGCTTGAAACCCAGCAATTGTCCAAAAAATGTCCTCATTTTCGAACCGCCCCGAATGTGATCCCCCTTAACAAGTGCTTGCGCAGGAGAATTGTGAAGACCATCACCGGAACCAGGAAAATTGTGGCACCGGCAGCGACGGCCGGCCAATCCTGACCGCCAACTCCAATGATGGTGGGAATGAATGGCGGAGCGGTCTGTGCCGTGCCGGATGTCAAGAGAACAGCCAGCGCGTACTCGTTCCATGCAAAGATCAAACAGAAGATTGCTGTCGATGCGATGCCTGTTGCGGCTTGCGGCAACACGACCTTGTAGAAAGCCTGAAACCGCGTGTAGCCATCGATGAGGGCGGCTTCTTCATACTCAACCGGTATCTCGTCAATGAACCCGTTAATCAACCAAACTGCGAGAGAAAGGTTAATGGCGGTATAGAGCAGGATCATGCCTGCATGAGTGTCGTTCAGACCCAGGTTTCGGAACATCAGGAAGATCGGGATGGCAACCGCAATTGGCGGCATCATGCGCGTTGAAAGAATGAAGAACAAAAGATCGTCCTTAAGAGGTACCCTGAATCTGGAAAAGGCGTAGGCAGCAGCGGTTCCCAAAACGATGGCAAAGAATGTCGAGCCAAACCCGATAATCACTGAATTGAAAAACCGCTCGGAATAGCGCGAGGGGCCGACAATCGTGTTGCCTTTGTTGCGCACAAGTTGCTCGTACCAAGGCAAATCCTCACGTGGCTGAGCCGCGAGTTCTGAGCTCAAGCGCGTTTGGGTCGTGAAAACATTCACGTATCCTTCAACGGTAGGCTGAAAGAAGATCTTTGGTGGATAGGCAATTGAATCGACGGAAGACTTGAAGCCAGTGGCGACAATCCACAGAAGTGGCAGCATGGTGATCAAGGCGTACCCAACGACCAAGATCCCAGCACACCATTTTTGGCGCTTGGACGATTCGGTGACAGAAAGGCTCATCGTTGTTTCACCTTGTTTAGCGCCTTCACGTAGATGGACGCCAAACCAAACACCGTGACAAACAGGATCACGGCGTAAGCAGAAGAGTAACCTGTCCGCCATTTCTCGAATGCTTCGCGCTTAAGGTCGATGGACGTCAGCGTGGTTGTGTCGCCAGGTCCACCACCGGTCAACTGGACGACGAGGTCAAACATCTTAAAATTCTCGATGCCCCGAAACAGGACCGCCAACATCAGGAAGGGTAGGATCATCGGAATGGTAATGGTCCAGAACTGTCGCCACTTACTTGCCCTGTCACATTCGGCCGCCTCGTAGATGCTATCCGGAATGGACCTGAGGCCTGCAAGACAAATCAACATGACAAAAGGTGTCCACATCCATGTATCGACGATCACGATCGCCCAGGGTGCGAGTGACACCTCGCCAATCATTGAGAAACTGGAGGGGTCAGCCCCCGTCACAAACCCGACGATGTAATTGAAAAGACCGATTTGGGGTTGATACAAAAATGTCCAAAAGTTGCCCACCACGGCAGGAGACAACATCATTGGAAAAACAATGATCGTCGTCCATAGGTCGTTCCCGCGAAATTTCTTGTTTATGAGATAGGCAAGCGCGAATCCGATCAGAACCTGCAAAACGATTGTCCAGATCAGGAAGTGCGCAGTGGCCTGCATCGTAATCCAGATATCGCTGTCACCCAGAATTCGCTGGTAGTTCCGCAGTCCGACCCAATCGATGTCTTTGTTGGGGCGGTTTACCCGGTAGTTCGTAAAACTCAGGAAGATGGTCCAAATCAGAGGGAAAATGTTGATCGCCAACAAAATGAATATTGTCGGGGCAACAAATAGCCAGGCGATGGCCCTGTCAGAAAGTCCCTTTATCTGGCTGGCCACAATCGGTGGCGTAGCACCGGCAATCCGATTTATCGGTGAATTGGCCATCAATTTGATACCTCTCGTCGGTCCTTATGTATGCGTTGCAGCATTGTTGCGCGAAGTTCTGACCAACATTCGACAGTTAGCCGAAGGCGCCCCTGACTACTGGAAAAAGCAGCCAGGGGTAAGCCCGCCGGAACATTAGCGCCGACTTGAGGGGGGCGGGAAGCTTTACAGCTTTCCTTCGTCTTCAAAGACTTCCTTCCAGTCCTTCACCAGACCATCCAGAGCGTCTTTAGCCGTGCCTTCGCCAGCGACGACATAGTTGTGCACGCGTTTCTGCATTGGAAGCAGTAGGGACGCATAAGCGGGTTCAGCCCAGAAGTCTTTCACGATCGCCATTGAATCCAGGAATGTCTGGGCAAAGGGTTGACTCTTAGCAAAACCCGGGTCTTCCACGACCGCACGCATCGCGGACGCACCGCCCACGTCCCACCATTTCTGCTGGATATCCTTTTGGGCGAACCACTTTATGTATTCAAGGGCGGCATCCTTGCTGTCAGAGTTTGCGACGACAGAGATACCTTGTCCGCCGAGCTGGGCAAATTGTCCACCAGGACCGGCTGGGTTCGCGAAATAACCCGATTTGCCACCGCCAACATTTTGATCGGCCTCAACACCTGGCCAGATGAATGCAAAGTTCATCTGCATTGCAACCTGACCCGATTTGTAGGCATCAATGTTGGCTGACATGTAAGCATCAGAAGCACCTGGAGGTGTCGCTGTTTCATAAAGTTTTTTGTAGTATTCCAACCCCGCTATGGCGCCTGCGGAATTTACGAATCCATCCAGATCGTATGGCTTTTCCGGATTTTCGTACTTAAACCCGTAATTGTAGAGGGCATTCGTAACACCCATTGTGATACCTTCAGAGCCACGCTCGGTATAAATCGCTGCACCATAGACTTTTTTGCCGTCGATCTCGCGGCCCTGAAAAAACTCGCCAATCTGCTGGAGTTCTTCCAGTGTTTTGGGAACTCCCAGGTCGCGGCCGTGTTTTTCCTTGAATGCCTTCTGAATTTCCGGCCGTTCGAACCAGTCTTTGCGGTAAGTCCAACCGACTACGTCAGCGTAGGCAGGAAGGGCGTAATAGTTTGGCGTGTTTTTTGGCCATTCCGCGTAACCCGTCACCGTTGCGGGAAGGAAATCGTCCATCTTGATTCCTTCTTTGTCGAAGAAATCATTCAATTTGACGTAGTGACCGTTTTCCGCCGAACCGCCAATCCACTGGCTGTCGCCAATCATCAGGTCGCAAAGTTTGCCACCAGAATTCAGTTCATTCAGCATGCGATCGGCAAAATTTGGCCATGGCACAAACTCGAATTTCATCGTGTGCCCGGATTTGGCTTCAAACTCCTTGCTGAGCTCTACAAGGGCGTTTGCAGGATCCCAAGCGGCCCAGCACAGGGTCAAATCTGCCGACTGTGCCGAATTGGCAGACCATGTGGTGGCACTTGCCAGGATGCCCAGTCCTGCCAATGTTTTTAGAAACCTGGTTTTCATGTCTGTATCCTCCATTTGTAGTCGCCGGATCTGGCCGGGCTCGATCGCGCAATTTCGCGCTGATGTTTGCAGGGCGGGATAAGGTTAGGCGCCAGTCGCACATTGTCCTCTCCTGCATCCCGATGCGGTTTCTCCCGATCTAAGCAAAACTAGACGGAATTCGATCGCTCACATACCTATAATTGAGGTACGCACCTCAATGCAAGTGTTTTTTGACGTACGCACCTCAATTTGGTTGCTTTTTATACCGTTTTGTTGAAAACCTATTGTTGCGATCGTGCCAGACAGGGAATTCAACAAGAGCGATGCGACCAACAACAAAGGACCTTGCGGAAGCTGCAGGCGTAAGCCTTGCCACTGTTGACCGGGTACTGAACGACCGGCCAAACGTAAGCGCACGGTCTCGCCGAAAAGTCACGGAAGCCATTGAAAGAATAGGGTTTGTAAGAAACCTTGCAGCAGCCAACCTGGCGCGCAATCGGCCTTACCGATTCAGATTCATCCTTCCTACCGCAGGTGATGAATACCTCAGGGAACTCCTGCGGAGGATCGAAGAAGTCAGCACTACAGTGATGCATGAGATGACGAATGTGGATGTGGTACAAATCCCAATGAGCGATCCGCATCGTGTCGCAAACTACCTCAGCTCACTTAGTCATAAGGACGTGGATGGTGTCGCAATCATGGCGCCCGAGTCGCCGCCCGTTCGAGATTCAATGGCCCGGTTGCACGAACGAGGAATCAGGGTGGTCCAGTTTCTTTCGGGACAGGAAACGCTCGAGAACTTTGATTTCGTAGGTGTGGACAATTTCGCGGCAGGAGCGACCGCGGCTCGTATCATTGGACGTTTTCTGCACGGTACCGTTGGCAAGGTCGCGGTAGTCGCTGAGACCATGCAGTCACTGGACAGCATTCAAAGGCGCTTGGGCTTTGATCGAGTGCTGCAAGCCCAGTTCGGGAATTTGACCGCACTTCCGTCACTAGAAACCTATGGCGACGAGAAAAGGGCTTCCAACGTCATCGCAAACCAATTCCGGCATCAACCGGGCATCGTAGCTGTCTACGTAATGAGTTCCGAAGCACGGGTTCCGGTTGAAAGTGTTGCAGCATGCGCTGATCTCAATTCCCTCACTATTGTTGTTCACGAACGAACGCCGTTCAGCGAAGCGGCTCTGCGCAATGAGGATATTGATGCTGCAATTGCCCAAAACCCAGGGCATGCCGTGCGCAGTGCGCTGCGAATCCTCAGGGCAAGAAGCGAACAACGCGAACCAGTTGCAGATCAGGAAAAAATCCGCATCGAGGTGCTGCTAAAGGACAACCTCTGACGGACCCGTCGCATCATCCGCGACTAATTGCCCGGCGCATGTTGTTTGCGTTTCGATGAAGCTGAATTGCGTTGACCCAGGGACTTTAACTGCCGGCATAGCGACAAATCATCAACTGCATCCGGCAGACTGCCATGCACTCACAATGCTGTCTTGCAGAAAGCTCGCATCAGGATTGCAAAAGCCCCGCGCCGAAACGCGGGGCCGAGGGTTTGTGGTGCAAACACCTCTGCCGGATAAATCCGGTAGTCCTTTGTACTTTGAATCAAATAACGCGCAAACATATTGCACCGCACAATTTTTAGGCAAGACTTTGGCGCAGCCTATTAGTTAGGCAGAACATGGTTGACGCACGGCTTGCAGCCAACCGATGACAGACACAATTTCTACTCCAAGGAACCCAAATAACGTTAATATATCAACTAGATAAGGACATTCTCACAAAATGTCCGGGAGTTCTGGCATGGTTTATGAAAGGTTAACGTCGGTGCAAACACAACTGACGGAGCTTTTAATGAAACACCTCACAAGACGCGCGGTAATGCTCGCATCCGCGCTGGCGATCGGCACATCACTAACAGCGGCGCCGGCCTGGATAAAACCGGCATTTGCCGCTGACGAGACCATCAAGGTCGGAATCCTGCATTCGTTGTCAGGAACAATGGCGATTTCAGAAACCACTTTGAAGGATGCCATGCTGATGCTCATTGACGAACAGAACAAGAAGGGAGGTCTTCTCGGCAAGAAACTCGAAGCGGTTGTCGTGGATCCGGCTTCCGACTGGCCCTTGTTTGCAGAAAAGGCCCGCGAACTGATTTCCGCCAGCAAGGTGGCGGCAGTCTTTGGATGCTGGACATCGGTTTCGCGCAAATCAGTGCTGCCGGTGTTCGAGGAACTCAACAACATTCTCTTCTATCCGGTCCAGTACGAGGGCGAGGAAAGCCAGCGCAATGTCTTTTACACCGGCGCGGCGCCAAACCAGCAGGCAATCCCGGCGGTGGATTATCTGATGAAGGAAGAAAGCGTGGAACGCTGGGTGCTCGCCGGCACCGACTATGTGTACCCGCGCACAACGAACAAGATCCTGGAAGCCTATCTCAAGGCCAAGGGCGTTCCCCCTGAAGACATCATGATCAATTACACGCCTTTCGGTCATTCCGACTGGCAGACAATCGTTTCCGATATCAAGAAGTTCGGATCCGCAGGCAAGAAGACAGCCGTGGTATCGACCGTCAATGGCGATGCAAATATCCCGTTCTACAAGGAACTCGGGAACCAGGGCGTCAAGGCATCCGACATTCCCGTTGTTGCGTTCTCCGTCGGGGAGGAAGAATTGGCCGGCCTCGACACGGCACCGCTCGTCGGACACCTTGCCGCCTGGAACTACTTTCAGTCCGTCGATGTACCGGCCAATTCCGAATTCATCAAGACATGGAAGAGCTTCACCAAGCCCGACCGCGTCACCAACGATCCGATGGAAGCGCATTTCATCGGCTTCAACATGTGGGTCAAGGCTGTGGAGAAAGCCGGAACAACCGACCCCGACAAGGTCATCGACTCGATCGTCGGCGTGGAAGTGCCTAACCTGACCGGTGGCATGTCCACAATGCTGCCCAATCACCACATCACCAAACCGGTGCTCATCGGTGAAATTCAGGCCGACGGTCAGTTCGAAGTCGTGTCCCAGACAGACGGACTTGTGCCCGGAGATGCCTGGTCTGATTTCCTGCCTGAATCGAAAGTGCTGAAGGCTGACTGGACGGCGCCGATGTCTTGCGGAAATTACAATACCGAAACCAAGACATGTGGTGGCAAGGCGGCAAGCGCCACTCAAAGCAACTAGGTCTCACCTTCTCCTCCCAAAGGCCTGGTGAGCGGCCGTGGTGGCATCGACTCTTTGGCTGCCACGGCCGACCTGAAACGGGTTTTCCGATCAAGCAGACAAACCGGGCGAAAAGACCTCATGCTTCCGCGTCTCATTCTGAGCAAATTCATTACCGTTCTGTTGTGGCTCGCGCTGTCCGGCGCCCAAGCCGCAGAGCCAACGATACGGACCATTATCGACAAGTTTTCCGATGCCACGACGTTTTCGGAAATCGAAACAATCATCGACGAACTGGGCGCCACCGGTGACCCGGCCGCCGCCCCCGCGCTGAACGGACTTTCACGCGGCTACCTGAGGATCCGCAAGTCAGACAACTGGGTGGTTCTGGTCGAAGGATCAGGCGGCGACATTTCTCTGCGAGACCCCGTCAGCGGAGACACGATCGACCCGGGCGGCCGCACGTCAACCGACTACAGGAAGATCCGGATCAAGAATTCATTGCGCCGCCGGATCGACGCCGCGTTGTCCGGGCTCACGCTGAAAGCCAAATCGGCAGATGTCCGCATTAAGGCTGCTGAAACAATATTCTCAACCGCCGACGCCTCATCGCTCGCCGCCCTTGATGCGGCGCTGGAGACCGAAACGGACGAGACCGTCCGCACGGCTTTTCTGGATGCGCGGGCATCGGCAATCATGGCCACCGGTTCGTCGACCGACGAAAAACTCGCGGCGATAAAACGCATTGTCGCAAGAGGCGACCGGGTGTCTCTGGCGCTGTTGTCGAAATTCCGGACCGTCAGCAAAGGCGCCGTGGCGGAAGCTCTCGATGCCGGCATCAAGCAGGTCAAGGGATCGCTGGCGCTGTGGTCGTCGGCACAGAATATCTGGTATGGCATTTCGCTGGGTTCAGTCCTGCTGCTTGCCGCCATCGGCCTTGCCATTACGTTTGGCGTCATGGGCGTCATCAACATGGCCCACGGCGAGATGGTGATGCTGGGAGCCTACACGACATTCGCCGTTCAGGAAGCGATCCGCACCGCTGCCCCGGAGTTGTTTACCTATTCCCTGGTCATAGCGTTGCCGCTTGCTTTCCTGGTCAGCGGCAGCATCGGATTCATCATGGAACGCGGGCTCATTCGCCACCTCTACGGCCGCCCGCTTGAAACCCTGCTCGCCACCTGGGGAGTCTCCCTGGTGCTGCAGCAGACCGTACGCACCATTTTCGGGCCAACGAACCGTGAAGTCGGCAATCCGTCGTGGATGTCGGGCGCTTTCGAAGTGGGCCAGTTATCGATCACCTGGAACCGTCTGTGGATCGTTGTCTTCGCCCTCACCCTGTTTGCCGTTCTCTATCTCGTGATGAACCGGTCATCGCTGGGACTGAACATGCGCGCGGTAACCCAGAACCGGCGCATGGCGGCAGCAATGGGCATCCGCACGCCCATGATCGATGCCATGACTTTCTCACTTGGATCAGGCATTGCCGGTATCGCGGGCGTCGCTCTGAGCCAGATCGACAATGTGTCGCCCAGTCTTGGCCAGAGCTACATCATCGACAGTTTTCTGGTCGTCGTTTTCGGCGGCGTCGGCAACCTTTGGGGCACGCTGGTGGGCGCCATGTCACTCGGCGTGCTGAACAAGTTTCTGGAGCCCTATGCCGGTGCCGTCCTCGGAAAGATCATCATTCTGGTTCTGATTATCCTGTTCATCCAGAAACGCCCCCGTGGTCTGTTTGCACTCAAGGGAAGGGCTGTCGACGCATGACATCGAGCACCCGGATCAACATCGCCGGCCGCACGGCCCCTGTTGCGGTCGCGGTCATTCTTCTCTTCGCTGCCGCGGTGCCATTCTGCAATCTGGTCTTGTCTCCTGAACATTTCCTGTACGTGCCCGACCATATCGTCGCCCTGCTCGGTAAATTTCTTTGCTACGCGATGCTCGCCGTGTCTCTCAATCTGGTATGGGGATATTGTGGTGTCCTGTCGCTTGGCCATGGCGCGTTCTTCGCGTTGGGCGGTTACGTGATGGGCATGTATCTCATGCGCCAGATCGGCACGCGCGGCGTCTACAGCCATCCCGTACTTCCCGATTTCATGGTTTTCCTGAACTGGAAGGAGTTGCCATGGTTCTGGTGGGGGCTGGATCAGTTCTGGTTTGCAGCATTGCTTGTGATCGCCGTGCCGGGTTTGCTCGCCTTCGTCTTCGGCTGGCTTGCGTTTCGCAGCCGGGTTTCCGGCGTCTATCTTTCGATTGTCACGCAGGCGATGACCTACGCACTGATGCTTGCGTTTTTCCGAAATGACCTGGGGCTGGGGGGCAACAACGGGTTGACCGATTTCAAGGAGATACTCGGGTTCGACATTCAGTCGCGCGAAACCCGCGCATCGCTCTTCGCCCTGAGCGCGGTATTTCTGGCCGGGTCTCTGATGCTGGTAGCCGCCATCACGGCGTCCCGGTTCGGCAAACTGCTGGTTGCCGTTCGCGACGCTGAAGACCGCACGCGTTTCCTGGGGTATCGCCCCGAATTCATCAAGCTGTTCGTCTGGACGCTTTCCGCGATCATCGCCGGCATAGCCGGCGCCCTGTATGTGCCGCAGGTGGGCATCATCAATCCCGGCGAGTTTGCGCCGGCCAATTCCATCGAAATCGTTATCTGGACGGCGGTTGGTGGCCGGGGAACGATCATCGGACCGGTGGTCGGCGCGTTGTTTGTCAATAGCGGAAAAAGCTGGTTCACCGGCCTGTTTCCCGAGTACTGGCTATTTGTTCTGGGCGCATTGTTCGTGTTGACAACACTCTTCCTGAGAGACGGCATCGTGGGAACCATCGCAAGGTACTGGAAGGCTTTTGCCCGAGGGCGCTACCCCAAGGCACCGCCGTCCGCGCCGTCGGCGGGTGTTCCGTTGGAACCAGTGGAGCGACCGGCATGACGGCCGGCAAACTCACCTCTTCAATGCTTTACCTGGATGACGTTTCTGTTTCATTTGACGGCTTCAAGGCGATCAACGGATTGTCCCTGACTCTGGAAGCCGGTGAAATGCGCGCGATCATCGGACCTAACGGGGCCGGGAAGACGACCATGATGGATATCATAACCGGCAAGACGAAACCGGATTCCGGTGACATCTACTTTGACGGTGTCGTCGACCTGACGGCTCATGATGAATCCACCATCGCCACATTGGGGATAGGCCGCAAGTTCCAGAAACCCACTGTGTTCGAAAACCATAGTGTCGAAGACAACATTCTGCTGGCCATGTCGGGGGCACACTCGATCCGGCGGCTTCTCTTCGGGCGGCCGTCATCGCAGGAGACCGACCGGATAGATGACATCCTCAACACCACGCGCCTCGCCGAACGACGGCAGGCTCCCGCCGGCAGTCTGTCGCACGGACAGAAGCAATGGCTCGAGATCGGCATGCTGCTCGCCCAGGAACCCAAGCTGCTCCTGGTTGATGAACCCGTCGCCGGGATGACCGATGCCGAGACCGCCGAGACGGCGCGGCTGCTGCGCGATATTTCCCGGAGCCACACGGTCGTCGTCGTCGAGCATGACATGGACTTCGTCCGCAACCTCGATGTGAAGGTCACCTGTCTGCATGAAGGATCGGTGCTGGCGGAGGGTTCGCTCGACCAGGTCAGTTCCGACCGGCAGGTCATTGACGTCTATCTGGGGAGATAAGGATGCTGACGGTCGAGAACGCCGAGTTGCACTACGGAGCTGCCCTTGCGCTACGCGACGTCTCGATTGAAATCGAGGCCGACAGGATAACCTGCATCCTGGGCCGCAACGGCGTGGGCAAATCGTCGCTTCTTCGTTCGATCATCGGTCAGCATCCACTCAGCTTCGGTGACATCCGGTTCAACGGCGAAACCTTCACGAAAAAATTTGCCTATGACCGAGCCCGTGCCGGCATCGGGTTTGTGCCTCAGGGACGTGAAATTTTCCCGCTCCTGACGGTGAAGGAAAACCTCCAGGTCGGCTTCAGTGCCGTGAAACCCGACCAGCGCAGTTTCCCGCCCTATCTTTTCGAGCTTTTTCCGGTACTGCAGGACATGCTTCACCGTCGCGGCGGGGATTTGTCGGGAGGCCAGCAGCAACAGCTTGCGATTGCCCGGGCTCTGGTCATCCGGCCAAAATTGCTTGTGCTTGACGAACCGACAGAAGGCATTCAGCCATCCATCATCAAGGATATCGCCCGTGCCCTCGTCCAGTTGCGTGACCGCGGCATCACAATTCTGCTCGTCGAGCAATATCTCGATTTCTGCCGCCAGATTGCCGACCATATATACATCATGGACCGCGGCGAGATCGTCCACTCTGGCAAGCCGGAAACACTCGACAGGAGCGACGTGCGTGAATATCTCACGGTCTGACAAAAGCGCCCATACCGGTGTATTGGTCGCGCAAGCGCGCCTTGGGATAGCCTGCGGCGGCGCTGTCGGTTATTCTGGGATTTTATCCAAACGGGCCGGTCATCAATGAACTTGAACACGTCACTTGCTGAGTCCCAAACCGTCCTGCAGCGAAGTTCCGGCGTCGGCCGGATTTCGGTCGTTTGCCTCGACAACCAGACACGACTGAAACACCTGTACCAGGAAGGCTGCGCGAAAATCCGCCTGCCCCGCACCTATCTGGGCACGGGGGTCGAGGCCGTGCTGATTAATACCGCCGGTGGCATGACCGGGGGCGACCGGCTGGACTGGAACATTGAACTGGGGCCGGAAACACAGCTCACGCTGACGACCCAGGCCTGTGAGAAACTCTACAAATCATCAGGCCAGACTGCCCTGACAAATATCAGCATCTGCGCCGGCCACGGCGCCCGGGTGGCGTGGTTGCCGCAGGAGTTGATCGTGTTTGATCGATCAAAATTCTCCCGAACAATCTGTGCCGATCTGGCCGAAGGCTGTGAAGGGCTGTTCGTCGAACCAATGATCCTGGGCCGGCATTCCATGGGCGAGATCCTGACGGTAGCCAGCCTGCACGACCGGTGGCGTATCCGGCAGGCTGGCAGACTCGTCTATGCGGAAGACTTCAGAATTGGCGGCGATGTTTCAGCACTTCTCGCAAAGGCTGCTGTCACCGGCGGCAAGGGCGCTCTGGCGACCGTGCTTCTGGTTTCACCGCGCGCGGAAGACCTGCTGGCAAACGCCAGGAGGATCATTGGCAATGATGGCGGGGCGTCCTTTTGGAACGGCCATCTGCTGGCCCGCCTTGTTGCCGATGACGGCTATGGCCTGAGAGAAAAACTGATGCCGCTTGTCTCTCTGCTCAACGGCGATATACCTCTGCCCAGAACTTGGTCACTATGACGGGAAGCCGCGCATGAATCTGACACCACGTGAAAAAGACAAGCTTCTGATCGCCATGGCGGCGATGGTCGCCCGACGACGTCTCGAACGCGGCGTCAAGCTCAATCACCCCGAGGCGATTGCGCTCATCTCCGACTTCGTGGTGGAAGGCGCCCGCGACGGCCGCAGCGTTGCCGACCTCATGGAGGCAGGCGCCCACGTCGTCAGCCGGCAACAGGTCATGGATGGCATCTCCGAAATGATCCACGACATACAGGTTGAAGCAACATTTCCCGATGGCGTCAAACTCGTCACAGTTCACCAACCGATAAGATAGAAGGTCCACATGATACCTGGTGAAATCATCACCGCCGATGGCGAAATCATCTTCAATGAGGGTGCTGAAACCGTTACGATCAACGTCGCCAATACCGGCGACAGACCCGTGCAGGTGGGCAGCCACTACCATTTCTTCGAAACCAATGAAGCGCTTTCCTTCGACCGTGAGAAGACGCGGGGGACCAGGCTCGACATCGCGCCCGGCACAGCCGTCAGATTCGAACCCGGACAAAGGCGCGATGTCGTGCTCGTGCCCTTCAGGGGGCGGCGGCGGGTATTCGGTTTCCAGCGAAAAGTTATGGGTGACATCTGATATGGCGGCAAGAATTTCCCGCGCGGCATACGCTGAAATGTTTGGTCCAACGACCGGCGACCGCGTCCGTCTCGCCGATACCGAGCTGTTTGTGGAAGTCGAAAAGGACCTCACCACCTATGGCGAGGAAGTCAAGTTCGGTGGCGGCAAGGTAATCCGCGACGGCATGGGCCAGAGCCAGGTGACCAGAGCCGGCGGTGCGGTCGATACCGTCATTACCAACGCTCTGATTATCGACCATACCGGGATCTACAAGGCCGACCTCGGATTGAGGGACGGGCGGATCGCGACCATCGGCAAGGCCGGCAATCCGGATACCCAGTCTGGTGTCGACATCATCATTGGCCCAGGCACAGAGGTGATCGCCGGCGAGGGAAAAATACTGACGGCGGGCGGGTTCGACAGCCACATTCATTTCATCTGTCCGCAGCAGATCGAAGAGGCGCTGATGTCCGGTATCACCACCATGCTGGGAGGCGGCACCGGCCCGGCACACGGAACACTGGCCACGACCGCGACACCCGGGCCATGGCATCTGGGGCGGATGATCCAGGCCGCCGACGCCTTCCCCATGAACCTGGGCTTCTCCGGCAAGGGCAACGCCTCACTCCCCCCCGCCCTTGAAGAAATGGTGTTGGGCGGGGCCTGCGCACTGAAACTGCACGAGGACTGGGGCACAACACCCGCCGCCATCGACACTTGCCTCACGGTGGCGGATGCCTTCGATGTCCAGGTGATGATACATACCGACACGCTCAACGAGAGTGGTTTCGTCGAGAACACCATAGCCGCCTTCAAGGGCCGTACGATCCATGCCTTCCACACCGAAGGCGCCGGCGGCGGCCACGCACCCGATATCATCAAGGTCTGCGGACTGCCCAACGTATTGCCCTCTTCCACGAATCCGACCCGGCCCTACACGGTGAACACGATCGCGGAGCATCTGGACATGCTGATGGTCTGCCATCACCTGGACAGCAACATTCCCGAAGACATAGCGTTTGCCGAAAGTCGCATTCGCAAGGAAACCATCGCCGCCGAGGACATCCTTCATGATCTGGGCGCCTTCTCGATCATCGCTTCCGACAGTCAGGCCATGGGCCGTGTCGGCGAAGTCCTGATCCGAACCTGGCAAACGGCTGACAAGATGAAGCGTCAGCGCGGCCCCCTGCCCGAGGAGACGGGCGACAACGACAATTTCCGGGTCCGCCGTTACATCGCGAAATACACGATCAATCCGGCCGTGGCCCAGGGCATGAGTCGCGAAATAGGATCTGTCGAGGTCGGAAAGCGTGCGGATCTGGTCTTGTGGGACCCGGCCTTTTTTGGCGTCAAACCTGCCATGGTGCTCATCGGCGGATCGATTGCGGCAGCCCCGATGGGCGACCCGAACGCGTCGATCCCGACTCCACAGCCGGTGCATTACCGCCCGATGTTCGGCGCCTTCGGCAAGGCCGTCACCAATTCGTCGGTCACTTTCGTATCCGGTGCCGCCCTCGACCGTGACCTTGCCGGGACCTTGAAGACCGACAAGACGATGGTCGCCGTTGAAAACACCCGGGGCGGTCTGTCGAAGGCATCAATGGTCCTCAATAACGCCACACCGGAGATAGAGGTCGATCCCGAAACCTATGAAGTTCGCGCCGATGGCGAACTGCTGACCTGCGACCCGGTCGTAATCGTGCCGATGGCGCAGCGCTATTTCCTGTTCTAGAGATGCGCGTGGTCTCCATCAGCCGCGACTTCACCCGGCCCGCCGACACGATTACGCTGGACGAAACGGCGCGCCACCGCCGGCGCATGAGGTTTGTCTCCGACAACGGCATATCCTTCATGCTCGATCTGCCGGAAGCGCGGCGGTTGCGGCATGGTGACGGGCTGGAACTGGACGATGGCCGGGTGATCGAAGTCCGCGCCGTTCCCGAAGCCCTCTATGAAATCTGTGGCAGGAACAACCGGCACACACTGATCCTCGCCTGGCAACTGGGCAACCGGCATCTTCCCGCACAGATCATTGGCGATCGCATTCGAATCCGCCGTGATCATGTCATTCGTGACATGCTTCACGGGCTTGCGGCTACCGTCACCGAGATTGAGGCGCCGTTCGACCCGGAGGGCGGCGCCTACGATACTCATAACCACGGCGACGGCAGCGAGGGACCGGGCGGTCACAGCCATGACTGAGGCGGCGCCCCCGCAGCAGGGTCTGATCAGGCTCTTGAGCTGGATGTCGCCGGCATTTCCAACAGGGGCTTTCAGCTATAGCCACGCCCTGGAATCGGCAGTGGCCCACGGCACCGTTTGCGACCGGGACGGTCTGCAGGACTGGCTGATCGTTCTGTTGACCAGCGGCCCCGGGTGGAACGATTGCGTGCTTCTCGCGCAGGCCTGGCGGCAGACGGTCAACGGTGGCGATATCCATGCCATCGCCGAACTTTCAAGGGCCCTGGCGGGCTCCAGGGAGCGCTATCTGGAAACCTGCGCCCAGGGCGATGCCTTTCTGGTGGCCGCCCGGCAATGGCCTGAATGGACAGACGGGATCGGCGCGCCGGTGGCCGCCGACTGTCCGCTGCCCGTGGCGGTCGGCCTCGTTTCCGGAGCCTGCAACATACACCTGGAGTCGACTGCGGCAGCCTATGCTCATGCCTATGTTTCAATCCAGGTCCAGGCGGCGTTGCGCCTCATGAGACTGGGGCAGCAGGACGGCGTCAAGCTGATCAGTCAACTTGAGCCCGCGATCCTGGAAACCGCCTCCAGGGCTGGCACCGCCACACTGGACGATCTGGGGAGTGCCACCATCGTCGCGGACATTTCCGCCATGAGGCACGAAACGCTCAATTCAAGGATCTTTCGTTCATGAGTACATTCGGCAATGGCCCTCTCCGCGTCGGCATCGGCGGCCCGGTCGGCACCGGCAAGACCACACTGACGGCCAACCTTTGCAAGCACATGCGGGACAAATGGTCTGTCGGCGTCGTCACCAATGACATCTACACCCGCGAAGACGCCGAGGCTCTTGTGCGCTTGCAGGCCCTGCCCTCCGACTACATTATCGGCGTCGAAACCGGCGGGTGTCCTCACACCGCCATCCGCGAAGATGCGTCGATCAACCTTCAGGCGATTGCCGGCCTCAATCAACGCCATCCGGAACTTGACGTAATCTTCATCGAATCCGGCGGAGACAATCTGGCGGCAACCTTTTCACCAGAACTGGCAGATCTAACAATCTATGTCATTTCCGTGTGCCAAGGCGACGACATTCCGCGCAAGGGAGGTCCAGCCATCGCCCGCTCCGATCTCCTGATCGTCAACAAGATCGACTTGGCTCAATATGTCGGCGCAGATCTCGATTCAATGGAGAAAGATACAATAAGTGTCCGCGGCGACCGGCCCTACCTGATGGCAGACCTGCGCAGTGGCGTCGGCGTCGAGGAGGTTGTGACTTTTCTCCAGGATATGGGCGGCTTATAAGGTGAATTTCGCACTTGCCTCATGGGGTGTTTGTTAAACCGGATGAACATCGGTTGCGCGGGATCAAACGCCGAGCTATCGCATTAGAAACCGACGAATGCCCTGATCTCCGGAATTCAACAAAAATGTGACAAAAACGTCGGCGCCAAACGTTTCCGGGTCATCTTCGTCAGGTCTGACGGATGTCATTGTCCGAAATCTCGCGGCGGTTTTCGCCAACACACGCCTCATAGGATAGTTTTCCCGGAGACAGACCAAACATACCGTGGTGATGTCCATGGTTCGAGCGGTCGAAAAGGCATCCGCCACCAGAACAGTTCCCAGTCCTGCGTTTTGCCAAAGGTCCTCAACACTGAGGGTCAGTTCGGCTTCGGAGGCATCGGACACTGTCCTTAATCGGATTTCAACCGACCCACGCAACACACCTTGAAGGAACAGGCCGTACACAGCACAATTATCGGACGCAAGATGACTACAATACTCCTCAATGAACTGGTCGGTCACGGGACGGTTAAAGCGCATGGTCCGGCTCAACTGTCCCAACCGCAACAGATGTGTATGGAGCAAGCTCATCTCATTGCATTTGAGCTGTCTAATCACAGGAACGCATGAATCATACTCTTGCATCATGACCTCAACTGCTGAGCGTGTGGATCAGCGGGAACCTTGAGTACGCTGGAAGATCCATTCCCGACAGTCGTCGTCGACGAGCCTGTGAAATTGATCTTGGAACCCGTTGATCCGACGTTTGTTCGTGCACTCGCCGGCGAAGCGGACTGACCGCAAGGTTGAGGCCAACGCCATACTCATGAACCGGGCGGGCACTCTCAAGCCGCGCTGCAGTGCAACATGGTTGTCGGGAAATCGTGCTGAGGTTTTCTCAAACAGTAGAGTCGCGCTTTTTCAAATGCGCAGCGGCTGCCAACTCTGAAAATGCCCTGACACATCGGTCCATCGAACTGCCGACAAGTTGCACCAATTGTCTTGAAAACGCGCCAGTTATCGCAGAAATGAGGGAAAAAGCCTTTCGTATCAATGTGAGAAACATAACACTGCGCTCTTTCCTGGCTACCAGCATAAGGCGGTCGATCTCTTCGTAGGTTGGGAAGTCGGTGGCACTCGTCTGAATTCGTTCGGTCATCCGAAGATCCTTCTTTTGCAGTTGCGAAACAGCTTTACATGCGTCTGTAAATCGTATTGCATTGCAATATAGTCGATCGGGACAGATCGATTAGATGGTGCTGGTTCAAAGCACCTTTGAGCTGGCGGAACAGATGGAGACGGCGGTCCGATGGACATCGCGCAACAGATGATCTTGTTTGCCGAGGTCGTTGAACATGGCAGCTTTTCCGCAGCCGCACGGGCGCTTGGCTTGACACCATCCGCCGTCAGCAAGCGCATTGGAGATCTTGAAGACCGGCTAGGAATCAGGCTGCTGAACCGATCCACGCGACAAATCAGCCTGACCGAGGAAGGCCGCTCGTTTCATGCCCGATGTGTGGAAATTTCCGCCAGCGTCCGTGCTGCCGAAGCTCTTGGTCTGTCGTTGAGCGCACGGCCGAAGGGTACCCTGAGAGTCGCTTCAACTGTGGCGTTCGGCAAATCCCAAATCTTGCCACTTCTGCCTGAGTTTCTGGCGGAACATGAAGATGTCCGACTGCATCTGGACATGACCGACCGGCCGATTGATCTGTCCGGCACCGGCTATGACATGGCGATCAGATTTAGCGATCAAATCAAGGGCGAGTCCCTCATTGTCCGCAAGCTTATCAGCAACCGGAGAATAATATGCGCTGCCCCGAGTTACCTTGCCGTCAATGGAACGCCAACCGGACCACAAGATCTCCAAGCCCACAATTGCCTGACAGTGGCGACCGTCGATCACTGGAACGACTGGCATTTTTCTCAAGGCAATCGCAAACTCTCACTTCAGGTCAGTGGCAACTTCGAAGCAAGCAGTGCAGATGCTGTTTATTACGCCACTCTTGCCGGTCTGGGAGTGGCGCGCCTTTCTGCCTATTTGGTCGCCGACGATCTACGGGAGGGCCGTCTGGTCCACCTTCTACCGGAACATTGTCTTGAAAACTCTGATATCCTTATGGTGTTCTCAGACCGCCGGAACCTGTCTCCCAAAGTCCGGGTTTTTGTAGACTATCTTGTCGCCAAATTCTCCAATGCAGCGCGCCTGCGATTGCAGTGACCAGCAAATTGTATTTGTCGGTGCAACCTGTCTGTGAAGTCATGATCTGCTTTCAACCGCCGATGCGCACCGGTGCCCGTCATCAAGGGCTGTGAGACAGATTGCAGGATTGCACTACGGAGGATTTCTGGTTCATTGCAACCAGCAAGGAGTGAAGATGGGATATAAATCCGGGCCACGAGGCACAAGCTCTGAGAAGGCCATCAATGATATCCTTCGGCTGAAGACAAGATCCCCGCTGTTCTGGTTGGTTTGCGCGGCGAAGAGACCATTAGAGTTGCAAGTATCAAACACGTGAATCAACAAGAGATCATGTTCGACGATAACCTCTCCTGCTACGGCTTGGAGCAAATCATTGGGCCCTTCTACGCGTTGTTGGTACATGACAATGTCCTTTCACTAAATACTATCTAGGTGAGAATGGAGATGGTGTGTTTTCGAGAAATCCGCCCATGATATGACGTTATGGCCCTGTTCTCGACCATTTTGCCCGAGTTCGGTAAAGGTGGCATCGAGCCCCCGCAACCAGCGTTACTTGCGCCCCCGTTCCATTGGAGCGGGGGTTTTTAGTTGTAAGGTTGATTAGGGCTGCAAACTGGCCAAATAGTTCGTGACGTGCTCCCTCAGACCCGCAGACGTGGGCTGACCTTGTTTGTATTTGAATGACGTTTCTTGTAAGCGGAATGGTCGATGACCCCGCGCAACCGCTCAAAGTTAATGCAATCACAGCATTTCACACAATTTTTTTGAACATTTCCCCTCTATTTGGCGTAGAAAGCAAATCGGTTGGTGTAAGTTCCAACGTCGGCCTATTATTCTTCCCGGTAACAATACCGAGATAGCCTGGAGCGACCATCTCAATCATGACCTGGAGCTATGGCTGAGACCATCCCTTGCGACGACCAATTTTGTAATTGCAGGACATTGGCGCTATCTCTAATTTCTCCGGCGATGGCGATGTCAGTTTTCAATTTCTGATTTACACTCCGAATGTCCGGCTGGTCCCGATGATCGAACGTGCCTTGGCCACGAGGGGGGCAAGTTGCTACAAGAAATGCAAACCCGGTCACTTCTGGATGACACCAGAATTGCTGCCAATGGCCAGTCCGAACTCGCGATTCAGTTGGAGCGACACAGCCTTTTTTCCGCTGACTGGTACAACAGCCAACTCGGCGAAAACCGGCTTTCAGCGGAAGACTGCAAATGGCATTTTGACAAATTTGGCTGGCAAATGGGGCTGACACCCCACCCCATTTTTGATACCAAATTCTATCTTGCAGAAAATCCTGACATCAATGCAGCCAACATCAATCCGCTCAACCATTTTCTGACGCGGGGGATCGCAGATGGCAAATCACCTCATCCGCTGATCGATTGCGATTTTATCGCACGCCAACTCGGGTGCGGACAGGACAAGTCACTTGTCCTGAAGATCTATTTCAACGGCGCATGGCTGGACGGCGTATCGCCGAGTCAGTGGTTTGACGTTTCTTTCGCGACGAAAAAAAACCGACTTGAGCCGAACGCTGAACCGCTTGTTCAGTACCTGCTTTGCCACTCGAAAGCCCGGTTTCGACCCCATGCGTCCTTCAGCAACCGGACGGTACACCGGCAGTTGGCGGCAAGAGGTATCGATACCAGCGATCCGTTGTCGTTCTATCTGACCTGCGACTGGCGGCAGATGTTGCGCACGCGGCCAAACTTTCTGTACGGCATCTTTGCAAAGTCGCGTGATGCACTTGCCCGCGTTAAGTCAGCCCACATCACCGCAGACGGACCAAGACCTGAACGGGTCGATGAATCGAACCGTCGAATCGAACAAAGTGCCGTCGACGAACCGCACGCGCCTGCGAGGAAAGAAGGTCTTTCTGCTCGTCATAAACGGGACGGCCGTCCGATCGTGTTCCTGACCCATCCGCAGTTTCGTTTTTCCGCCTCGACCATTCTGTCCAGCACACAGACAGCCAGTATCCTGAGCCGCCACATCACGACTCATGCCTTTTCCGTGACATCCAGCCAGGACGTCTCGGACAGCATTGTCGTTGTGTCAAAAAGCGTTTTGAAGTTTGCAACCCAGGGCGACATTGCCGCGCTGAAGAAGAAGAACAACATTCTGCTCGGATCATTCAACGATGATCCGATCGACGAAGCTATGGGGCGGCGGCTCGATGGGCTGATTGCCAGTTCGATCTGTCAATTCGCCGAGATGAAACGGATCTGCCCGGACATGCCGGTGTTTCAATTGCCGCCGACGGTCGATGAAAGGCTGCCGCCTCCGATCGATGTCAAACCCCAGAGGATCGGCTATTTCGGAGAACTGTCAAATACGGTTTCCAACAATGAGATCGCCCGGCACGTTGATTTCTTTCATGTGGATACATCGCGCTCCGGTACTGACTGGATGCGCAGATTACCGCACTACAACTGCCACTACGTGCTGAGACAGGATCGCGGCTTCGACGGCTTCAAGCCGCCGACCAAATGCTTCATTGCCGCTCATTATCTGGCGCCGGTCATCGTTGAAAAATCCGATCGTGAAGCACAACACTATCTGGGTTCCGATTACCCTTACCTGGTGGCTTCAGGGGACACTGCTGAAATATTGCGCACTTTGGAATTCGTGCACTCAACTTATGGAACGGGTGTGTGGCAAGATGCCGTCGAGCGGATGGCACATGTGCGGTCCAGATCGAGTCATGCCTGCTTGGCACAGGAATTCCAAGCAATCATACGGTTTTTCTCATAGGCCAATGTCGACAGGTACCGGCTTGCAACGCTCGTTGAATACGCGATTTTCAATCGCCCGCCAGGCCGTCAGCGCCAGGCTCTCCGGCACCTCAACATCATCGAACGTGAGTATCTGACCATTCTCCACCGCGCGGGTAAGGCGGATATTGGCGGCAAGCCCGATCGGCAGATGACCGGAATGGTCGGCCATTTTCACACAGCTGCCGCGCAAGTCAAAACTGCCTATACCCTGTGCAATGAAATCATTTCGCTTGAGATCATGCTTGGCAACCGCCGCTACACTGATCTGTGGCTGCGATCCGTTGTTGAGCAAGCCCTTGCCTCCAAGAACCGCATCATCAATCGTTTTGAAAACTTCCAGATGGCCAAGGCATTGTGGCAGCTGCATCACGTAGCTGGGCCCGTCTCCCATCTTGTAATTGCGTAGGGCGCCGGCCTGCTGCGGGTCATGCGTGCCGCTGATAAAGACACCGTGAGGCAGATTGCTGCCAATAAGATAGTCGACGATCGGCTGCCCCATTTCGGCAGCCAGTCGGGCGAGCTCAATCGCACCGCCGGAAACATCGCCGGCTGGAAGACCGGTCATGCCCTGTGCGGCGATCGTCGCACCAAACCAGTTGGCAACGAGGCATTGTTCCATCTGTAGTTTGGTCCCATCTGTGAATGATGTCACCTTGTCGAGGCTGTATCCTTGTTTGTCCGCCCAGTGTTTCATTTCTTCGCGGCTGGGCCGGAGGTTCAAAAATCCCTTTAAGTTTCCATAGACCAGTGGCCGCAGCCCCGCCTGAAGGGCATTGGCATGCAGGGCCGCCAGACTTCCCGGTTGGTCACCTTCAGCTTCAGTCAACAGACCGTGGTCGGCAAAATAGGATCCGACGGTTGCGTGAAATTCGGCGTTGAGGGTGACAACCGGCTTGCCGGCCTCCAAGGCCCTGCCGATCGTTGTCGCCGCATAGACCGGGTGACCGGTTGATTCAAACACCACGTCACTCGCGTCAATCAGTTCGTCTGTATCGTTGGTTAGTACATCATCGAACGTATATCCGGCCCAACTTTTGAGTTTCCGGCGCGTCAGCACTTTGGCTATCTGATAGTTTGTGCGCCGCGTTGCTTCGGCAACGAAATTGCGCATGACAAATCCGGTTCCAATGATCCCGATCCGGATCGGCGTCCGTAACTCGTTGCCACGAGACGTGAAACGCTTGTCAGAAGTTGGCATGGTCAGGCTCCCCAGTTACGCAGGTACCCTATCGAACAAGCTTTGGAAAGAGGTTACCGTCTTTGTGCCCTTTTGCGCGAAGGCATTCAGGTAGTGGGTTTTCAAGAAGCACATCACACCAGAGTTCAGACCTCAAACTCAAACAGCACCCATACCAGGCGGCCCGGGCAGCAGAACCTTGTCCGGCACTTCTGCGGACATGGATTTCCCCGGAGGCCGCGGACTCTGAGATCGCACGCCTGTTACACATTCGTAATGTGATATAACGCGGGGCAAAGGCGCCACTATCTAATTTGCCGCTATGTCACGCTTCACGGGTTTCGCATAAAACGCTATGCAGGTCATTTCATGATCAGGAAAACATCATTGAGCGGCGTTGTCGTTATCATGCCCCGCCGGTTCGAGGACAAACGCGGATTCTTCAGTGAAAGCTGGAACAGGCGGGAACTGGCCAATCAGGGATTCGATTTCGACTTTGTGCAAGATAATCATTCAGTTTCGACACACACAGGTACGGTTCGAGGACTTCATGTCCAATCACCCCCTTATGGGCAGTGTAAACTGGTCCGATGCGGCAGGGGTCGATTTCTAGACGTGGCGGTTGATATCCGTGTCGGATCACCGACCTATGGACAATGGAGCAGTGAGATATTGTCTTTTGAGAACGGCAGACAGGTTCTCATCCCGGCGGGATTCCTGCACGGGTTCGTCACCCGAGAACCCGAAACCGAGATCATCTACAAGACCACAAACTACTATGCACCCGCACATGACCTGGCGGTTCGTTTCGATGATCCGGATATTGGAATCGACTGGGGGATTGATCCTCTGGCGGCGATTATCTCGGACAATGATGCCGCCGCACGGTCATTTCGAGGCTTCAAATCTCCGTTCAAATACGAAGGATGATCCTGTGCGCATTATGGTAACCGGAGGCGCAGGCTTCATTGGTTCGTCGGTCGTACGCGTGGCCGTGGCACGCGGCCATGCGGTCATCAACCTTGATGCGCTCACGTATGCCGCCTGTCTTGAGAATGTTGAATCGGTGGCCAATGACCCTCTTTACATCTTCGAGCAGGCAGACGTCTGCACTCGTGCGGATCTGGACAACGTCCTGAAACTTAACACATAGAGCATGGCAATGCGTCTGATGGCTTCTTCGGCAATGGCTGAACCGTGGGATTGCTGGACATCTACAAACTTGCGCTGGATATGAGCCATGCAGGCAACTTCCGAAGCTCGAGCATCTGCAAACAATCCATTGAAGCCGGCATAGCCATCGGCGTGCACCCAGCCGTTGTATTCGGACCGGTACCGGACAGAATGTTCGCCCTTTCGATCAATCGCGCCAGAGCATCGCCTTCTCGTCATCACCCCAGTCTCGACGCCTGCGCCGCTTCGCCACAAACCACTCCGATAATGTCCATTTAATCGCTAATGGACATTAGCGCTCACTACCGTTCAAAGGCAGGGCGGGCTCACCGGGCACTTACGTTGAGTACGTCAATACACGCTTCGGTGCGGTCGAATGATGCCATGGGTCAGCCTGTAATATGTCCCGTTTCATTTGATGACGAACAGGCGATAAGATCCATCTTGCATGGGCTCAAAAATGAATCATTTCTTAGCTTCGGTTAAGCAGAAAAACCATGGCGTTTGGCGAGTAAGACTTGAGGGACGTTGCCTTGAATGATGGATTGGCCGCCAGGAATTCTTCGAACGCCTCTTTTTGGCCGACAATCCCTCGACTGACGGCGCTACCCCAGTCATCAAACAAAACTATTGCATAATCTTTGATGCAGGGAATGCAGAAATTAAGCGCGTCTCTTGTGGAGGATTGAATATCACAATCAATCATGATTAGACTCGCCTTGTGAATGGAAAGTTTCTGCCGGGTTGCATCGTTCAATGTATCTTTGAACCAACCAGCGACAAGTTCAATCCTGGTCATATCAAGGCCTTGCGCACGCAGATGATTCAATGTTGCTGTCTGCGTGGAAGAATACTGGCCCGGCGTCCAGCCTTCGTGTTTCGCTTCGCGCGGCAGACCCTTGAATGAGTCGAAACCAACAAAACGCGATTCTTTCAGTCCTGCCTCCTGAAATGCGCGGTAAGCGCCTATCATCGACGTCCCCCGACTGACGCCAAATTCGAGATAATCGCCAAAGTCATTGCCTTCGACATGCTGCTCGAGGGTGTAGATCAGTTCTGCCAGGCACGTTTCGAACTCCTCAACCGGAATCAGAACCCTCCAGGTGCCCCATCCTCGAGCGTTCAACTTCCACCACGCACGCTGAACGAAGGACGAGTTGGCTAACTTGACGAGTACCCGGTCCAACCGCCTATTGGGATTCACTTCGCATTCCTTCTGGGGTTCGCCTGCAGTAACCGAGGCTCTTTGGTGGTCCAATTCCTGAGCCAGGATTTGGCATGGTCCAGGACCGGCGGCGGGCTGGCCCGCCCCAAAGGGTAGGCCAGCCAGTCCACAGATGGCAAGGTTGCTCGTGGAGTTGGCGGCCTGTTAACCCCAATAACACATCGCCTTGGTGCAGCCGACTGGACGAGTCTGGTTCGGCGCGCTAGCTGTTTGGTCCCGCAGAGTGATGGAATGGACTCTTTCTGAATCGATGCACAGGCATACTTGAGAGAATGCACCCGGATAGTTTCTCCTCTGTCGAGCGCCTCCATGATGAGTGGCGCCGCGGACGCCGCGTTGCCGGGCGTGGTGAACTGGGTGCCATTGTCGGTGAGTACTGTGTGGATCTTGTAGGGAACTGCTTCGATCAGATGACGCAGGAAATTGCCGGCGATCCGTCTCGTGGCTCTCTCGTGCAGTTCCACGAAGGCAAATCTGCTTGTCCGGTCAATGGCCACGAACATGTGCAGCTTGCCTTCGCTCGTGCGCCCTTCCGCAATATCGATGTGAAAGTAGCCGATGGGATAGACCTTGAACTTCTTCTTCGGCTTGTCACCGTCCGGTTGCGGCAGGCGGGAGATGCCATGGCGCTGGAACAGGCGATGCAGCGAGGAACGGGTCAGATGCGTCACCGTTGCCTGCAGGGCTAGAGGCAATCATCCAGAGGTAGCAGGGTAGGCTTCCGGAACGCCACGCAGAGCGCTTCCTCGGTATCGCTCAATACAGTGGAGCGGACCTCTTTCGGCCCCATCGCCAGATCTTCCACCGAAGCGCGGTTGCGCCACTTCATGACCGTTTTGGGGTTCATACTATACTTTGCGCTCAACTCCGCGATCGTAGCTTTCGATCTCTGTATCGCTGCTCTGACGGCGTGAGTGGTCGTGGCGCTGCCGTGTAAAACCTGTCCCATAGATCCCCCCGAAATGATGAAATCAAAGCCATGCTGAATCCATCACTCCGTGGGACTAAACATTTTTTACCAAATCGTTGTGTCCTTCCGGACAGATATCTGACATTTCATACTGGGCACATGGTTTAAACAATTGGCATTTGGGGAGCCTCCAGATGCCTTGGAAAGAGTGTAAGCCAATGGATGAATGTCTCCGTTTCATTGCTCGCCTTTTGGAAGGCAGCGCATATGGACTTCTCACATTTCTTCTCCGCAGATTGAGATTTGCATAGCCAATTCGCCGTAATTTTCGGTGAAATGTGCGAAAGACCTTTGACACTACCCGGGAACATGAATGTTCCGGTGTTCATGATGCATTGATCCGCGGCCATCCAATGACGTCCAGGATATCAGCCCCACAAGACGGCAGATTGAAATGGAATTCACTGCCAGAAGTATTGCCGGTCGGCTACGTGGGAGTCTGGACACTTACGGCCAAAGACCCCGTGTATCCGTTTGACCGGTTTCTGGAGAACATGCTGGCGGTGTTGGCTTTCAGCCTGTTGATAGCCACCTAGAGGCGCTTTCCTTTGCCAGATGTTTTCTACGTTCTGATCTTCATCTTCATGAGCCTGCATGTCGTTGGCGCCCATTACACATACTCCGAAGTGCCTTTGGGCTTCTGGCTCAGGGACGTATTCGACCTCACCAGAAACCACTATGACAGGCAGATCCATTTTGGTTTCGGCGTGCTAATCCTCTATCCGATGCGGGAAGTGGTGCTCCGGGCAATTTCGTGAACCAGAAGGCTGGCCGGCGTGGGGGCGCTGGCCTTCATCTTCACGTTCAGCGCCAGCTTTGAGATCATCGAGTGGTGTGTGGCACGGATTGTCGACCCGGATGCCGGGGAAGCCTATCTTGGAAAACAGGGTGATGTTTCCGATACCGAGAAAGGCTTGGCCCTGGCTGGCCTCGGCGCGCTCCATGCGCTCGGCGCAACGCTTCGTGTCTTGGGGTACACAGGTTTAGCGGGAAACAGGCAGGGAAACTTTTTCCCAGACGTCAGCGGTTGCCATAAGTAGCCCAAAGATTGACGGCCTTTGGGCCGGACACGCTGTCCGCAATGTCAAAACCGAGCACCTGCCTGGCGGCAATCTGACCCAGCCCGGCGCGATCAATTTCCGATTGATAGACCGCAATGTCGTTTTTGTCATCCTCAGATGCAATCAGCCCGCGGCCGTTGTTCACGTTGTAATGTTTTACGATTCCGAATGTCATGTATTTGTTTTCGTTATAATAATGTCCTTCAATCCCAGAGAACGTTGGGTGGAATACTTGTGCAGTTGTTGAAAAAAGCGTCGATCGGGCAATTCGCCCTTTTGGCCATCACTGATATGGCTCTTTATTCCTATGTAACTTCATATGGTTGTTCTGTAGAGCAATATCAAGGTGGGGCAGCGGACGGACCACGGCTTATCGTCGCCGAATGGTATCGTGTTGAGAGACATTCACTTCCCCAGACTGAACGCGACGATACGTGCGGCCAAGATGGCGAGTACGAGAAAGGGGTCTACACCCATGCCCAAGATGCGCCATTGGTAGTGTCAACTATCTTTCGCACATTTCATCAGGCGCCGGCTCCTTGGTTTGACGTTTGCTCCTCATAGAGCGGATTAACGTTAGCCGCCTCGATCGGCAACGAAAGACACGGCCTAAGCACAGGCTGCTCGCCAACGGGTCAACGGCCTTCCTGCGGATTCGTGCGCCTGCCGGCCGTCAACGTGACAGCACCAAATCAGACCCGCCGGTCAATGCGGCTCCATGCTCAGAAAGTGCACCGCAGCCAGTGCATAAATCTTGGCGCAGTCGACGATGTCTTTGGCAAAGGCAAAGTCATCGACCCCCGATGCCAAAAGGGGCTGAGGACCATAACAGACCGCAGGGACTCCTATGGCCCGCCACCGGCTCGCGTCACTGGCAGGCAGTCTAACGACCGGTAGTGGCGGTACGGCGCGGACCTTGTCTGCAGCCTCGGCAACCGCCCTGCAGATAGCCGCCCCAGGCGGCGTCCAATTCGGATCCCAGCCCTTGATGTGGCTGAATGAAAGGCCCTCGACATCCGTACACAGACGTTCCAGCCGGCACTCCAGACCGTCCCTCGACATGCCGGGCGGCAGTCTGAAATCGACCTCGGCCTTCGCTTGCGTGGCCACCTGACTTATGAAGTGGCCGCCCTCGATCGTCCCGGTGTTCACGGACAACCTGAACCCGTGGTCGCCGGCATGCGGCTTGAGAATTCCGAGTTCGTCGGGCGGGCTGATCTGAATTTCGTTCCACTGGTCGATCTGAGTAATTGCCCGGACAAGACGAGTGACGGCCGAGCTGGCGGGCCCAGACAACATTCCCTGACCGGAAAGCGCGGTGGCGGTCAGTTCGATCCATGCCAGACCCTTTTCCGCAATCGCCAGATTCATGTCGCCAGGGCCCTCGCCGCAGATCACGGCATCGCCCTTTAGCCCGGCCTCGTGGGCAAGCAGCCAACCGGCTCCGTCGGGACCGAATACGGTTTCATCGGCGACGGCTGTATACGTGATCTGTCCCGGCCAGACCTGCGGATTGCGGGACAGCCAGACAAAAGCCAGGCTCAACGCGGCAACGCCGGCCTTCATGTTTCCCATGCCGAGACCAAATACCTTTTTGCCGGACTGTGTTGTCTGATACGGCGGCACGGTCCAATCTTCCTCCCGGCCGGGACTGACAGTGTCGAGATGTCCGTTCAAAATGAGATGCCGGCCGGTCGTATGGCCGGTTATCTTTGAGATGACATTCGGCTTCGTGTTTTCATTGGCGCGCGTTTCACAGACGATTCCATTCTCGCCAAGAAAAGCCTCCACGATTGCCGCGGCCTCGACGGTGCGTCCGGGAGGATTGACGCTCCGGGCTGCCACCAGATCACTGCACAGGTCGAGCAGGCGCGAGGTGTTGATTTCAACGAAATTGTCGATGTCCTGTGCTATTGTTTCGAGGTGTTTGGGCAGCGGTGTATCGGTCATGATGACGGGTCTCCATACGAGATGTTGCAACGTTCTCCAAACCGGCTCAACGAGCCTTGGAGAGTTGCATCAGGGCGCAACAGGCGGGGCGCCAAAACAGGGAGTGGATCATGGCGGACAAGGGGTTGCTTGACGGCAAAGTGGCTTTCATTACCGGCGCGGCGCAAGGCATAGGTCTTGCCGTCGCCAACGCTTTCATCGCTCAAGGGGCCCGGGTAATGCTCGCCGACAGAGCGGGGGATCAGGTTGCCCAGGCCGCCGGTGAACTTGGCGATGCGGCACGTGCCGTCACGATTGAAGTGACCGACGAAAAATCCACGAACGCTGCTCTTGCGGGAACTCTTGACCAGTTTGGCCGCGTCGATCTTGTGGTCCCGAATGCCGGGATTTTGTTGCTCAAACATGCCGTCGACACGACGCCGGAGGAGTTTCGGCAAGTCATCGATGTCAACCTGACAGGCGCCTTCATCACTGCCAGAACATTTGCCCGCCACCTGATCGATCAGGGTGAGGGCGGCCGGATCATTCTGACATCGTCTCTTTTCGGTTTGCGCGGAGGGCGGGAGAATGCGTCCTATTCGGCATCCAAATTCGGCATGGTCGGCCTGATGCAGAGTCTTGCCGCCGAACTGGCAGAACACGACATATTGGCCAATTGCGTCTGCCCAGGGCAGATGAACACGGACATGATCCGCCAGTTGTTCCGCGACCGTGCACAACTGACCGGACAAACCGAGCAGGCCGTGCGCGGCGCTCTGGAAGGCCGAATTCCTGTCGGGCATCTGGGTCCTCTCGATCAACTTGCCGGCACCTTTGTTTATCTGGCCAGTGACCTGTCGCGCTATGTCACCGGACAGTCGATTACCGTGGACGGCGGTTGGCAGATCGGTTGAGTTTCACATTGACGCTTCGACCTGCTCGGCGGTTTTTCCGACAACGCGCAAGTAAGTGTCGGCGTCCGTCGCGCCTTCACTGCCGATTGTCACGATCCGTGAGCCTTGGTTCAGGCCAACCGTCTTACGCAGGGCCGGATCCAGGGCAGCTGCGATCAAGCCAGCCGTGGCGGCGGCTCCCGATTCACCAGCGACCACGCGAGGATCGTCGGCAAACCCGAACGCCAGAATCTGCATGGCTTCCCGTGCAGCATCATCGGGCAATGTAAGGACATCGTCGATGCAGGTGTGCAGGATGGGCCAGGCCAGTGGCGACACCTCACCGGCGGCAAGGCATGCCATGAAGGTTTCAGTATCACCCGGAACTTTTGTCAATTCACCAGCTTCTATACTGCGGTAGATGCAGTCGGCCTTGCCGGGTTCCACCACGACGATACGAGGGCATTGCCCGCCCAGCCGTTCGCGCAGATGAGCAGCGATTGCCGCGGCTATGCCGCCAACCCCACCGGGTATGAAGACATGACTCAAAGCCTCTCGTCGTGGAAGCTGGTCGAGGAATTCCTGGGCCATCACGGTGTAGCCCTGCATGACGAGTTTCGGGCTTTTTGTGTCGCCGCCTCCAGCGGTGGTGTCGGCGACCAGATGCCAGTTGTTGGCGGCGGCATCGGCAGCGCACTGGCGAACCGACGTGTCATAGTTGCCGTTTGTCCGGACAATCCGGGCTCCAAAACGGGCGATTTCGTTTTCACGGACATCGCTCACATGGGAGTGCAGATAGATATTACATTTGCAGCCAAACATGTTGGCACCCCAGGCAACCGAACGCCCATGATTGCCGTCGGTAGCAGTAGCTACGGTGACATCGCGAATTAGGTCGCGATGATCTCCCGTCAGGAGGTCACTTGGAGATATCCCGGTCAGATCATGCCGGTCGCGCAAATGGCGTTGCAGGATCTTCAGTACCGCATAGGCGCCGCCGAGCGCCTTGAAACTCTTCAGTTGAAAGCGTTTGCCTTCGTCCTTGTGATGCACATATCCAACACCAAGTTTACCGGCAAGCCCGGGCAATCGAACCAATGGCGTTGGGCAATAGTCGGGCCACGAGCTGATGTCGGCAGCAGCGTCGGCAAATGCCGCCAGGTTCAGTATCTGCTTTTCGGTATCGCCGTAGACCCGGTTGGAATCAGCGCCAGAATTATGCACATGCCGGGCCGCGAACTGTGTGATGTCCATAGGTAAGCTGCTGTCAATTTCCCGATCGGAACTGACCGGAACCTGGCGAAGAAAGCCAGGTTCCGGTGGCAACAAGTGTCACGAGATCATTTCCGTTTGCCGAGGATCTCGAACCACTTGTCCCGCAGGGTGATATGCTCTCCGTTGCGCACAAAGTCCTTGATGAAGGTATTGAGGAACTGGAGCATGTGGGTGTCTTCGGGCCGCACGGCATAGGCGAGACCGACCGGTTTCACCAATTCGGATTCGGGGTTCAGCACACGCAGTTTCTCGCCGAGTGCCGGATTCTTGGTGGTCAGGATTTTCAGGGTTCCGGGATCAAGAAACGCCGCATCGGCCTGACCGGATGCAACCTCGCCGATCCATGCGGCGATGTCGTTTGTCGCGATGCCTTTTACCTTGGCGCTGGGATACAGCTCCTTCGGATAGCTTTCTTCGACCGTGCCGCTCATCCCGACGAACGTTACGTCTGCGGAATCAAGATCGCCCATGGTTTTTACCTTGGACCCCGCACCGACAACGATGTGAAAACCGTAGGTCGAGTAGGGTTCAGTAAAGTTCACGACCAGTGCCCGTTTTGGGGTAGCGAAAAGGTTGGCAAAAACCACATCGTACTGTTTTGCCGAAAGCCCCGGGATCAGCGTCGACCAGGTGGCCGGCACTACTTCAAGCTTCACGCCCATCAGATCAGCAGCCCGCTGAGCCAGATCCACATTAAACCCTTCGTATACACTCGATGATGGATTGGGCGATTGCCAAGGCGGACTTTCCGCCATTCCAACTTTCAGGACGCCCCTGTCCTGAACATCCCTGATCAGATCGGCCGAGGCCGCTGTAAACGTGAAGCAAAGTGCCGCCGCGGACGCGACCGCCAGTTTGAGCAGTTTGGAGATAGTCATGTTGTTTCCTCCTGTCTCCGGTTTAAGGTGTCCGCCGGCAGCGGTGGTTTTTGTCCGTCAGCCGGCCGACGTGGTGAGCCCCGTGCTCCAGTGGAAGGCAACACAGGTTTCGTTCTCCCGTCATGACCGTGCCTCACGGTGTTCGAGCCGTCTTGACAACAGGCTTAACGGGAAAATGATGGCAAAAAAGATCAGCGCAATTGCGCTTAGAAACTCGACGTAGCGGTAGGTCTGGCCACCGAGCAGATAGGCCTGCAGAGCCAATTCGGCAACGCCGATGCCGGACAGCAACGTCGTGTTCTTGAGCAGTTCGGTAAAGTAGTTGACCAGGGGTGGCACCATCAGCCGCAAGGCCTGCGGCAGGATCACGAAGCGCCACTTCGGATATCCCCTCAGCCCGATCGATGTGGCGGCTTCGATCTGTCCCTTGGGTACGGCCATGACGCCGGCGCGAAATATCTCCGCCAGATAGGCTGCCGTCACCAGACCCAAAGTAATACTTCCGGTCCAAAGGCCGGAGACCCTGATCTGGAAAATCAAGGGCACGCAAAAATATCCCCAGAAAATCAGAACCATTTCCGGTGTCGCCCGAAAGAACAGGATGTATCCGGACGCAAACCGGTCGGATAGACGACGCCCTGACAGGCGAATCGCACAGAGAGCGGCACCAAGGATGATCCCGATCGTCAGGGCGATTCCGGTTACCTGAAGCGTGATCCAAAGGCCCTCGATCAGGAGTGGCCAGTTCTGGCCTATGATCTGATAGCGAAAGTCCATGCCTATGCCTCGGTTCGCTTCATGTGTTGCTCAAGTCTTGCCCCTGCAATTGTAATGACGAGGCCAACGGCAAAGGCCAGCAATGCCGCTGTTGTATAAATCTCGACCGGCTTGAACGTGTAGGAACTGACCCGTTGTGCGGCACGCATGACATCGTTGATGGCCAGCACTGAAAGGATCGCGGTTGCCTTGAAAATCGAAATGGTGGTGCCGACGAGTGGTGGGATAACAAGCTTTACCGCTTGTGGCAGGATGATCTTGATCCACATCGTGGTCGCCTGAATTCCCAACGCCCGGGCGGCTTCGAATTGTCCTTTTGGTACGCCCAGAATTCCGGCGCGGATAATCTCGCTGCAATAGGCTGAAACATTGAACACCAGGGCGAGCAGGGCACTTTGGAACGGCGTCGTCTGCAATCCCGAGAAGACGGGAAAGGCGAAATGCATCCAGATCGCCTGAACCAGCAACGGTGTCGAGCGCCAGAATTCGACGAAAATGAAGGCCGGCCAGCGTATGACCGCAAGCCGTGACAGGTTGGCAATGGCGAGCAGGGTGCCCAAGACAATGCCGCCGGCAATGAAGCCGAGCCCCGTCAGGACGATGTTCATCCACAGGCCCTTCAGCAGCGCCGGCAGATAGCGCCAGATGACCTCGAAATCAAACCCGGTGAGCACCGTCCAGTCCATCTCAATTGCCCCCGTCCGTGAAGTCGGGCGGTCGCCGGAAACGTTGCGGGGTTGCCATAAGGGCCATGGCCAGGTCTTCCGCACCAAATCCGTCCCGGGGCAGCGTCTGGGGCTGTTGTCCGGTGTAGCCCAATCTCTCCCATACCCGTTCGTTCATGCAGTAGGCCCCGAGGATGACCTGGATCAGGAGTTCGAAGTCGCCTGGTCTGGTGTGCTCCAGTTCGCTCAGCGCAGCTGCCGGATCCTGTCCGGCCATTTGGTTCAGGAGCACTGCAAGCGGTTCTGCCAGATCGGGCCTTGCCCGTAACGCGAGGCCGATAGGACGATGGGCAATTTCGATTTCGTCGCTGGAAGGCAGGCCGCCGCCGCCAGGCAGAATCACCATAGCCATGTCTGACAGTGCGGCGCGTTGTCTGTCATTGATCGCCGGGGTCATCGTCCAATCTCCCGACGATTGGCGATCATGTAATCCGCTGTTCGAAGAGCAAGGGCCGCAATTGTTGCCGCCGGGTTGACCGACGAACCGGTGACGAAAGTGCTGCCGTCGACGATGAAGAGGTTGCCGGCATCATGGGCGCGGCCCCAACGATCGACGACGGAGGTTTCCGGGTCATTTCCCATGCGGCAGGTGCCAAGCGGGTGCCAGCCATATTCGGGAAGAACGTCATAGGATAACGTTTCGTGGGCACCGGCTTCTTCAAACGACGCGACGGCCTGCTTCGCATTGAACGTCAACATTGTTTTTGAGTTATCTGAAATCCGGTAGTGCAGGCGTGCGGCGGGCACGCCGGCATCATCATGCGTACGGTCGTCGAGCACCACGCAATTATGCTCTTCGGGGAGGTCTTCACAGGAAATTCCCCAGATCGCCGACCGGCCAATCCATTTGCGCATATGCTCGTGCAACCGGGTTCCGTATCGCGCCTCCGGAGGTGCCGACATCGCTGCGAACAAGGGGCCGCCTGATGGCGACAGGTTCCACTTTGCGCCGCGCAGAAATCCGTTCTCCCGATCGGTTTCGGCAAACTGCATCGAATAGACGCTTTGACCCCAATGGCCCTGCCAGCTTTGCATCGGTTCGTCGAAGAAACCGACGACGCGCGTGAATGGATGCATCATCAGGCGTTTGCCAACGAGTCCGGAGGAATTGGCGAGGCCGGACCTGTGGCGACACGATGTTGAATGGAGCAGAAGGCGCGGTGTGCCGATTGCGCTGGCCGCCATGACCACGACATCGGCAGACGCCTTCCGGTTGACACCATCGTCACCGCGATAGGCTGCACCTTCAACCTTGCCGCTATCGTCGACGAGAATCTCGCTGACGGTTGCCCGCGCAAGCAGGTGCGCGCCATCACGGACGGCATCGCGCCAATGGGTCAGGTCGGTCGATGCCTTGGCGCCCTCGTTGCATCCTGTGCCGCAGGTCGAACGCTGTACGCAGGGGCGCCGACCTTGATAATGACGAGAGGCGATGGAATTCGACCCAGGCCACCAGTGCCATCCCATGCGGTGATGCGCGCTGGCGATCTTTTCCCCCCATGTGCCAATCGGCAAGGGTGGCATCGGATAATCGGACCGCTGGGGATAGGCGGGGTCGCCGGCGAGGCCGGATACGCCGAACGCCCGATCCACGCGATCATAGTAAGGCGCCAGATCGCCATAGCCGATTGGCCAGTCATCGGCGACGTGGTCCATTTGCCTGACACGAAAATCAGAAGGCAGCATGCGCATCCAATGGCCGCCGTAGAGGATTGTACTGCCGCCGACGCCGTTGAACATCAGCGGTTTCATCTCCGCATCGTCTTCGATGACGGGATAATCCTCGGCGCGTTGACGTATGCCCGGACTTGCGCTCCAGGGACCAAGTGCTGCGAGTTCCCCATCGAGACGGCTACCCCGATAGTCTTCGCGGTCGTGCCATTGGCCGCGTTCGAGACAAGTGACGCGAAAACCTGACCGCGTAAGGGTGTGTGCAACGATGCCACCGGACAGACCTGCGCCAATGATGAGAACATCGCTGTGGTCTGTGTCCGGCATGCCTACCGTTCCGGATGTTTCGGATGCCAAAGCCGTAACGCGGCCGAGGTCTCATAGGCTTTGCCTGCCGGATAACTCACCAGTTCGAGATGCAATCCCCACGGTGTCAGGAAGTAGACCCAAGAGGAACCCGCTGCCGGGCCTTCCGCAATACGGTCGATCTCCCCCAGTACCTGGACGCCGTGGGATTTGAGGTAGGCAACGGCTGCATCGATATCATCAACGTAGAACGCGATGTGATGGCCGCCGACGTCGCTGTTCTTTGGCGGTGTCGTGTTCTGGTCCGGCGAGGAGTATTCGAACAATTCGAAATTGACCCCGCATCGACAGCGCACAAAACAGTACTTGAGTTCCGAATCCGGATGCACATTCAGGTTCGAGCGCATCAGGTCGGGTGCCCGGCCGGACGCGCCGCCGTCGAACACCAGTTCGCCGCCAATGATGTCGACAAAAAACGCCACGGCGGCGTCGAGATCAGGCACCGTGAGGCCAACATGTTCAGAGCCTGCCAGACCTGGAATGCCGCTGCTAAAGTTCATGGCTTACCCCCGGACCGGTGCACAAAATCGGCGATCAATCCGGTCACTTCGCCGGCTCGCTCCATGTGCGGCATGTGTCCAGCGGCGTCGATCAAGGCGGTTTCGATCGCTTCGGGCAGGCCTTCCAGATGGGATGCCGGAATGATGCGATCTTCAGCCCCCCAGATCACCTGTACGGGCACTTTAAGAGAGCCCAGTCCGGCGCGCATGCCGCCTGCCTGAGCACTGTCGGTGAAATTGGCATCGCGTATGGTCTGCAAGGCTTCGCGTGCGCCGTCGAGCCTCTTGTACTTGAGAGTTTCCTCGACCATTTGCCGTTGGACGGCGCCAGGATCTGCAAACAGATTTCCCAACACCGTCTTCATTTCCTTGCGACGCTCAGCGGATATGAAACCGTCGATGAAGTCGAGGTTGATCTCGCTGCCAAGCCCTCCTGGACAGACCAGCGACGCAGACAAGACCCGATCGGAATGTTTGAGAGCGAGGTACAACGCAATGGCACCGCCTAGCGAATGACCAGCAAAATGCGCTTTCTCCGTGTTCAGAGCGTCAAGCACCAAAAGGACCGTGCCGGCAAGATCCGGCACGGATCCGGCATCAATCCACATGGATGACTTGCCGTGGCCCGGCAGGTCGATCGCATGAACGCTCAGTTCCTCTGCCAGATCCGGTTGATTGAACATCCAGCTGTTGAGATCACCGCCAAACCCGTGGATCAGCATCAGGTTTTTAACGCCGTCACCCATGGTTGCAACGTTGATCCGAGCGGATCCTGCGTCCATCAGTCGTCCCGTCGGGCCGGCACTGTCGATGTCCGCAATTTCCGGTGCGACAGGGGCAAAGCCCGCGACAAACGCATCAACCTCTTCATCGCCGACACTGTCATCCGCGATGACACCGATGAGTGTACCGACCGGCACAGTCATCCCGGCCCCAATGACACGCCGGCGCAGCACGCCGGCCTCGTTGGCTTCGACCACATTGGTGATCTTCGTTGTTTCAATTTCCAGGAAGTCCATACCGGTTTCGATCCGTTGGCCTTCCTCAACCAGCCAGTCGGAGACCTTGCCCTCGGTCATTGTCATGCCCCACTTGGGCATGGTGACGGCATGAATGTTTCCGCTCATTTCGTTGTGCCCATGACCTTGTGCACTGCAGCTTCGACGTCCGCAGCATCGGGCAGATAGGCCTCTTCGAGTTGCGGCGCGTAAGGCACCGGCGTGTGCGGTGGGGTCACTTTCATGATCGGGCCTTTCAGATCATGAAAAGCTTTTTCGGCGACGATGGAGGAAATGTCCGCCGCAATACCGCAGCGCGGGTAGGCTTCATCGACGATGACCAAGCGGCCGGTATCGGCGACATAATCAAGGATCGTGTCTTCATCGAGCGGCGACACCGACCGGGGATCGATGATCGTGCTCTCAATCCCGGCGGCCGAGAGTTTTGCTGCAGCGGCCTCGGCGACGGCGGTCATGCGACCGATCGCAACGATGGTGACGTCGTCGCCCTCGCGCAGAATACCTGCCTCGCCAAAGGGTACCGTATAGGCGCCATCGGGCACTTCGCCTTCGGTGTCATAGAGCATCTTGTTTTCCAGAAAGATGACCGGATCGTCGTCACGGATCGCCTGGATCAGAAGCCCCTTGGCGTCATAGGGGTTGGAGGGGATGACGACTTTCAATCCTGGAATGTGGGTGAATATCGGGTAAAGCGCCTGACTGTGCTGACTGGCCGACCGTGCGCCGGCACCGAACGATGCGCGGATCACCAATGGTGTCACGGCCTTGCCGCCGAACATGTAGCGGACCTTGGCGGCCTGGTTGAAAATCTGGTCGAAACACACGCCAAGAAAATCGACGAACATGATTTCCGCGACCGGGCGCAAGCCCGTCATGGCGGCCCCCGTCGCTGCTCCAATGAAGGCGCTTTCGGTTATCGGCGTGTCCAGAATGCGTTCCGGACCGAATTCCGCCAGCAAACCCTTTGACACGCCGAAGGCACCGCCCCAGGCATCCTTCTCGCCCGAGCCGCCGGTGCCGCCACACACGTCTTCGCCCAGCACGATAACGCTGTCGTCGCGTGCCATCTCGTGGCGCAGGGCTTCGTTGAGGGCCTGCCGGTATGATTTTCTAGCCATTATTGCTGTTCCCCGCCGCCCTGGCTCAGTAGTTCAGATAAACATCGGTGACGATGTCGCTGGTGTCGGGGACCGGCCCGCTACGGGCGAAATCCACTGCCGCATCAATTGCGGAGGCAACCTCGGCGTCCACCGTATCCAGCTGGTCGTGGTTGAGAAGCGAGGCCTCGGTGACCTTTGTTCGAAATCGCTTCAGACAATCCTGGTCGCGGCGCATGGCCTCCTTTTCTTCAACCGTTCGATAGGTGTCCGCGTCGCCGGAGAAGTGGCCGTAATAGCGCGGCGTCTTGATGTGCAGGAGTGTCGGACCGTCGCCGGTCCTGCCGCGTGCCACGGCCCGGCCGGCCGCCTCGTGCACGGCGAACACGTCTAGACCATCTACTTTCTCCGCCGCGATCCCATAGCCCTGGGCTCGTGCGACAATGTCGCCGGCTACCGCATAATTCGAGCTGGTCGCCTCGGCAAAGCCGTTGTCTTCGACCGCGAAAATCACCGGAAGTTTCCAGATTGCAGCAAGGTTCAGGGACTCTTGCGTTGTGCCCTGGTTGAATGCACCGTCGCCTGCAAACGCCACGGCAACGCCCCCGGTCTTTCGGTATTTTGCGGTCATCGCCGCACCGCAGATCAGTGGCGGGCCGCCTCCGACGATGCCGTTGGCGCCCATCATGCCCCGGTCCAGATCCGCAATATGCATCGACCCGCCCTTGCCGTGGCAGATGCCGTTGGCCTTGCCGAAGATCTCCGCCATCATGGCGTCCACGTCGCATCCCTTGGCAATGCAATGGCCGTGGCCGCGGTGCGTCGAGGCTATCCGGTCGGCATCGTTGAGGTGCATGCAGATGCCGACGGCCGACGCCTCCTGGCCGGCGTAGAGATGGACGGCGCCCGGCACATCGCCGGTCGACATCTCCTGGTTGACCCGGTCTTCGAACATCCGGATTGTTCTCATCGTCCGGTATGCCGCAATCAATTCATCACGCGACAGCTGCATTGGCCCCTCCCGTTTCAATCGTGTCTGCGTTGTTGCCCAGGAGTGCTTGTCTGCTCGCGTCTTGCCGGTCTTCCATTGCACTTCGGTAGGCGTCGATGATGAGTTGCTGAACGGCAGCCACCGAATTCTCCGGACCCGAGACCAGACGACCCCGCTCAAGCCGCCCGGAGCAAATACCCCGTTGCTGCGCCTCAAGAATGGCCCGGTCCTCGTTCAGGGTTTCGCGCCAGATTGTGACGAACCTGTCCGCGTCTTCAGGGTTTGTGTCCGGCGCTGTCAGGAAGTTGAACTCGAGCCGTGTGCGGCCCAGGCCAGCGGGGAAGAACCGGCCTGCAATGCCGATGACTGTATCCTGCACCAGGTAATTGCCCGGGAAGAGCTGGAGGCAATGATGCAGGCCGTCCGAACCCTTCAGACGGGCACTCGCCAGACGAGCGCCGGTTTGCCAGGTAGCGTCTTCAAACCCATCGGCTTCGTAAAGCGTGTTCAATGTTTCCGCGTGGATCGACGCGCAGTGGTAGCATTCAACCACGTTGTCGTAGGCAAGCTTCCAGTCACAGGCGATCTCGATCGTGAATGTGCTGTGCGGTTGATAAGATGAAAGATCAAATGCACACCCTGAGGCCAGCGTCTCAAGTTCGGAAAATGTATCGAGCAATCCAGGTGCCAGGGGGTCGGCGTGGGCAAACACGCATCCGCGCCAGGTGGCAACGGATATCGGTTTCAGAGAAAGTTCCGCGCGAAGGCCTTCACCGCAAGGCGTCATTTCGGGCGCTTTGACCAGCCCACCAGTCAGGTCGTAGGTCCAGCCGTGATAGCGGCAAGTGAGAAGTCTGGAGCAGCCATCTTCACTGGCAACGGGGTATCCTCTGTGCCTGCAAACGTTCAAGAAACCCCTGAGGACATCGTCGTCGCCGCGCACGATAAGAACCGGCACGCCGCCAATCCGGCCGACCAGCCGGTCGCCCGGATTCGCAACCGAACTTTCAACACCCATTACCTGCCAACTGGCCTCGAATATTTCCGTGCGTTCGAAGGCAGATATGTCGGGATTGTTGATCAGGGAGTAAGGAAGCGACCAGCCATTTGCCAAACACTGCTCCGCTTCGGCGAGGAAGTCGCTGGATAGCAGGTTGCTGGGTTGCTCCACGGACATGCTCGGACCTCTCCAGATTGTCAGATGCCCAAAGAACAAGTGTAGCCACAGAGATCAGCGTGAAATTCGCTCAAAACTCGAATTTCTGCGTAATTTCTGCTATTATCTGCAGATTGCGCGGAAAATGAGCGTTGGTGATGATGGATGAATTCGACGTTACGCTTCTCAACCTGGTGCAACGCAACTGCCGGCTGACAGCGGAGGAACTCAGTAGCAAGGTCGGCTTGTCGGCGTCCGCCTGCCAGCGCCGTTTGAACAAACTGAGGCAAACCGGGGTTATCGAACGTGACATCTCCATCGTTGCGCCGGAGACGGTCGGGCGCCAACTCACCATGATCGTCGAGGTGACCCTGGAGCGGGAGCATCCCAACATCATGTCTGACTTCAAGCAGACGATGAAAGCGACTGAGGAAGTCAGCCAATGCTATTACGTGACCGGTGAAGTCGATTTCATCCTCATCCTGACAGCGCGCGACATGCACCATTACGAGCAGTTTACGCAACAGTTCTTTTTCGACAATCCCAACATCCGCCGGTTCCACACCATGGTGGTGATGGACCGGGTGAAGCAGGGCCTCTACGTGCCGATTGAACACCTTCCCGAAGACGGTGCAACCAAGCTGTCGCCGTCCAGCCATGCGATATCTGTCCAGGGTCGAAACTAAATCCGATCTGGATAATACCGTATTATGCTTGCGATTCCGCAGTTCAATTTACCCTGCAGATCGCCGGACCTCCCGTGAGGCAACCGACTGATTTCCCAAACAAATTCGGCTCCCTCAACCTGTTTGGGAGCGCCCATCGGCTCAGGGCTTTCAGTTCACGTGGCGGGGTAAGTTCGAACGAAAGAGCGGTGACATAACAGTTGACAGGCCTTCTTTGCGTAGACACGTTGGCCCTACAGTCGTGCCGATTGGCCGGTTTGCTCAGTCGGAAAAAAACGACTTTTTGCAACTGGATGAGTTCGAAATTATGCCGAACTCAGGGAGGAGAGATTTACCATGACAGCCCATAAAGATGACAAAGGACGACACACCCGGCGCACTGTTCTCAAAGGCATTGGTGGTGCAGCTCTCGCTCAATGTTTGCCGCTTCCGGCGTTTGGCGCGGAGGCGATCAAGGCCACTTTTGCTTACGGCAGCATCGGCTACATCTGGAGTGTTGTTCACATCGCCCAGAAGACCGCTGCCTGGAAAGCGGCGGGCCTTGACCTCGAAACGATCGACTTTCCGTCCGGCCGTGCGGCGATGCAGGCACTGCTTGCAGGCTCTGCCGACTTTGCTACCGCCACTGACACGCCGGTGGTGTTTGCGGCATTGCGTGGCTTGAAACCGGTCGTGCTTGCCAGCTACAGCCGTTACTCCCTGGATATGAAGGTGACAGTTCGCAAGGACCGCGACATTGACCCCGCGACACCCGCGTCGTTAAAGGGCAAACGCATCGGAACCTTGCTCGGCACCAGCGGCCAGTACATGCTGGACAAATATCTGGAAATGGCTGGCCTCAAGATGGCCGACATCGAGGTCATCAACATGAAACCGGCCGATCTGGTGACGGCGGCGGCAACCGGTGAACTCGACGGTTTCGCCTGGACCAGCCGGGCTGCCCGGCTCGCCGCAAAGCAGTCGAATGGTAAAACCACCACGATGAATCAGGATGGTTTTGAGAAGTACTTCCAAAGTCATCAGCTGTTGCTGACCAATGAAACCGTGGTCAAGGAACGGCCCGAAGTGCTCAAACCCGCCGTGCAGGCCATTCTGGCGGCGGAAGACTATATGAGCAAGAACGCGAACTGGCCGGAACAGGTCACCGAGCGCACCAAGACACCGGTTGAGGAGATCAACAAGTCGGTCTCGGCTTACGAGTTCCAGGTCCGTTTTGATCAACGGTTCCTGGACGACCTCGTGGCCGAAGCTGAGTGGGCCATCAACAACAAGCTGGTACCGTCGCCCGGCGGCGATTTGAAAGCGTTGCTGAGGGGCGTAGTTCATGACGGACCGTTGAAAGCCCTGCGCCCGGACCGCGTGACGATTTAGTGTCACCCGGCATAACGATGCCTGAAACCAGTATTCCTCGACAGCGGTGGGGGCGCGCATGACAACACGCGTCCAACCGCTGATCGAGATTGATGGTGTGTCGAAGATTTTCGCCACCAGCGACGGGCAACCCACCTGGGCCCTGCAGAATGTTTCGCTTGATGTCGAACCGGGCGAGATGGTCTGCGTAGTGGGCCCGTCGGGATGCGGCAAGACCACACTGCTAAATCTGATCGCGGGTTTCATCGATGTCACGGACGGGGCGATCCGGTTACAAGGCGAAGCGATCAAGGAACCGGGTCCTGACCGCGGTGTGGTCTTTCAGGAATATGCGTTGTTCGCCTGGCTTACCGCGCGGCAGAACATTGAATTCGGCATGCGCATGCGCGGTCTGCCGAAAGCCGAGCGCCGTACACGGGCCGATGAGTATCTCAAGTTGATCGGTCTGGAGCGCGCCGCCGAACGGTATCCCCACGAGTTGTCGGGTGGAATGCGCCAGCGCATCGCAGTTGCCCGGGCGCTGGTCAATGAACCGCGGGTTCTGCTGATGGATGAACCGTTTGCCGCGGTCGATGCGATGACCCGCGCCACATTGCAGAGTGAACTTCTGCGCATCTGGCAGCAATTGAAACTGGCGGTGTTTTTCATCACCCATAATGTTGAAGAGGCAATCTATCTCAGCCAACGCACGATACTGATGAGCCCGCATCCAGGCCAGGTTCAGGAGATCATCCCAATCGACCTGCCCTACCCGCGCGACCGGGGGTCGCCTGAATTCGGTGTACTCTATGCACGCATTACCGCTGCACTGCACAGCCAAGATTCGAAGGTCGTTCATGAGGAGAGCAGTCAATGACCGATGACGAGAGGAGTTCGCCAGCGGGTGGGCTGGATGCTGCGGCACTGGAACGCGCTTTCGTGGCCGAGCTGCAGCGCAAGAAGCGCACAGGACTGATCTCACTTATTTCGCTCAACGTTCTTGGTATCGTCTTGTTCTTACTGGCCTGGGAGATCCTGCCGCGGATCGTGCCCAATATTAACATCCTGATGTTTCCGCCTCCATCTTCTGTCGTCGATGCGCTGGTTCCGCTGCTGGTGTCGGGCGAGTTGGCCAGCAACATCTTCATCAGCCTGCAGCGGGCCTTGGCCGGTTTTGCGCTTGCCACTGTTCTGGGCATCACCGCCGGACTTCTCACGGCCCGAATCCGGGTGCTGCAACATATTACCGATCCTGTGTTGCAGGGCTTTCGATCGGTCCCGGTGATTGCGTTGGTGCCGCTATCATTGATCTGGTTCGGAATCGGTGAAGGATCGAAGATCGCCCTGATCACGTGGGGAGCCTTCTTTCCGATCTGGATTGCGTCCTTCATAGGCGTGCGCGACGTGCATGCGGTCTATCTGCGGTCCGCGGCCAGTCTTGGGGCCGGTCCCGTGCAGACCATGATCTACGTGATATTGCCCTCTGCACTGCCTTTGATTCTTGCCGGCCTGCGCCAGGCCCTGGCCATCGCTTTGATCGTCCTGGTGGCGGCAGAAATCGCCGGCGCCCGCGGCGGTATAGCCTACATGGTGGCGATCTCGCACCAGTTGTTCCGTGTCGATATCATGTTCATCGGCCTCGCGGTTCTGGGTGGACTAGGCTTCCTGCTCGACAGAATTTTTGTCGCCGCGTCACGCAAATTGTTTCCCTGGTACGGCCAGGACTCTGGAGGCTGATGAACAATGGCCGCGCCAAATGATGCCCCGGACCTCATTCTGCACGGCGGCCATATCGTTACCCTTGACGATACCCTGCCTTCTGCAGAGGCCGTTGCGGTACGCGACGGGTGCATCCAGACCGTTGGCGGCAACAATACCGTCCTAACCAGCGCCACGCCGGCGACCGAGGTGATTGACCTTGGCGGCCGGACGGTGGTGCCGGGGTTCAACGACGTTCACGCTCATATGGATAGGGAAGGTCTGAAGCAACTTCGCCCCTCACTGGCCGACGCTCGCAGCGTCGGTGATGTCCTTGGAATCATTGCTGAAACGGCGCGACGGACGCCCGCCGGAGAGTGGATTGTCACGATGCCGGTGGGTGCGCCACCGCACTATTTCGATGGGCCCGGGACGCTGGCCGAGGGCCGCATGCCGACTCGCCAGGAACTCGACCGGGCAGCGCCTGACCATCCGGTGTGTATCGGCGCTGTATTCGCCAATTGGGGTGAACCGCCGGGCTTCACGGCGCTGAACAGTCACGGGCTTGCTCTCAACGGAATAGATCGCGACGCCGCACCGCGTTGCGAGGGCGTTGAAATCCAGCGCGATGCTGACGGTGAGCCGACCGGCGTCATCGTCGAACACAACGCCCGGCCGACCGTGGATTTCGACCTGCTTCCCGCCGTCCCGCGTTTTGGATATTCAGACCGGCTGGGAGGATTACGCCGGTCCATGGCGCTCTATAACGCGGTCGGTACCACCAGCGTCTACGAAGGTCACGGGTCGGCTGCCGAAACCATTGCCGCCTACCGGGAACTTTGGGAACGCGGCGAAATGACGTTGCGGGCGGCGTTGGTGCTGAGCCCCGCGTGGCGGGATCTGGCCGAAGCGCAAACGGCAATCCGCGACTGGCTTGCGGTTGCCCGTGGGCGCGGCATGGGCGATCCGTGGCTGACTGTCTCAGGCGTTCACATTGCAATCGGCGGCGATCCTCTGGTGGCAGAACTGGCCCGCGCTGACCTGCCCAACACAGGATGGTCCGGATTTGTCGAACAGGCCAATACCCTCAATGAATTTCGCGGCTATTGCATGCTGGCAGCCGAACACGATCTGCGGGTCAACACCATTGTTGGCGATCATCTCGCCGATGTGTTGCCGGTACTCGAAGCAGTCAACGAGAGATTTCCGCTTGCCGGCCGGCGGTGGGTGGTGGAGCATGTGGCCCGCACAACAACGGAGGACCTGCAGCGCCTCCAACGGTTAGGTGTATTCGTCACCACCATTCCCGTGTACTACCTGTGGAAGGGCGGCGGATGGTACGTCGACGATCCGGACGGCGGTGAATCGGTTGTGCCGCACAGAACCATGCTGGACCTCGGCATCCCGACGTCAGCCGGTACAGACAACATTCCCTACGATCCGTTTTTCACGTTGTGGTCGATCGCCACCCGTCACGAGCGGCACGAAAACCGCGTGCTTGGCCCCGGTCAGCGGTTGAGTGGTGCGGAAGCCCTACAGTTGATGACGCGGGAAGGGGCATGGCTCAGTTTTGACGAAAATCGCAAGGGCACGTTGGCACCGGGTCGCTTCGCCGACATGGCCGTGCTGTCCGATGATCCCTGCCGCATTGATCCCGAGGCGCTGAAGGGTCTGACGTGTCATTTCACCGTGGTCGGCGGTCGTATTGTGCACAGTGATCCGTAGCGAACATGCTCGAGGAAATACCCGACGCTCTCAATAGATCCGGAACTGCGGCGGTTTGCTGTGAGACAACACGTCCTCCACATTGCTCCAGGCGCGATCAAACAAGGTTGCCCAAGCCTGCCGCGTGATGCCGGCGACATGCGGAGTCAACAGGAGTTTGCCGTTGAGTTCCTGTGACGCGGTCAGGAGCGGGTTGTCCGGCATTGGCGGTTCTTGCGAATAGACATCCACGGCCGCGCCCGCCAGGCGGTTCTGGCGTAATGCGTTTACCAGGGCTGCTTCTTCGACGACACCGCCACGGGCGGCGTTGATCAGTATCGCTCCAGGTTTCATCGACGCGATGGCCGATGCATCCATGAGATTATCTGTTTCTGGCAGAAGCGGCACATGGAGGCTGACAACGTCGCTCACCGACAGCAGATCGTCCAGAGCCAACCGCCTGGCTCCGATGGTGTCCGCCGCTGCCGTGTCCGACACCGCGGGGTCATGATAGACGATCTTGCAGTCAAAACGATGGAATGCCTGCGCCACGGCCAGGCCAATCGTGCCGAGCCCGACGACTCCGACGGTGAGTCCTCCCAACCCCGGCGGCAGTTCGGTGATCAGTGTCTTGCGACAATTTTCGTAGTCGGATTGTCCAATTACGGCATTCGACCACGTCAACCGCCGCAACAGCATCAGGGCCGTGCTGACTGCGTATTCCGCTACCGCTGAATTGCTGCCGCCGGGCACGTTTGCCACCGGGATGCCGAGCCGTGTCATGCCTTCCCGGTCGAGCCGGTCGACGCCAGCGCCGGTTACCTGAACCAGTTGAACAGGGCTCCCATCGAACAGTTCCGGGGGCAACTTTGTTCCGACGGCAGGAATGACAAGAGCCCGCGCGATGGCAATCAGCGAGGCGAGTTCCGGTGCGTTTGGATCGGCAAACTCTACATCGAGAGTATCGGGAATGTGTACATCGGCCTTGCTAAAGTCGGCTTTAGGCCTGAGGCACAGTACGCGGGGGAGGGATGTGTCGTTCATTGGTACCGGCCGGCCTATCGCTCTGTGTGGGGGAAGTTGCCGGTGCTTGTCCCCGGTACGATGTCGGGTACCGGAAAGAAGCAGAGCAACACGAGGGGCTGATCGCCGGTGTTGCGGGTCACGTGCAGCTCACCGGCAGGAATGACCATGGTGTCGCCCGGGCCAACGTCGAAGTCTCCGGTTTCGGTGCAGGTTGTGCCGCTGCCGTGGAGTACGTGAATGCATTCCTCGAAGTCATTGTGAACATGTGGTTGGCGCAAGGGTTCTTCGGGTTCTGGTACGGGAATTTCCACTCTGCGAAACGTTATGGTCGCGGACCCCGTCGCGCCCGAAACGATCTCCAGGGCAGAGCGCCCCGGGAGCCCCAGTAGTGTGCCCTGTCCGTTTGCGACCCTTCTGGCCATTGCTTTGCGTTCCGTCCGGTGCTGCAGGTCGTCAATACTATGCGGTTTTGCGCAGTTTGCTGAATTCTCTTGTTCCGCCCTGAACCTGGTCGAGCTGATCAAAGATGTCCTGGGCTTCGGCGGCGATCTTCTCGGCGATGTCGACGATCATCCGTTCGCCCTTGGTGACAGTGGCATTTTCAGGTGTGCCATACCAACCGGATGGGGCAATCGAGCGAATGTCGGTCAGGATGGGCTGGAAGGTCGGCGTGCGGCGCAACTTGTCCATATGGTGACCATGATCATGATCGGATGAGCGTTCAACGCGGTCGAGATGAACCAGGTCCGGACGACAGGCCAATACCGCAAGGGCTTCGATTTCACCGCCATGGGTGAGGCCACCACAGTCTGGACCATAGAGTTCCGCTGCCACGTAACACGCATGGCAGATGACAACACTCAACCCGTGTTCGCGGTGCAGGGACTCGGCGGTGAGCGAGAGCGATGCGCTGTTGCCCTCGTGCCAGTTGACGATGAGCAGACGTTTGGCGCCGTGGCTGGCCGCCGACACGCACGTGTCCTTGACAAGTCCCATATAGGTTGCCGGGCTCAGCGAAAGTGTGCCTTCGAAGGGCATGTGCATCGGGGTGACCCCAAGGGGACCGCCGGGGAGTACCAGTCCGTCCATGCGTTCTGCGACCGCGTGGCTTACCACATTGGCGGCATAGATGTCGGTCCCGGTCGGCAGATGCGCACCATGCTGTTCCACGCTCCCCGCGGGCAAGAGGATCAGGGGGTTATGAGCCAATTGCGCAGCAATTTCCGGTTGGGTCAGATCGATGAAATATCGCGTGGGAAGGGTCATTGCTGAACGGGTTCTCCGCAGTCTGTGGGCCAAGTGTAGGTGATGTCAGGCGACATCCGTATTCTCGCTCTGGATCGATATCCGGGCCTCGTCGAGAATCTGAGACATGGCGATGAGTTGTCCGTTTTGTTCCAGTGACCGCAAGGCGGCGTTGACCACGCCGAGTGCCACGACGCCATCCTGGGCCGACAATTCCGGAAGCTCGCCTGTGGAGCAGAGGTTGGCGAAGATGTCCAGTTCATCGACGAACATGTTGCCTTCGGGCAGAGTGATCTCTTCGCGCTTGCCGAAACAATCCTTGCCGCGCTGGATGTAAAGTTTCGAGGTCAGGTGCAGATTTTCCGGTTTATCCCAGGTGCCGAAATCCAGTTCGTAGTGCATCAGGCCCTTTGAGCCGAACACACGGGTCGAATATATGCCCGGCGACGTCCAGCATGAGCCGACATAGGCGACTTTGCCATCCGCAAATTTCATGAGGGTCATCGACTGATCGTCGACCTCTGCCCCGACCGGCGACAATTTGGAGGCGACGGACGACACATGAGTGATCTCGCCCCCCAGATAGTGAAGAGAATCGAACTGATGAATGGCCAATTGCGATAACGGCCCGCCCGGTGCCTTGTCGCGGTACCAGCGCCATGTGTCCGGCGTCAATTCAAGGGCGCGCTCATTGGAAAAATTGGCTTCCATGAAGCCGACGGTGCCAAGCTCGCCGGCATCGATCATTTCGCGAATGAGCCTGGTGCCTTTCAACAGACGGGCGCTATGACCGACCATGACCTTGACACCATAGGTTGCCTGCAGCGCTTCCATTTTCATGCCGTTAATCAACGAATTGGCGATCGGTTTTTCGGTGTAGACCTGCTTGCCGGCCCGGGCGACCTGTTCCGCGACCGGAAGGTGATGCTCGTTGGGGACCGTCAGAATGACGCCCTTGATTTCCGGATCGCGGAGCATATCGTCGAAAGCCTCGACACACGCTATGCCAAATTCTTGTGTGTATGCTTGTCGTTTTTCGGCAGACCGGCTATATCCCGACACAATCTTGAACATTGAGGAATGGGCGGCCGCGTTGGTTAAAACCTTGGCCCATCTCCCGAGGCCGACAATTCCAATTTTAACGGGGGTGTCACCCATATCGAATGCTCCTTGCGCATAAGTATATCTTGGATATGCTTAGACGGTAATACGGTATTACATGATCGTCAACGAATGAAGCGCAATTCGGGCAGGAAAGGCAAACGTGTCGACGACAATCGAAATTGAACGCATGGCTGCGCCGTTACGCAAGCGTGTCCTGGATGCCCTGCGGGTTGCAATCGTTTCCGGTCAGCTACAGCCCGGCGCCCGGCTGACCGAGCGTGAACTGATCGCCATGACATCGGTTTCGCGCACAGTGATCCGAGAAGCGTTGCGTCAGCTGGAGACCGAAGGACTGGTCGACATGGTGCCCAACAAGGGGCCGGTGGTGCGTGCCCTCACGGAGGAAGAGGCCCGTGATCTCTATCGCATCAGAGCCGTTCTCGAAGGACTTGCCGCGCGGCTGTTTGTGGAGAATGCCAACGCGGAGGAAACCAAGTTGCTCGGCAGTTCGCTGCAGGCAGTACGCAAGGCCTACAAGAATGGCGAAGCGGAGGACGTGCTCAATAGCAAAAACAAATTCTACGAAATTCTGAATGCAGGGGCGCGTAGTGAAACTCTGGGAACCATGTTGTCGACCTTGCACGGGCGTATCTGGCGCTGGCGCGCTCTTGGTCTCAAGCACCCGCAGCGCTCGAAGTCGCGCTCGCAACAGAGCCTATCAAACCTGGGGGAGATTGTCCGGGCGATCAAGGCCGGCGACGCGGACAAGGCCGAAGCGATCGCGCGTCACGAAACCCACGAAGCGGCAAACGAGGTTTTGCGGTTGCTGACCAAATCGCCGACCGATGAAGATGGCGGATGATTGCCTCCTGCCGGGTTGTCTGCCGACTATTCTGGCGCAAGGGGTGCGATGGCTATGACATCCAGCTCGACCAGCATGCCGGGCCACGCCAACTGGCTGACAGTCAGGAAGGTATGCGCCGGCAGCGCGACGCCACTATAGGCTTGCGTGCGGCATTGACCGGCCTGTTTCTGGAAACGTACATCGGTCACGTAGGTCGTCTGTTTGACAACATCGCCAAGGCCGGCCCCGTTCTTCTCCAGCACCTTCTTCAGTTTTTCGTAGGCGTAGTGGCATTGCGCGTCGAAATCGTGGGGATGCTGAATTGCGCCATGAATCTCATGTTCGGCTCCGATGCCGGCCAGAAAGATCATTCTTCCGGGTCCGGTTACCGTGACGGCTTCGGAAAACCGTCCCTTGGTCCATTCCGCATAATTGTGATGGCTTTTTTTCAACATGCGCGTTCCCTCGATTTCGGCAAGAGCGGCCAACGCTAGCCGCACATGCCAGGAGCATCAAGACATATCGAAACCCGTTGCCGATTGGCATACCCAATGCAACAGGTGGTGGCATGAGCTCACCGCAACCTCTGTCGCGCAAGGTCAGATTCCGTATTTTGTTTGGTTGTATGACGGCGCTGTTCCTGGCGGCATTGGACCAGACGATTGTAGCCCCGGCACTTCCGGCCATTGCCGAGGAGTTTGGTGACTGGGGCAATGTTTCCTGGGTCGTCACAGCGTATCTTCTGGTAGCCACGGTCGTCATTCCGATCTATGGACGGGCAAGCGACGTTTATGGACGCAGACCGGTCATGGCGGTGGCGATTGCCATATTCTGTCTTGGCTCGGTTTTGTGTGCCTTGTCCACGAACATGGTGCTGCTTAGCGCCGCGCGGGGTGTTCAGGCACTCGGCGGCGGCGGTCTGATCTCAATCGCGATGACGGTTGTTGGTGACATTTTCGAACCTCGCGAACGCGGCAAATATCAGGGATACATCTCCGGCGTCTATGCGTGCGCCGCCTTGCTCGGGCCTTCGCTTGGTGGTGTCATCAGCGATTACCTGCACTGGTCGGTCATCTTCTGGATAAACTTGCCCATCGGCTGTGTTGCTGCCTGTGCGGCGCTGTCGGGGATGGGATACCTTCGCCATGTGGAACGGACCCGTTATCTGGATCTGCCGGGTGCGGCTCTGTTCGTTTGTGGTGTTGGATGCCTGGTGCTGACGGTCTCCTCGGGTGGAACCCGCTGGGCCTGGACGTCGGAGACCAGTCTATTGTCGGCGGCCGTGTCAGTGTTGTTCATCACATTCTTCATCGTCAGAATCATGAAGACCGAAGATGCCCTGATCTCGCGCCGGGTGGTGTCCGACCGGGTTATCGTGCTGTCCGTGGCGACGGCCGCCCTGGCCGTGGGGACGTCGATTGGCCTGAGCACCTTTGTGCCGACATTTTTCCAGATTGTTCTGGGACTGTCGCCAACCCTGGCGGGACTCGCCCTTGTTCCCATGATGTTCGGTGTGGCAGTTGGGGCAACACTCTCAGGCCGCAGCCTTGTCCGTTTTACCAACTACAAAGTCGTGCCAACGGTCGGCCTGTGTTGCGCCGCGATGATTGTAACTGTGTTGGCATTTTCCATCTTGGATGTTTCAGCAATCACATTGTCGGTTGTACTGGCGTTCGTCAGCATAGGGATCGGTTCGGTCATGCCGGTTTCGATGATTGTCGTGCAGAACGCCGCCGGCAGATCCGAATTGGGATCCGCTACGGCCCTGATGGGGCTGTCCCGGCAACTGGGCGGTGTTCTCCTAGTGGCGGTTTTCGGAACCGTACTGTTTGGTGGCGGGCTTAACGTCGCCTTGTCCGATTCTATCGCCAGCACCGACGCGAGAGATATAGTGGCTGGACAGTTTTCAGTGGTTCTGGGTGTTGCCGCGGTCAATCTCGTTCTGGCCATGTTGCTTTTTCTCGGGATCGAACAGCGCCAACTGGGTACAGGCGGCAAGTGAATTGAACCCGGACGTTCGCCATTGCCATAGCCTAGTTACCCTTGTGTGGCGATACATGATACCGTATTCTCGTATTACGGTCCTGTCAGATAGAGCCATACATGCGTCGATTGCTCATTAAAAACTGTTACCTCCTCTCCCTCGACGACTCTGTTGGAGACCGTTCCGGTTGGGACATACTGATTTCCGGCGAGACCATCGGACAAATTGGCCCTGATCTGAATGCTCCTGGTGCCGAGATCATCGACGCGACCAACATGATCGCGATGCCGGGACTGGTCGATGCCCATCTTCATACCTGGCAGACCGGAATTCGCGGTATCGCCGGCGACTGGACGCTGTTCGAGTATGGCCGGATGATGCATGCCGGACTGGCACGGGTGTTTTCTGCAGAGGACATCTACATTGCCAATCTGGTTGGCGCCCTGAATCAGCTGAACGCCGGCATAACGACTTTGTTTGACTGGTGTCATAACAACCCCACACCCGCACATAGCGACCGCGCCATCGATGCGCTGGAGGAATCCGGTATTCGCGCCGTGTTCGGTCACGGCACACCCAAGCCGAAACTCAACGACGGCGGTGTGCCAACCGAGGAGCAGCTGCATCCCCGGGAAGAAGTAAAACGAATCCATGAGCAGCGCCTGTCGAACGGTCCAGGGCTCGTCACCATGGCGATGTGTATCCGCGGCCCTGATCTTGCCTCACTGGAGGCGTGTCAGCACGATATCGACCTGGCACGGGACTT
>JAJFHD010000048.1 GCA_021775805.1 Alphaproteobacteria bacterium | reverse complement strand
GGCCACATCCTGGGGTGTATCAACCAGATTAGTTGGTGCACTGATAATGACGCATTCTGATGACGAAGGATTGGTATTACCTCCTAAATTAGCACCTCTTCAAGTAGTTATTGTACCAATTCCGAAACCTACTGACGAAATCGTCGCAATAGCAAACGATATTATTGCCAAATTAACAAATAAAGGTATCTCAGTTAAAATAGACCTAGATGAGCAAAAGAGACCAGGCTTTAAATTTGCGAAATATGAAATGGAAGGTGTTCCTATTCGTATTGGAATAGGAATGCGAGACATTGCAAATAATCAAGTAGAAATTGCCCGGCGAGATACCAAAGCTAAAAATCTTGTATCTCTAGATGGTATCGACAATTATATTGCTGATTTATTGGATGAAATCCAACTAAACCTTTTAAATAGAGCAAAGGACTTTAGATCACAACATACTTCAGAAGCTACTAACTTTGAAGAGTTTAAAGATATTATTGAAAATAAAGGAGGCTTTGTAAAAGCTTTCTGGGATGGTACATCTGAAACTGAAAACAAAATTAAAGAATTAACAAAAGCAACTATCCGATGTATTCCACTTGAAGGATCAGAAGGCACAGGTGTTGATGTATATTCCGGTAAACCTTCCAAACAAAAAGTAATATTTGCTAAGTCCTACTAATCGGATTAATTAATCTTTGAATGACTTAATTTCACTTAGCTTATTAAATACTTGCTATTCAATTCGTTTCGAGTTGAACCCAATTATTGATTGCACATTTTAATAAAAAAGGGCTCCTAGCGGAGCCCCTCGAATCTTTTTGGTCACATACCATCTCTCAGGTGGTACAAAGTCGTAACCAAAGGATCTCATGAAGTAAACTGGGGCTAAGTTAGTAATTTATAACGACTTATAAATAGTTAAAATCATTATTAGTTATTTTTCTTATATATTTTTTAATAATATGTTGATACAGGAATAATTATTCAGAAATAGGCATAAAAAAAAGGCTGCTCAATCTCCATTGAACAGCCTCAATTGATAATAAACCAAAATGATTACTCAATCATTAACATATGTCGAGTTGCTGTATGCGTTTTAGTTTCTAGCTTGTAATAAATCAATCCACTTATACCTAAGTCTGATTTATTTATCCGCGTTTCATTGTATCCCTTCACACCTGTTGTCTCTATCACTTTCAACATCTTACCTGTCACATCATATAGACTCATCGTAACATCACCACTCTGTGGTAAGTCATATCCAATCATCGTATACTCGCTGAATGGATTCGGCTGATTCTGATATAATGCAAACTCACTTTCTTTCTCAGTTCCTTGTAAGTCTATTGATACTACTTTCAATTCTTTGCCTACATAAGCTTCTGCTTGTGTAATTGTTGAATTTACATTGATGATATCTGATACTTGTCCTTCTGTAGTCGCCTTGAATACCAATGTGAAGATCTCTTCATTATTCAATGGCTTAACATCATTGTAACTCATCGTCATCGCATTAGCGAATACTGCTACATTCGAGTTATCCAGTCTCTCTCCTCTTACTTCCATCAACTCCAATCCTGTTGTTGACATCGTAAACTGATATCCATATATATCTTCATTCGTGTTGCCACTCATTTGGATCTCTACGATATCTCCCTGCTTCACATATGTATCATTATAGCTTAATTCAATACTTACGCCTCTCTCCTCTGTTGTCTCACTTCCTCTTGCATTCGCACTTGCGCTATTGTTTACATCTCCGATCTTAACACCTATGAAGTCTTCTTGATTCATATCCGTCTGTAGATCAGCTATGCTTAAGCTCTCACTGTATATCCATGGATTCACTGTAGTTAATGTCTGATCTGAATCCACCACTTTCCAACTTGCGTTCTGTGGTAATTCACTATAGATGCCTAAGATCAGTTTTCTTAACTCGATTAAGTCAATCGCACTGATGTTCTTGTCATTGTTGGCATCCGCAGCGATCATCTTATATGGACTATCAAGACTTTCATTTCCTAATATGTGCTTCTGGATCAATAATAAATCCAATGTGCTTACTCCATTCAAGTAATCATCTGTTCTTGTGCCACTCACTTCATAATCTGTGTTGAATGGTACATTGTAGAATGCATACTCTCCAGCACTATTTGTCATATTGTATACCGGATACTCTGGACTTGCTCCCATTAACTCTGTCATCACACTTTCTACTTCCTCTCCTGTCTCTGTTGCTACCTGTCCTGAGATTCTGCCTTCTCCTACGCCCATGTTGTCGATCAATCTTAAGTTAACCAAACAGAAATCGCTGTTTCCACACTCATCCCATACATAGATCGGAATTTGTGCAAATCCACTTGCATCTGCATCAGCTACTGTAAAGATCTTTCCTGCACTTCTTAATCCTGGCTCCCATCTGTGTACCTCATCGCCATAGTCATCCTGATCTTCATACTCCCCAGTCTCTGAGTTGTAATACCAGAATGTACCATTGTACCACATCAAGTCACTTGAACTGTCATACTCACTATCATCTCTTGGTGGAGGAGCTACATCTGTAAATGTGAATAACAAGTTGTCTTCAGCTGTACAGTTATCGAAACTTCCTACATTAAAGTCGATCGCCCATAACTCTACTGTTCCACTTCCACTCATTACTGCTGTACTTAAGTTTAAGCAGTATGGCGTAGGTGGTTTCTTATCTGTGATCTGGAAGTATCTTACTGTGCTTATGTTATTACCACATCCATCATAGGTTCTCCATACAGCTCTGTGCCATACTTTGCTTGATGCTATGCCATCCGGTAAGGTAATTGTTGCCAATTCACCATTACCCGTCGGTGCAATATGATATGGATTAGGTACTCCATTTACCAATCTTGGTAATGCTGTTGCATAATAGTAATCTAAATCCCAGTTTGAATTCAAGTCTATCGTTACTTCCCACTTCAACCAGTCACTTCCGCACTCGCCTTCATCCGTCGCACTTCCGCTTAACTGAACACCTTTGCTTACACAGTCAATATCTACTGCAAAACATAAGCTGTCTTCTACCATCATCTCCGGATCCTGCGTATCGATAATCTTTATCAATTGTGTATGATTATATCTACCTGCTCCATTTGGATTCGATGCATCATAGATACACCAGTTGATGATACTCCAGTGATTCAATATCTTGAAACATGCGCCATCTTCGAATAAGAATGTATCACTTGATAAGGTAACGCCTACTAAGTTACATACGCTCTCTTCCCAACTTGGTTCGCCTGTATCAAAATCATCACAATCTACTGTCTGATCTGATGGCCATACAATTGTACTTGGATCAAATGCATCGATTGGTTCGATTACAAACCATTGTACACAACTTGCACAACTTGCAAACTGTCTTCTCACAGCTCCAAATCCACAACTTGGATCATATGCCGGTACTTCAACTCCATCATATAGTGGGTTATTGAAGAATCCATCATTAGGTCCTTTTCTTCGTGGCTCTGTATCTTCTACCAATTCATTTGGATCACATTCTAAATCTATCTCTCCACAGGCACTGAATGCTTGTGGTAAACCTGTCATCGTAAAGTCATTGTAATCCATATCACATGTCAATACCATGTCTGGAGGACAGATCTGTGTCGGACTTGATTTATCTTCTAATCTGATTGTCGACCATGCATAGTTTACATTGCCATGCTCATCTGTTACTCGTAATTCAACATCGATCTCTACAAATGCTTGTCCGTCCAGGTCATCACAACAGAATTTTACATGATCGCCCCAAAGGGTGTCAGCATCAAATTCTAAACAGTGTACCTCTGTTCTTCTAATCTCAATGGTCACGCCTGTACATCCATCATAACTGCCATTATCTACATCTTTTGCAAATAACTTGGATATGCCTTGCTCCTCATCTTCCGGGTTTCCAATATTGATTAAGCTTAATACGATAAACTCTTTTGTTACCGGTACTGGTGGTGTTAAATCTACTACCACTACTTCTATCGTTGTTGATGTTCTGTTTCCACAGCAATCTTCTGTGTAGTACTCTACCGTTACACTCTCCCCTTCTAAGGCATCATGTAATACGTAGCCATCTGTTGCATTACCCGTTACTGTCAATCCACCTTCTACAAAGCCGATCCAGTATGTTAAATCTCCATCACAACCATCTCTCAGGTGTTCTGGGTGTGGTAACATAACGTCTGCTGAACATTTCCATGGATCTACACTCACACTGATATCATTCACTTCGATGATCGGTGCTCCTTGATCCACTGACTTGATGATCTGTCCATATTGGATAAATTCACCTATACACCAGTCTAGTACTGTCCAGTTTCTTAATATCTTTCTGTTCCCTGCACAACCAGGTGCACATGCTTCGATCTCTTGATCTACATAAGCTACGATCAGATTGCATATCTCTGTATTGATCGCCTGTGCGTGTGGCCCACTTGGGTTTCTTCCTTGTATATAATAGTGTGGGTATGCATACACGATGCCTTCATTGCTCTCAATCACACAATCTACATCCAATTCATCCGGATCGATGTTATCATCATCTGTATCCTGATCTTCACTTGATGGATCATCAAAGTATGCAGCAATGCCTGCAGGACTGATATCTGCGCCACAATCCATTTCTACTAATGGGAATGGTAAGCGGATACTGTCTTCTGATACAACTACCAATCCTGTTAACGGATCAATTCTCGCTGTATCTATTGTCTCCAATCCTACTGGCTGGAAGAAGTATTCTCGTGTGCAGCTGATTGATCCAACAACACCATTGCCTTTATTGTAATTCACTGTCCATGTTCTTCGCATTAATGCGCCTTCACAGCCCAGATCCTCATATACATCATAGTAACTTACGTCTGACTCTAATACATCATCACATACACTTGTTACATTATCATCGATAAAGTCGCCTACATCTTCCGGTACCAAGTCATCTCTTAAGTTATCCCAGTATCTCTCTTTCAATAATGGTAACTCATAACAACTTAATGTACAATCTTCACTGTAACCATCTATAAATCCGTCTCCATCTAAATCTTCTCCACCTACTGGACAATCACATAAGATAGTCGGGATACTCTTGTCTTCGATATTGATCGTTCCCCAACAACTATTTCCATTACACAGATCTTCGATTGAATAAGTCAATGAATGTCCTACGTAATTTCCTAAGTCATCTTCTGCTATGATATTACCTGCTGAATCTGTAAATACAGCATCAAATATATTTGGAATCGCATCTGCTTCCAGTAATGTGTACCATGAGAAATCTAACTCACAATCATTGTTTACCGTTACGTTCACATTGTCATTACAACTTAATGCACCGCCGCCGCCAACGCCAACTTCTATCGATGTGCTCGTTGTACATCCAGGGAAGCCAGGATTAGCTTGCGTTCCTGTATTACTTACAAAATCTCCGTTGAATACAAATGTCAATGTGTATACACCATTTGCGTAAAGCGTAGGATCAAA
>JAJFHD010000047.1 GCA_021775805.1 Alphaproteobacteria bacterium | reverse complement strand
GTCTCGGTCAGACCATCCACCAGCGTTCCATGATCCGGCGGCCGTCGAATGCCCGGACCCAGGACTGCTCGCCATGGGCGATCTTGTCGTTCTTCGCCGTCACTGCATTGGCGAACATCGGGGTAACCACGCCGCCTTCATCGCGCAGCAGGATCTGCATATCGCGATACATGGCCTTGCGTTTTTCCACGTTGAGTTCACCCCGGGCGGCGACAAGAAGTTCCATGAACTTCGGGTTCTCCCACTGCGTGTCATTCCAGGCAGCCCCGGTCGCATAGCCGGTCGAGAACATCGTGTCTTCGGTCGTATAACCACCCCAGTAGCTCGCCACCCAGGGCTTCTTGTTCCAGACATTGGACCAGTAACCGTCGTTGGGCTCACGAACAACCTTGAGCTTGATCCCGGCCTTTGCGGCTGACGCCTGATAAAGCTGAGCCGCATCGAGTGCGCCGGCAAAGGCGGCGTCGGCTGCCCTGAGTTCGATCGTGATGTCACCAAGCCCGGACTTCTCCATGTGGAACTTCGCCTTGTCCGCGTCGTACGCCGTCTGCTCGATGTCCGCTGCATGGTAACGGTAAGACGGGCCGATCGGATGGTCATTGCCGACGACGCCATGGCCGAACAGGATTTTCTTAACCAGTTCCTCGCGATCGAGTGCAAATTTCAGGGCCTTGCGCAGGTGCAGGTTGTCGAACGGCGGCACCTTCATCTGCATCGGGAAAACATAGTGCAGCGGACCCGCCCCTTCTTCGACGGTGATACCAGACTTCTTCGCCATCAGATGAATGGTTTTCAGGTCAACCTGATCGATGGCATCGACGGCACCGGTGAGCATGGCTGAGTTGCGTGCCGCAGTATCGGCGATTGTCAGAAGCTCGATCGTGTCGGCGTGGGCCCGACCTTCCTTCCAGTAGTTCGGGTTGCGCTCAAAATCGACGCGAACGCCCGGATCGTACTTTTTGACCTTGTAGCCGCCGGAGCCGCCAGCCTGCCAGTCGATCCCGTTGTCTTTCGCCGGGTAGATGCCGAACGTGGCTTCATTGAAGTTAAATGGGAAGTCGGCATTGCCGCCGGACAGTTCGATGACGATGGCATCGTTGCCGTCCTTCTTGATGTTCGTGACCGGCGCCATGATCGGTTTGCCGACCGACTTGGTCTCTTCGCCGCGATGGTAGTTGATCGAGGCGATGACATCGTCTGCAGTCATGGTCTTGCCGTTGTGGAACTCGACGCCCTTGCGCAGCTTGAAGGTCCAGATCTTGGCATCGTCCGAGGCACCCCACTCGGTCGCAAGCGACGGTGTCAGATTGCCGTCGGGAGCAAGGTCGACCAGCGTGTTAGCGACACCATAGGCTGCAACCCACTGCAGGCCGTTCTCAACCTTTGCCGGATCGAGCGTATCCGATGTCGAACCATGCCCCATGGCGAGGCGCATATGACCACCTTTTTTCGGCGTCATGGCCAATGCCTGGTCCAGAATGCTGGTGCCCGTGGCAAGCGCTATGCCGAGTGCGCCTGTGCGTCCGATGAACTCCCGGCGTGACATCCGGCCCTTCTTGACTTCGCCAATGAGCCACTGTGTGTGTTTGTCCTGCATCCTGATGTTCCCTTCCCTGCTATGTCGGTTGATGACGTGAATTGTCGGGCACCGCATTAAAAAGCCTATGCAAACTTTGCACATTTGTCCGAACCGCTCAATTTCACACTCTTGCTGGACTTTGAGTGAGTTTATGCGACTATCGCGCAAGTATGCTGCAATTTGGAACACAATGAACAATCAAGACTTTGCAAAAAATCTAAAACTGCTCTGCCGCTTCGAAAAGTCCGTATCCGCGGCCTGTCGCGCCATAGGCGTAAACAGACAACAGTTCAGCACCTACCTGAATGCAAAGTCTCGGCCTTCTCCAAACAACATGCAACGGATTTGCGATCATTTTTCGGTTCATCCGTCAGATTTGTTCCTGCCACACGAAGAATTCGCCGACAGAATGCAGTTTCGTGCAAACACGCCTGCACGATCCGCAAGCGACGCGCATTATGCACCTCTGACCGCGGCTTTTCCCGGAGACCGAAAGTCCTTGCGCAAGTATCTGGGGTATTACCTTGTGCATTTTCATTCCGCCGCATGGCCTGGTCATCTGCTCAAAGCGGTCACGCAACTTTCCGAACACAATGGCGTATTCAGCACTAAAACCATTGAGCGTGCCCGTGATCCTGGAGACGGAACTCTTTTCATCTCGAAATACGACGGCCAGGTGTCGTTGCTCGGCAACCGGTTGTTCATTATCGAGCATCAGAGCCTTGCCAACGATGCCATCGTCGAAACTGTTCTTTTCCCGGCGCCGCGAACGCAGCTAACACTCTTGCGCGGCGTCACCTTCGGACTGTCGAGCAAACAGCGTAACCCATACGTGGCCAAATGTGTTTGGAAGTATCTGGGTGTCAACGCCGATCTGCGAAAGTTGCTCAATGCCACAGGGCTGTTCGAGATCGACAATCGCGGGGTCGATCCAAAAATTCTGAGAATTATGGGCAGGCAGCCGTTTCCCAACGAGTTGCTCGATTTCGACGACCCCCTGACGATGCGTGACAGATCCTAGCCATCGCCCATAAAAATGGCGCGTGACCGAAGCAGGAAGCAGGAGGTCACGCGCCAATATGGGAGGCATTTAGAAACGGGTAGGATTCACGAAAAGAATGACACTTGCCCCCCAAAATTCCGGGGAAATTCCTCTTCATGTTGACACAATGCCTGTATCCGAAATCCATGCCGCCCAAATCACGATCAAGGTTGAATAACCTTGCCCGACGCAGCGTGACACGAGCGTGAATCCTGTGACGGAGCGCAAAATGCTGCAGATCGGCGACCTTGAAGCCAAGTCGGAACATTCTGGATTTTTGCCTCAGCAGGGTCGCATGGCCGCAAATTGAACGTACAAGTCCGGCAATTTTCTGCTACTGAACAGTTTCGTATTTCCAGCCAGTGAGAGAGTGGTTTATGCCTGTTATCAATCGTTTCGCAGATCTCCATCACGAAATTGCCGGATGGCGCCGTGACATCCACGAACATCCTGAACTCCTCTATGACGTACACCGCACGGCCGGGCTCGTCGCCGACCGTCTCAAGGATTTTGGTGTCGACGAGATCGTCACCGGCATTGGCCGAACCGGTGTGGTCGGCGTGATCAAGGGCAGTAACGACACCTCCGGCAAGGTGATCGGCATGCGCGCAGACATGGACGCCCTGCCGATCATGGAGGAAACCGGACAAGACTGGGCTTCCAAGACACCCGGTGTCATGCATGCCTGCGGCCATGACGGGCATACTGCCATGCTGCTGGGAGCTGCCAAGTATCTCTCCGAGACGCGCCGCTTCGACGGCACCGTCGTCGTGATCTTCCAACCTGCCGAGGAAGGCGGTGCCGGTGGCAAGGCCATGGTCGACGATGGCATGATGGACCGTTTCGGAATTCAGGAAGTCTATGGCATGCACAACATGCCCGGACTGCCCGTTGGCCAGTTTGCGATCCGTCCCGGGCCGATGATGGCGTCCGCCGACCTGATCGAAATCGAGATTGACGGTCTCGGTGGACACGCAGCCCGGCCCCATGAATGCGTCGACACCGTTGTGGTTGCCAGTCACATCATTCAGGGCTTGCAGACCATCACGTCGCGAAACGTCAACCCGCTTGAGTCCGCTGTGGTTTCCGTGACCATGATGCAAGCCGGCAACGCCTTCAACGTCATCCCTCCCCGCGCCAGCCTCAAGGGGACCGTCCGCACCCTGAAAGCTGAAGTTCGCGACCTTGTGGAGAAACGCATTTCCGACATGGTCGAGAGATTGGCAGGCGCTTTCGGCGCGCGCGCCACGGTCACCTACAAACGCATGTATCCGGTCACCAGCAATCACGAAGTTCAGACCGGCACGGCAGTGGAAATTGCCCGTGAAGTTTCAGGAACCGCCAGCGTCAATGATGACGCCCCGCCGGTCATGGGCGGCGAGGATTTTTCGTTCATGCTCAACGCCCGCCCGGGCGCCTTCATTTTCATGGGCAACGGCAATACCGCAGGTGTGCATCATCCCGAATATGATTTCAACGACGAGGCGATTCCCGTCGGCTGTTCCTACTGGGCTAATCTGGCGGAGAAACGAATGCCTCTGTAAATTGCGGCAAACCACCAAGATCCACACCAAGCTCCAGCAAAATGATATCCCGATACTCGGAATTGTCAGTTTTATCGATAGACTTGGACCCGGTCCCGATTCTACTGTTATGATGACGGATCAAACCATTACCTAACAACACCGTCTAATATGGGAGGGAATTCATGATCTCGAGAATTGCCGTTTTGCTGGCCGTCCTGGCCGTTGGTCTGACGACCGCATCCGCAAACACACTGAAATATGCGTTTCAGGGAACTCTTAAGTCCCTGGACCCCTATACACTCAACGAAACGTTCACACTTGGCACCCTGGGTAACGTTTATGAGGGTCTCATCCGCAGAGGACCGGGCCTGGAGATCCTGCCGGCACTGGCTGAAAAGTGGGAAGTGGTGGAGCCAACGCGCTGGCGTTTCCATCTTCGCAAGGGCGTGAAGTTCCACAACGGCAACGCTTTTACCGCCGATGACGTTGTCTTCTCTGCCGACCGTGTCCGGTCCAAGGGGTCGGACCTCAAGACCCGCATCGCCGCTGATGTGAAAGCCGTGAAGGTCGACGACCACACAGTCGATTTTGTGCTGACCAGTCCAAACCCGATCCTGCACTATGAATGGGCCACCTGGTACATCATGGACAAGGAATGGGCCGAAGCCAACGGCGCCGGTGAGGTTACAGACGCCTCCTCGAAGGAAGAAAATTTTGCTGCCTTCAATGCGAACGGTACTGGCGCGTTCACAGTCACCAAGCACGATGTCGGCGTCAGGACGTCGTTTGCCGCAAATGCAGACTGGTGGGACACGCCCCAGCACAACCTGGCAAATGTTGAACTCGAAACCGTTGCGTCTGATGCCACGCGTGTCGCCGCACTCCTGTCAGGTGACCTCGACATGGTGTATCCGGTTCCTGTCCAGGATCTGAAGCGGGTGGACAGCAACAGCGGAACACGCGCTCTGACCGGTCCGGAATTGCGCACCATTTTCCTCGGCTTCGACCAGATGCGTGACGAACTGGGCGCTTCAAGCGTAAAGGGCAAGAACCCGTTCAAGGACATTCGCGTCCGCAAGGCCTTCTATCAGGCCGTCAACGTCGAGGCGATCAAGTCGAAGATCATGCGCAATCTGGCGACCCCGTCGGCAATCATGATTTCGCCGTTCCTGTTCGCCGCTCATGCCGACACGTTCAGTCGTTACGGCTATGACGCTGCGGCCGCCAAGAAATTGCTCGCCGATGCCGGTTATCCTGATGGCTTCACCGTCACGATGGATTGCCCCAACGACCGCTACGTCAACGACGAAGCGATCTGCCAGGCCGTTGCCAGCATGCTGGCGCGCGTTGGCATCAAGATAGACCTGCTCGCCCAGCCGAAGTCCAAGTACTTCGCCAAGGTCCTGCAGTCCGGCGGTTATGATACATCGTTCTACCTGCTTGGCTGGACACCGGGTTCTCTGGATTCCTGGAACGTTCTGTCCAACCTGATGAATTGCCGCGACGCGGCCGGCAAGGGTTCGCCGTTCAATCTGGGTGGTTACTGCAACGAAAAGGTCGACGCGTTGACCAAACAGGTTCTGGGCGAAAACGATCCGGTAAAGCGTGACGACATGATCAGGCAGGCCTTCGAGTTGGCGCACAACGATGTGGCTTACGTCCCGCTGCACCAGCAGGGACTGGCATGGGGTGTTTCAGATAAAGTCGAGCTCGCCCAGCGTGCCGACAACATCTTCATGTTCTATCACGTCAACATGAGATAGTTGTCTGAACGCCAATTCGACGTCGACAAGATCAAGGAACGGTTTCTTCACACACCTGTGGTGAAGCAACCGTTCCTTGTTTTGAAAACGCCGAACGCGAAAAGGATCCATAAACCCAGATGCTCGCGTTCATCATCAGACGGCTGGCGCAGTCCCTAATCGTTATGATTGTGGTCGGGCTGATTGCTTTCCTGCTGTTCCGCTACGTTGGTGATCCGGTCAACCAGATGGTTGGCATTGAGACCACTCCTGCCGAACGCGAAGCCTTGCGCCTTCGTCTCGGACTAACCGATCCATTCTACACACAATTTTTCCGGTTCATCACCGATGCCATACAACTGGATTTCGGCATCTCCTACCAGTTCAAGCGCCCGGTCGCAGAGCTCATTTTCACGCGGCTTCCCGCTACACTGGAACTGGCGCTCATCTCAGCTGTGTTTGCCCTTGTCGTGGGCATTCCCATGGGTGTCTACACCGGTCTCAAACCACACTCATGGCTTTCCAATTTCTTTCTCACCGTCTCGCTTGTCGGCGTATCCCTGCCGACATTCCTGATCGGCATCCTGCTGATATTCATTTTTGCCGTGAACCTCCAGATGTTGCCAAGTTTTGGCCGGGGTGAGGTGGTCGAACTGGGCTTCTGGAACACCGGCCTGCTGACGTGGTCGGGACTGAAGGCGGTGATCATGCCCTCGATTACGCTCGGCCTGTTCCAGATGACGCTGATCATGCGTCTCGTCAGATCCGAGATGCGTGAAATCCTGCGCACCGACTTCATCAAGTTCGCCAAGGCACGGGGCCTGTCCGACCGGGCCGTCAACTATGGACACGCGTTCAAGAACACGCTGATTCCGGTGATCACCATCACCGGGCTGCAACTGGGCTCGATCATCGCCTTTGCGATCATAACAGAAACCGTATTCCAGTGGCCGGGGATAGGCATCCTGTTTCTCCAGGCCGTCCAGAACGTCGATATCCCGATCATGGCGGCTTACCTTCTGTTGATCGCTTTTCTCTTCGTGATGATAAATCTCCTGGTCGACATCCTCTATGCGTTTGTCGATCCCCGTATTCGCATCGATGTCCGTCAGGCATAACAGGTCATGGCACAGCAAGAAACCGACCGACACATCGAACCCAAACCGGCGGAAACGCCTGGGTGGCTCACGCGCGCTCTTGACAGCGATATCTATTTTTCCTTCAAACAGTCCAAGACAACCATGGTCGCCGCGGTGGTCGTGCTGATCTTTTTTGCCGGTGCACTGTTTGCGCCCGTCCTCGCCCCGCACAATCCCTTCGATCTCGCCAGCCTGGATCTGCTCGACAGCCGTATCCCGCCAGCATGGATGGCGGATTCCGACCCCCGGTTCCTGCTTGGCACCGACGATCAGGGCCGCGATGTTCTTTCCGCGATCATGTATGGCTCCAGGTTGTCGCTGGGCGTCGGTTTCGCAAGCGTCGTGTTCGGTGGACTGCTTGGAATTTCTCTCGGTCTGATTTCCGGTTACGTCGGCGGACGCACCGACACCATCATCATGCGCATTGCCGACATACAGCTGACATTCCCCGCGATTCTGATCGCCCTGTTGATTGATGGCACCGCCACCGCCCTGCTGGGTGCATCGGCCAAGGAAGACTCCGCCTTCTGGGTCCTGGTCCTGGCGATCGGCTTGTCTTTCTGGGTCCAGTATGCCCGCACCGTCCGTTCGTCCACGCTTGTGGAACGCAATAAGGAATATGTCCAGGCCGCCCGCCTCATCGGCATCCCGCCATTCCTCATCATGCTGCGTCACGTCCTGCCCAATGTCATGAGCCCCGTTCTGGTGATTGCCACCATTAATCTGGGCCTCGCGGTCATCACGGAAGCCACGTTGTCGTTTCTGGGTGTCGGCATTCCAACCACCCAG
>JAJFHD010000046.1 GCA_021775805.1 Alphaproteobacteria bacterium | reverse complement strand
GGGAAACTCCTTCGTGTTGATTGAGACAAACGCCTCAATCTTCACGCCGGAGCGCCCAAACGTTAATCAGCATCAAGCGCAACGGTGGAGAGCAGAACGAAGACCCTCTCTCAGCTACTATCGCGACAGCGATTTAGTGCTATGACATGTAACGGACCTCCCGACAAAGGGCTCAATACGGCTGAAAATGACCCGCAGTTGACTTGGCATTTTTCGATTTTCGGAGCAGATGATTTGTGGAACACTTACAGTTCTAGCTTGCTCACGGAGGCTGTGATGCCAGACAAATGGACTGACGGTGACGCCTACGAAATGTATGTGGGTAGATGGAGCCGAAAGGTTGGCGAAGGGTTTTTGACCTGGCTCGATGCATCGCCCGGCATCCGCTGGTTAGATCTCGGGTGTGGCACGGGGGCCCTCACGTCTCAGGTATTGAAACAGTGTGACCCAAGTTTGATCGTTGGCGTCGAGCCTTCGGATGGTTTTTTGTCTTTGGCGCGCCAGCAAATTGAAGATGAACGTGCCCAGTTTCGCCAAGGCTCAGGGTCAGAGATACCGATAGCGGACGGTGATGTCGATATGGCCATCTCCGGGCTTGTCCTAAATTTCGTTCCCGATCAGAAGCAGGCTTTAGACGAGTTGGTGCGGTGCACAGCACCCGGCGGCACAGTTGCGGCTTATGTATGGGACTATGCCGGTCACGTCCAGTTCATGCGCTATTTCTGGGATGCGGCGGTTGCGCTCGATCCCGCTGCTCGAGAGAAAGATGAGGGTATTCGGTTTCCGCTTTGCCGCCCGAACCGACTTGCCGAATTGTTCACAGGCGCGGGCCTTCGCGACGTCGTCACCGAACCCATCGACATTCCAACTCCATTTCAGGATTTCGACGATTATTGGAGCCCTTTTCTCAGCGGCATAGCGCCTGCACCAGGCTATTGTGCGTCTCTCGATGACACCGCTCGCAACAAGTTGAAGGGCCGTCTTAAGGAAACATTGCCTACCGATCCAGATGGCATGATTCTATTGGCAGCCCGTGCTTGGGCGGTTCGGGGAACGCACTAGGCAATTGTGCGCTATCTCCCAGAAACTATGAAAGATCAAAAGGCCGCAATTGGTGCATTCCGGATTGGACTGGGCGGCTTACAACAGGTCTGTTTGCGACCCAAAGGGTACACCTGCAATTGCTACTTTTGGCGAAATCACCATTCTCACATATACTGAGTTCTCACAATCGAGACAGCGAGAGTGTTAAGACCATGCGACCGAAATTGTTTCCCATCATTCTCATACTTGGATCACTTATCGTATTGCCCGCGCACGCTGAGGAGCTTGATGGAGAAGCGGTCAGGCAACTGGCGCTTCAGGGTACATGGGAAACAGAGCATGCAGAATATGGTTTATGGACCTGGAGTGCAGATAACACCGTTTGTCTGAGGGTTGGAGCAAGGGATGGGAATTGCGCCGATACTGGGACTTGGACAATCACTAACAATGCCCTTTGTTATGAACTTACCTGGTGGGGCGAGACCGCAGGCGAGCGAAAGAACTGCTTTACGGTCCAGCCAATTGACGAAGGTCGCTACGAAACAATCTTTCATGGAGCCGCAATGGTCTCCCGGATGTTCGTTTTCAAAGTACTCAACTGAGGTTGCTTGTATGAAGCAGCGTACTTGGGCGTTCGCCGACCTTAGCGGACACCACACCAGCACGCTAGCAATGTCCGGTTCTGCTTCAATTTTTTCTGCTAAACTACCAGGTACCAAGCAGAAGGATTTGGCTTTTGAGTGAATTCTACAACGCAGAAATGTCGGCCAAGCAGGAGCGCATGGCGCGTACCAGGGACATGGTTCGCCAACGCTCGGAACTGATGCAGGCTCTTTCACCTAAGCGCGGTGAATGCATTTTGGAGCTCGGTTCTGGCAACGGGGTTTTCACGCGCGAGTTGGTCGATTGCGTATGCTCGGACGGTCATGTAAATGGGCTGGATTCTTCGAAAGCGATCATAGAAATGGCACGTCATATCTGCCCGGATGGAGAGTTTGTGCTAGGAGACGCGCAGGATTTGCCGTTCGAAAATGCGACCTTTGATGCAATCGTGGCTGCCCAATTATTTTGCTTTCTGAATGATGTTGATCTTGCGCTCAAGGAAGCATTCCGCGTTCTCAAGCCCGGAGGGCGTATCGTAATTCTAGATACAGATTGGGATACTCTAATTTGGCGGAATAGCGACCCGGACCTGATGGAACGGATGTTGGATGCCTATAAAGCAGTTTATGCTGACGCGTATTTGCCACGGACCTTGCCGGAGAGGTTGATGCAATCAGGCTTCGCGAATGTTGCAGCTGGCAGTTTCGTGGTTCTGAACACAAGCTTCGCAGATGACACATATGCCCGGCAATCTGCTGAGTTTGCCGTTTCCATCATGAACGGATCACCGCAATTCAGCACAGCAGAACAAGAAAGTTGGCTACAAGACCAGGAGCGTCTTGACAGGGACGGTGGTTTCTTCTTTTCGCTCAACCGCTACATTCTTACCGCAGTTAAATGACTACAACGAACGACGGAGTTGTCTGCTCAGCTGACTTTATTGCAGAACTGGATCGATGGCAGCTTGTGGCACATTTTCCCCGTGTAGAACGGTTCGAATTGCCGGCAGCTTTGGGTTGGACTTCGGACGTTGAAGGTTCGAACGTCCATTCTCGAGAGTCTTTGCGCCGTCTCGGCCGTGGTTCCAGATGAGCTCTTTCGATCCGGAACGTTTGCCAGAATTGTTCGAGTCAACGTCAACTTCCAGCCGACCGCGCAGTGCGTCGAGAGCCGTGTTCGGTTTCATTTCGCCGGCAGCAGGGCGAAGCCGGTCTGGTAGGCCTTCTCCAACAAAGCCTTGCGCCGCGCCGCGGACCCCGTCGATCCGTTGAGAACCTCCAGCCTGCGCCGGGTAAAACCGAAATAGCCAAACGTGCCCTTGATCCACGCGGTCTCCAGTGCGGCTAGATAGCCGGCGTCTTCCATCTCGTCCGACCGAGCGCCGGCAGGCACCAGGAGAATCCCGGTGCGCGGCCGCTGAAGCGATTTATCCGGATCGTCGAGCTGGTCGTAGGCCCAGCCCCATGACCAGACACGGTCGACCCAGCCCTTCGTCATTGCGGGCATGCCCCACCAGAAAAGCGGAAAGACAAAGCAGACTGCATCCGCCCGTGCGATCCGGGCCTGTTCGTTCAGCACGTCCGCCGGTGCGGCTGAGCCCTTGTCGACCTCGATGTCGGCCATGGACCAGCGCGGATCAAAACCTTCTGCATTCAGGTCGGCCAGTTCGGACGAATGCCCAGACGATTCAACCCCCGCAATGAATTGCCGGGCGACAGCGGCGCTGAACGAGGCCGGGTTGGGATGGTCGAGTACTGTCAGTACATGCATGATCCTGCTCCAGAGCGTAGAGTCGCGACCCTCTCACGACCGGCCCGATTTGGGAAGCGGGGCAAGTTTGTGCCGATATTGGCGGCCACTTCGGGTCGATGGCAATCGCCCAGAGAGGCGGCTCAGGAGCCGGATAGTCCACAAATCGATCATCTGGGCAGTCAGACGCAAAACCTGCTCGTGGCGGCACGTCGTCCCGGCGGCGCCACGGCCTCCGGCGCTTCAGCAACGGGGTGCAGCCCGGACACCTTTTGCTGGCTCGTCCAGCTCAAATTGTGCGTACACGGAGTGGTTGCCCGACGCGTCAATTCGCCACCATCCGCCACACAATTGCACAGCGCTTGTCATATTCCCGAAGAATTGACCCGGTAGAAACAAAGCCACGGGAAAAATCGGCCTGCATCGACGGCCCATCTGCGGAGTTCCCGGATGATTTTTCACGCTGTTAGAGTTAGGAAACCGATGACCACGAGAAACGTATTGTTTGTTTGTCACGACAACGCCTGCCTGTCGATCATGGCGGCAGCCTATCTTGCTCATGCCGGGCGTGGCATCGCCAGGGCCTACAGCGCCGGCATCGAACCCGGCTACGCGGTTCATCCCCTGGCCATGGAAATGCTCTGCGACGTGGGCCTGCGGCCGGGCGAGCCGTACCCTAAATCCCTGTCGATTTTTCAGACACCCGGCGCGCCGCATATTGACACGCTGGTCGTGCTTCAGCGCTATGGCGGGCCCAGAATCCATGTTGAATTTCCGGGTGTTGGGGACACGTTTCAGTGGTTCCACATCGACCCGGACGGGCTGCCGGGCACGCTTGCCCAGCGCAAGGCGACGTACCTGTCGACGTTTGCCGATCTGCGGACGCACATCGACGGATTCCTCTTGAGCATGCCCGGCGTTGCCGCGGCCTGAAGGGCGCCAACCCGCACGGTTCGCGTGTTCACGGCAGCAGGGCCGGAGAGTGATTTCTCCGGCCCCTTACTCTGCGCAAAGTGCCCCCGGATTCCTGTTCCTTTGACGCTTCAGGTCTGATAGCTTGCCGCCAGATTGCGAGCAACAACCAGGGAGCGTTTGCGCCAGAACGGGCGGACGGTGACACAGATGACATACGAGATCGGCCATTTTATCGGTGGCAAGACAGTGGCGGGCACGAGCGGCCGGTTTGCCGACATTTTTGATCCGAACACCGGGGAAGTGCAGGGCCGTGTGGCGCTTGCGAGCACCGCGGAAATGCAGGCGGCCGTCGACAATGCGGCGGCAGCGCAACCGGCCTGGGCGGCAAAAAATCCGCAAGCCCGGGCGCGCGTCCTGTTCAAGTTCCTGGAACTTGCTCATAAGGAAAAAGAAGAGCTTGCCCAGATGCTGTCGCGCGAGCACGGCAAGACCATTCCCGATTCCCATGGCGACATTCAGCGCGGGCTGGAAGTGGTCGAGTTTGCCTGCGGTATTCCTCATCTGCTCAAGGGCGAGTTCACCGAGAGTGCCGGACCGGGCATCGACATGTATTCGATGCGTCAGCCGCTCGGTGTCGTCGCCGGTATCACGCCGTTCAACTTTCCGGCCATGATCCCGATGTGGAAGTTCGCACCTGCCATCGCCTGCGGTAATGCCTTTATCCTCAAGCCGTCGGAGCGCGACCCGTCCCTGCCCATGCGGCTTGGCGAACTGATGCTCGAGGCTGGTCTGCCGGAAGGCATTCTCAACGTGGTCAATGGCGACAAGGAAGCGGTCGATGCGATTCTGACCAATCCAACAATCCAGGGCGTGGGCTTCGTGGGCTCAACCCCGATCGCCGAGTACGTCTACACGACAGGAACCGCGCACGGCAAACGCGTACAGTGTTTCGGTGGCGCCAAGAACCACATGATCATCATGCCGGATGCCGATATGGACCAGGCCGTAGATGCCCTGATCGGGGCCGGCTACGGTTCGGCCGGCGAGCGGTGCATGGCGATCTCGGTTGCCGTGCCGGTTGGCGAGCAGACAGCGAATACGCTGGTGGAGAAACTCATTCCGCGCGTCGAATCTCTGAAAATCGGCCCATCGACCGACCGCGAAGCCGATTACGGTCCCATGGTGACGGCCCAGCATCTGGAGAAGGTCAAGGGCTATGTCGGTCTGGGCATTGAAGAAGGCGCCGATCTTCTGGTCGACGGCCGCGACTTCACCATGCAGGGTTATGAAAACGGTAACTTCATGGGCGGCTGCCTGTTCGACAACGTCACGTCTGACATGCGCATCTACAAGGAAGAAATCTTTGGACCGGTGCTCTCCGTGGTGCGCGCCAAGAATTACGAAGAAGCCTTGAGCCTGCCGGACAAGCACGAATACGGAAATGGCGTCGCCATGTATACCCGTGACGGCGATACCGCACGCAATTTCGCGTCGCGCATCAATGTGGGCATGGTCGGCATCAATGTGCCGATCCCGGTGCCGCTGGCCTACCACACGTTTGGCGGCTGGAAGCGTTCGGTGTTCGGCGATCTCAACCAGCATGGTCCTGATTCGATACGGTTCTATACCCGTACCAAGACAGTCACCTCGCGCTGGCCGTCGGGTCACAAGGAAGGGTCGTCCTTCGTCATACCGACAATGGACTGATCATCTCGTTTTTCTGCAACACCGCGCCCCGTTTCAGAGCTCTCTGATGCGGGGCGTTTTGCTTTCTGCCCAGGAGTTTTTCGATGAGCATTGTCTCCCTGATTGAATATGAAGATGCCAGCGATGATGTCAGGGCCGTCTATGACGACATCATGGCGACCCGGAACATTGACTGGATCAACAATTTCTGGAAGGCCCTGGCCAATGATCCGGTGTCTCTGAAACGCACCTGGGAGAGCCTGAAACAGGTCATGGGGCCCGGCGCACTTGATCCGCTGGTCAAGGAAATGCTCTATGTTGCCATCAGCATGTCGAATGATTGCGACTATTGCATCCATTCCCACACGGCGGCGGCGCGGGGCAAGGGCATGACCGACGAGATGCTGATGGAGGTGGTTGCCATTGTCGGCATGGCCAATGAAACCAACAAACTGGTCGGCGGCCTGCGGGTGCCGGTGGACGACGTATTTCTGTGAGTGAAAATTCGGGCGACGGGGAGGGCTGCTGAAATTTCCGGTGAACATCCATGACCGGCCCGATCGAGACCTACCGGAGCATGGTCAATTCCGGGGCGTTGCGTCAGGACATGATCCAGGCGCTGGCGGCGGAAAAACTTCAAATGCTCCACAACCGGCTGATGGGCTACGAGCCTGGCGCAAGCAAAGGCGGTCTGCGCGGCTTGCTGCGCATCGGTGCGCCCGACCCACCGCCAACCGGTCTTTATATCTACGGCGATGTGGGCCGGGGCAAATCCATGCTCATGGATCTGTTCTACGATACCGCACCGGTCGAGCCCAAACGTCGGGTCCATTTTCACGAATTCATGCAGGAAGTGCACGGCGACGTGCATGACTGGCGCCAGAAACACAAACGCGGTGAGGTCAAGGGCGACGACCCGATCGCGCCCGTGGCGGAGAAGATCGCATCGGGGGCGCTGCTGCTGTGCTTCGATGAATTTCAGGTCACCGACATTACCGATGCCATGATCTTGAGCCGTCTGTTTTCCGTTCTATTCGAGCAGGGTGTGGTCGTGGTCAGCACATCGAACCGGGCACCTGACACACTTTATGAAAACGGGCTCAACCGGGCGCTGTTCCTGCCCTTCATTGCCATGCTGAAGGAACGCCTCGACATTCTGGAACTGGAAGGCGAGACCGACTACCGGCTGGAACGCATGGCCGGTGCACCGGTTTTCTACACGCCGGTGACGGCGGCAAATGCGAACCTGCTTCAGGCCGCATGGGAACGTCTGACCGATACAACGCAAGGTGAAACCATAGAGTTGCCGCTCAAGGGACGCACCATCACCGTGCCTCAGTCCGCCCGCGGTGTCGCCCGGTTTTCCTTTGAGGACCTCTGTGAAAAGCCGCTTGGTCCGGCCGACTATCTGAAGATAGCAATCAGTTTTCACACCGTCATCGTAGATGGTATTCCGGTGATGACGGCAGCCAAGCGCAACGAAGCCAAACGCTTCGTGACCTTGATCGATGCGCTCTACGAAAAGAAGGTCAAGTTGATCGCATCAGCCGAGGCGGAAGCTTCCGAACTCTATCGTGAAGGCGACGGATCGTTCGAGTTCGCGCGCACGGCTTCGCGCATGATCGAAATGCAATCCCACGACTATCTGGCGGCAGGCCACGGCGGTCAGGCGTGACTCGATGCAGGGCTACATCTTTGGTCGATCTTGCACGCAAAGCAGATACACGGTACACCGCGAGACGGAATTCCTTCCCTAACCACATCATCACGAGGGGCTAATGGCTCGAAATAAAATCGCACTCATCGGCGGCGGCATGATTGGCGGTACGCTGGCACACCTGATCGGACTGAAGGAGCTGGGCGATGTCGTCATCTTCGACATTCTCGACGGCCTGCCCCAGGGCAAGGCGCTGGACCTGATCGAGTCCTCTCCCGTCGAAGGCTTCGATTCCGAGATGTCCGGCACCAACCGGTATTCCGGCATCAAGGGCGCCGATGTGGTTATCGTGACCGCAGGCGTGCCGCGCAAGCCGGGCATGAGCCGCGACGATCTGCTCGACATCAACCTCAAGGTGATGGGCCAGGTCGGCGCCGGCATCAGCAAGTATGCCCCCGACGCCTTTGTCATCTGCATCACCAACCCGCTCGACGCCATGGTCTGGGCTTTGCAGAAGGCTTCCGGCCTGCCGCGCAACAAGGTCGTGGGCATGGCGGGCGTTCTCGACTCCGCGCGCTTCAGGTACTTCATCGCCGAAGAATTCGGCGTCTCGGTGGAAGATGTCTCGGCCTTCGTCATGGGCGGCCATGGCGATACCATGGTGCCGGTGCCGCGGTACTCGACAGTCGGCGGCATTCCGCTTCCCGATCTGGTTAAGATGAAATGGACGACCCAGCAAAGGATCGATGAAATCATCCAGCGGACCCGCGATGGCGGCGCTGAAGTTGTCGGCCTCCTGAAGACCGGTTCGGCCTACTACGCCCCGGCCAGTTCGGGCGTTGCCATGGCGGAATCCTATCTCAAGGACAAGAAGCGGGTCCTGCCCTGTGCCGCCTACCTCAATGGCCAATACGGCGTCAAAGGTCTCTACGTGGGCGTGCCGGTGGTGATCGGTGCCAAGGGCGTTGAAAAAATCATCGAGGTCAAGCTCGACAGGTCGGAGAAATCCAAGTTCGCAAAGTCGGTCAAGGCGGTCGAAGGCCTGGTCGATGCGTGCAAGAAAATCGCCCCCGATCTCGGTAAGGCGTAAGGATTCGCTCCCGGATTCCCCTCAATACGGTGAACCGCCCGTCTTTCTGTTGCGCCGCCCCTCAGCAATGTTATAACTGATTGCTGAGGGCGCGTCGGCAGGGAGTGTCGGCGGCGGCAAGCGGCTACCAGACAGAGATACTCCATGAATATTCATGAATACCAGGCGAAGAAAGTCCTGCAGGAATTCGGTGTGCTCGTTCCAAGGGGCGAGGTCGCGTTCAGCGTTGACGAAGCCGTTGAAGCGGCAGAGCGGATGGGCGGACCGGTATGGGTGGTCAAGGCCCAGATCCATGCGGGCGGCCGCGGCAAGGGTGGCGGTGTCAAGGTTGTCAAGTCAATCGACGAAGTCCGGGAGCAGGCGGGCAATATCCTCGGCATGCAACTGGTTACTCCCCAGACCGGTCCTGCCGGCAAGCAGGTCAACCGGATCTACATCGAAGACGGCTCGGCTATAGCGCGCGAACTTTATCTTTCAGTCCTGGTCGACCGCGATACGTCGCGTGTCGCCTTCATCGCCTCGACCGAAGGCGGCATGGACATCGAGCAGGTCGCCGCAGACACACCTGAAAAGATTATCACGGTTACCGTCGACCCGGCATCGGGCATCAGCGGATTCCATGGCCGCGACATCGCCTATGCCCTGAAGCTTGAAGGTGATCAGGTCAAGCAGTGCGTTCGGCTGATAAGCAATCTCTATCGCTGCTTCTCGTCCAAGGACGCCAGCCTTCTGGAAATCAACCCGCTTGTGGTCACCGAGGACGGCCAACTCGTCTGCCTTGATGCCAAGATGAACTTCGATTCCAATGCGCTCTACCGGCACCCCGAAATCATGGAACTGCGCGACCTCGACGAGGAGGATCCCTCAGAAATCAAGGCCTCGGAGTTCGACCTCAACTACATCAAGCTCGACGGCCAGATCGGCTGCATGGTCAATGGTGCGGGTCTCGCTATGGCAACCATGGACATCATCAAGCTGTATGGCTCGGAACCGGCCAATTTCCTTGACGTCGGCGGCGGCGCGACCAAGGAGAAGGTCACGGAGGCCTTCAAATTGATCCTGTCGGACGAAAACGTAGAAGGCATCCTGGTGAACATCTTCGGCGGTATCATGCGCTGTGACGTGATTGCGGAAGGCGTTGTCGAGGCCGCCCGGGAGGTCAGCCTGCACGTGCCGCTGGTTGTGCGTCTCGAGGGGACGAATGTTGAAAAAGGCAAGCAGATTCTTGGCGACTCGGGACTTCCGATCGTCGCCGCGGACGATCTTGCCGATGCGGCGAAAAAAATTGTCGCCGCTGTGAAGGAGGCCGCCTGATGGCTGTACTGGTCGATCGCAATACCAAGGTAATCTGCCAGGGCTTCACGGGCAGCCAGGGAACATTCCACTCGGAACAGGCGATTGCCTACGGCACCAAGATGGTCGGCGGCGTGACGCCCGGCAAGGGCGGATCGGAGCATCTGGGACTGCCGGTGTTCGATACCGTCGGTCAGGCGGTTTCTGCTACAGGCGCCACCGCCAGCGCCATCTACGTGCCGCCGCCGTTCGCAGCGGACGCCATTCTTGAAGCTATCGCTGCGGGAATCGAACTTGCCGTGTGCATTACCGAGGGCATTCCGGTGGCCGACATGGTCAAGGTCAAGCGGGCGCTAAGCAGCTCGAACACCCGTCTGGTCGGCCCGAACTGTCCCGGCGTCATAACACCCGATCAATGCAAGATCGGCATCATGCCCGGACACATCCACAAGGCCGGCAAGGTCGGCATCGTGTCACGGTCGGGGACTCTGACCTACGAAGCGGTTGCCCAAACCACGGCCGCTGGCCTGGGTCAGTCGACCTGCATCGGCATTGGCGGCGATCCCATCAACGGTACCGATTTCATCGACTGCCTCGATCTGTTCCTGGGCGACGATGCAACGGAATCGATCATCATGATCGGTGAAATCGGCGGCTCCGCAGAAGAGGATGCCGCGGACTTCATCAAGCAATCCAAGGTCAAGAAGCCTGTGGTCGGTTTCATTGCCGGGGTGACAGCACCTCCGGGCCGCAGGATGGGCCATGCAGGCGCCATCATTTCCGGCGGCAAGGGTGGCGCTGAGAGCAAGATGGACGCGATGCGTTCGGCCGGCATATCGGTCGCTGACTCGCCGGCGTCCCTTGGCACCACGCTTGTCAAGGTTTTGAATGGGTAAGAGGGTGTTTCCTCATTGGGGTTCACGGTAATGTTTTGTGACTCAAACGGCTAAACGAGATTGAGAAAGGCGGATCGGGTGCGATGCGCCCGGCCGACGCGACAGGATGGCAAAAGACCAGAAGAACGACGTTCTCGCCGGAACATCGTTTCTCTACGGTGGCAACGCTTCATTCATCGAACAGCTATACGCGCAATACCAGGAAGACTCGTCTTCCGTTGGCGATGAGTGGCAGGAATTTTTCTCGCAACTGAACGACGACCGCGACCAGGTCATTGCCGAGGCCCGCGGGGCGTCATGGGAACGCAAGGACTGGCCGATCCCGGCCAATGGCGAGATGGTCAGCGTGCTCGACAGCAACTGGGCGCCGCTAGAGACGGAAATCAAGGGCAAGATCAGCGATCGCGCCAAATCCAGCCGCGAGCCTGTTTCATCGGATAACCTGCGCTCGGCGACCCTGGACTCGGTCCGTGCCCTGATGATGATCCGGGCCTACCGGATCAGAGGCCACCTCAATGCCGATCTCGATCCGCTGGCGCTGGGCGAGAAGCCGTATCATCCCGAACTCGAACCGTCGACCTACGGGTTCGGCGAAGACGATATGGACCGGCCGATCTTCATCGACAACGTGCTGGGGCTGGAGTCCGCGACAATCCGTGAAATGCTCGACATCCTGCGGCGGACCTATTGTTCGACGCTCGGTGTGGAGTTCATGCACATCACCAATCCGGAAGAAAAGGGCTGGCTGCAGGCGCGCATCGAAGGGCCCGACAAGGAGATCTCCTTTACGCCCCAAGGCCGGCTGGCGATCCTGCGCAAGCTGGTGGAAACCGAAGGCATCGAGAAATTCATCGACGTCAAATATACCGGCACAAAGCGTTTCGGTCTGGATGGCGGCGAATCCATGGTTCCCGCCCTCGAACAGATCATCAAGCGCGGCGGTAATCTGGGCCTGGAGGAAATCGTTCTGGGCATGCCGCATCGCGGCCGGCTCAATGTGCTGTCCAATGTCATGGGCAAACCTTTCCGTGCGATCTTCAATGAGTTCAGGGGCGGGTCGTCCAATCCTTCGGATGTGGAGGGCTCGGGCGACGTCAAGTATCACCTGGGCACGTCGTCGGACCGCGAATTCGACGGCAACACGGTTCACTTGTCCCTGACAGCAAATCCGTCGCATCTCGAGATCGTCGACCCCGTCGTGCTCGGCAAGGTGCGCGCCAAGCAGGACCAGCACGAAGACGTCGATCGCACCAAGGTGCTCTCGCTGTTGCTGCATGGCGATGCTGCGTTTGCCGGGCAAGGCGTGGTGACGGAATGTTTCGGCCTGTCGGGGCTTAAGGGCCACAGGACGGGTGGATCTATACACTTCATCGTCAACAACCAGATCGGTTTCACGACCAGTCCGCATTACTCGCGATCGTCTCCTTATCCTTCGGATGCAGCCAAGATGATCGAATCGCCTATTTTCCACGTCAACGGCGACGATCCGGAAGCTGTGGTCTATGCGGCAAAGGTCGCGATCGAGTTTCGCCAGAAGTTTGGCAAGCCGGTGGTCATCGACATGTTCTGTTACCGCCGGTTCGGGCACAACGAAGGCGATGAGCCGATGTTTACCCAGCCGCTGATGTACAAGAAGATCAAGACCCACCCGACGACTCTTCAGATATATGGCGAGAGGCTGGTCAAGGACGGTCTGCTGACGGCCGAGGACTTCACCGCGATGCAGGCGGAGTTCCGGGCCTATCTGGAAGAGGAATTTGCCGCCGGTGAGGAGTTTCGTCCGAACAAGGCCGACTGGCTCGACGGCGCATGGTCGGGATTGAGCCGTGCGGAGCAGGGACCGCGTCGCGGACAGACCGGGGTCGAAATCGAATCTCTGAAAAGGATCGGCGCAAAGCTCACCGAGATCCCGGAAGGATTCAATGCACATCGCACAATTCAGCGGATCATGGGTAACCGTCGCAAGATGATTGAGGACGGGGAAGGCATCGATTGGGCAATGGCGGAAGCTCTGGCCTTCGGGACGCTTGTCGACGAAGGCTATCCGGTGCGACTGTCCGGCCAGGACTGTGAACGGGGAACGTTCTCGCAGCGGCATTCGGTCTTGAACGATCAGGCGACGGAAGCCACATTCACGCCTCTGCAAAACATATCCGAAGGCCAGGCGCGTTACGAGGTCATCAATTCGATGCTGTCGGAAGTAGCCGTTCTGGGCTTTGAGTACGGCTTCAGTCTGGCGGAACCCAATGCACTGGTTCTGTGGGAGGCCCAGTTCGGCGATTTCGCCAATGGCGCCCAGGTTGTGATCGACCAGTTTATTTCAAGCGGCGAGACCAAGTGGCTGCGCATGTCGGGACTGGTTCTGCTCTTGCCGCACGGTTACGAGGGGCAGGGGCCGGAGCACTCTTCGGCCCGGCTCGAGCGCTATCTGCAATCGTGCGCGGAAGACAACATGCAGGTGGCGAACTGCACGACGCCAATGAACTATTTCCACATCCTGCGCCGGCAGCTCAAGCGTGACTTCCGCAAGCCGCTGGTGCTGATGACGCCAAAATCATTGCTGCGCCACAAACGTGTCGTGTCCCGGATTGAGGAGTTCGGACCGGATTCAACTTTCCACCGCGTTCTTTGGGACGATGCCCATGTCCTGCCGGACTCAAAGATCAAACTGGTTCCCGACGAAGAAATCAGGCGCGTGGTGCTGTGCTCGGGCAAGGTCTACTGGGACCTTTACGACGAACGCGAAGCGCGCGGCATCAACGATGTCTACCTGATGCGCATCGAGCAGCTTTATCCGTTCCCGACGAAGGCGCTGACGGAAGAACTCTACCGGTTCCGGAAAGCTGAGATTGTCTGGTGCCAGGAAGAGCCCAAGAACATGGGCGCCTGGACTTTTATCGAACCTTTCGTGGAAGAGGTGCTGAACGCCAACGAGGCCCGATACAAGCGGCCGCGCTATGCCGGCCGCACGGAATCCGCGGCCACGGCAACCGGTCTGATGACGAAACATCTCAAGGAAGTCAAAGCGTTTCTGGAAGAGGCTCTTCGCGAGGAAGCCTGACGTTGCCCGTGCGACACCGGGTGAACGGAAAATCACAACAAAAGAGAGGTCACTATGGCAACGGAAATTCGGGTCCCCACCTTGGGCGAGTCCGTGACGGAGGCAACCATCGCTCAATGGTTCAAGAAAGAAGGCGATGCGATTGCCATTGACGAACCGTTGGTCGAACTCGAGACCGACAAGGTGACGATCGAAGTCCCTGCACCGGCAGCGGGGGTTCTGGCGGAAATCATCGCAAAGGACGGCACGACCGTGGAAGTCGGCGCGCTGCTCGGCGCGATCGGCGAAGGCAGCGGGGCAGTTGCCGCAAAGCCGGCACCTGCGGCGGCAGCACCGGCACCGAAACCGCCGGAGCCCGCACCGACACCTGCCGCGGCACCGGTCGCGGTCAAACCCGTCGCCGGTGCACCCCTGGCCCCGTCGGTGCGCAAACTGGTTGAGGAAAACGACGTCGATGCCGCATCGATCGACGGCACCGGCAAGGACGGTCGCCTGGTCAAGGGCGATGTCCTGGAAGCGCTGAAGTCGACCGAAACGCCTGCCCCGGCACCCGCGGCTGCGCCGGCGCCGACTCCCGCGCCCGCGGTCGCACGGGCATCGACGGCACCCGACGACGCGTCACGCGAAGAACGGGTGCGGATGACGCGCCTGCGCCAGACCATTGCGCGGCGTCTGAAAGAGGCCCAGAACACGGCAGCGATGCTGACTACCTTCAACGAGGTCGACATGACGGCCGTGATGGCGGTGCGCAGCCAGTACAAGGAGCTGTTCGAAAAGAAACACGGCGCGAAACTCGGCTTCATGAGTTTCTTCGTCAAGGCCTGCATCACAGCGCTTCAGGATGTTCCCGCCGTGAATGCCGAAGTTGACGGCGACGATCTGGTCTACAAGAACTTTTACCACATCGGCGTGGCGGTGGGCACAGACAAGGGACTGGTGGTGCCGGTCGTGCGCGATGCCGACACATTGAACCTGGCTCAGATCGAAACCACCATTGCCGGTTATGGGGCCAAGGCGAGAGACGGCGACCTCAAGATCGAGGACATGCAGGGCGGCACCTTCACCATTTCCAATGGCGGGGTCTACGGTTCGCTGATGTCGACACCGATCCTCAACGCCCCGCAATCGGGCATCCTGGGTATGCACAAAATCCAGCAGCGTCCCATGGCCGTCGACGGCGAAATCAAGATCCGACCCATGATGTATCTGGCGCTGTCCTATGACCACCGGATCGTCGATGGCAAGGAAGCGGTCACCTTCCTTGTGCGGGTGAAGGAATCCCTTGAAGATCCTCAGCGCATGATCCTGGATATCTAACGGCATCAAGAGCTTTTCGAAGGGCGGCAACCGGATTTGCCGGCGAGGCAAACAGGCACGGAGTAGATATGGCGGATAAATTCGACCTTGTGGTCATTGGAACAGGGCCTGGCGGATACGTCTGTGCCATTCGGGCGGCTCAGCTCGGGATGAATGTCGCTGTCGTCGAAAAGCGCGGTGTCCATGGCGGCACCTGCCTCAACGTCGGCTGCATTCCCTCAAAGGCGTTGTTGCATGCCTCGGAACTGTTCGAGGAGGCCGGTCACGAATTCGGTGCCATGGGGATCAAGGTCAGTCCGCCTGAACTCGATCTGCCGGCCATGCTCGCCTACAAGCAGGAAGGTATCGACGGCAATGTGAAGGGCGTCGAATTCCTGCTGAAGAAGAACAAGGTCACAACGTTTTTCGGGACCGGTTCGATTCCCGGCGCCGGGCGGGTGACGATTACGGGCGATTCAGGCGACCTCCAGTCGATCGAAACCAGCAACATCGTCATTGCCACCGGATCCGACGTGGCGCAACTGCCGGGTATCGAAATCGACGAAAAGCGGATTGTGTCGTCGACCGGCGCGCTCGAGCTTCAATCGGTGCCGGAGCATCTGGTTGTCGTTGGCGCAGGCGTGATCGGGCTGGAGCTCGGCTCGGTGTGGCGCCGGCTCGGGTCCGAGGTCACCGTCGTTGAGTTTCTGGATCACATTACGCCGGGCCTGGATGCGGAGGTTTCCAAGAACTTCCAGCGGATTCTCAAAAAACAGGGCATGAAGTTCAAACTCAGTACAAAAGTCACCGGGATCGACTCATCGGGACCGCGGTTGTCGGTTTCGACAGAACCTTCCAAAGGCGGCGAAACTACAATGCTGGACGCCGATGTGGTCCTGGTGTCGATCGGCCGCGCGCCGTATACCAAGGGCCTTGGACTCGAGGTTGCCGGCGTCGAGCTCGACGGGCATGGCCGGGTCATCACGGACGATCACTTCAAGTCCAATGTGGACGGGATTTATGCCATCGGCGACGTCATCGCCGGACCGATGCTTGCCCACAAGGCCGAAGACGAAGGTGTGGCGGTTGCCGAAATCCTTGCCGGCCAGTCGGGTCATGTCAATTACGGCGTCATTCCGGGCGTCATTTACACCCGTCCGGAAGTTGCCACCGTCGGTAAAACCGAAGAAGAACTCAAGGCCGAGGGGGTCGCGTACAACACAGGCAAGTTTCCCTTCACCGCCAACGGACGGGCCAAGGTCAACCGGTCAACCGACGGTTTTGTGAAAATTCTCGCGGATGCCGCCACCGACCGGATTTTGGGCGTTCACATGATCGGGCCAAATGTGGGTGAAATGATTGCCGAAGCGGTTGTCGCCATGGAGTTTGGCGGATCGGCGGAAGACCTGGCGCGTTCCTGCCATGCTCACCCGACCCTGACCGAAGCGGTCAAGGAAGCGGCACTGGCCGTAGCCAAGCGCACGATCCACATGTGAGCCGGGTCTAGCCGACCTCTTCCGCCAGAGCGTGGGCCGGGTGACGCAGGTCGCCGCGGCGATTCTGCCGGCGAACATACATGATTGCGGCCTCGGGATGCTCGGCCTTGACCTTGAGGGCGGCGATAAGCGCGTCTTCGGCATCAACAAAGACACGGTCCGATTTCTTTTTGATCTTCAGTCCGACGGTGTAATGCGACAACATTGGTTGGTTCCTGCAAGTGGTTTGCGTTGTCTGCTGTCTGTCGAACCGTAACTATGTCGCTCCTGCGAGGTTGAGTCTAGGGGACATGGCGCCGCGACAGAGCCGGGTCGGGTCATGGCGTGACCTTCGGTGCTCAAAACCGCTGCGCGAAATTCGGCGGATAGTGCAGTTTTCTGGGGATACACGGGCATTTTTCGTACTCGCTTGGTGTCTATCTGTTAGCGTCTGATCAAACGAGAACTGAATTTTCAACGAGCCTCCCTTGCGGCAAGGTGAATCTGTGACCGGATGACCGAGACCAACAAGAATCCCGAAAATCGGTACATCAACGATCTGCGGCGTCTTCGCTTCGGTCAAGATCAAGCGCTGAAGGTGCGAAGCGCTTTGACTCCCCTGGGACTGTCCGCGCTATTCCTGGGATTTATTGCCGTCGTTATCGGCAGCGGACTGATCCCGGTTGGCGAGGAGACGCTCATCATCGTCATTGCAGCGGTGATCGGCGGCTATATGGCCCTGAACATCGGGGCCAACGATGTGGCCAACAATATGGGCCCGGCGGTCGGCGGCAAGGTGCTCACAGTAATGGCGGCTGTGGCGATCGCGGCTGTCTGCGAGACTGCCGGTGCGCTTCTGGCCGGTGGCGACGTTGTCAAGACCGTCTCCAAGGGAATAATTGCACCGAGTGACGAAATCAGCGTCGCCGATTTTCGATTGCTCATGATCAGCGCGCTGCTGGCGGCCGCCTTGTGGATCAATCTGGCAACAATCCTGAATGCGCCGGTGTCGACCACCCATTCGATTGTCGGCGGTGTCCTCGGGGCCGGCATTGCAGCCGCGGGTGTCGGGCTCGTCAATTGGCCGACCATGGCCAAGATTGCGGCAAGCTGGGTGATCTCGCCGGTGTTTGGCGCTGCGGTCGCTGCCGCGCTGCTGCTGTTCATAAAACAGAAAGTGCTCAACGTCGACGACCGGTTGACGGCGGCTGGCAGATGGGTGCCGATGCTGATCGGGCTTATGGCAGCGGCTTTTGCGGCTTACATGGCCATGAAGGGGCTCAAGAAGATCTGGCGCCCGTCGGTGATCGAGATTGTCCTGTTCTCGGGCGCCTCGTTCCTCGCGGCCTATATTCTGGCGCGTCCCTATATCGCGCGGAAGATCAGGACGCTGGAAAACCAGAAGAAGCAGATCTACGGGTTGTTCAATCTTCCGCTCATCATTGGGGTTGCCCTGTTGTCCTTTGCCCATGGGGCAAACGATGTTGCAAATGCGGTCGGACCGCTGGCTGCCATAGCCTCCACCATTGGCGAGGATGCCGGCATTGCCAGCAAGGTCACGATTCCGCTCTGGGTGATGGTGATCGGGGCATTCGGCATCGCGCTGGGGCTGGGACTGTTCGGTCCCAAGCTGATTGCCGTGGTCGGCGAGAAGATCACCAGACTGAACTCGCCACGAGCCTATTGCGTGGCGTTGTCTTCCGCGGTCACTGTGCTGATCGCCACGACTCTTGGGCTTCCGGTCAGTTCGACGCACATTGCCGTCGGCGCGGTGTTCGGTGTCGGCTTCCTGAGGGAATTCGCTGAAAATCCGAACAAGCGGCAATTGCGGCCGGGGCACAAGCTCAATGCCACCGCGGAAGATGCCTTCAACAGCCGTCACGTCCGAGGCAGGCGGCGGCTTGTCCGCAGGCGGTTTGTCCTGTCGATTGCGGCCGCCTGGGTGATTACGGTGCCGGCGTCGGCTGCGCTGGCTGCGCTGCTTTATGGGGTGCTGCAGCTTCTCTGATCCATGGTTCCAGGGCCGCAAACTGATTGAGCAAACCGTGAAAATCGTCCTTGTAGGCGACCTTGGCCGCGTCCTGAATCAACGCCCAGTGGCGCTGCCGGCGCTCCTTCTCCGGCCAGTCGTCTTCTTGCACCTGGACAAGATAGGGATAGTAAGTGACCGGTATGTTCTGTACGCCGCTCTTGGTCGTCTTGCCGATCACGACGGTCAGTGGAAAATCTTCCAGAACGACGCCGCGAACGCCAGCTTCCTCGAAGCCTTCCCGATGACAGGTTTCCTGGGGGCTCTCGCCTGGCTTGATTTTTCCCTTCGGCAAGATCCAGCGTCCACGCGTCATCGACGTGACGAACAGCAGCGCGGTCAGATTATCCTTGACATCGAAAGGGATGATGCCGATGCGGTGCATGATTCAAATCTCCGGACGTGTAATACCAAAGGAAGTAACTATTGACCCATTTCACCGCGGCATTTTTGGTCATCCGGCGAGGCGCGTTTCGTGCCGGAGTGGGGTGCACTCCAAGCGGAACGCAACGATGTCCGGGGGCCAGAAATGCCCGGCCTTCGGTGAGTTAATCCGGCCCACCGGGTGCGTTGCGGCGCTCGACCGATGCACCGCACCGCATCGTTCTGCGCACCACGCCTGCCCGGATGAACAGGCTTAACTCATGAAATGAGTCAATAGTTACTTCCTTTGGTATAAAGCACAAGTTGCGACCAAGCGACCATAAGCCTTGTCCATGAGTCGGTAAATGTCGTTTGCGCAGGGTTTGCCGGCTGCAGTCAGCAACCGTCAGTTTGGCACTTCAAAGGTCCTGGCGTTTGATCGTATTCATCAATAATTCCCCCAGGATGTATGATGTCCTGCGAAACTGTCATGTGCGTGCTTGACACGTACAACTCCCGAATCGCAGCTCTGGAGGTCTTCGTGTGGGTGCACGAAGACGACTGTTTTGAACGGCAGCAAAACCACAGCGGTGGAGATGTATTGCGAATCAGCTTCAGGAAAGAACCCAATAATCCGCGACATGCTTTAGTGCTATCGGCTACCGCAATCCTGGACCATACTCGAAGGGATTGGCGGGTTGAAGGGTGCGCGGCACGGGATGGACCAGACAGCAAAAGCTATCGCCTGTGTGATTGGCGGCATGATCCTGATCAGCCTGCAGGACGCGACCGTCAAGTGGCTTTCAAGCGACTTTCCGCTCTACGAGATCGTGTTTGCCAGGGCGACCGTCGCCATTTTTCTTATCCTGGCCGTGATGCATTTCGAAGGCGGCGTGGGTTTTGTGAAAACCGACCGGCTCGCCCTGTGCATCGGCCGTGGTCTGCTCATGGTCATAGCCAACACCTTTTTCTTCATGGCCGTGGTCGCCATGCCGCTGGCGGACGCCATGGCGATCCTGTTTGTCTCGCCGCTTCTGGTAACGGTCGCGTCGATCCCGATTTTGGGAGAGAAGGTCGGCGTGCGCCGGTGGGCGGCGGTGATTGTCGGCCTGATCGGCGTGGTCGTCATGTTGCGGCCGGGTACCGAGGCTATGCGGCTGGCGGCGTTTTTCCCGCTGATTGCCGCGGTCGCCTACACGGCCTTGATCATGATGACCCGAAAGCTCGGGGCGACCGAGCGGGCATCGACGATGTCGTTCTACCTGCAGGCGAGCTTCATTGTGGCAAGCGTGGCCGCCGGCCTGTCGTTCGGCGACGGCCGGCTTGCGGCTACTGACGACCCCTCGCTATTCTTTGTATTCCGGGCCTGGAGCTGGCCTGGCCTCGACGCCGGCGTTCTGATGGTTGCCTGCGGACTGCTGATCGGCAGCGGCAACCTGCTGATGACGCAGGCCTACCGCATCGGCGAGGCAACGATGGTCGCGCCGTTCGAATACACGGCCCTGCCGATGGCGGTTCTCTGGGGCTATCTGCTGTGGGGTCACTTCCCCGACTGGATCGCTTTCATCGGTATCGCCCTGATCGCCGGCAGCGGGCTGTTCATCTTCTACCGTGAGACCAAGACCGGGCGTATCAATGCGTCCGAAAAACCGGTTCCGCGCAGTCGTTGAGGGCTGTTGCCAAGACCCATTTTTGAGCTTGGACACAATTTGTTCTAATATGTGACTCGCTTTACTCTGGCGCTGAATGAGAGGCAATGCCGTAACTCGCGGAGGGATGTCATGTTGAGGCTTGGGTTGACGATAATCGTACTGCTGGTTTCGACCGGGCTCGTCCATGCAGAAAAACGTGTGGCGCTGGTGATCGGGAATTCCAACTACAAGCTGATCTCACCTTTGGCAAATCCCAAGAACGACGCCGAACTCATGTCTGCGACGTTGAGCGATGTCGGATTTGACGTCGTGTCGGCGATTGATGTGGATTATCAGGGTATGCGCCGGGCGGTCCGCAAGTTTGGGCGAACGCTCAGGCGTGCAGGGAAGGACGCCGTTGGGCTGCTTTACTTTGCCGGACACGGGGTGCAGGCCAGGGGCACGAACTATCTGATCCCGCTGGGAGCCAACATTGAAGACGCTGCCGACCTTGAACTGGAAGCCCTTTCGGCGTCCAACATTCTCTCGCAGATGGAGTCTGCGGGCAATCGCCTCAATCTTGTGGTGTTGGATGCCTGCCGAAACAATCCGTTCAAGGGCGGGTTAAGGGGCGCTGGAAGAGGACTCGCGCGAATCAATGCGGCGTCCGGCTCGCTGGTAGCGTTCGCGGCAGCCCCCGGGCAAGTCGCGTCGGATCGCAAGGGTGCCAATTCTCCCTATACGACGGAACTGGTCAAGGCGATGCGCCAACCGGGGCTTGCGGTGGAACAGGTATTCAAGCAGGTCCGGGTCGGGGTCGAAGGCCAGACCGGTGGTGCACAGACCCCGTGGGAGGAGTCGTCGCTAAGGGGAGACTTTTATTTCGTGCCAAAAGAGTCGACCCCGGTTGCCGCTCAGGAATCGCCCAAACAATCCGACAGGGAGGCTTTGTTCTGGAACTCAGTCAAGGACTCGGCAAGCCCGGCGCTGCTGCAGGCCTATATCGACCGTTATCCCGAGGGAACATTCACGAGCCTTGCCAGCATTCTGATCGAGCAACTCAAGCAAAAAGAGGAACAGGAAAGCCAGAAACAAAATGCAGAGCAGCTTGCCCTCGCCGAAATGCGCAAGAAGGAGATTGAAACCCAGCGTCAACGCGAAGTCGATCTTCTGAAGAAACTCGAAAGGGCCCGTCAGGCACAGGAAGAGGCGGAACGCCTGCGTGCCGAAGCGGAGAGCCGCGGCAAGGAGGAAAAACGGGAGCTTGCCGCCCTGACGCCGGAGCAAATCAGCGCCGAAACCGCAATTGCCCCAAAAGACGCTGCAGAAATGGCGGCACTTGCCATCAGATACGAAACCGGTACCGACATTGTGCAAAGCATTGCGCGTGCGGCGCACTGGTACCGTCAGGCCGCCGACAAGGGACATGCGGATGCCAAATACCGTCTCGGTTTGCTCTATTATCAAGGACGAGGTGTTGCCCTGAGCCGGACCGAAGCGGCGATCCATATCCTTGAGGCAATCAAACTTGATCACCAACCATCTTTGAATGCTCTTCTTGAGGGAACAACTCTTCGCAACCGAGAGTTTGTGATTGCCGTCCAACAGAGACTGAAAGCTCTGAGCATGTACTCTGGCAAGATTGATGGAAAGTGGGGTGCGGGAAGCAAAGAAGCAACGTTAATTTACGCAGGACGCCGGCAAGGTCCCGTTGTCAAAAAGCCGTCCAAGAATCAAAACAAACGGATCCGATCGAAACCGACGGTTGTCAAACGGAAAAAGCCGGCAGATGTCGACAAGTCGAAACGGACAAATAGGCCGCGAGGTTGTGTCGGTGGGTTCTCCTACTCTGGCGATGCGCAGGAGTGCAGTTAATAGGAGAAAAGACAAGGCGTTGGCGAGGATGGTCGCGCCGTTCGAATACAAAGCCCTGCCGATGGTGGTGCTCCGAGGTTACCTGCTGCGGGGTCATTTCCCTGACTGGATCGCTTTCATCGGTATCGCCCTGATCGCGGGCAGCGGGCTGTGCATCTTCTACCGAGAGACCAAGGCCGGGCGTATCAATGCGTTCGAGAAGCCTGTTCCGAGAAGCAGATAAGTCAGGAGAGCCGACTACACGCCCTTGCTTCTCCTGGGATGCGCCTTGTCATACACGTCGAGCAGGTGCCGGCGGTCGATCTCGGTGTAGATTTGCGTGCTTGACAAGCTGGCGTGTCCCAACAGTTCCTGGATGGTGCGCAGGTCGCCGCCGGCGCTCAGGAGGTGGGTTGCAAAGCTGTGGCGCAGGGCGTGGGGTGTGGCGCGGCTGCTCAGGCCAAGTGCCGAGCGCAGGCGCTGGACCACTAGCTGGATGTTACGGGCGTTGAGGCGTCCGCCCTTTTCACCGACGAACAATGGCCCGTCCGGGCTTAGGTTCCACGGGCACAGTTTCAGATAACGTGCGATCGCTTCGCGCGCCACGGGCAGCACCGGCACAACCCTTGTCTTGCCGCCCTTGCCGGTGACCATCAGGGTGTCGTGCCGGGGTTCGGTGGGAGCGTCGGCCCGGTTGAGGTCGAGGGCTTCGGCGATGCGCAGGCCGCAGCCGTAGAGCAGCACCAAGACGGCTGTGTCGCGGGCGCCGACCCATTTTGTCCCTGTACCTGCAGCTTCAACGTTCTCAAGATCCACAAGATCTTTTGCCGACTGTGCGGGCAGGGCCCGGGGCAGCGACCGGGGCAGCTTGGGGGTCTGGATGGCGGCCAGGTGAGGATTTGTGAGGATTTTTCTTCTTTCGAGAAAACGAAAGAACGATCGCAGGGCTGAAAGCGTGCGTGCAAGCGTGCGGCTGGCGGCGTCCTGGTTGCGGCGGAAAGCAAGAAAAGACCGGAAATCCGTGGTTTTCAGGTCTTCCAGGTCTGAAAGGCTGACCGATGCCCCCAGATGTCTCATGAGAAATTCGAAGAATTGTCGCAGATCGCGGCTGTAGGCCTCAACGGTCTTGGGAGAGGCCCGTTTTTCCGACAAAAGATAGTCGAACCAGGCATCCAGATGGACAGCCGTGTCCTCGCTCGCGAATGCCTTGGAACTGTCGATGAGGCGGGTCACAACGGTCCGGCCCTATCCTATGGTCTGGCCGGTCTTGTTCCAGTCGGCCAAAAACGCGTCGAGTCCCTTGTCGGTCAGCATGTGTTTCACCAGACCGCGCAAGACGCCGGGCGGAACGGTAGCGACATCGGCACCCGAGAGGGCCGACAGTTTGACGTGGTTGGCCGACCGGATCGAGGCTGCGAGAATTTCGGTTTCCAGGGCGTCGTAGTTGTCATAAATGACCCGGATCTCCTCGATCAGTTCCATGCCGTCGAGACCCAGATCGTCGAGCCGGCCAATGAACGGCGAGACGAAGGTGGCACCGGCCTTTGCGGCGAGCAGGGCCTGGTTGGCGCTGAAACAGAGCGTGACGTTGACCATGATGCCGTCCTGGGTGAGGGCGCGGCAGGCCTTCAGTCCATCCCAGGTGAGCGGCACCTTGACGGCGACGTTGTTGGCGATCTTCGCCAGCACCCGGCCTTCTGAGACCATGCCGTCGGCATCGATGGCGGCGACTTCGGCGCTGACCGGCCCGCTGACCTCAGCGCAGATCTCGGCAATGACATCCTTGAATTCCCGGCCCGACTTTGCCACCAGCGACGGGTTGGTGGTCACGCCGTCGACCATGCCGGTCTGGTTGAGTTCCCGGATTTCTTCGATTTCGGCGGTGTCGACAAAAAACTTCATGGCTTGGGTTCCACATCAGACAGGGTTGGACGAATCAGGCTAGATTCCAGGAACCGGTTTCGGGACACTGGTGTGTAGCCATGACAGTTTAGGCAAACTGTCATGAAGGAATTGCAAATTCAATGGCAGGTGATAGCGAAAACCTGACGGCAGGTCGAGAGCTGGCCGTTCTTCTGCCCCTGGCGCTCGAGGGGCCCTATACCTATCGTTGCCCAGATCATCTCGATGCGGGACCGGGTGACTATGTCCAGGTGCCACTGGGACCGCGCCAGATCATCGGCGTTGTCTGGGGCGAGGGGACGGGCGATGTGGCATCTGAAAAACTTCGCCCGATTACGGAAAAGCTGGATGCTGCACCGATGAGCGCGGTTCAGCGCCGGTTTGTCGACTGGGTGGCGGACTACACGCTCAGTTCACCGGGGACCGTCTTGCGCATGACCTTGCGGGTCCCGGCGGCTCTGGGACCGGTGCGGCAGAAATCGGGTGTGCGCCGGTCGGGCGATCCTCCAGCACGCATGACGCCGCAGAGGCAACGGGTGCTTGATACGCTGCAGGACGAATTTGTCTGGCCGATCAAGGATCTGGCCCAGGAAGCAGGCGTAACAACCGGCGTGGTCCGCGGTCTTGTGGATAGCGGCACACTGGCAATCGCGCCCTTGCCGGCGTTCGACATGTTTCAGGAACCGCAGCTGCTCGTCCGGGACAAGGAACTGTCCGAAGTTCAGCGCGAGGCGGCCGATGCCCTGCGCGATTATGTTCAACCTGGCCGGTTTTCAGTCTGTCTTCTCGATGGCGTCACCGGCTCAGGCAAGACGGAAGTCTATCTGGAAGCCATATCCCAGGCTCTGGCGGCCGGTGGACAGGCGCTGGTCATGCTGCCGGAAATTGCCCTCACAGCACAGTTCATCGAGCGCATCGAGCAGCGTTTCGGCGCCCGGCCGGCCGAATGGCATTCGGGACTGAGGCCCGGTGAACGCGAACGGGTGTGGCGGGGCATCTCCGATGGGACGGCCCGCATTGTTGTCGGCGCCCGTTCGGCACTGTTCCTGCCGTTTCAGGATCTGGCGATTATCGTTGTCGACGAGGAACACGACCCGGCCTTCAAGCAGGAAGACGGGGTACATTACCATGCCCGGGACATGGCGGTTGTGCGGGCGTCGCTTGGCGGGCTGCCGGTCGTGCTGAGTTCGGCGACGCCGGCGCTTGAAAGTCTTTATAACGTGGAGAAAGGGCGCTACAGCACGGTCAGGCTCGAAGTTCGCCACGGCATCGCGGTGTTGCCGGAGATCTCGTGTGTCGATATGCGAACGTCGGGGCCTGAGCGCGGCAAATGGCTGTCTCCAACGCTTCACGAGGCGGTCGCCAAAACCCTTGCCGACGGTCAGCAGGCGCTGCTCTTTCTCAACCGGCGCGGCTACGCACCCCTGACGCTGTGCCGGACCTGCGGTTACCGGCTGAATTGTCCCAATTGCGATACGTGGCTGGTCGAGCACCGGTTCCGGCGTCAGTTGCTGTGCCATCACTGCGGCCATCAGACGGATATTCCGAAAACCTGCCCGGCCTGCGACAATGCCAATACACTGGTGGCCTGCGGTCCGGGTGTCGAACGTCTGGCGGAGGAAGTCGAGGCTGACTTTCCCGACGCGCGAATTGCCATCCTGTCGAGCGACATTATGCGCGGTATTACGCTCAAAGAGATGCTCAAGGCGATTACCGACGGCGAATTCGATATCGTGATCGGCACGCAACTTGTGGCAAAAGGACATAATTTTCCAGGGCTTACGCTGGTGGGCGTGGTCGATGCGGATATCGGTCTGGCGAGCGGGGATCCGCGCGCGGCCGAGCGGACCTACCAGCTCCTGCGCCAGGTTGCAGGCCGTGCCGGGCGCGGCGACAAACCCGGCCGTGCGATGCTGCAGACCTACCAGCCGGAAAACGCCCTGATGGAGGCGCTGGTCAGCGGCGATCGCGAGGAATTCTACAGCTATGAGCGCCAGGCCCGCGAGACCTTCGACCTGCCGCCCTACGGCCGGCTTGCCGGGGTCGTCGTCGCCGCCAATGATAATAGTGAGTCGCTTGGCTATGCGCGGCTGATGGCGCGCGCGGTGCCGTCGGCCCAGGGCGTCAGAGTGCTCGGGCCGGCGCCGGCGCCGATCGCCCAGTTGCGCGGGCGTCACCGCATTCGGTTTCTGGTCAAATCCGTGCGCGACTTTAACATTCAGGGTTTTCTGCGGGCGTGGCTCGGCGCGGTGGCACCACCCAAGGGCAGTGTCAGGGTGACAGTGGATATCGATCCCCAGAGCTTTTTGTGATGCGGCAAGAAGGGCGCGAATGTCGGACACATTGCTGAACGAACTGCACAGGCTGACTGTGCCTCCGGATCTGACCGCATGGACTGCTGTCCTGCTCATCGGGGTAAACTTCGTGACATCCGCCTTTACCGCGACCGTGGGGCTGGGTGGCGGTGTTGCCAATATAGCTGTCATGGCGAACTTTCTGCCCGCAGCGTCGGTGATTCCAATTCACGCTGTTGTTCAAGTTGGAAACAACGCCAGCCGCACGGTTCTCAACCGGAAAAATGTCGTATGGCATCTTGCCGGATGGTTCACCCTGGGCGCTCTTGTGGGGGCAGGAATCGCCTCGCTGGTTGTCGTGGCACTTCCGCGCCCGGTGCTGCAACTCATTCTGGGTATTTTCGTGCTCTATTCGGTATTTGGACCCAAACCGAAAAACCTCACCCTGGGAAAAGCCGGGATCGTAATAGGCGGCGTTGTCACCACGTTTGCCACCTTCTTTGTCGGCGCTACGGGACCGCTGGTGGCCGCGGTGATGCCGGTGGCGACAATGGTCCGGCATCAGGTGGTTGCCACGCACGGGGCGTTGATGACGTTTCAGCATGCATTGAAGATCGTGTTCTTCGGCATGCTCGGGTTTCAGTTCCTGCCGTGGCTGGGATTTCTGGCCGCGATGATGATTGCGGGGTTTCTTGGAACCTATGTGGGTCGAATGCTCCTGGGCCGCATGCCCGAAGCCTTCTTCAAGAAGCTCTTTTATTGTGTTCTCGTTTTGCTCGCGCTACGCCTGATTTACGCCGGAATCGCTGAATTGCTTGCGTAAACGGGACCTCAAGGGCATGCTGTCGGTCGGTGAGATCTATGCGGCAAATTGGCAACGCCGGGTCGAGTTGCACGCCAATGTGTTGCATGGCACAAGGTCTTTTGTTATAGGGAAGCGCGACAGCGGGGAGAATGGCGCATTTCGGTCGTTATTCTTACTAAAAAGTTCAATTAATTCAAAGGACTGGTGCACAATCCGCAGCGGTGTGTCAGCCTTGAAATCATATCAGAGAGCGTAATTACGTGTCAGGCCAAGACCCTAATATCGCAGGTATGCCCGGTCGTTATGCCATGGCTCTGTTCGAACTGGCGTCCGACAGCGGTGCGCTGGAGACCGTAGAAGCAGACCTTGGGCTGTTCGGGACCATGCTCGACGACAGTGACGACCTGCGCCGCCTCGTGGACAGCCCGGTTTTTACCGCCGAAGAGCAGACCCGAGCCATTACGGCCCTTCTGGAGAAATCGGATATCGGGCCGCTGACTGCCAAATTTGTCGGTCTGGTGGCCCAAAACCGAAGGCTCTTTGCCATCAGCGACATGATCAGGGCTTTCCGCTCGCTTCTGGCGACGCATCGGGGTGAGGTTACCGCCGAGGTGACGTCCGCGGAAGCCCTCAGCGACAACCAGACGGATGCGTTGAAAGAATCGCTCAAAGCTGCCGTTGGCAGCAATGTCCAAGTTCAAACACAGATTGACGCGAGCCTGCTCGGCGGTCTGATCGTCAAGGTCGGCAGCCGAATGGTTGACAGCTCGCTTCGCACCAAACTTCAAAGTCTCAAAATAGCCATGAAAGAGGTCGGCTGATGGAAATCCGGGCCGCGGAAATATCCGCAATCCTCAAGGAACAGATTAAAGATTTCGGCAAGGAAGCGGAAGTCACGGAAGTGGGCCAGGTGCTCTCCGTCGGTGACGGCATTGCACGCGTTTACGGTCTGGACAACGTCCAGGCCGGTGAAATGGTCGAGTTCCCCGGCGGCATTCGCGGAATGGCGCTGAACCTCGAAGTCGACAATGTCGGTATCGTTATTTTCGGTTCCGACCGCGACATCAAGGAAGGCGATACCGTCAAGCGGACGGGCGCCATCGTGGACGTGCCGGTCGGCAAGGGCCTGCTCGGCCGCGTGGTCGACGCACTCGGCAATCCGATCGACGGCAAGGGGCCGATCGAAGGTGCCGAGCGCAAGCGTGTGGACGTCAAGGCGCCGGGCATTATCCCGCGCAAGTCCGTGCACGAGCCGATGCAGACGGGCCTCAAGGCCATCGATTCCCTGATCCCGATCGGTCGCGGCCAGCGTGAGCTGATCATCGGTGACCGTCAGACCGGTAAAACGGCCGTCGCTCTCGACGCCATCCTCAACCAGAAGAGCATCAACGAAGGCGACGACGAAAGCGCCAAGCTTTACTGTGTTTACGTGGCTATCGGCCAGAAGCGCTCCACTGTTGCCCAGTTCGTCAAGATTCTGGAGGAAAATGGTGCGCTGGACTATTCCATAATCGTTGCTGCGACTGCGTCCGATGCCGCACCCATGCAGTTCCTGGCACCGTTTGCCGGTTGCACCATGGGGGAATATTTTCGCGACAACGGCATGCACGCCATGATCACATACGACGATCTGTCAAAGCAGGCGGTCGCCTATCGCCAGATGTCCCTGCTGCTGCGCCGTCCGCCCGGACGTGAAGCCTATCCCGGTGACGTGTTCTATCTGCACAGCCGTCTCCTGGAACGCGCCGCCAAGCTCAATGAAGACAACGGTGCCGGTTCGCTGACCGCATTGCCGATAATCGAAACCCAGGCCAATGACGTTTCGGCCTATATTCCGACCAACGTGATTTCCATTACCGACGGTCAGATCTTCCTGGAAACCGACCTGTTCTACCAGGGCATCCGCCCAGCCGTGAACGTCGGTCTTTCGGTGTCCCGCGTGGGATCGGCGGCTCAGGTCAAGGCCATGAAGCAGGTTGCCGGCGCGATCAAGGGCGAGCTTGCCCAGTATCGTGAAATGGCGGCGTTCGCCCAGTTCGGCTCGGATCTCGATGCCTCGACACAGCGCCTGCTCAACCGCGGCGCGCGTCTCACCGAACTGCTCAAGCAGGCCCAGTTCTCACCGCTCAAGGTCGAAGAACAGGTGATCAGCATCTACGCCGGCGTCAACGGTTATCTCGATGGCCTGCCGGTGAGCGACGTGGGCCGGTTCGAGGAGGAACTGCTCCGGACCGTGCGTGACAAGCATGCCGATGTTCTGGAAACCATCCGTGCTGAAAAAGAGATTTCCGACGCTACCGGCGAAAAACTCAAGGCGGCCGTGGAAGCCTTCGCAAAAGCGTTTGCCTGACCGGCAACCCGGACATCAAAAGGGAAGGCTTTAGATGCCCAGCCTCAAGGACCTAAGAAACCGGATCGCAAGCGTCAAGGCGACGCAAAAGATCACCAAGGCCATGCAGATGGTGGCCGCGGCCAAGTTGCGCCGGGCACAGGAATCCGCCGAAGCCGCAAGGCCATACGCCGAGCGCATGGAATCCGTACTGGCAAACCTGTCGGACGCCCTCAAAGGCCGGGACGATGCCTCGCCACTCCTGATCGGGACCGGCAAGGATGACGTTCACCTCCTGCTGGTGGCAACCGCCGAGCGCGGGTTGTGCGGTGGGTTCAACGCGTCGATCTCGAAACTGGCGCGGGTGCACGCCCAGGACTTGATGAGCCAGGGCAAGACGGTCAAGATCATCTGCATTGGCAAGAAGGGGCATGATGCGCTCAAACGTGAGTTCGGCAGCCACATTATCGACCTGGTCGATCTGAAATCGGTACGTCATCTGGCATTTGTCAATGCCCAGGACATTGCACGGAAAGTCATCGGGCTCTTTGAGGCGGGTGAGTTTGATGTCTGCACGCTGTTCTATTCCAAGTTCAAGAACGTGATGACACAAACGCCGACACCGCAGCAGGTGATCCCGGCGATGATCGAAGTGGAGGCATCGGCTGGCGTCGTTGCCGACTCCGGGGCTGTCGCCTGCTACGAGTATGAGCCGGAAGAAAGCGAAATTCTCGAGGATTTGCTGCCTCGAAATATTGCGGTGCAGATTTTCCGCGGACTGCTGGAGAATGCAGCCAGTGAGCAGGGCGCGCGGATGTCCGCCATGGACAACGCGACGCGAAATGCCGGTGAAATGATCGACAAGCTGACGATCACGTATAACCGTTCACGCCAAGCCCAGATCACTAAAGAACTGATTGAAATTATCTCAGGCGCCGAGGCGCTTTAGAGCGAACGAGAAAGCAAGGAAGGTCGAGATGGCAACCAAAAATATCGGTCGGGTCACGCAGGTCATCGGCGCTGTTGTGGATGTGCAGTTTGAAGATCAGCTGCCGGCGATCCTGAATGGCCTGGAAACTGAAAACGGCGGAAACCGCCTGGTTCTCGAGGTCGCTCAGCACCTGGGACAAAACACCGTCCGCACGATTGCGATGGACACATCGGAAGGCCTCGTCCGCGGTCAGGAAGTGCGCGACACGGGCGATCCGATCGCGGTGCCCGTCGGTGTCGAGACACTCGGCCGGATCATGAATGTGATCGGTGAGCCGGTTGACGAAGCCGGGCCGATCGAGGCAAAAGCAACCCGTGCCATCCATCAGGATGCGCCGCCGCTGGTCGACCAGTCGACGGAAACTGAAATTCTGGTCACCGGCATCAAGGTGGTCGACCTGTTGGCGCCTTACGCGAAGGGCGGCAAGATCGGCCTGTTCGGTGGCGCCGGTGTCGGCAAGACGGTTCTGATCATGGAACTGATCAACAACATCGCCAAGGGCCACGGTGGATATTCGGTGTTTGCCGGTGTCGGCGAACGGACCCGCGAAGGCAACGACCTTTATCACGAAATGATCGGATCCGGCGTGAACCAGCTGGGCGGTGGCGGCGACTCCAAGTGCTCGCTGGTATATGGCCAGATGAATGAGCCACCCGGAGCGCGCGCGCGTGTCGCTTTGAGCGGCCTGACGGTTGCCGAACACTTCCGCGACGAAGGCCAGGACGTACTGTTCTTCGTTGACAACATCTTCCGGTTTACCCAGGCAGGCTCCGAAGTGTCGGCCCTGCTCGGCCGTATTCCATCGGCTGTGGGTTATCAGCCAACGCTTGCCACCGACATGGGCACCATGCAGGAGCGCATCACATCGACCAACAAAGGGTCGGTCACCTCGGTGCAGGCGATCTACGTGCCGGCCGATGACCTCACCGACCCGGCACCGGCTACCTCGTTTGCCCACCTTGACGCCACCACCGTGCTGTCGCGCTCGATTGCGGAAAAGGGCATCTATCCGGCCGTGGATCCGCTCGATTCCACCAGCCGGGTTCTTGAACCCCGGATCGTTGGAGAAGAGCATTATGGGGTCGCTCGCCGGGTCCAGGAAATCCTTCAGCGCTACAAAGCGCTTCAGGACATCATCGCAATTCTCGGCATGGACGAGCTATCCGAAGAAGACAAACTGGCCGTGAGCCGCGCACGCAAGATCGAGCGTTTCCTCAGCCAGCCATTCTTCGTGGCTGAGGTGTTCACCGGATCGCCGGGCAAGCTGGTCGACCTCGCTGACACGATCAAGGGCTTCAAGGGCTTGTGCGAAGGGGACTACGATCACTTGCCGGAAGCTGCCTTCTACATGGTCGGCAACATGGACGAAGCGATCGAAAAGGCCGAGCGTCTGGCCGCGGAAGCCGCGTAACCCTCGGCTGGAAGACGGCAGAAAAGGGAATATCTCATGGCCGACACGTTCAGTTTCGAACTGGTATCGCCGGAGCGGTTGCTGCAGTCCGGCCAGGCCGTTCAGGTGACGATTCCGGGCACGGAGGGCGAGTTCACCGTGCTTGCAGGCCATGCGCCTGTATTGTCCACGATCCGTCCCGGCATCATTCATGTGACTGGAGAGGGGTCCAGCGACGAGCGGATCTTCATTCGCGGCGGATTTGCCGAAGTGACGCCCACGGGTCTTACGATTCTTGCAGAAGAAGCCATTCCCATGGCAGACCTCGACTCTGCGGCCCTGGCGCAGCAGATCAAGAATGCGGAAGAAGATGTGGCGGACGCCAGCGACGACAACAAACGCCAGCGTGCCCAGGAGTCGCTCGATCACCTGAAACAGCTCCGGGACGCGCTTTAGATCTTGCGACGAAATGCATCCGGGAACGGTGGTGCATTGCGCGAGGGAACAGCGTAAGATCTGCACCATATTGATTTTCAGGCGACTTTTGAGTTTGTCTGTATACGGGGGTGCAGAGATTGCGCTGGACGCTTGACGATATCAATTGGGACGCGTTCGACCGCAGCAAGGTTGATCCGGAAACCCTGGCGGCAGTGAAAGCCGCGTCGCTGGTGGAATTCAATGCACCGGACTACGTGAGTTACCTGTGCAACGTTTTTGCCGACAGTGAAGACATCCAGCAAAACATCAGGCAGTGGGGCCGTGAAGAGGCCCAGCATGGCAAGGCTCTGGCGAAATGGTCGAGAATGGCAGACTCGGCCTTTGATTTTGACAGCGCGTTCGACAGATTTCGAGAAATCCAGGGAATTGACACAGAAGCGATCGAATCCGTCAGGGGCAGTCGCGCCGGTGAAATGATTGCCCGATGTGTTGTGGAAAGCGGGACATCGTCGTTTTATACGGCGATAAAGGACGCGACCGCGGAACCTGTCCTGAAGCAGATCGCCACATATCTGGCCGCCGACGAATTTGCGCACTACCGCCTCTTCTATGACAGCTACAAACGCTACGAAGGGGAGCTGCCGTCCACATGGCAGCGGATGCGCATCGCGGTCAGCCGGATCAACGAGGCCGATGACGACGAGCTGTCGGGCGCCTTCTATTGCGCGAACTATCCCGAGAACTCGGGCGTTGCATACGACCGGAAAACCTTCGCGGCGGCTTATGAAAAACGTGCCCTTTCCGTTTACAAACGATCCCATATCAATCGGATGATAGCCATGGTGGCAAAGGCCGGAGGCTTGAAGCCGCACGGTCGCTTGAGCAACATGATCAGCGTCTTCGCATGGCATTTCATTTCATTCAAGCAGCGGCGGCTGCATAAAACGGCCCTATAGGACAACGCCGGAAACCGAAGCCAGCTTCCGGCTGGAAACGAGTATGGTCACTTCCCATGCGCAATATCGTCTATGCCGTTTCGACAGACTATGAACGCCGGACCGGCGGCTGGATCTACAACGAACGGCTGCTATCGGAACTCGGTCGCGCCGGATACGCGGTCGATAGGCTTATCCTGCCTGCGGGGTTTCCAAATCCGACAGAAAGCGCCGTCAGGCAGACGGGAGATCTGTTTGCCGGAATACCAGACAACACTCCCGTCATTGCCGACCAGATCTGCCTGGGCGTCCTGCCGGACCTGGTGCATTCCACCGGGACCGTCTGAAGCTGGTAATAATTGTCCACCATCCGATTGCGTTGGAGAATGTGGCCGATGAAGCAGCGGCGCAGCGGTTTGCCGAACTGGAGAGTGCCGCACTCCAGAACATGAGGCATGTCGTCGTCACATCCGCCACCACGGGCCGCGCCTTGATAGAGCGCTATTTGGTTTCACCGAACAAAATCGTGTGCGCCAGGCCCGGAACCGACAAACACGCGGTCGTCGCCGGTGGACGGGAGTGTGCCCAGGCTCTGTTGTCTGTCGGCGCGGTAATCCCCCGGAAAGGGCACGATGTCCTGGTCGCGGCAATGGCGCGGCTCCGGCATCTGTCCTGGAGCTTGACGATCATTGGAAACACCACAAGAAACCCTGGTCATGCGGCCGATGTTAAGCGGCTGATTGCAAACACGGGACTGGCCCAACGGGTGGTCGTGACCGGCGAACTGGCCACTTCCGTGGTCGAGACCCACTGGAGGAAGACCGACATCTTTGTCGCTGCATCCAGACACGAAGGGTATGGCATGGCTGTCGCCGAAGCGATTGCCCGGGGGATCCCAGTTGTGACAACGACAGCCGGGGCAGTTGGAGAATGGCTGAGTCGGGAGGCGGCACTCGTGGTACCCAATGGCGATGTCAACCGGCTCGCCGATGCGATCGGATTGCTGTTGGAGGACAGGGGGCGCCAACAGACGTTGCGCGACGGCGCTCTCCAGCTTCGCCGGATCCTGCCGGATTGGGCGGAGACCGCCCGAATAGTGTCAACGGCCTTAGAGCTCGACAGACCTTAGAATGTGTCGCCATTTGTGGGATTCATTCCTGACGCTGATCGGCATCGCAGCACCAGAGCGGTGGCTTTGCCGCGCTTCCTGACTGTCGTCCTCGTGCACCGACGCGAGGACCTCCGGCATTGCCAATTTGGAGAGGCACGTGTCAAGCACGTGCATGGCGGTTTTCAAGGACATCGTGCAGCCTTGCATTGTGTTGATGAGTACGGTCAAACGCGTATCATTTTAGGGCGAACGGAACAGGGGGCGGAACTCTTCGACGACCTGCTCATAGACCTTGCGCTTGAAGGGAACGACAAGGTCCGCGAGCTGGTCGACATCGACCCATTTCCAGTCGTCGAACTCGGGTTGTTCGCCGTGGTCCGCCGCTATGTCGATGTCGTTGTCCGAGCCGTTAAAGCGCATGGCAAACCACTTTTGTTTCTGCCCGCGATAGCGGCCCTTGAGCGCTATGCCAACCGCTTCGGGCGGCAGGTCGTAGGTGAGCCAATCAGTTGTTTCGCCGATGACGGATGCATCGTCCGTACCGGTTTCCTCGCGCAGTTCCCTGACGGCGGCGGCCCGCGGGGACTCGCCCTTGTCGATCCCACCCTGAGGCATCTGCCACCGATGCTGCGATCGGCCGTTTTCCCATTTCGGAATCCTCTGACCGATCCAGACCAAACCCAACCGATTGATCAGCATGATCCCGACACAGGGTCTGTAGGATAACTCCGGGGCATCGGACATTGCTGACGTCAACTCGATCCGGTGGGAATTGCCGCGCTCACCGGAATCAGAATGATGTTCTTGTCTTCCAGTGTCTCAGACCAACGCGCGATACTTTCGACCGTGACCGGCAGACCGGATCCCACACCAATTGCCAAACCACGTTCCAGGGCAATCTCTTCAAGCGTGTGCAACATGTTATCTATGGCGTCCGCGGTTTGCTCGCCATCGATGACGACGTCTGCAGTGGATGCTGCCAAACCGACTTCTTCCGCGATCGGCCCGCTCTGGCTGCGCCCGGATGTGCCGTCGTCGACATACACCAGCCCGCGCGCGCTAATCTGCTTGAGGGCCGGCCTCAAGGCGTCTGAATTGGCCGTAAACTTGGCGCCCATATAGTTGGTGACCCCGAAGTATCCGGTAAACCTGCTGAGAAGCCACTCGAGGCGGTTGATGTTTTCCTGGGGTGACACGTCGGTCAGCAAAGTATAGGGGCCAGGATCGTTGTCGGGGTAGTCGAAGGGCTCCATTGGCAACTGGAGCATGACCTCGTGACCGTTGCCACGGGCACGGTTGATCCATTGCTGCAGTTTGTCCGGATAGGGAGCGAAGGCAAGAGTGACTTCGCCGGGGAGCCGGTCTATGGCATTGCGGGTGCCCTCATTGCTAAGGCCCATGCCGCCAATCAGGATCGCGATCCTTGCCGGCGTGCCCTCTCCCGATGAAAATTGCGGGGCCCGGCGGGCATAAGCCTGGCTCGGACGCCGGCCATCGGTCCCGATACGGGGCAGAATGCCATGTTGACCGTGTTCTACCAGGGCTTCGACAGGGACTTTGGGCAATGCATCTTTGCGCGGTCTCTCCGGTTCCTCGGCCGGGTCATTCGCGGTCTCGACGTCCTGGCCATCCTCGACCAGTTCAGAAACCGTTTCGTCGGCCTTAAGGCCGTTTCTCATGCCCAGATCGTTTGCTGTTACGCTGTTCTGGGCGGATTGGCCTGACTGGCTGTCAAGGGGCAGGACAACGACTGGTTCGCCGCCAAGCGGATTGGGGTTTACGCTCAGCCATGCAAACAGGCCGAAAGCGCATACCGCCAGTCCTCCCAACACAATCTGAAGTGCCGTCAGCCTGACATCAAGCAACCGGCGCACAATACCACGCCGGTTGAGAGGTCTGTCCAGATTATCCGCCGCCATAACCCCAGTCAGCCACCTCGGTTAGGTCATCCCACGTCAGGATGAGGCCATCCTGACCCAGGCAACTTGATCGTTTCCTCAATGTTGAACAGCGTTTTTTCCATAGAAAGCTGGCTGCTCCGGAAAGTCAGTCTTGCCTCAGTTCGCCACGCTTGCAGGTTCGCTTGTCGTATTCCTGCTGCTGTCCACCTTTACGCCGCGAAGAATGTTGAGGGCATAGATCAGCTGTTTGTCTTCTTCCTTCTTGGCCGGCACATATGAAGCCGATCCGGACTGCTCTTCCTTGTCCTTGGTGGCCTCATTCTTGAGGTGTCCGCGCAAATTGGCTTCGCCCCGCGGTTTGCCGCGCTTCTTCAGATCGTCGGGGATGTCCTGTTCGACCACGATGTTGGGGTCGATGCCCTTGGCCTGAATCGACCGGCCGGCGGGGGTGTAATAACGCGCGGTGGTCAGCCGGATGGCCCCGTTGCTGCCCAGGGGGATGATGGTCTGGACAGAGCCCTTGCCGAAGGAACGGGTGCCGATCACGGTCGCCCGCTTGTGATCCTGGAGGGCGCCGGCAACGATTTCGGAGGCGGAAGCCGACCCGCCGTTGATCAGCACGATGACCGGTTTGCCCTTGGTAAGGTCGCCGGGATCGGCGTTGTAACGCTGGGTTTCTTCAGCGTTGCGTCCGCGCGTGGAAACGATCTCGCCCCGTTTCAGGAACGTGTCGGACACGGAAATCGCCTGATCCAGAAGACCGCCAGGGTTGTTTCTCAGGTCGAGCACAAATCCCTTGAGCTTCTCGCTGCCAATCTTGGAGCCCAGATTCTTGATCGCCTTGTTGAGACCCGTTTGGGTCTGCTCGTTGAAGGTTGTTATGCGGATATACGCGACATCGTCCTCCTCGCGTGACCGCACTGAGCGAATCCGTATGACATCGCGGGTGATCTTGATATCGAAGGGCTCGTCGACGCCTTCGCGCACGACCGTCAGGACAATCGAGGTGTTTACCTTGCCGCGCATTTTCTCGACCGCTTCATTGAGCTTGAGGCCGATGATCTGTTCGCCGTCGAGCTGGGTGATGAGGTCGCCGGCACGGACGCCGGCGCGGGCTGCGGGCGTATCGTCGATCGGCGTCACCACCTTCACGAGACCGTTTTCCATGGTTACCTCGATCCCGAGACCGCCAAATTCACCGCGCGTCTGCACCTGCATGTCGCGGAACATCTTCGCGTTCATATAACTGGAATGCGGGTCGAGGGACGACAGCATGCCATTGATGGCCGAATCGATCAGTTTGCTGTCGTCGGGAACTTCGACATAATCCGATCGAACACGGTCGAACACGTCGCCAAACAGATTCAGCTGACGATAGGTTTCGGAATTTGCCGCGCTGGCGGCGCCTTGTGGACCGAAGCTCTGAAAAGCCAACATCGCGGCAATGGCTCCAACGGCAAAGCATCCCAATCCTGCAAATATGGATCTACGCATTATCCACGTACCTTTTCATCGTTACCGGCCCACCAAGGGCCTGGATTTATCGAGCGGTCCTTCCTGCGGAACTCAACATACAGGACAGGGCGGTCATCGCCTTCAATTCCGCCAATTGCGGCGCTGTTCACGGCTTGTTGTCCCATATTGCCTATGGGCTCTCCAGCACGCACAAACTGTTCGGTCACAACATTGACGTCTTTCATTCCGGCCAACAGTACATGATACCCCTCGCCGGCATTAATGATCAATAGCTCGCCGTAACTTCTAAAGGGTCCGGCATAAACAATCCAGCCGTCGCAGGGTGCCGTAACCTGAGCTTTTCCCCGCGTTGCTATGGAAATACCCTTGGCAGGGCTACCATAACCGTCGGACTCGCCAAATTCACGTATCCGTGTCCCTTGGGTGGGATAGGCCAGCAGGCCGTGTGCCTTTGAGAACCGTACAGTCGGCTTGACCAAAGCTGTCGCTCTGGCCACAACCTTTTGTTTTTGCGTCTGGGTTTTTTCCTTGGCCTTTTTGTCCCGGTCAATCTGGGCGATCAGATCCTTGAGGGATTTGGCCTTTTCAACCAGTTTCGCGATGCGGTCGCGTTCGGATTTGATCTCGACTTCCGTGATTCTGGATGCGGAGTTTTTTGCCGCCAGCAGACTTTTCACTTCTTTTTGCTCGGCCTCGAGATTTGTCAGGTTTTGCGACAGGTAGCGTTTTTCACGCAAAATTGTGAGTCTGAGGGACTTCAGACTGGAAAGATCCTGAACCAGCGCGTTGGCTTCAACCCGTAATTCGGGAACAATGATGCCCAAAAGCATCGCGCTTCGCAGTGCCTCAAGGGCATCGGCCGGCTTTACGGCAAGGGCCGGGGGCGGGTTTTGTTCCAGGCGCTGGAGACCGGCAAGAAGCTCTGCCAGAATGTTCCGTCTTTGTGTCAGTCGCTGTTTGACATCGATTTCGCGTTGTTCGAGGTTGGCAAGGCGTTTCTCCGTGGCACTGATTTGCAATTCACGGGCGTTCACCCGGGATGCCGTGGCCACCAGACGGCGACTCAAGCGGCTCATTTCGGTTGCCAGCGTGCGGGCTTCCGTTTCCAGCTCTTCGGCGCGGGTGTTTGATTCGTCGAGTTGGTCCTCGACCGCCTTCAGATCATCGTTGCTTTGGGCGTGCGACGGGTGTTGTCCGGCAGTAAGCAGCAGCGCCGACAGGGCCAATGGCGCAAACCAAGCACGGCAGGAGACCACACGGCAAAACGTCGTGACCTGTCCTGGCTGTGTTGTCGGATTCACTGGCATCAAACGGTCATACTCCCGATTTCATAATGCAATGCCTATTCACTGACGATGATAGGGATGTTTGGTCAATATGGTTACTGCCCGGTAAAGTTGTTCGGCGAGCATGGCACGTGCCAGCATATGTGGCCACGTCATCGGGCCGAAAGATAACAGAAAGTCGCACCGATTCCTGATATCGTGGCCATGCCCGTCCGGGCCGCCGATCAGAAACGTCAAATCCTTCTCTCCCTGATCGAGCCAACCCGCCAGACGTTGCGAAAAGGCCTGGCTGGTGAAAGTCTTCCCGGTCTCGTCCAATCCTACGGTTACACCGCCCGCCGGCAGTGTAGAGGACAAGTCTGAGGCTTCCTCGCGAAGACGGTCGGTTTTGTCCGGTTTGGACGACTCGGCAAACTCCCGCACCGTCATGGCCCGAATTCCCACGGAACGGCCCTGAACCTGGATGCGGCCAAGATAGTCGTCACAAAGCGACCTTGCGGGTCCGTCTTTCATGCGGCCAACGGCGCTGATCTGGATTTTCATCTGATCCCAGGAAATTCCATTCAATCAGCGCCCGGCCGTCGCCTGCGCGATCAGACTGCGACCTTGTCGTCGGGCGTGTTCGCCGACCAGAGTTTCTCCAGATTGTAGAAACTGCGGACTTCGGGGCGAAATATGTGCACGATAACGTCGCCGGCGTCGATCAGGACCCAGTCGCAATTGGGCAGACCTTCAACACGGGCTTTGCCCAGTCCTTCGTCCTTGAGTGCGGACGAAAGCTGGTCAGCGACCGCCCCAACGTGGCGTTGAGACCGGCCTGATGATACGACCATGTAGTCTGCTATAGAGGTTTTTCCGCCGAGATCGATCGTAACCACGTCTTCGGCCTTGGCATCGTCGAGACAACTTAGAATGATGTCCAACAAATTTTGCGATGTCATGCCGTCATCCGGTAGAACATCACCTGCAAATCCACCCTGTGCGGCGGATTCGCCACGCTGTTGCAGTGTCAGGATTATGGTCCTTTCCCATAAAAAATATGCGGCGGGATGTTTGCCGCTCAGTGCCTTGTTTCAATAACGGTTTCGCTATTTTCATGAGCACGCGTTACACATTCCTCGAGAACGTATACCTGTCAAGAATAAGACGATATCGTTGGATGTTCAATAGACGAATTGGTGAGGTGATATGGGTCGAGACTTTATCTGGATGACGGCCACCGAGATGGTCGACGGGTTCCGAACAGGCGCCTTTTCACCGCGGGAAGTCATCACCCAATTGCTTGAGCGGATTGAAGCAAAAGATCCGGTTCTGAATGCCTTTGCACTGATCGACCGGGACGCAGCGATCGCCTCCGCCGAGGCGTCGGAGGAGCGTTGGCATCGTCACGAGCCGATCGGCGGTCTGGACGGTGTGCCCGTGCTGGTCAAGGACATCCTGTTGACCGAAGGCTGGCCGACCTTGCGGGGGTCGAAAACCGTCGATCCGGCCGGTCCCTGGAACGACGATGCGCCGTCGGTCGCCCGTCTGAGGGAGCACGGGGCGGTTTTTCCGGGCAAGACCACGACACCCGAATTCGGCTGGAAAGGCGTGACCGACAGCCCGCTTACCGGGATTACGCGCAATCCCTGGGACGTGAGCAAGACGCCGGGCGGGTCGAGCGGTGGTTCGTCGGCGGCCGTGGCCGCCGGTATGGGCCCCCTGGCGCTTGGTACGGATGGCGGCGGATCGATCCGGATTCCGGCGGGGTTTGCCGGCATATTCGGGCACAAGCCAAGTTTCGGGCGGGTGCCGGCATGGCCGCTCAGCCCATTCGGCACTGTGGCGCATGTGGGCCCTATGTCGCGTACCGTGACCGACAGCGCTTTGATGCTCAACGTCATCAGCGAGCCTGACTCGCGCGACTGGTATTCAATGGTGGACCAGGGCATCGACTTTCTCGACCGGCTGGACGCAGGCGTCGAAGGCCTCAAAATCGCCTTCAGTCCCGATCTCGGCTACATCAAAGCGGTAGATCCCGAGATCGCAGCCCTGGTGCGGGCCGCAGCTGAAAAGTTCGAAGACCTGGGCGCCGTGGTGGAGGAAACCGCGCCGGGAATTGACGATCCGGCGGAGTGTTTTCGCACGCTGTGGTGGGTCGGGGCCCGCACTTTGCTCGGCGGCGATCCGGACAAATGGCCGCTGCTCGATCCGGGACTTGCCTCGGTCGTAGAGCAGGCCCGCGACATTACCTTGGAGCAGTACCAGGCGGCTGTCGCCAGGCGCGGTGAAATCGGCACTGCAATGCGCCTGTTCATGGACACCTACGACCTGCTGCTGACACCGACCTTGCCGATCCCGGCATTCGAGGCGGGCAAGCTGTCACCGGCCGACGATCCGGTCGGCAAGTGGACCAACTGGACGCCATTTTCGTTCCCGTTCAACCTGACCCAGCAGCCTGCGGCGACGGTGCCGTGCGGCTTCACCAGCACGGGTCTGCCGGCCGGTCTGCAGATCGTCGGGCGCATGTTCGACGACCAAACGGTTCTCAAGGCAGCGCGGGCTTTCGAGCAATTGTGCCCGTGGCAGGATCACAAGCCGGAATTCTGACGCCGCAGGCTTGTTGAGTTCTCAAAGTGCAGCGGTATGTGGAGGAAGCACCAGGCGGGTGGGGCACAGAGTGCCAGTCCGGCAGCATCTGAGGCATCGATGCGGCAGGCCTCATAACGCCGCGCTGCCGGCGACGCCAGTGCACGCAAGCCTGCGTCCGGGCGGTCGAGCACGGCGATGGGCACCATCTCGAACAACCTGCGCCACTCCTGCCAGTGGTGGATGCTCGCCAGATTGTCGGCCCCCATGAGCCAGACAAACCGTACGCCGGGGTGGCCCTGCTTCAAGAGCCTGATGGTATCAACCGTGTAGCGGGTGCCCAGGCCAGTTTCGACTGCGGTTACCTCAATGTGCGGGTGCATTGAACACGCCTCCGCCTGGTTCAACCGGTCCGCGAGGCTGGCGGTTTCTGAAGGATCCTTGAGCGGGTTCTGGGGCGATACCATCCACCAGACTTTCGACAGCTGAAGCCGCTTGAGCGCTTCCGTCGTGATCGCCCTGTGACCGGCATGGGGCGGGTTGAACGATCCGCCGAGAATGCCGATGTTCTGTCCCGGCAGAGCGAGAGGTGATGCGGTGGTGAGCATGGGTTTGCGGAGGCCCGTCAGGGGCGGGTCTGCCCTGAGCCCCGGACCACGTATTTGAAGCTGGTGAGCTGTTCGAGGCCGACCGGCCCGCGGGCGTGCAGTTTGCCGGTGGCGATGCCGATCTCCGCACCCATCCCGAATTCGCCGCCGTCGGCAAACTGGGTCGAGGCGTTGTGCAGCACGATGGCGCTGCCGACGCGGTTGAGAAAACTCTCGGCGGCCGCCGGATCGTTGGCGACAATCGTTTCTGTGTGCTGTGAACCATAGCGCGTGATGTGGTCGATCGCGCCGTCGACACCGTCCACGATCGCCAGCGATATGATGCTGTCGAGATATTCCGTGGTCCAGTCGTCCGCCGTGGCGGGTCTGACGGACGCCTCGATCGACTGTGCCGCCTCGTCACCGCGGACTTCACACCCGGCGTCGTTGAGCGCGCGTACCAATGAGGGCACGAACCGGTCGGCCGCGGCCCTGTCCACCAAGAGTGTCTCGGCGGCACCGCAAATACCGGTGCGTCGCATCTTTGCGTTGACCGTGATGTCCGTAGCCATGGCCAGATCGGCGGAGCCATCGACAAAAACGTGGCACAAGCCTTCGAGGTGGCTGAACACCGGCACGCGCGCTTCATCCTGAACGCGGGCAACCAGGCTCTTGCCGCCGCGTGGAACGATCACGTCGATGGCGCCGTCGAGGCCCTTTAGCATCATGCCGACGGCCGCCCGGTCGGTTGTCGGGACCATCTGAATGGCGGTTGCGGGCAGACCGGCGTCTTCGAGACCCCTGGCCAGACATCTGACGATCGCCTGGCTGGACCGAATGCTCTCCGAGCCACCGCGCAGAATCGCGGCGTTGCCGGCTTTCATGCACAAGGCCCCGGCGTCGGCGGTGACGTTCGGGCGGCTCTCGTAGATGATGCCGATGACGCCGATGGGAACGCGAACCCGCTCTATGTCGAGACCGTTAGGCCGTGTCCAGCGGGCCATGCTGGAGCCGACCGGATCCTCGAGACCGGCAATGTCCTCCAGACCCTTCGCCATAGCTTCGATGCGGGGCTCGTCAAGCTTCAGACGGTCGAGAAAAGCGCCGGTGGTGCCACGCTCCTGAGCCTTTGAATAGTCAACGTCATTGGCGGAAAGAATGTCCGATTGCGTGTTCCGCAGATGTTCCGCCATCGCCCGGAGTGCCCGGTTCTTGTCATCGGTCGAGGCGTTGGCCAGGCGGTTTGCCGCCGACGTTGCATCGCGGCCGATCTGCGCCATCGTCGCTTCGATGGGTTCTTCACAACCGGCGGCCTCAGCGTCTTTCCATGCCATGTTCATGACTTATCCTTTGGTCAGAACAAGATCGTCGCGGTGGATGATCTCGTCGCGGCCACGGTAACCGAGAACGCGCTCGATTTCACCGCTTTTGTGACCCTTGATCCGGGTGGCATCGCCACAGTCGTAGGCGCACAGCCCGCGCGCAATGGTATTGCCTGACCGGTCATTGATCAGAACCGCGTCACCTCGTGTGAAACCACCGTCAACCTCGACGACGCCCGCGGGAAGCAGGCTCTTGCCGCTGGCCAACGCGGCGGCAGCGCCGTCGTCAACGACCAAAGTGCCGCGGGGTTCCAGCGTTCCGGCGATCCATTTCTTGCGCGCCGCGACCGGTGTCGCCGCAGACACGAACCAGGTGCACAGCGCGCCGTCCCGCAAGCGCTTCAGGGGATTGTGGACCCGGCCATTGGCAATCACCATGTGGGCGCCGGCATCGAGGGCGATGCGTCCGGCGGCCAGTTTGGTGATCATGCCGCCCGAGCCGACCTGGCTCCCGGAGTCACCGGCCATCGCCTCGATCTCGGGCGTGATGGCGTCGACTTCGGGAATATGCCTGGCGGAAGCGTCACGATCGGGGGAGGCCGAATAGAGCCCATCCACATCGGACAACAAGACGAGGCAGTCGGCGCTGACCATGCTCGCCACCCGGGCTGCAAGCCTGTCGTTATCGCCGTAGCGGATCTCGCTGGTGGCGACCGTGTCATTCTCGTTGACCACCGGAATCGATCCCATGCGCAGGAGTGCCGACAGGGTGCTGCGGGCGTTGAGGTAACGCCTGCGCTGTTCGGTATCGGTCAAGGTGAGCAAGACCTGGGCGGTGGTAATCCGGCGGTCCTCGAGAACCTTCTGGTAGGCGTGGGCAAGGGCAATCTGGCCAACAGCGGCCGCTGCCTGGCTTTCCTCGAGTTTCAGAGGCCCGGGAGACAGGCGCAAAGTGTTGCGCCCAAGCGCAATGGCACCGGACGACACGATCAGGATTTCGCGGTTGCCGGCCCTAAGGTCCGACAGGTCGTCGGCCAGGGCCTCGAGCCAGGCGTTGTGCAGGGCCCCGGTTTCAGGGTCGACCAGAAGGGAGGACCCGATCTTGACGACGATGCGCCGGGACCCCCCCAGGCGGTCTGTCATGGCTGCCATCCGGCATCGACCGGTTGCGATGCCGCGGCGATTTCGTCGGCCTGGCGTTTCTTTTCGGCGTCAATGATGCCGAACACCCGCCAGATAACCTCGTCGACACCGGCCTGCGTGGCGCCGGAAAGCACCAGCACCTCGCGTCCGCAGGCCTCGCCCAGCACGCTGACCTTGGCGGTAATGTCGTCGTCGCTCAGGGCATCGGTTTTGTTAAGGGCGACAAGCTCGGTCTTCTCGCCGAGACCATGGCCGTACTTTTCAAGCTCGCTGCGAATGATGCGGTAGTTGCCGACCACATCGTCTTCGGTGCCGTCGACCAGGTGTAGGATTGCCGAGCAGCGTTCGATATGTCCGAGAAACCGGTCGCCCAGACCCTGGCCAAGGTGAGCGCCCTCAATCAGGCCGGGCACGTCGGCCATCACAAATGTGCGGCTGTCGCGCAAGACGACGCCCAGATTGGGGACGAGGGTGGTGAACGGATAGTCGGCAATCTTTGGCCGTGCGGCGCTGACCGAGGCCAAAAGGGTGGACTTGCCGGCATTGGGAAGGCCCACGAGCCCAACGTCTGCGATCAGTTTGAGGCGGAGCCAGACCCAGCGATCCTCGCCGTCCAGCCCGGGGTTGGCGCGGCGCGGCGCCTGATTGGTTGCGCTCTTGAAGCGAGCATTGCCAAAGCCGCCATTGCCACCGCGGGCAAGACAAAAGCGTTGGCCGACCTGCGTCAGATCGGCAATCAGGGTCTCGTTGTCTTCCTCGAAGATCTGGGTGCCGACAGGGACCGACAGGATGACATCTTCACCCGAGGCGCCGGCGCGGTCGCGGCCCATGCCGTGGGTGCCGGTCTTGGCCTTGAAGTGCTGACGGTAGCGGTAGTCGATGAGTGTATTGAGGCCGTCGGCGCACTCGGCCCAGACATCGCCGCCCCGGCCGCCGTCGCCACCGTTGGGGCCGCCGAACTCGACGTATTTTTCACGCCGGAAGCTGACACAGCCGGCACCGCCATTGCCGGACCGGATATATATCTTGGCTTGATCGAGAAACTTCATGGCTGGGCGCTTAAGTATTGAAACGAAACAGAAAAAGGGAGATGATAACCCATCTCCCTCGACAAATTCGTTTCAGCCGCCGGAGCCTGGGTGCCGGCGGTCGTGCAGCCGCCGTTACTCTGCGGGCGACGGTTGTGGGACGACGGATACGTATGTCCGGCCGCCACTTGACGTCTTGAACGTCACCTGGCCCTCGGTCACGGCGAAGATCGTGTGATCCTTGCCGATGCCGACATTGTCGCCGGGATGCCATTTGGTGCCGCGCTGACGCAGGATGATGTTGCCGGGGATGACCCGCTCGCCGCCGAACTTCTTGACGCCGAGACGCCGTCCGGCTGAATCGCGTCCGTTGCGTGAGGATCCACCTGCCTTTTTGTGTGCCATGGTTCTGGTTCCTTAGCTTGTCAGATTATGCGTCGCCGTCGCCGGCCATCAGGGTCTTTGCCTGACTGATCCAGTCTTCGCGCTCGATACGGCCCTTGAAGTTCAGCTGCTCGTCGACTTCGGCAATCTTTTCGGGCGTGAATTCCGCAATCTGCTGAAATGACGTGACGCCGAGGGCGTGGAGCTTTTTCTCCAACGCCGGTCCGACACCGGAGATCTTCTTCAGATCGTCCGCGCCGGCAGCGACTTCGGGTGCGGGCTCGGCCTTCGGTGCCTCTTCTTCGGCAGGAGCGGGCTTGGCTTCTGCTTCGGCTGCCTTGGGCGCGGCCTTTTTCTTGGAGGCCTTCTTGCCGCCGGTCAGAATTTCCGTAATGCGCAGGACAGTGTGGTCTTGGCGATGGCCCGCGGTGCGGCGATAGGTTGTGCGGCGCTTCTTCTTAAAGACCATGATCTTGTCGCCACGGGTCTGCTCGACCACTTCGGCTGCAACAGTTGCGCCTTCCACGTGCGGGGCGCCGATCGAGGGCGTGCCGTCGCCGCCGACCATCAGCACATCGGTGATTTCCACCGTGTCTCCGGCCTCGGCCTGCAGTTTCTCGACGGTTATGACGTCTTCCGGCGCGACTTTATACTGCTTGCCGCCTGTCTTGATGACTGCGAACATGATGTGTTCCAACGAAAAGAAATTACATAGAAAAAGAGCCAGGCGTGTCGCCACCCCGGCTGGTTCGCGGGCACTATACTCAGTGCGGCGGCCTTGTCAACGGATTGATCGGCGAAACCAGCGATATAATTGGGACAAATAGTTTGCCGTTGCGGCAAACAGGGACTTGGCACGGGGGCCTGAGCCATGTATCACAACGCCCGCATGCCCCACTGAACAACATTGCACGGAGAGGTGCCGGAGTGGTCGAACGGGGCGGTCTCGAAATTCTAATCATACCATGTGCCTACGTGTTGGACTGTCCGGAATTGTCCGGAAAAGGCTGCCCTTTGAGAGCGTCGGCGACCTGTTCGTATCAGCTGGGATTGGATCGTGTTGCTCTGTTCGTGACCATCCCGTGACCTTTCAGCGTGTGCTCTCGTCGGCTAACCCCATTTTTTGAGTTTCTCCGGATCGCTATGCCGTTGGGTATATCGGCATTGAGCAGTTATCCGCCAGCGCCACGCCAAGCCATTGTGCTGTGACCTGCCCATCGGCGTCGGAGTCACATCTCGCGGCCGTCTACGCCACGTCAGCTTGACCCGGAAAGTGGCTGTAACCACGGGCCAGTAGATTAGGATCCCCTATGCCTAAGGCCCTGATGATGGCGACCCCACCATGGGGGCACCCCCGAAATTCCAGAAGGGACTCCTATCCTGACCTACATGCGAGTCCGCAGGCTTGAAAGGCTCGATTCCAAAAAATATTTTTCGCAAAAAATTGGATGCGACCTGAACCCACCGCCGGGATCTCGGTGTGCTCGACGACGGCTGGCATCAGCAGGCACCTTGTGTTCGCGAACCAACGGATAATTCCGAGGAGGACCGGGATTAATCGTCCACCGCCTCTTGGCGTTCTTCATCGGTGAAGGCCATGCCCATTGCCATGCTATCACCGGTTTCCTCATAGAGGCTGGTCTTGCGTGATGCCGCCGCCATGGAGTTGCCTATGCTTCGAGCTGAGTAAGTGAGGGTATCATCCTGCCGAGTGCCCATACGCTGCCCGACCTCCCATGCATCCTGATTGGCGCCAAGGTACATGACAAGCCAGTTCTCTTCATCCTGAAGCTGGGTCAGCATCTTCCTGATATCGTCCTGTTTGAACTCGACACTGGCGTTCTCGAGGCCGTCAGTGACGATCACAAGCGCCACGTTCCGGTCCATGGTCATCGCCTTGATGTCGGAGATTGTCTTTCCGATGGCGTCATAGAGAGGTGTCATGCCATCCGCGCCGATCATATCCTCGGTCACGGTCGGGAACTTCTTCGCCTTGGTCTGGGGGACGACCTCCTTGGCCGGTTCAATCGAGTTGAAGGTTGTCAGGGCTATCCGGCCCTTCTTCACGCCTGAGACGTACTCATTGATGGCGTCGATGGTCAAATCCTGTGTCGGCCCCATGGAGCCGCTCTGGTCGAGCAGGATGTGGGTGTACAGCTTCTTCATGTGTTCTCCTGTTGATTGCCCAGAGCCGCGTATGAGGAGGCGGCTCCGGGGTTTCCCCTTTGGGAGGGGATCTCTAAATGTGTGTCATCTGGGCGTTAGCGTGGCGCCCACCTACGACGTCTCAGGATCTTTTGCTTCGGGTTCGGTGTTTTTCTCAGTGTCTTTCCACGAGGTCGACAGACCTTTCCCGCCGATCACGGGTCCAGTCTGATAGATCGGGTCGTCCGGCTTCGCGAATCCCCGCCAAGTTACTTTTGCCATTTGAATTCTCCTTCCAGTGGTTACTGAGGAGGGCTGACACCTGTTCGGCTGAGGGACCCTTTGGTTGCCTTGGCCACATCTCCCTTCCGGGATGCCACCTTGCCGGGTTGGGCAGGTTGGCGAGGGCGTCAGCCCCACTCTTGATGCAGTCTCTTATGTGAGCACGATCGATTTTGGATTCAAGGTCCCACGAAAAACCGAAGAGTCAGGAGTCGTACGCGGCCACCTAGGAGCGCCGGAAGCATAACGCACGCCGGCCGGTCATTTGCGCGGCTGGTCAAGTGAACGGTCCCGGCGAGGAACAACTCGCTTTGACAGGCCTTGGGTTTCCTCTGGGCTGTCTGGGGCAGGAAATGCGTTAATGCCTTCGAAATGGTTGAGACCTAGGGTGGTCTCAAGGGGTGAGTACTGACCCCCGTTAGTGCGTACCCCTTCGAAGAGCCCCGGTCGTCCTCCAGCCACCGGGGCTTTTTTCGTTTCCCACAGCCACGCCGGTTCCAACAAAAACACCAAGACGCTCTCAGCGATGTTTCGGCCAGCGGCCTAACGGTTGTTTCGAGATTGGAATACAGCTGGGCTGTTATCCACAGTTTGGAAAATGCCGTCAGTTGATGCGATAGGTATCTGGATAAGTATCACAGGCCTCAACTGGAACTGCGCCGATGACAATCGTTTCTGACGTTTGTGACAATATGTTGCTCAACGACAAGCTGGATGCCGACGCCCTTGCGGGGAGCCCGTTGGCTATCAACGGCATGAAACTCCTGAGGTATGCTCTGGACAACGATGGGATAACCCTGACCAAGTCTGGTGCATTCAACCGCAAGTGTGTGGCTTGGGCTACCGAAGAATTTCAGTGGCCGCGGTACACGCCGGATTATCTTTATCTTGTGAACAAGGTGCTCAATGAGGACGATTTTCTACCTCTGGGCGTTCTGCACGATCTCTTAATGGCGGCCCGGCTTCTGCGGAAATACAAGGGCAAGGCGCTTTTGAGAAAAACGGCACAGGACATCCTTGGCAATCATGGCGCACTCCAGACTGCACTATTTGAGACGTATTTCACACGGTTTGATTTCACCAACTTTGAGCGGTTTGTGATCCCAGTCGACTATTCAGATCACCGGCATTTCCTAGGGGTGGTGGATAACCGTCTGCATGACTGGACACCGGTCATCGAATTCGCCGGTTGGTGCCTGCCTATCTATGCCGATGAACGCCACGGATATGGTCGGCGTGAAGACATGATCTTTTTCGTCCTTGGCCGGTCTGTCCGACCTCTCAAATGGCTTGGTCTTATCGAGGAAAAGGAAACCGGCACACGGCATCCGAGGTTGGATGAGATCGAGATTCGCAAGACAGCGCTATTCAACAAGTTCATTCGGTTCGTCGATATCCGTCCCGTGACGGCGTATACGCAATGAGCAAGCCGCAGGTTTGTGTGGTGATCAAAATAGCCACCGCCTACCGGATAGAACCGGCATGCATACGCTACATCTGCCCGTATGACTGCCGCGTTGATTTTCGTTGCTTCAGACAACATATATAAGGCTAGCCTGTTCCGTTGTCCCTCATGAAAGCTGGATAGGTGCGGGTCGGTTAGAGGAGATTAGTGAGTTCTGCGAAGAAACCCTCCACGATACCGACCGGTTTATAACCCTTGATCTGAATGAGGAGGTGATGGTCAATTACCGCAGTTTCGGCAACCTCCTCGCCGAAATTTGAGCCAATAGGGAAAGGAAAATAGACGCATGGGACGGGGTAATTACGCAGGCGGAAGCACAATCATTGGTCCCGGTGGCGGAGGGTGGAGCTTCGATGAATTGGAAAGCGTCTCTCCTCATCGGAGAAAGAACAAAAAGAAACAAAATACTTCAGCAGGAAAGAATACTTCAGCTGGAAAGGTGGACAAATCGAATGGGCCATACTCAACGGATTTAGGGAGACGTGCGACGCCATTTGAATTAGCATTTTTGCAGTTCTTAAAAGACTGCGCCCTTGCAGAACTAAAAGGTAATCCACGACCAAGTGTGCCGGATGTTATCAGAAAGCGATACACAGAACGTCAACTGCGACAGTGGATAAAAATGGTTCCAAAAACCCAGATCTACAAAGACGAAAAACGCAAGCTTAGAAAACAAAAATAGGTGGGTCTTACACCCTTTCCCTAAAACGCTCGTAACGCATAGCAAGCCGGTCTCGGTCCGGGCGGTCCTTGACGCGGCCGGGCAGGTGAATCGTTCCGCCATTGAGTTGCTTCAGGGCCTCGAGCATCGGCCCGTCATTTTGCCCGAGCAGCCGATCGGATACATGCAGGCCATAGTCCGGATCGATACCGATCAGATGGGCGTCGAAGGCCGCGTGATGGATCTTCGACAGCGGGATGCCGTTGGGGACAACTGGCTGGCCTAGCTGTTCGTCCTTGTCCGAAATTATATGAGCCGCGTCCAGAAGCAACGGTTCCGGCAGCCCTGACAGAGCGCAGCAGCCCTTGTAGGCACTGATGATGGCTTCGCGGAACGTTGCCTGATGCAACCTCTGCTGGACAGCACGCAGGGCATAACGCCGCTCAGGGGCATTCTCAGGCGGTCCTAGTTCCGCTTGATCATGCACTCCGAACGCAACACGTGCCTTCAGGACCTTGGCGTCCCATCCTGAGATAAATGCTGGCAGCATGGCCTGATAACGGCCCGGAGCAATACCGAGAAAATAGATCACCGGTATCTGGTTCTCAAAGGCCTCGCGCAGCCAGCGGTTGTCTGCCGCGTCCGGGTTCTGGCCCATGAAGGCATAGTCGACCGTCTCATCGCCCTCGAAGATCTGTCGATGGACCTCGCGCTGATCGTCGTACCAGATTTTGCCGCCCGGCTTGGGGAATACGGTCTTGATCGACAGCAGGAACTGCATCTGCCGGGGCTTGAATATACCCCGCTGTGGGTTCACGAGCGGGACACGTTCACCGGCGAAGTCGAACCCCGGGTCCAACTCCTTTGCCGTCAGGTGATCGTGCACCTCACTTAGCCTTCGAACCTGCTCGAAGGCCGCCAACCGCATCATGGTGTCATGATCAGCATTATCCATGAGCGGTTTTCTTCAACATCAGATACACGTCTTTCGTTGTCGTCGATGACAGAATCGCGTTGGGCTTGGTATGTGCCGTGGTTTAACAGGATCGGTTACTCACCGCGCACGATTGCCAACAGCCTACGGAACTCAACGTCTGCTGTGTCCTGTTTCCAGAAGTTGATGAATCGAGCCACCACTTGCAAATTCCCAGCCTCATAATGACCGTCGCTGTCAATGCGATCTAAAGAGGGTCGCAATTGGTTGTCTGGGCCGTCAGCCTGCAGGAGCAGCCCTGTGATCGCGCAACGGTGGTCGGCTTCGTCGAGCAGTTCGCCTAAATACGCGATAAGCTCCTCCTTAGACATCCTTAGCTCTTTGTTTTTGACCATGCGGTCAACCGTCTGACCGCACGATTGTTTTGCGGTCTTTTCTGCCTGATCCGCCATGGCCCAAATAGCCTTGAACCAATCATCCTTATAATGACCAGTGTTCTGGCGCTCTAGTTTGCTCATCCACCAGATTGCATCCAACGTCCACAGATCAATTCGAAAGTCGGAAGCTAGGTTGAGCAGCACAGAATTTACTATTTCATACTTTTCACCATCTGAAGAGCCGCGAGGGAAAGCTGGCCAATATCTGCGGTCCCGCATCTCTGGTTCACTGGTGCCGTTCCAAACGCCGTAGCGATCAGGATAGGCTAGAAGCAGCATTGGCGTTAATGTCGCCGGACCGACGCCTTGCACCTTCGATGAGGCGGCATCGAACCGATCTGACAGAGGGAGGGTTTCATTGGTAAGAGTTGTCACTGCATCCCTCAAATTCTCCATATCGTCCGCAGCAGATCGGCCAAGACGTTCCAAACCGGTCCAATGATGATTTTTCCTGTAGCTAAGGAAGTCGAAGTAATCCTGCTGAGTCAGTCGAGACGGGTCGCGAAAAACTGGTCCGAAACGTTCAAGAACCTCGTCACGCTTAGAAACTGAGTCACGTATTTCCGGCAGGCTGAGGGCCTTTTTGATATCAATGGTCAAGGTTCAAACTCCTACAGAATGAGCGGAACTTGATTAACATGGTGCAGCAGTATGCCATCAATCTCGTCTTCGTCAGTTTTGGCACAACCGGCGTAAAAATCTGGATAAATCAATGGCCGTATGGCCGTATGGCCGGGAACGCCGGAGGCCTACCTTCTTTCATCGCGAGACCTCAACATCGTTACCACCCGGCAATCCCGAACTTGGGCTATTTGGGCCCGCCGGTTGGTTCAATCTTGAGAGTAACGCCTCGATGTAAGTTCGTACAGATTGTGGATGCGTGTCGGAAGAATTGAACCGCCCCCTAATGAGGATTGCTTCTTAGACCGAGGTTGAAAAACCGAAATGTAATGTTTAGTGGCAGAGGGGAAAGTTGGGATGTATCTTGAAGGCCTTGACAGTTAAGGACGCATAGCAATCCGCGAATCCTGAAGCACAGGCGAGAAGAACATGATCACCGGCGAACTTAGGTCAAAAGTCGACAGAATCTGGGATACGATGTGGTCCGGGGGCATCTCCAACCCGCTCTCGGTCATCGAGCAGCTGACTTATCTTCTCTTCATCAAGCGGCTCGACGAGTTGCACACGCTTCGGGAGTACAAGGCCACCCGCACCGGTATGCCCATCGAAGATCCGGTCTTCACGGCTGAACAGGACCACCTGCGCTGGTCCCGGTTCAAGGAGGCCGCGCCCGAACAGATGTTCGAGACGGTGCGTGACCGGGTGTTCCCCTTCATCAAGACCCTCGGCGACAACGGTCAATCAGATGGCGAGGGCAACTCGACCTACACCCACCACATGAAGGATGCCCTGTTCATGATGCCCACGGCCCGGGTGCTGGCCAACGTGGTGGATCAACTCGACGGTATCGACATGGCGGACAGCGACACCAAGGGCGACCTCTACGAGTACATGCTCGGCAAGATCGCCACTGCCGGACAGAACGGGCAGTTCCGCACCCCGCGCCACATCATCAAGCTGATGGTGGACATGACCGCGCCCACGCCCAAGGACGTGATCTGCGATCCGGCCTGTGGCACTGCGGGCTTCCTCATCGCCGCCTCCGAGCACCTCGTCGAGCACCACAGTGGCACCATCTACAAGGACCCCGCCGCCCGCCGCCGTTTCAACGACCATACTTTCCACGGCTATGACTTCGACAACACCATGCTGCGCATCGGCAGCATGAACATGCTGCTGCACGGCGTGGAGAACCCGGACATCCGCTACAAGGATTCGCTGGCTGAAGCCGACGACGACGATGCGGAGAGGTACTCCCTCATCCTCGCCAATCCGCCCTTCGCCGGCAGTCTCGACTACGAGTCTACTGCCAAGGACCTGCAGCGGATCGTCAAGACCAAGAAGACCGAGCTGCTCTTCCTCGCGCTCTTTTTACGTCTGCTCCAGACGGGCGGCCGCGCCGCCGTCATCGTGCCCGACGGCGTGCTCTTCGGATCGAGCAAGGCGCACAAGACCCTGCGCGAGATCCTGATCGAGGAGCAGAAGCTCGACGCCATCGTCTCCATGCCCGCGGGCGTCTTCAGACCCTACGCCGGGGTCTCGACCGCCATCCTGCTCTTCACCAAGACCAACTCCGGCGGCACGGACGACGTCTGGTTCTACGACATGCAGGCCGACGGTTTCTCCCTCGACGACAAGCGGACGCCTCAGCCCGACAAGAGCGACCTCGCCGACATCCTCACCCGCTGGCAGCAGCGCGACGCCGAGGACGACCGTGCCCGGACAGATCAGAGCTTCCTCGTGCCCAAGGCCGAGATCGCGGACAACGACTACGACCTTTCCATCAACCGCTACAAGGAAGTGGAGTACGAGCCGGTGGAATACGACCCGCCGAAGGTGATCTTGGAACGGCTGGCAGAGCTGGAGGCGGAGATCGCGAAGGGACGGGTGGAGTTGGAAGGGATGCTCACGTGACTTTTCAGGTTCAACCTTTCCTCGATGTGTTCAAGGACGCATCTGGCGGGAACGTCAAAACTCCGCAAAAGGAGTTCCTCGAAGAAGGTGCAATCCCAGTCGTAGACCAAGGAAAGGGGCTCATCGCCGGCTTCGTGAATGACAGGTCGCGTATTTGCAAAGCCAAGCCGCCCGTCATCGTCTTTGGCGATCACACGAGAGCGATCAAGTATGTGGACTTTGAATTCGCTATGGGGGCGGATGGGACAAAAGTGTTGCAGCCTAAGGTCGAGAGTGACACGAAGTATCTTTACCATGCGCTGAACGCAATTGAGATTCCGGCAGCAGGCTACAGCCGGCACTACAAGTTTCTGAAAGAAACCCAAATCCCCCTCCCGCCCCTCGCCGAGCAGAAGCGGATTGCGGGGATTCTTGATGCGGCGGACGCCTTGCGGGCCAAGCGCCGCGAGTCCCTTGCACAGCTTGACACCCTCCTCCAATCCACATTCCTCGACATGTTCGGCGACCCCGTCACCAATCCGTTGGCGCTCCCCAAAGAGACACTCAAGTCTGCTTTCGAGTTCACTACGGGCAAGTTGGATTCAAACGCGGCAGTCGAAGGCGGTAAGTACCCATTCTTCACGTGCGCTCGTGAGACTTTTGCGATTGATGAATTCGCGTTCGATTGCGAGGCGCTACTACTCGCCGGAAACAACGCCAATGCCGACTATTCCGTCAAGCACTACAAAGGAAGATTCAACGCATACCAACGCACTTACGTCATCACCGTTGATGAAAACCTACTTACGTATGCATATGCACGGTGGGCACTTGAGTATCTGCTCGGTGATTTGAAGCGATTTTCGAAGGGAACAAATACGAAGTACCTGACAATGGTCATATTGAACAGGATGCCGATCCTTGTGCCATCCCTCGACCTCCAACGCCGCTTCTCCGCCATCGTCGAATCCATCGAGCAACAGAAGGCCAGCCAGCGCGCCCACCTCGACGAACTCAACAGCCTCTTCGCCTCCCTGCAATCCCGCGTCTTTAATGGGAATCTGTGAGCTTGCCGGTTTCATGAACCAACAAAACTTACAATCTACCGAGATGCTAAAGACCAAGATAAGTCGTCTCGGACTATTGTCTGAACCCGTGGTCAACCTCCCGGACAGAGACATGACTTATGTGAAGTCCTACGACCATTTGATCGAGCACTTCGCCAAAATGTCTCCGCCCACCGAGTCCGAATTTACTGCCCTCGCCCATGCGGCCTTCGGTTGGATGCCCACGATCCTTGATCTCAAGATCGAGAATTGGGCGGACGTTCGGAGGAAGCTCGGCAAGTTGGGGGAGGCGCCCCTTAGATTGCCCGACTGGGGTTTGCGTGAAGTTCGTGAGCTCAGTGAGTGCATCAGTACACGGGCATCGAACGGCAAATCGGTCGTTGGACTATCGAAGATCCTTCACTTCCTCTACCCCGCTATCTGGCCGATTTGGGATAAGCGTACGGGGACTACATGGGGCGGTTTCTACAGGAAGGACAAGTGTGGATCGTACTGTGAATATGCTTACGCGTTGCGAGAGGTGGTGACAGAAGGTTTGGCTACAGAAGTGAACAAGACGATGAACAAGAATTTGAATGAACGTGGCCTTCCTCCTGTTGGAGCGTTGCGTGCGTTGGAAATGACCCTGTTCATCAAAGGTCGGAAGTAACCTCCGGTGACACAGCGTATCCTCATCTCCGCCAACTTCGCATTCCTGCAACAGGAATTCCCGCACGTGGCGGAGAGCGCGAGTTTTGCGGAGCTGCACGTCTACGGCGATCCACGGGCTTCTTGCTTTCATGCCCGGCACACACTGGAGCGCTTGGTTAAACGGGTCTACAAGGTTGATAAGGCCCTGAGTCCGCCGAAAGTCCAGAACCTAGACAACTACATGACCGAGCCCGCTTTCCGTGAGCTCTTGCCGGAGGTTGTCTGGCAAAAGGCCGAGTACATCCGACAGGCGGGCAATGCGGCGGTGCACGGCAACAAGTCACCCTCTCCGGAAAAAGCGCTCGAGGTCGTGCGGGAGCTGTTCCATCTCGTCTACTGGGCGGGTCGCACTTACCTGCGCCAAGGAGCGGAGGACCTGCAGGGGAGGACCTTTGACGAATCCCTCGTCCCGAAGGTGGAACCGCAAGCCACGCCAACCAGCGTCGAGGCGCTGGATGCCCTCGAGGAAGAGCTGAACGCGGCGGACGAAGCACAGAAGGAAGTCGAGAGTGAGTTGAAGGCGCTCCGCGAACGGATTGCGGCCATCAAGGCGGAGAACGAGGCCGTCCCCGAGACACGCGACTGGAACGAAGACAAGACCCGCAAGCTCATTATCGACCTCGCCCTGCAACGCGCCGGTTGGCCATTGGATCAGCCGGATGACCGCGAGTACGAAGTCACCGGCATGCCCAACAAGACGGGCACCGGCTCCGCCGACTACGTCCTGTGGGGGGATGACGGGAAGCCGTTGGCGGTGGTTGAGGCGAAGAAGACCATCGTTGACCCGGAGGTGGGGCAGCAGCAGGCGAAGCTCTATGCGGACTGTCTGGAAGACATGCACGGCCAGCGGCCGGTCATCTTCTACACCAACGGCTACAAGACCCGGCTGTGGGACGACCACGCTTACCCGCCGCGCACCGTTGCCGGGTTCTACAAGAAAGACGAGCTGGCCTCCTTGATCAACCGCAGGGCGGCCCACAAATCCCTGCAGTCTATCCGTCTCAACAAGAAAATTGTCGAACGCTATTATGCGCACCGCGCCATTGCGAGCATCGGGACGGATCTGGAGAAGAAGAAGCGCAAGGCACTTCTGGTTATGGCTACCGGCACAGGCAAAACGCGAGTTGCCATCGCACTGGTGGACCTCCTGCAGCGGGCGGGTTGGGTGAAGCGGGCGCTGTTTCTGGCCGACCGGGTGTCTCTGGTCAACCAAGCCGTGGGTGCATTCAAAACCCATCTGCCGGAATCGAGTCCGGTGAATCTGGTGACCGAGAAGGACAAGGCGGGCCGGGTCTATGTCAGCACCTACCCGACGATGATGGGGCTGATCGACGAGACGAAGGGTAACGAGGCGCGGTTCAGCGTCGGGCACTTCGATCTGGTGATCATCGACGAGGCGCACCGTTCGGTGTACCAGAAGTACGGCGCAATCTTCCGCTACTTCGACTCGCTTCTGGTCGGTCTGACCGCGACACCGCGGGAGCAGGTGGACAGAAATACCTACAGTCTTTTCAATCTCGAGCCGGGGGTGCCGACCGACGCCTACGAGTTGGAGACCGCAGTGGCGGACGACTTCTTGGTGCCGCCGCGCGTGCAGCAAGTGGACCTCAAGTTCCCCCGCGAGGGCATCGACTACGATTCTCTCAGCGACGAGGAAAAAGAGCAGTGGGAGAGCCTCGACTGGGGCGATGATGTGGAGCCGGGCGAGTTACCGGATCGCGTCAACGCCAGCGCCATCAACAGCTGGCTCTTCAACAAGGACACCGTCGACAAGATGCTCCAGCATGTGATGGAGCACGGGCACAAGGTCGAAGGCGGTGACCGGCTCGCCAAGACGATCCTCTTCGCCCGCAATCACGAGCACGCGAAGTTCATCGAGGAGCGGTTCAATCACCACTACCCACACTACAAGGGTAATTTCGCACGCATCATCGACCACTACGCCAAGTACCCGCAGAGCCTGCTCGACGACTTCTCGCAGAAGGACAAGGCGCCACACATCGCGATCTCGGTGGACATGCTCGACACCGGCATCGACATCCCTGAGGTGGCCAACCTCGTCTTCTTCAAACCCGTCTATTCGAAGATCAAGTTCTGGCAGATGATTGGCCGTGGCACTCGGCTATGCCCGGACTTGTTTGGGCCCGACAACGACAAACAGGATTTTCGCGTCTTCGACTTTTGCTTCAACTTCGACTTCTTCCGCGAGAACCCGCAAGGCATCGAGGCCGGAGGAGCCACTCCGCTGGGCACCCGGCTGTTCCGGTCCCGCGTACAATTGCTGACCCATGTGCAGAGAACACCGGACCTTGACCCGGATGCTGTGCTGGCGGGGTCATTGACCAAGGGGCTCCACGGAGAGGTGGCGGCAATGAACCGCGAAAACTTCATAGTTAGGATGCATCTGGAGGCGGTGGACCACTACCGGGAGCGCGAAACATGGGAACAGCTCAGCGTCGCCGACCATGAGCGGCTGCGCCGTGAGGTAGCCGGGCTGCCCAGTGAGATCGATACGGATGAAATCGAGTCGCGAATGTTCGACCTCACCGCTCTGCGCATGCAGCTTGCCTTGGCCGAGGGTAACGCGGGCGTCTACGAGAACCACAGGCAGCGCGTGGTCGAGATTGCGATGCTACTGGAGGAGAAGGCCACGATCCCGGCAGTGAAGGCACAGCTCGGCTATCTGGCCTCGATGCAGGAGAACGAATTCTGGGAGGGTATGAACCTCAACGGTCTGGAGGAACTGCGCCTGCGGTTACGCGGACTAATGCCTTTCCTCGACAAGAAGAAGCGCAAGATCGTCTACACGGATTTCGAGGACGAGGTGCTCAACGTCCGGCAGGAAGAGCTGGTCGCCATGCCGAAGATGACAGGCGCCCAGTACGAGAAAAAGGTCAGGAGCTATCTCGATAGCCACCGCGACCACCTTGTGGTTCACCGGCTGCGGACCAATCAACCGCTCACTACGGCCGATCTGGAGGGGTTGGAGGCGGCCTTAGTAGAGATTGGCGAAGAGGATGGGCAGACGCTGCTCTCGGGGTTGCTGGCACGCAGGGAAGCGCCCTCGCTGGCTTACTTTGTCCGCACCTTGGTCGGCCTTGACCGATCCGCTGCGCAAGCGACCTTCTCAGAGTTCTTGAACGACCGGAGCCTCACCCCACCGCAGATCCGTTTTGTTGAGATGGTGATCGAACAGTTGACGGCACGCGGAGTTATGGATGCGTCGTCGCTTTACGAGCCGCCGTTCAGCAACATGCACGTAGGCGGGCCGGACGAACTTTTCAGCGGCAAGGAGAACGTGATCGAAGGGATCTTCAAGAAACTGGAGGAGGTGAGCTCCGACGTGACCTCGAAGGCAGGCTGATGGCAAATTCGCTTGGTAGGCAAGGGCAACCGGTCCCATCGTGGTACTGATCACGCTGCGCGTGTGTCAACCAGCTGAACTGGCATTCCTCCATCACCATCCCTCTTGCCTGTGCCGTCTGGTCCCTCATAGGGAGGCGATCAGGGCTTCATGGAAAAGCAACGCCCATTGACTTGAAATCCCCGATAGTGGGTCGAGGCGAAACATGGCCGGTCGATTAAGCAGCAGATTTCAACATACTGCGGGCATTCTCCAAAGCTTTGAGTTTCATGTCTTGCCCCCGTCCGAACCAGACCCGCTCGAGCCTCGCATCAGCGCCGGACTCGCGTGACGCCCGGAAATCCTCGTCCCGGACAACGGCATTGTAAAGTGCCCACAATGTCCCGCGCGTTGCCGTCGGAGTAACCTTGTCATCATCGAGGATTGAACGAATGCGGATCCACCGCTCCGGCTCTTGCCCACGCCTTTTGTGCTCATCCGTCTGGGGAAACAGGAGGTGAAGATAGCGATCTATGTCTACCGTTCGGACGGAACGCAAGGCCAATTGGCCGAAGAGAGTCTCCGCCTCACTGAAGACCTTGTCGATCAGAAACTTCAGTTCGGACACCTGTGCCTTGGCGATATGGTCGAGGACATTGCGGGAGTGGCGGAACGATATCGCTGCCTTGCCCTCCTTCTGGGCGAGGTTCAATGTATTCTGGCAAACAACCCGGATTGGAGTGAAGCGAACTGTTACAGCGCTCGTCCCGTCATGTGTGTTAGAAAGGAGAATGAATCGGTCGATGACGTCGTCTTCGCCGATGCAAATCTGGCTATTCAGCTTGGCGAGCACCCATACTCGCTCACCATTGCCCAGAGCGCCCGCGGTATGAAACTCTGCCCACTTGGCGTCGACAAACGGTTCAAAGAAGCGAAACGCGTCAGCATTTTGAACCGGTTCGTAAGCCTGTCCGACAATGGCAAATGCAACGGTCTCTTCCTCCGTTCCGACAGGATCACGTTGCACAAGATAGCGGTCGTAGAGTTTCTTTTCGGAATCCAAGAGCCGTGCACCCGGCGCCGGGACTTTTTCGACCCTCCACGCCAAATTTGCCGCTTCGATCATTTCTGTCGAACCGACAGTTGATGGGACCCTTGTGCCTAGCCCATGCCAAGGTACTTCATCCACAAAGGCCATCCGGTTCTGAAACAGATTGTGTGCCATTAGTCAGACTCGCTCTACTATCAATCAAGCAGATGAGTCTAAGTGAATTCGACGGGCCATCAATACAATTATTTGCTAAAGACAATTCGCCAGTGTGATCAGGCACAGACGGGTTCTCTTGAGTTGTTTCTGCGGGACGTTCAACCCCTCACGCCACCACAGGTGCCAACGGCGGAGTAGAACTGCACAACCTTGTTCTGCGTAGGGACGGTACCTGCCGGACTGACCCGGTTGCAAAACGGACGTGTATAGATTCAGATTTGGGCTGTATGGCTCTGCCGCCAACTATGGTTGCGGGAGACCATCTAGTTTGTGAAAAGCGGCTCGAACGACGTATTGTATCCGGGGCGATTAGACGGCTCCGGAATCTGTTGGCGGTGATGTAGATATGTCCGGAAGCGAGGCCCAGTTGAAGGTTCTATGGAAACGGAATTCACACCCTTTATGTCCGCTTTTGGCGGGGCGCTGATCGGTTTGGCAGCGGTTTTCATGATGGCCACAAACGGTAAGATTGCCGGGATAAGTGGTATCGCCAGTCGCCTGTTGCCGCCGGGCACCCTAGGGAAGGGAAATGCAGCGTATGCCGCGTTCATTGCGGGTCTGTTTCTGGCCACGTTGGCATTCCGGTTGGTTACCGGTGAATTTCCTCCTCTGAACCAGCAAATCGGAATCCTGCCCCTCGTGTTGGGTGGTTTGCTGGTTGGGTTCGGCACGGTTTTGGGCAGCGGATGCACCAGCGGGCATGGCGTATGCGGCATTTCCCTGTTGTCCGTGCGTTCCATAATTGCAACCGGCATCTTCATGGTGACCGCGATCCTTACAGTGTTTGTGATCCGCCATATGTGGGGAGGGTGATCGCCATGAATGTTCTCGCATCGCTGATCGCCGGACTGGTTTTTGGTATCGGTCTTATCCTGTCCGGCATGAGCAACCCGGCGAAGGTTCTGAATTTTTTGGACCTGTTGGGATCGTGGGACGCCAGTCTGATTTTTGTCATGGGCGGGGCAATTGCCGTCACGATGCCCGGCTTTTGGGTATTGCGCAAAAGTGCAAAACCGCTGCTCGCCGAGTCTTTCTCATGGCCAGCCAGAACTGACATTGACAACCGTCTTATTGCCGGTTCAGCGATGTTTGGTGTTGGCTGGGGCATTGCGGGATTTTGTCCGGGACCGGCATTTGTCGCATTGCCTCAGGGTCAATTGGGCGTAACAGCGTTCGTTCTCGCCATGCTGTTTGGCATGCTGGGAGGGCGCATCATGCTTAATCGATCTGCTTTAAGCGTGTTGCCAGACAAACCTGCTACGTCCGGTTAACCGCAATTGCCTTCAAGTCCTCTTGGACGAAAACGAGATCGACCATGTGTCTGTCGTGAACCCGGGCAATCTTGCAAAGACCTAATCTATCAGCAGGAGCTATGCGCCAAACAAGCCAGTCCCATTTAACCCGACTTGGCCAAGTCGTGGCCTTATTGGCTTCTCCGCCAACCGGGTCAGATGCTCCTTGGTTGATATCTGCTCAGCCCCGGGGATTACAAGCTGGTCGCCTTCCAACTCATATGTATGGCGTGACTTGATCGTTCGTTCCGTGCCCGGGATGACATATTGAACACCGCCGGGTGTGGCCTCTGTGTTGAATTCACTTGATGTCATGTCGGCCTCCATTGAACAGCCAGTTTAGCTGAGGCTGGGGGCGATGTCGCTCAACTGGACGCCAACTGACACGGTTGTGGAAAACCTCTGCAGAAGCCGACACGGCGTCAGGCGGGCATCTCGTGCTTTCCACGGCGCCTGATGGGCCCCTGTCTGGTTACTTCATCTAGGCCATCATCTAAATCGATGTTTATAGGTCACAAACCGAGCATACACTTCCACAGGTGATAAGGCCCGGTCCCAGATCTGGACGTTCGATATGTCACCGGCAAAACTCTGATCGTACCGGCACCGGCTTTTTGCGGGCGTGGATCCAATAAACAGGTCTGGGACGAGTTCCTCTTCGTACTTGATTGGGAACAATGATTTTCGGGTGTCGTCCGTTCTCAACACACCGTCTACGAACAGGCGAGGTGTCTCTCCGTCGAACGTGCCAACGAGATGATGCCACTTATTGTCCCATAATCCAGTGACACCCTTGCAGCGGCTGTCCAGTTTTGTGCACGGAATCTCCCGTGCCGGGTACCAGCTTTTGGTGCACACCTCAGTTGGATCATCGACCTTCCTGCAGAATTTTCTGCGTTCAGGGTCCACTCGTCCTCCATGACGGATGATGAATTGGACGCCTTGGGTTTTCTCTTGCGTATAAAGACCAAACGAGGGGCTCGCGCACTTGCTGTATTCACCCTTCGCCACAATATACTGATGCCAGTTGTTTCCAGCGAACATGCGTTTTGGGTCGCCCCTAACCCACGCCTCAACGGCAAATTCTTGAGATTCAAGATGGCTTAGCAAGGCCTTCTTGGACCCACTGGACGCCCGTGGAATCGCGACCCAGCCATTTCGAGCGAACTTCAGATGACCGACTTCTTTTGTGGTGCTCCATTTTGGCTTGGCCGCCCCACGGCCTGACTGAAGCTCCCCGTGAACGCCATATATCGAGGAATCCCATGCAAGCCGGGAATCTTCGCCATCGTTCAGTTCCCAAGCCCCAACGGCACATCCAGCCAGAAAGGTGCATACGACCAGCACCGGGATTGTACGAAGAACGCCAACCAGCCTTTGCCTGTTCATCACGTGTCCCCCAAAAAATCAAGTCTATGGGGAATCCTCGGGACGCACAAATTGGCAAACGCCAAGATCAATCTGGCCACTCAATCTGATGCCGGAAATGTTCCAGTCGGATCCGGTTGGATTCAAGAAGCTCAGGAACACAGTCTCATCAAGGATTGTTTTCCTCTTTGATCAGTCATGACCCTGATCGTTGGTGGAAGCTTGGAGGGAGGCCGTTCTGGGCCGTTCTGGGAAGAGGCCTGCAGCAGGCACAGCTTCGCCTGTGACTTGGCGAAGCTGGAAACCCAGATTGGGTCTGATCGTCGGAGCCAAGCTCGTCGGTCAGCCTTCGTCTTAGCACAACCCTGTTACGGGACCGGTGTGGGTTCGCGGTACACCTTTACATGCCGCTTCTAGTATAACGCGGGACCACCATGCAGCTGAAGACGTCTACCACACGGCTACCTGAGGGTCGGAGCGATCCGTTGCCCTCTCCTGCCTAACCCAGACTGGATCAGGCTTTCTGTCGATGCCCTTCGACGATTGAACGGCTACCCTCGATTATCCCGGTTTGGGACGAGGACCGCTGCGCATATGGCGCTGGCTATGTCAGAGGCAGACTACCATGCCATCCAAGTTCACCAAACCCGTTACAACCGTAACGTCCGTATACGGAGTATCTTGTGGCCCTTGTGATATGTGGCTGTCACATGGTCTGTCAATTTCTTGGCCCGACTGGGCTTGTACGAACGACATAGCCACAGCCTCACCTGTGTCAACGCCCGGCAGCGGCTAAACCGGTTGATTGGAGGATCGGGAATTACCGGCTAAGCTTCGTGGATCGGATTAGACATAGTGCAGTCTTTGCGAAATCAACTCTATGTCTCGCCACGCCGCAAAGGGGACACAGACGTACCTCGTGGCGGTGTCAGGGGAATAATTCCAGACAAACAGAATGCCTGACATGTCGCCCATTGCAAAACTCATCGACCCCTCTTCACTCTTCTCTCGTTCTGACGTCCTTCAAAAGCCGTGTCCGGTGCCGCAAGAGCCGGGTGCCTATGCTTGGTATTTTCGAGACGTTCCCGACAATGTGCCGACGGACGGATGCGTAGTTCAAGATGGGTTGACGCTGCTCTATGTCGGGATCTCACCCGACAAGATGGGCAAACCGAACAGCAAACAAAACCTCAGAAAACGGATCACCAACCATTACAGGGGCAATGCCGAAGGTTCCACCTTGCGACGGTCGTTGGGGGTTCTTCTGACGAGACAAAGTGATCACCCATTGCGGAGGGTAGGCAGCGGCAATCGGATGACATTTACCCATCTTGGGGAGCAGTGGTTGGATGCGTGGATGGAGCACAACGCCTACGTCTGCTGGGTGGAACACGATGCCCCTTGGGTGCTGGAGGAAGAGCTTCTGGGAACCCTGTCATTGCCATTGAATATCAGGGGCAACAGGGACCATGCATTTGCTGATGCCTTGAACCGATTGCGTAAGGAAGCAATCAGTCTGGCAAGAGAAATTCCGGTGGCGCAAGAAGGGAACCAGCAAAGACGGATGTGATTTAAGACGCCAGACCAGTTCCTCTTTTTGTCGGCCCCAATCCTTGTGACCGTGGATTCGGTGGGGCCGCCTTCTTTTACTACTGGTGATCTTCCCACCACTCTCGTGCAAGCCGTTGTGCTTCAGCAATTTGTGCGGGCGTCATGTGTTCAGCCAAATCATCGCGATTGTTGACAGCATCGATTTTTCCTTGAGCTGCAGACAAATTATACCACACATGAGCATGAACGTAGTCCTGCCTTACGTATTGGCCATATTCATACATCAGTCCCAGCTTGTTCTGGGCGGAAGCATGTCCTTTCTCTGCGGCCATCCGATACCATTTTATGGCCTCAGCAAATTCTTGCGGTACACCGTCACCTTTTTGATACATTTCGCCAAGAACGAACTGGGACTCAGTGTGTCCTAAACCAGCAGCTTCACGAACCTCCTCGACCGAGTATTTCCCTTTCTTCGAAAACCCTTGAGGTCTCGTGTGAGTTCGCGGGGGCATTTTTTGAACGGCGGAATGTTGCTTTTTGAAACTAAACCCCTGATTCTTATCGATAGCTCCAGCGATGGGTTTCAAAGACGTTCCTCCAACGGCGATGTCACGCTGACCTATATTGATAATTTCGTTTTGTAATGCTCTAGATAACTCCGGTGCTTTTCTAGACATTAATAGTAATTCTTTGTCGGTGAACATGAGATCAAATTTGCCACCGTCCATCATGACGACAGTGAAAATGTGGTTTCGTTTTTGCCGTTTTTTTGTGGTGACAGACCCCACTAGTGCACCAATGCCAATGCCAATGCCAACGCCAATGGGCCCACCCGCGTGGCCGAACGTCGCCCCCAGTTCTATTGCGACAGAATCAGCCAATTCCATCAATTGAACGTCGGCTTTCTCCAGAGTAAAATCACTTCGCGGTATGGGTATTTTTCGTTTTTTAAGTAATCCTGACAAAAAATAGTAATCCCCATCCATTTTTACAATTCTAACAGATGTTCCCTTTTTCAAACCGTATGTGTTTCTAATAACAAACATTGTTACATCACAGATCTTTATATGACGCCGACATTTTTTCTGTAAAGGTATTGGTTCGGTACATTTCACCAATTTTCACTTTTTTGGTACCCAGTCTCGCGCAAGTTTCTTGGCTTTGACAATCCGTGCAGGAGATATGTGTTTGGCTAAGATATCCCGGTTTTTTGCGGCAATTGCAGAAACTGCTGTACCTTGGGAGGCTGATATCTCCCACCACATATAGGCCAAGACATAATCCTGTCGCACACCATCGCCCTTGGCGTATCTGACACCGAGGGCGTACTGGGCTCGAGAATGTCCCTGCTCTGCGGAATTCCTATACCACATCACGGCCATGGTAATATTCCGCGGGACGCCATGGCCTTCGGCGTACATGAAACCGAGACTATGCTGAGCGTTTGCGTCCCCTTTAAGAGCCAACGGCTTCCACTCTCGTAGGGCAGTCGCGTAGTCGCCGCGATTGTAGGCGGACAATCCTTCATCATATCCTGCGAAGGCAGGGTGACTTACGAATAGGCAAAGCCCGACGACAAAGGCGAAGAGGATGAATCGCTTGGCATTGAGTTTGTCTGGTCTCGTCATGTCTTCCTCGGAGACGGCATCAATGAAATAACCCAAGCGCCATAATCACAGACGGCTTAGTGGAAGGCAAATCTTGCTGTTCCGGTTTCTATCAATGGGCGTCTGGTTGATCACAAGTTGGTTCGGGAAACTCCGGCCCAGAAGCCTTGATGAACGGTCGCCCAACGGTCCACAAGAGCCTCGGGAACGGTCGTTGAGACTCACCGGGCTTTTTCTTTTCAAACCAGAACCTCAGTGTACGGCCTTCCTTTCGGCCTGTGTGCGGAGAGCAGCCCCGAGCCTGTAACCCTCGTGGCCCGCCGATCCTGCATGGCAGCCCTAGTGCGGCGGCGACGGTCGTGAGCGGCCGCCCGGCCGGCGGCCCGGTTGAATGGAAGGTCAAGGGCACCCGCCAGACCTACAAGGACTGGGAAGCCGCGCAACTCGCTCACCCTGAGGGCGAACCGGTTTGAACCTCCACGAGGAAATCAACCTCGAGGACGAGACCTGCGTCCTTCGCTCGACCCATGGCCGGCTCTATGCTGGCGGCGACACGGCGCACTCGGTCCGCTCTCGGGTCTTCTAAGGTCAGAAATGCGGAACGTTCTGTAAAATGCATTGAGCGGCAGCCACTCCTCACGATATTCTTCAGCCCAAGAAAAGGCTCAGGGTTGGGATGCTACCGTTCAGTGGGCTGTTCAAGTTAACCAACGCAAGGACCGCCCTCATTGTGTTCCTCGTTCTTGGGACAGATCTCACGCCACACCCAGCCGTTGACGTTATTTGACCCGCCGACGCAACTCCTTAAACATTGCATTCATCGCTGCCTGCCGATCAACATCCATCATTGTCTTAATCAAAAGAGGAAAATCTTCGTGCGAAATGTAAATTTCGACCTCGGAATGTCCTTTCCCCACAGGGATTTCGCACCTGAAGGTTAGGTAACCGTTATTCTCCACACTGGGAGTTGACGTATTATTGGGCGTGGCTTCGGGAAAGGTGTTGTAAAATGGATCCTTGGCGCCGCGACGACCCGCAATCGAGTTGGGGAGCAATATAGAAGTCATCTTTGTGATCCCGGTGTAATTTTCATATTTTTGCATGGATCCATTCGAGGAAGATCCTTGCAATAAGATAGATCAATATCAGCCGAAACAGAAACCAGTGTGCTGCCTGTTATTCGATTGCTTCGTGTTCAGGGTGCCAACGAATTCTAGCTGTGCTAAAATCATCCGTATACATACGATTGACATATAGGTGGTAGGACCACCCACCTCCGCAGGAGTACCTTGATGACTAAGCTCAAGCTCGTCTCAGACCGGCACGAGAGCACCCAGAAGGCGATCGACAAGACCCGGGACATGTTCATGCCTGCGTCGACGAAGCCTCGGCAGGGGCTTACCAGCCGTCAGGAGGCGTTCTGTCAGGCTGTGGCTGAGGGTGGTACGCTCAGTGATGCCTATAGGGCCTGCTACTCCACGGACAACATGAAGGCTGAGACCGTGCACAACCAAGCCTCCAAGCTTGTGGCCAAGCCCCATGTGGGCGCTAGGATTAATCAGATCCTGTCGGAGAGGGAGAGTGGTTACCTGCATGAACGTGTGAGATTGCGCAATCTGGTGATCAGTGGCCTCGAGGCCATCGCCACGGATCCGACAAACTCTGCATCGGCCCGTGTGAGTGCATTCACCCGACTGGGGCAGATCGACGAGGTTCAGTTGTTCAAGGCTGACACCATGAAGGAAGACCGTGATCGGTCGCCTGAGGAGATCCGGAAGGAACTGATCAGTAGGCTGGTCAAGGCGCAGGCTGCCAAGTCTAAGTCTGGTCGGTAAGACGCCGGCGGCAGCGCTACGTTTAGCTGGCTGGAAGACCCTCAGTTTTCAGTTTTGCCACTTCATGGCATGATGTGATCCGTGTCACATTGGAGAGTTCCAAGTCCGGTTATTCTAGGACAAATGGAGGAGCCATGAGGTTTCTGGTCGCCACAGCATTATTGTTGGTTTCAGCTGTTCTCGCTCACGCCGAGAAACGGGTGGCGCTGGTCATTGGC
>JAJFHD010000045.1 GCA_021775805.1 Alphaproteobacteria bacterium | reverse complement strand
TCTTACAACACGATCGGCGACGTGCAGCGATCGCAGGGTGATCTCGCTGCAGCGCTGTCGAGCTACCCTCAGGCTCTGAGCATCCGGCAACGCCTGGAAACGCGCGACGAGGGCAATACTCAGTGGCAGCGGGACCTTTCGGTTTCTTACGACAGGATCGGCACTGTGCAGGTGTCACAGGGCGATCTGGCGGCGGCGCTGTCGAGCTACCGGCAGGGCCTGAGCATCCGGCAACGCCTGGCCTCGCGCGACGAGGGCAATACACTGTGGCAGCGGGACCTTTCGGTTTCTTACAACAAGATTGGCGATGTGCAGCGTTCACAGGGCGATCTGGCGGCGTCGCTGTCGAGCTACCGGCAGGGCCTGAGCATCCGGCAACGCCTGGCCTCGCGCGACGAGGGCAATACGGGCTGGCAGCGGGACCTCATTGTTTCCTATTTCAAACTGATGCAGGTGGCGACGCAAGACGGCCGAACGGCGGAGGCCATCGGTTTTCTGGAGCAGGCTCTGGAGATCAGCAACCGCCTGACGGCCAGGGATAAGACAAACGCCGTGTGGGCCAACGACCGGCGTATATTGCAAAACGCTCTGGCGAAACTGAGGGCAAATTGATCAAGAAACTCATTCTGCCGGGCGGTGAAGACGTCCGGGAAATTGAGCACGGTGTTTTTTGCCAACATGTGATTAACTTGAGGGAAATGACTGGGGATACGGGGTGTGAAGACGTCAGCGTACAATCATGCAGTCTGGATGGTCCGGCTGATCGCCGTGCTGGCGTTGCTGTGGCCGGGGCTGTCCCGTGCCGCGCTGAACGAAGACGCCGCCAACGCGGTCCAGACGGCGGTTTATGAATCGGCGGCCACCCTGGCTGCCGCCAAGCGCCAGTTCAGCGCCCGCATCAAGAAGCAGCGCCAGGAGATCGAAGACCTGTCCTATCAGGTCGCTCTTGCCAAGGACGCTGTAGCCGCCCAGGCCGATGCCGTGCGCCGCCAGTTGCGGCAGGCACAGGAGGCTTTTGTCGCCGAACTGGCGGCCAGGGACCGCGCCTATGCCGCCGCCATCGCCGCCTTCCGCAAAGATGTCGAGGACATAGCGTCAACTCCCGAGGGGCTGGAAGCCCTGGAGCTGTTCAACGCCGGTGAACAGGTGGCAGCCCTGGCCCGCCTCGACGACCTGGAAGAGGCCACATTCCGGGCCGAGGAAAAAGAAGCACAGGTCCGCCTCAACATCCGCCGGGCCACCAGAAAGCGCCGCAATGCCACGCTGGCGCTGGAAGCCCGGCTGAAAGGCAAGCTCACCACCGATGATCTGATCGCACGGTATGAAACGATCACCAGGCTTGATCCCGGCGTGCATTGGGACTGGGTGGAACTCACCCGGCTCTACACGGACAGTGGCAGTCTCACGCAAGCCCTGGCAGCGGCCAGACAGGCTGAAAGTACAGCGACCGATGATCGTGACCGATCCGTAGCGCACAACGAAATCGGTAACGTGCAAGTGTCACAGGGCGATCTGCCGGCGGCGCTGTCGAGCTACCGGCAAGCTTTGAGCATCGCGCAACGTCTGGCCTCGCGCGATGAGGGCAATACGGATTGGCAGCGGGACCTTTCGGTTTCTTACGACAGGATTGGCACTGTGCAGGTATCACAGGGCGATCTGGTGGCGGCGCTGTCGAGCTACCGGCAGTCTCTGAGCATCCGGGAACGTCTGGCTTCGGGCGACGAGGGCAACACGCAGTGGCAGCGGGACCTTTCGATTTCTTACAACAAGATTGGTGATGTGCAGGTGTCACAAGGCGATCTGGCGGCGGCGCGGTCGAGCTACCGGCAGGGCCTGAGCATCCGGCAACGCCTGGCCTCGCGCGACGAGGGCAATACGCAGTGGCAGCGGGACCTTTCGGTTTCTTACGACAGGATTGGCACTTTGCAGGTATCACAGGGCGATCTGGCGGCGGCGCTGTCGAGCTACCGGCAGGGCCTGAGCATCGCGCAACGCCTGGCCTCGCGCGACGAGGGCAATACGCAGTGGCAGCGGGACCTTTCGGTTTCTTACAACATGATCGGCGACGTGCAGCGATCACAGGGTGATCTGGCGGCGGCGCTGGCGAGCTACCGGCAGGGCCTGAGCATCCGGCAACGCCTGACCTCGCGCGATGAGGGCAATACGCAGTGGCAGCGGGACCTTTCGATTTCTTACAACAAGATCGGCGACGTGCAGCGTTCGCAGGGCGATCTCGCAGCAGCGCTGTCGAGCTACCAGCAGGCTCTGAGCATCGCGCAACGCCTGGCCTCGCGCGACGAGGGCAATACTCAGTGGCAGCGGGACCTTTCGGTTTCTTACGACAGGATCGGCGATGTGCAGGTGTCACAGGGCGATCTGGCGGCGGCGCTGTCGAGCTACCGGCAGGGCCTGAGCATCGCGCAACGCCTGGCCTCGCGCGACGAGGGCAATACGGACTGGCAGCGGGACCATTCGGTTTCTTCCAACAAGATCGGCGATGTGCAGGTGTCACAGGGCGATCTGCCGGCGGCGCTGGCGAGCTACCGGCAGGGCCTGAGCATCCGGCAACGCCTGGCCTCGCGCGACGAGGGCAATACGCAGTGGCAGCGGGACCTTTCGGTTTCTTACGACAGGATCGGCACTGTGCAGGTGTCACAGGGCGATCTGGCGGCGGCGCTGTCGAGCTACCGGCGGAGTCTGAGCATCAGGCAACGCCTGGCCTCGCGCGATGAGGGCAATACGCAGTGGCAGCGGGACCTTTCGGTTTCTTACAACAAGATCGGCGCTGTGCAGGTGTCACAGGGCGATCTGGCGGCGGCGCTGTCGAGCTACCGGCTGGGCCTGAGCATCCGGCAACGCCTAGCCTCGCGCGACGAGGGCAATACGCAGTGGCAGCGGGACCTCATTGTTTCCTATTTCAAACTGATGCGGGTGGCAACGCAAGATGGACGAACGGCAGAAGCCATCGGTTTTCTGGAGCAGGCTCTGGAGATCAGCAACCACCTGACGGCCAGGGATAAGACAAACGCCGTGTGGGCCAACGACCGGCGTATGTTGCAAAACGCTCTGGCGAAACTGAGGGCAAATTGATCAAGAAACTCATTCTGCCGGGCGGTGAAGACGCCCGGGAATTTGAGCACGGTGTTTTTGCCAACATGTGATTAACTTGAGGGAAATGATTGGGGATACGGGGTGTGAAGACGTCAGCGCAATACTATGCAGTCCCGATGGTCAGGCTGATCGCCGTGCTGGCGTTGCTGTGGCCGGGGCTGTCCCGTGCCGCGCTGAACGAAGACGCTGCCAACGCGGTCCAGACGGCGGTTTATGAATCGGCGGCCACCCTGGCTGCCGCCAAGCGCCAGTTCAGCGCCCGCATCAAAAAGCAGCGCCAGGAGATCGAAGACCTGTCCTATCAGGTCGCCCTTGCCAAAGGCGAGACCGGCGATGCCGTCGCCCAGGCCGATGCCGTGCGCCGCCAGCTGCGGCTGGCGCAGGAGGCTTTTGTCGCCGAACTGGCGGCCAGGGACCGCGCCTATGCCGCCGCCATCGCCGCCTTCCGCAAGGACGTCGAGGACATCGCGTCCTCTCCCGAGGGGCTGGAAGCCCTGGAGCTGTTCAACGCCGGTGAACAGGTGGCAGCCCTTGCCCGTCTCGACGACCTGGAAGAGGCCACATTCCGGGCCGAGGAAAAAGAAGCACAGGTCCGCCTCAACATCCGCCGGGCCACCAGAAAGCGCCGCAATGCCACACTGGCGCTGGAAGCCCGGCTGAAGGGCAAGCTCACCACCGAAGATCTGATCGCACGCTATGAAACGATCACCAGGCTTGATCCCGGCGTGCACTGGGACTGGGTGGAACTTAACCGGCTTTACAAAGCGAGCGGCAGTCTCACGCAAGCCCTGGCGGCGGCCAAACAGGCTGCAAAGACAGCGGCGGACGACCGCGACCGATCCGTGGCGTACAACGAAATCGGAGATGTGCAGGTGTCGCAGGGCGATCTGGCGGCGGCGCTGGTGAGCTATCGGCAGGCACTGAGTATCGCGCAAGAATTGGCCTCGCGCGACGAGGGCAATACGGGCTGGCAGCGGGACCTTTCGGTTTCTCACATCAAGATTGGCGATGTGCAGGTGTCACAGGGCGATCTCGCGGCGGCGCTGTCGAGCTACCGGCAGGGCTTGAACATCCGGCAACGCCTGGCCTCGCGAGACGAGGGCAATACGGTCTGGCAGCGGGACCTTTCGGTTTCTTACAACAGGATCGGCGATGTGCAGGTGTCTCAGGGCGATCTGGCCGCGGCTCTGTCGAGCTACCGGCAGGATTTGAGCATCGCCCAACGCCTGGCCTCGCGCGACGAGGGCAATACGCAGTGGCAGCGGGACCTTTCGATTTCTTACGAGAAGATTGGCGATGTGCAGGTGTCACAGGGCGATCTGGCGGCGGCGCTGGCGAGCTACCGGCAGGGCTTGAACATCCGGCAACGTCTGGCCTCGCGCGATGAGGGCAATACGGGTTGGCAGAGAGGCCTTTGGGTTTCTCATAACAAGATCGGTGAAGTGCAGCGATCACTGGGCGACCCGGGGACTGCGCTGTCGAGCTACCGGCAGGGTCAGGGCATCGCGCAACGTCTGGCCTTGCTAGATGAGGGCAACACGCTCTGGCAACGCGACCTATCGATTTCTTACAAACATATCTGCGATGTGCAGGTGTCGCAGGGCGATCTGGGAGCGGCACTGTCGAACTACCGGCAGGGCCTGAATATCCGGCAACGCCTGGCCTCGCGCGACGAGGGCAATACGCAGTGGCAGCGGGATCTTTCGGTTTCCTACAACAAGATCGGCACTGTGCAGGTGTCACAGGGCGATCTGGCGGCGGCGCTTGCGAGCTACCGGCAGGGCCTGGGCATCGCGCAACGCCTGGCCTCGCGCGACGAGGGCAACACGCAGTGGCAACGGGACCTCATTGTTTCCTATTTCAAACTGATGCAGGTGGCGACGCAAGACGGCCGAACGGCAGAGGCCATCGGTTTTCTGGAGCAGGCTCTGGAGATCAGCAACCGCCTGACGGCCAGGGACAAGACAAACGCTGAGTGGGCCAACGACCGGCGCGTATTGCAGGACGCTCTGACGCGATTGAGGGCAAAATGACCAGGCAAACTCTCTTGTTGGGTGGTGACGACACCCCGGAAAAACGCGCCACGCTGGCCGCCGCCCTTGAACAGGCCGGCTGGACGGTCGCAACCGGTTCGGCTCCAGAAAAGCGGAGCGA
>JAJFHD010000044.1 GCA_021775805.1 Alphaproteobacteria bacterium | reverse complement strand
CTCTACAAGAAGTATCAGGAGGCCTACTCGAGGGCGATCGCCCGGATAGCCGTATCCGAAAAGTAAACTCCGTCCCCGCGATTTACTTTTCAGGACGAGATGGGGGTGGCCTTCACCTTTGCCTTGCCCGCTTCGACGACGACGCGGAACTTCACCTTTTCGCAGCCGTATTTCTTGCGAATCGCGGCTTCTTGTTTGGCGAGCACTTTGCTGAGTTTGTCGCGGGTGAGGCCCTTGGCGCCCTGCCCCGTCGAACCGCGCGCGGTCACGTAAGCCTCGAAGAGATCGTCCTTGCTCGGCCCCGCATCGCGCGCGATCACATCGCGCCGACGATCCTTGGTCTCGTTTCGTTCGCGGTCGTGGAGGTTGGCCTTGAAGAGATGTCGCTCATAACAGCCCGCTTCGATCTTGCGCAGCGTGTCGTCCCAGAGCCGCTTGAAGGTGAAGTAGCGTGAGCGCAGGTTGCTGAATTTGAAGCGGTGGCCGGTGTTGGTGAGCTGGCGGTTGGTGTAGGTCACCACCATCTTGTTCACTTCGCTGCGCAGCATGTGCGGCTCGCGCTTGCGGCTGCCCAGGAAGTACTGGTCGTACTCGTTCTTGAGCTGCTTCATCTTGATCTCGATGAGCACGAGATCTTCGGCGATGTCGATGCCGAACTGGGCCATTCGTCAGCTATCGGCCCATCCAAGGATGTCCTTGAGGGTGTTTCACCTCAAGTAACTGGACTCACTCAGGGGGCTCGCTGGGCCGGGACGTCGGCACCGTCCACCTGGAAGCGCTCCAGCGCGTAGTGGTCCGTGAGCGTACTGGTCATCGTTCCCTGGGCAGTGAGGAGATCCATGCGGACGGTCTCTTCGGCCATCACCAGCCCCACCCCGGGCGCGAACCAGTGGGTCATGTCCATCCGGCCATCGCGAACCGGCAGGCGGCCATCCTCGAGCTCGATCATGCCGCTTAGAGCGCCGGTGTAGCGGACCTTGAGGCAGCGCTCGAAGGCACCCGCCGGAGTCTTGGCCGCTTGAAGGCCGAGAATTTTGCCCTGCATCTCCACCATCAAACCGTTCAGCTCGAGGGTGCCGACCTTCCAGCTCATGCCACCTTTCACGCTGGCCGGCACGTAGACGAGCGGGTTCCGGTGCAAGCTCAGACCCTCGCCGGTATCCAGGGCGAACTCGAGGAAAGCGCCCCCGCGCAAGGCTCCGAGACTGGTGGTGCGACCCTCCTCATGGTCGCCCTTCCACTCGCGCACCTCCTCGAACACGAAGACCGGCACCGGCACCTTCGCGTGCTGGCCCTGCTTGGTGATCTCGCGCAGGTAGCGGCCGGACTTCGATTCCTGGGAAACGGCCTGGCCACCCATCGCGTACTCGGCCGTCTCGGTGATCCGGTACTTCCACTCATTGCCGACCGCAGTAGGCATCCAGGTCTCGGCGACGACCCGGCTGGAGCTTGCGACAAGCACGAGCAGGCTGATTGCGAACACGATCGCAAAGCCAGCGACGCTTCTGGGCCATCTCATGCAACCCCTCATCGGCGCTCCGGAATTCGGTCTTGAGAGGTGCACGGTTGGCTGGGCCGCGCAGGCTTCACCGGCGGCTTCTAGAGCCCCAAGCGATCCAGGTCGATGGCTCCGTCCGCTGGCTGAGCGTGCTCGGCGAGCGGCGGAATTTCGCCAATCAGGCGTGCACCGAGGGCATCCCGCAAAGCCACGAGATTCAGGGCATCCGCGTCGACGAGCGGCCCCGTGGAATGAGAGATCACGACGCCCGCAATCATCAGCCCGCGTCTTTCGGCGGCTTCGATACTCAGCAGCGTGTGGTTGATCGTGCCGAGTGCGGCCCGAGCGACGAGTACCAGGGGCAGGTCCAACTCTCTGGCCAGGTCGGCCATCGTCGCGCCCTTCCAGAGCGGAACGAGCAGGCCGCCGGCACCCTCCACCACCATGAGCTCGTGTCGTCTGGAGAGCTCCCGCCAGGCAGCGCGAATGGTCTCGGCATCGACCTCGCGTTCTTCAGCCTGGGCGGCGACGGTCGGGGCGGCCGGCACGGCAAACGTCTGAGGGCAGATCTGTTCGAGCGGGTCCGATGTGGCGGCGGCCTCTCGCAACGCGATGGCGTCGAGCGGGCCCGCCGGCCCCACACCGGTTTCCGCGGGTTTCATGACCCCCACGTCGAGGCCTCGTGCTCGCAAGCCTCGCACGATCGCGCACGAGACGACCGTCTTGCCCACTCCGGTATCGGTACCCGTGACGAACCAACCTCGGCTCAAGGGAGTGCCGTGGTTTCTTCGGCCACTGCCCCGACCAGGGCGTCGATGTCCGTCTCCTTGTGCGTGGCCATCGGAGTGATGCGCAAGCGGGCGGTGCCTTCGGGTACGGAGGGATGCCGGATGCCCTGGGCGTAGAAGCCACGCGTGAGCAGTCGCTCGCAGACGGCCATGGTGCGTGCGTTGTCGCCGAGCACGACGGGTACGATGTGGGTGGTGCTGGGAGCGGTGGAGAGGCCGTTTCGACTGAGTCCATCCCGCAGCCGAGCGGCGTTCGTGTGCAGCAGCTCTCGGCGCCAAGGTTCGCGCTTCACCAGGCGGAGCGCGGCCCGCGCAGCTTCTACGGCCGGCGGTGCCAGGGCACACGAGAAGATGAAGCTGCGCGCCGTGTTGACCAGCAACTCCCGCAACCCGGCACTCCCGGCGACGACTGCACCGAAGGAGCCCAGCGATTTGCCGAGCGTCCCCATCAGCACGTCGACCTGATCCTCGACTCCGCAAAGCTCAGCGCTGCCACGGCCTGTTCGACCCAAGGTGCCGGTGCCGTGGGCGTCGTCCAGAAGTGTCATCGCGCCGTGCCGGCGCGCGAGGGAGAGGATCTCCGGAAGCGGCGCCACGTCTCCGTCCATGCTGTACACGCCGTCGATCGCTACGAGGAT
>JAJFHD010000043.1 GCA_021775805.1 Alphaproteobacteria bacterium | reverse complement strand
GCCAATGACCAGCGCCACCCGTTTCTCGGCGTGAGCGAGAACAGCTGAAACCAACAATAATGCTGTGGCGACCAGAAACCTCATGGCTCCTCCATTTGTCCTAGAATAACCGGACTTGGAACTCTCCAATGTGACACGGATTACACAATGCCATGAAGTGACAAAACTGAAAACCGAGGCCACTCCAGCCGGCTAAACGTAGCGCCGCCGGCGTCTCACCTGCCAGACTTAGACTTGGCAGCCTGCGCCTTGACCAGCCTACTGATCAGTTCCTTCCTGATTTCCTCAGGCGACCGATCACGATCTTCCTTCATGGTGTCCGCCTTAAACAACTGCACTTCGTCGATCTGGCCCAGTCTCGTGAGTGCACTCACACGGGCCGATGCAGAGATTGTCGGATCCGTGGCGATGGCCTCGAGGCCACTGATCACCAGATTGCGCAATCTCACACGTTCATGCAGGTAACCACTCTCCCTCTCCGACAGGATCTGATTGATCCTAGCGCCCACATGGGGCTTGGCCACAAGCTTGGAGGCTTGGTTGTGTACAGTCTCCGGCTTCATGTTGTCCGTGGAGTAGCAGGCCCGATATGCAGCCGAGAGTGTACCCCCCTCAGCCACAGCCTGACAGAACGCCTCCTGACGGCTGGTGAGCCCCTGACGGGGTTTTGTCGACACAGGCATGATCATGTCCCGGGTCTTGTCTATCGCCTTCTGTGTGCCCTCATGCCGGTCTGAGACGAGCTTGAGCTTGGTCATCAATTTACTCCTGCGGAGGTAGGTGGTCCTACCACCTAAATGTCATTTGTATGTATACGGAGTATTTTAGCACGGCAGAACCCGATTGATAACTCGATGAACGCGCGTGGCGGGTGCGGGATATGCTTCGCGCCGGGCAGACCCACATTTTCTGAACTGCTACACTTGAATTAGGGTAGCCAACTAAAGCAGTGCGAAAATCGAAGTCTAAAAGCATGGTTGCAGGTGACAGCTGACAAAAGACATAGGACCAGTTTCACATGAAGCTCCCGAAGATAAATCTTGGTAGGGGTACAGAAGGACACGCCCAAGCGCCGCCCACTCAATCCCATCTTCCCAGACGGTGGGACGTTTTCATTAGCCATGCTGGCGAGGACAAAGAAGGTGTGGCAGCACCACTGACGAAATTGCTTGAATACGCGCACTTGCGTGTATGGCTGGATGCTGGCGAACTGGCAGTAAATGATGATCTGATCCAACGCATCACTGAAGGATTGGACAACTGCCATATTGGAGTTGTCATCATCTCTAGCAATTTCATCAGAAAGAAGTTCACCAACTACGAGCTGAAACATCTACTCAAACTGGAAATCGAAGAGCGAAAACCAACCATACTGGTCATGCACGGGTTGACATACGGTGACATTGAAAAAGCGTACCCTGATGTTGCTAATCGCATAATGTTGGACACAAAAGACGGTCTTGAATCCGTCGCGCGCAAGATCATCAAGTACGTCACAGCCGATGTCTCCGCCCCGATCAATATACAAACACCGCTTCCAATGCGCTTCGAAGAGGTAATAAAGACGTCTGCCCCCGACCAAATCGCGGAGTTCTTGAGGTCTTATCCGGATATTATTCTTTCCACGGCTCTGGGGGGGCATGGCGCATACCTAGACCCATCAATCTCGCAAGTCGCGGCATGCCCGTCCATCACTGTCGGGAGGTTGCTTAATACCCTCGGCGACAAAGAGGCTCACTGTTTGATTTTGGGTAACCCGCGCCTAGGTTCGCACAGTCAACCATCCTTCCCATCTGAAATGACGACGATTTGTTCCAAGGCAAGGAAATGGCGTCAGCATCGCAAACACCGTCAGGTTGAACGTGAACACCCTCAGCTTTCAATGGAATTTGGAGAGAGACATGAATCCTTCGACGTGCGCCCAGCGCGCCATATCCAGCTATACGTGGTGGTCGGTCGGCGGGAACTCGTGGACGACGAAATCAAAGAGCTCATAATTCGACTATCTGATGAAAACGAGAATCTGTCAGTTAGAACCTATGATTGGCTTCTGGACGCCGCGCGCACCTTGTGGCTTGCAAAGTCCGGAGGCTAGAGGGCCCGAGCGCGGACGTAGTGCGCCGAGCACAGAGTCGGCCGTGGGCCGAGAGAAGGACGCAGGTCACGTTCTCGAGGTTAATCTCCTCGTGGAGGATCAAAGAGGTTCGCCCTCAGGGTGAGCGAGTTGCGCGGCTTCCCAATCCTTGTAGGTCTGGCGGGTGCCCTTGACCTTCCATTCAACCGGGCCGCCGGCCGGGCGGCCGCTCACGACCGTCGCTGCCGCACTAGGGCTGTTGAAGGCATAGTTCTGGGTGAAGACGCAGTGTTGCCCGTCCAGCTGCAGTACGCCCGTCTTCTTCAGTTGATCAAGAAGCCGGGCACAGTGGTTATCCCAATTTCCTTTGCCGTGCCACTCCGACCTCGCAATCGACCCGGCTTCAACGACGAACTCTCCATCTTGGAGGACTGCAGTGGCCTTGAGCCCGTGCTTAAGGTTCACGAGTTCAAACACTGGACCTACTGATGTTGCCCCAACAGGCTGTGTCGGGCGAGTGTTCCGAATAAACATGTCAATACGGAGGGCCGGCACAACCATGAGCAGATAATCGAGGAAGGCCTCCATGTTGGCCTGATCGGCCTCCGAGAGACCGGGGCGAGTCGGTGTTGTTCCATTCTCCAGTGTCACGCGACCTACTCCACGGGCCTCCTCGACCAGTCGCGCCTCAAGGTATTTGACATGGGCCTTGTTGAGGTTGTCGGCTGCCGAGGTCACCAGCACCGCGCTGGTCCACCAATCTTTGTTGGTGTCATGGTTCCTTATGCGGTCACTAATGTCCTCGCCTTCACCTATGTAGGCAAAAGGCTCACCATCCCGCTCACCAAGGAGGATGTATACGCCGGTGTAACGGGCCTCCTCGCGCGACAGGGCGGTACGGATCTGTGTTCGTGGCGCCATCAGGACATGGCCGGTCCAGTTGAAGACCTTCGCCGTCAGCATGCCGTCAGGCTTACCGTCGACGAAATACAGCTCCAGTGAACGCCCTTCGGCACGGTCTGTCATGCTGCCTCCATCTTAGTTGCATGGCGCCTGCGCACAACGATCTTGCCGGCGACGGCAGGGGAGATCAGGGCGAAGCGGCATTCCTGCAAGCTTCTCATCATACTACTCACTCGTCAAAGGGCGTTGAGGCAGGTCATTCAGTAGTTTGTCTGTCATGCAGATCCAGCCGGGCCTCGAGGGTTACAGGCGCCGGGGCACAGGTCACGAAGAACGCCGTGCACGGACTTTTTGGTTCGAACGGAAAGATGCCCGGCGAATCTCAACGACCGTTCCTGAGGCTCCTGTGGACCGCCCGGTGGCCGTTCATCAAGACTTCTGGGCCGGAGTTCCCAGCACCAACGTGGGATTGCCCGGACGCCCGTTGACAGAACCCTGAACCGCAAGATTTGCCTTCCAACAAGCCGTCTGTGACTATGGCACTTGAGTCACGTTGTTGATGCCGTCTCCGAGGAAGACATGACGAAACCAGACAGATCCAAAGCCAAACGATTCATGCTCATCGCATTCGTCGTTGGACTTTTCCTGTTTGTAAAACACCCTGCCTTCGCCGGATTTGATGAAGGTGTGGCCGCGTACAAGCGTGGTAACTTTACTACGGCCCTTCGGGAATTGAAGCCGTTGGCCGAGCAGGGGGATGCTTCTGCCCAGTCCATCCTCGGTTTTATGTACGAACAAGGTCGCGGCGTGGCGCAGGACTATTCTGAGGCAGCGAGATTGTATCGCAAGGCCGCGGAGCAAGGGAATGTTTTCGCCCAATACAACCTTGGGAGCGTGTACCGCCTCGGCCGCGGCGTGGCGCAGGACTATGTTGAGGCGGCGAAATGGTATCGCCAAGCCGCGGAGCAAGGGTATGTTTCCGCCCAGTACAACCTTGGTCTCATGTACGACAAGGGCCACGGCGTGGCGCAAGACTATGCTGAGGCGGCGAAATGGTTCCGCAAGGCTGCCGAGCAGGGAGATGCTTCTGCCCAGTACAACCTTGGTTTCATGTACGCCAAGGGCCGAGGTGTGACGCAGGATTATGCTGCGGCAGTGAAATGGTTCCGCAAGGCTGCCGAGCAGGGAGATGCTGACGCCCAATCCAACCTCGGGAGCATGTACCGCCTCGGCCGAGGCGTGGCGCAGGACTACGTTCTCGCACATATGTGGTGGAACATATCTGCGTCCCAAGGACAGGCAAGTGCGGCCAAGTTCCGGGGTAAGATCGTTAAACGCATGACACCAGCACAGATTGCCGAAGCCCAGAAGCTTGCACGGGAGTGGTTGGCCAAACATCAAAAATAGCGGAAGACGGCGTGGTCATGAGGCGGTTCGAGAGTCGACTGGTCACGGTTGTTGGAACCTGACGGCAGATTGATGATGTCAGTGAGGGTCTTGGGTTCTATCCTTATTTATCCACAACCGTGTCAGTTGGCGTCCTGCTGAGCGACATCACCCGCTCCCTCATCTAAACTGGCTGATCGATGGAGGCAGACATGACACCAACTGAATTCAACACAAAGTCCACACCCGGCGGTGTTCAATATGTCATCCCGGGCACGGAACGCACCATCAAATCACGCCATACATATAAGCTGGAAGGCGACCAGCTTGTCCTACCCGGGGCAGAGCGTATTTCGACGAAGGAATACCTGACCCGGTTGGTGGAAAAACCGATAACGCCACGCCGGGGCCAAATTGGGTTGAGCGGGACAGGGCTGTTTGGCGCATAGGTGCTGATGTCAGTGGGAGTACCAACAGACTATGCAGAACCGATACACCGGCGACATCGGGGATTACGTGAAATATGGCCTGCTCCGGGCCTTGGCATCAGACCAGCGCCTTGGTGTCGCATGGTACTTGTACCCTGACGAAGGACACAATGATGATGGCCGGCATGTCAGCTACCTTGAACGCCCGGCTGATTGGGAACACCTCGATCCTGATCTGTATCAAGGCTTGAGGCAGATCGTTAGAAGCGGGTACCGGTCCGTTCAGGCGGTGGAAAATTCCGGGTTGTTGCCCAACACCAAGTTCGCAAGCGAGCTTCTGGAACACCCCGTTTCATCCGCTGTCAAACGCCGATCATGGCGACATGAGTGGTTCAACCGGGTAACCGAGCAGCTGTCCGACTGTGACATCGTATTCGCCGATCCCGACAATGGACTGTGTGCTGATGACAGGTTCCGCCCGGCCCGGCGGAAGGACTGGAAACGGATACCCCTTGAGGAGGCGGTCAGACTAGCAAATGATCGGACAGCCATCCTGTACCACCACAACAGCCGGTTTAAGGGTGGGCACCGGGCAGAGATTGCACATTGGATGGAACGACTTCCCGGCCGGGTCTACGGTCTCTACTGGCGACGCTACAGCAACCGGACCTTCTTAATCGTCAATGCAAGCGGTGTAGTTGAACAACGGCTGATCGAGTTCGCCCAGCTTTGGGGACACGGTTGTGAACTGGTCTAGGTGAGATTGACCTGCACCTTGTTCCAACATTCTGCCAAGGAAAATGCGCCTTGAGTCTGTCAAGAAAGCAACTGACATCAATACTGTCAAAGAGCCCATCGGCGCCCACGGCTCAGTTATCCCAAGACGTCGACTTCATTCATCAACGTATACAAGGCACCGAGATTCTTGGACTGGATTCTAAATTGACTGCGCCTCTTTAAGGCCGGTTTTCCTGCGAAAGCGTTCTCAAGTTTGATGCCGGGGTCGTAATACACTTTTCCGACAGCGAGGGCTTTCACCAAATATGTCAAGCTTGTTCCTTCCGCAAGGCGAACATCATTGCCGAACCGATACTGTCGTTCCGGATCCGTACGTACCTCTCCGGGAACGAAAACGGCAAGGGCGTGCTTACGTTTCCAGATGCCCAACAATGCGGCAAAACTCCATGACGCGGCTTCTGTGCCATCCTTGGCGACGAGCGACAAAGATCCCTCTGGATCAGTTATGCTGTGTCCCTGAAAGTCATAGCCATTTAGAGTGAGTGTCAGATGGGTAGTTGGATGCAGTTCACCTACACGGTGGACGCCGCCAAAATTCATCCGGTTCTCACGACCCATCTTGTCTTTATATCCAAAATTACGAACGAATGCTTCGACGCCCCTCTCCTTGTAGAAGCCGCCGGTGGGCTCAGGTGTCATGAGTGTGGTGACTTTAGACCCCGGAATGCGATTGTAGTCCTTCACCTGACTGGCCTTGACCTCCCAGCCTTCGAAGTCGGGTTCTGCCCGGCCATTGCGGGCGACCCCGAGCTCTGCTTCCAGAGTGTATCCAACACAATTGGACGCGCGGCATGGCAGGATTTCGCCACCCTGATTCAAGGCCTTCGACACAATCCAGTCCTTGCGATGAATTCTCAAAAGTTCCTCAAGAAGTAGCTCCCGGCTTGATTTCTTGCGGATCAGCGCAAGAGGCACACGTCGGAACACGCCTTGTTGCTCCAGATTGCCCATTCCTTTCAAGGCATGAGCAAGTTGACTTTCTGGTCCGGCACACCAGCCGATCACTCGTCGATCGAAAGTAATTCCGAAAAACAGTAGCCTTCCACACATCCGCGTCGTCAGAAGTTCAGCGGGAGCATTCTTGGCACCCATGAGGAAACCGGAAAATCGGACCTCGGGATATTGGGGATACAGGATCAGTTTTGCATTTGGAGCGGGCGCGCTTGTTCCATCAGGTTGCAACCATTCCAGAGGTAAGGGCGCCTTCATGATCCGGTTGCCCTTGACAGTCACATCAATATAGACGTCCCCGGATGGAAGGATATTGGTCACGTCCAGATTGCTGGAAAGATAGGGTTGGTTCTTGGAGTTGTCGTTCGGTGCAAGTTCCTTCACAAGCAATCGTTGAACACCCAAGCCGGCCATCATTCCCTGAAGTTGCTCAAGGGAGATGTCCGGGAGAGGAGGTTTTTTCATCGGCATGGAATCGGCAACCCCGATATCTGGAGTGTGTCACCACCATAACGAAGCCATTCAGAAAGCCGTTTGACAATGTCCTCAGGCGATCTCCTTGTCCGGCCTTTCAACGAGCATTCCCACACAACGCCAACACGCCAGCCGTCTCCGGCGAGTGCCGCTTCAGCCTTGCTGTCACGATCGGCGTTTCCCTTGATCTTGGCACGCCAGAATTCCGGACGGGTTCTTGGCCATTTGAACAAATGGCAGTCATGACCGTGCCAGAAACAACCATGAACGAAAATCACGGCTCGATGCTTCCTGAGTACTATGTCTGGTTTTCCCGGAAGATAACTCGCGTTCAACCGGAACCGGAAACCCGCGGCGTGAAGTGCTTTCCGAACCATAACCTCCGGTTTTGTGTTCTTGCCTCGAATGCCGGACATCATCCGACTTCGGACTTCTGGTGAAACGACGTCAGCCATACATTCTGTCAGGGTTCCTGTGACCGTTGTGGACCGGCGACCGTGCCCGAGAATTTTCCCGTGCCTCACCTTGTCCCTTAATCTGCAGAATATGCCTTTCCATGTAACGGGCAATCTGCGCAACAACAGGAACCACCACGGCATTGCCAAACTGCTTGTAGGCACGTGTGTCGGAAACCGGGATCTTCATTGGGTCTGTTCCGTCGGAATCAAAACCCATTAACCTTGCGCACTCTCGTGGGGTCAATCGTCGGGGGTTTTGTCCTTCCTGACGGATCAGGATCTCGCTGCCGTCCTTATAGTACCGAGCCGACAGTGTGCGAGCCTTGTCATCAGGTCCATTCAAGCCAAAGCCAAAACCATTACCCTTCGCCCGGTGTTTTTCAGCATAGTTCTGCAGATAGGTCCATAGTTTGTCAGACAGAGTGTACTTTGAACTGACAATGGACGCAGAATTCGTCGGCTGTGAATCAGGCGGAACCGTGAAATGGCCCTCTGGATGCTCGTCACAGGCATGGAGAATACTATCCAGTTTTGGACCAGCTTGAGGATCGGGGAATTCAAAGCTGTCAAAACTGAACCCGGTGTCCTCGCGAAAGCCTGCAATAAAGATCCGTTCCCTGTGTTGTGGGACATAACCCTTCGCATCAATGACCCGGGTGCTGACTTTGTATCCAAGCTCGTTTTCGAGAGCCCCGAGAATGGTAGCAAATGTGTCTCCGCCATTGTGACCCTTCAGGTTCTTGACGTTTTCCAGCAAAAACGCTGCCGGCCTGTGATATTTCAGAATACGAAGGACATCAAAGAACAGGGTACCCTGTGCCTTGTCCATGAATCCATGCTGCCGCCCGAGTGCATTCTTCTTTGAAACGCCTGCAATTGAAAACGGCTGACATGGGAAACCGGCCAGAAGTACGTCGTGTCGTGGGATGTCTCGTTCGTCAATTTCAGTGATATCACCTGCAATTTCATGCTCATCAGGGAAGTTTGCCTGATACGTTCGTCGCGCGTAGTCGTCCCACTCGCTTGTGAATATGCATTTACCCCCAGCAGCTTCAAAACCCCTGCGCATTCCACCAATACCTGCGAATAGGTCGACAAATGTGAAGGAGGCTGCTTCACCAATTGGCCCAATTTGGCCCGGCAATCGGTCCTTCAAGACCCTGAGGTCGGATCTGCGAGGAGAGGTTATGCCCTTTTCCCAACGTTTGATTGTTCTGGCGCTCACACCGACCAGCCTTGCCGCATCCTCTACCGACAGCCCGTTTTTTTCACGTAGTGACTTGAAGTCCATAAATCATGGTTTCCCGCTTTGCGATTCGCCGCTGGGACGAAATCTGACATAAGCGTACGTTTAATTCCCTCCGATTCTCAACGCAATTACTTTTGTTCTCTTTGTGTTCTTTTTCGTGTTGACAAAACACCGGACACGCCGGCACGTAGTGCCTCACCCCCGGTCCTGTTGCCATTCCTTGACACCACCGTCAGCCAGTATGCTGAGGGCGCAGACTTCGATTGTCTCGGCCTGCAGGTCAATGATGAACGGAAGGCGTTGGCCCACAACCCTCAAGGTGATCCATGGCGCATTGACCCACAATCCTCCAGACTCAGACGTATGTCGGACCCGGCCATGGTAGTAGGCGCTCTAGCCAATCTCGCTGACCGGGTATTCTCGGTCCCGAGACCCAAATGGCGTCATCGTGGTGATGAGGATCAGGTCACCGTCACGAGAAATGTGAAGGGCGTACAGCTTGATGTAGATCCACATGCCTCCTGCAGCAACTAACCCAACACCGGCCACGAATCCTCCAAGGGCCACACGCTGCCACAGAGGCCTCAGGACGCCGCCGTCGGCCTCGGCCAGACCGAATGTCTGGAAGATCCCCCAACCACCCCACATGGCCAGTACAACGACGGCAAGCAAGAACCAGAACATAATCCGGACCTTGAGCGCCTGTCGGTGGTTCTCAAGCAGAATGATTGGTTCCGACATATTCCTCGTCCGTTTCCCGCATCAGGCCATCATAGACCGGCATGAACCGGTCTGGGGTCAATTCCATCGTCCACGGATGTTCTTCTGGACGTCGGCGGGCCTGAGGCGTCGACTGATGGCGTTACGCCAGTCATACAGACACGGCATGATGTCGGCCCGGACCCGCAGACCACATAATAACCAGCCGGGGCCTATCCTGCTCTCATAGAGGGAACCGGTGGGTAGTTGGATCTGTCTGACAGGCCAAGACTGTGAGGGAAGAAAAAGCCCCGGTGGCTGGAGGACGACCGGGGCCTTTCGAAAGGGTACGCACTAACTAGGGGGCCAATACTTAACCCCTTGAGACCACCCTAGGTGTCAACAATTTCGAAGGCATTAACGCAGTCCTGCCCCGGACAGCCCAGAGGAAATTCAAGGCCCTGTCGATGCAAGTTGTTCCATGCCGAGACCATTCACCTGACCAGCAGCACAAAAGACCAGCCGACTTGCGTGAAGCTTTAGGCGATCTTAGTTGGCCGCGTAAGACTCCCGACTCCTCAGCTAGATCGTCGTGGAGCCTTGAATCCGAAATCGATCGTGCTCACATAAGAAACTGCATCAAGAGTGGGGCTGACGCCCTCGCCAACCTGCCCAAACCGGCAAGGTGGTATCCCGGAAGGGAGATGTGGCCAAGGCAACCAATGGGTCCCTCAGCCGAACAAGTGTCAGCCCTCCTCGGTAACCACTGGAAGGAGAGTTCAAATGGCAAAAGTTATCTGGCGGGGATTCGCGAAGCCGGACGACCCGATCTATCAGACTGGACCCGTGATCGGCGGGAAAGGTCTGTCGACCTCGTGGAAAGACACTGAGAAAAATACAGACCCCGAAGCGACGGAACCCGAAGCAAAGGATCCTGAGACGTAGTAGCTGGGCACCACGTTAACGCCCAGATGACACACATTTTCAGATCCCCTGCCCAAGGGGAAACCCCGGAGCCGCCTCCTCATACACGACTCTGGGCAATCAACAGGAGAACTCATGAAGAAGCTGTACACCCACATCCTACTTGACCAGAGCGGCTCCATGCGGCCGACGCAAGGTCTTACCATCGACGCCATCAATGAGTACGTCTCAGGCGTGAAGAAGGGCCGCATCGCCCTGACCACCTTCAACTCCATCGAACCGGCCAAGGAGGTCATCCCCCAAATTAAGGCGAAGAAGTTCCCGAAGGTCACTGAGGACATGATCGGCGCTGATGGCATGACACCTCTCTATGACGCCATCGGAAAGACAATCTCCGACATCAAGGCGATGTCAATGGACCGGAACGTGGCTCTTGTGATCGTCACTGACGGCCTTGAGAACGCCAGCGTCGAGTTCAAGCAGGACGACATCAAGAAGATGCTGACCAAGCTTCAGGATGAAGAGAACTGGCTTGTCATGTACCTTGGCGCCAATCAGGACGCATGGGAGGTCGGGCAGCAGATGGGCACCCGCCGAGACGACACCCTGACCTATTCAGCTCGAAGCATAGGCAACTCCATGGCAGCGGCATCGCGCAAGACCAGCCTCTACGAGGAGACCGGTGACAGCGCGGCAGTGGGCATGGCCTTCACCGACGAAGAACGCCAAGAGGCGGTAGACGATTAGTCCGGTGCTCCATGGAGTCGGTCGTCGGTTCGTGAACACAGGGTGCCCGCTGATGCCAGTTATCATCGAGCACATTGAGGCCCGGCAGTGGGTTCAGGCCGGCTCCAATTTTTTGCAAAAAATATTTTTTGGAATCGAGCCCCTTCAAGCCTGCGGACTCGCATGTAGCTCAGGATAGGAGTCCCATTGGGAATTCCGGGGTGCCCGGAGGGTGGGGTCCCGATCATCAGGCCTCAGGCATAGGGGCCCCTTCTCCACCAGACTCGATGGCAGCCACTTTCCGGATCAAGCCGACATGGTGTAGACGGCTACAAGATATTACACCGGACCCCTGAGGACGCCTCAACTCGATGCTGCGTGATGTTGATGGATCGAAGCTCGATGCCGACATCCTCGGTAGCGTCAAAAACAAGGGGTGTCTGAGACAGTGGCCCCTCATGAGTAGCGTCGGCCACATCCGGAATCTGGGTAGACGAAGCGCAAACTGCGGCGATATCCAATTTGCGCCAACATTCGGAGAGGCTACTATGCTTTCCGCCCGCAAGATAACGGCACTATGCCCGGAGACTGATAACGCCCAGTTTCGTGTAGCCCCGCTGTAGCCTCAATGAAATTCCAAGTCGCAGAACATCAGTCAAGTTATTGATTTTATTGGCGCACCCGATAGGATTCGAACCTATGACCTCTGCCTTCGGAGGGCAGCGCTCTATCCAGCTGAGCTACGGGTGCTTGCCGGAGCCGGAAACGTGGTAATAGCGCAAAGCGCTGGCCTGGGCAATCGGCAATCGTTTGGGGTGTGCCGGGCCTGAATGTCGGCAATTGCCTGGATCGCGTTTTAGGGTGTCGTTTCAGGTTAGTGTGTCGAGCAACATTGTGGCTGGCCGGGATACATGGCGGGAGATCATCGGGTCGACGCCCGATGATGACACTGGATTTTATGGTGTCGGGTAATTCTTGGCGATATTCCAGTCAAAGCGTGCCCCTCCATGCAACTACCCCTGCCGCCCTGCGTCAGCATCTGTTGATACGCCCGCACCCGCCTATGGCGCGCCGGCCCGTGCAATGGCATAGTGCGGGCCATGACCGATGCACCATCCCAGACGGCACCTGACACCGCCCCTGCCGATCCCACCGATGCCGCGCCTGCAGCCTCCAAGCCGCTCGCCGCCGGCGATCATCTCTACCTGATCGACGGCTCGACCTACATCTTCCGCGCCTATCACGCCCTGCCGCCGCTGTCGCGCAAGTCCGACGGCCTGCCGGTGGGTGCGGTGTCGGGCTTTTGCAACATGCTCGACAAACTCATGCGCGATACCCGCGAGGCCCGCACGATCAGCCACATGGCGGTGATCTTCGACTATTCCGGCACCACCTTCCGCAACACGCTCTACCCCGAGTACAAGGCCCACCGGCCGCCGGCCCCTGAAGACCTCGTGCCCCAGTTCAGCCTGATTCGCCGCGCCGTGCGCGCCTTCAACGTGCCGTGCATCGAGCAGGAGGGTTTTGAGGCCGACGACCTGATCGCCACCTACGCCCGCTCAGCCGAAGCCGCCGGGGCGGAAGTCACGATCGTTTCCACCGACAAGGACCTGATGCAGTTGGTCGGCCCGAAGGTGTGGATGCTCGACACCATGAAGAACCGCGAGATCCGCGCGCCCGAAGTTTTCGAGAAATTCGGGGTCGGGCCCGAAAAGGTGATCGACGTCCAGTCCCTGGCCGGCGACTCGGTCGACAACGTGCCGGGCGTCCCCGGCATCGGCGTCAAGACCGGCGCCCAGCTGATCACCGAATATGGCGACCTCGACAGGCTGCTCGAACGCGCGGCTGAGATCAAGCAGAACAAGCGCCGCGAAAACCTGATCGCGTTTGCCGACCAGGCCCGCCTGTCGCGCGATCTGGTAACGCTCAAGACCGATGTGCCGGTGGAACTGCCGGCCGACCGCTTCGCGCTTGCCGAGCCCGATCCGCGCGCCCTGATCGGTTTTTTGAAGGCGATGGAATTCACGACCATCACAAACCGCGTCAGTGCAGCCCTTGGTGTCGACGCCAACGCGATCCCCGCCCAGGAGATTGCAGCGCCCACGTCCAGGCGCGGACCAGACACCGATGACGTCACCGCCACCGGCACCGTCGACGTGGTCGCCGACGCATCGATAATGGCCAGCACCGATGGCCCGGCCGACCACACACCGGACAAGGCCGTGGCCGGGATCGCGGCCCAACTCGCCCAGGCGCCGATCGACGTGGCCGCCTACGAGACCGTCACCACGCCCGCCCGGCTCGAAGAATGGGCGGCCCAGATCATGGAACGCGGTTTCGTCGCCGTCGACACCGAAACCACCGGGCTCGACGCCATGGCGGTCGACCTTGTCGGCGTGTCTCTGGCCACCGCGCCGGGCACGGCCTGTTATGTGCCGGTCGGCCATCGTTCCGGCGACGGCCTGCAGTTCGATGGCGACACCATCGAGCAGATGAAACGCGACGACATGATCGCGATACTGAAGCCCGTGCTCGAGGACCCGTCCATCCTCAAGATCGGCCAGAACCTGAAATACGACTGGCTGGTGCTGTCTCGTTTCGGTATCGAAATGGTCAACATGGACGACACCATGCTGATCTCCTACGCCCTTGATGCCGGCCGCGGCGGCCATGGCATGGACGAGCTGTCCAATCGCCATTTGGGCCATGCCCCGATTCCGTTCAAGGAGATCGCGGGCACCGGCAAGTCGATGCTGACCTTCGACCTGATTGCCGTCGACAAGGCGACCGAATATGCAGCCGAAGACGCCGATATCACGTTGAGGCTCTGGCAGGTGCTCAAACCCCGGCTCGTGGCGGAATCCATGACCACAGTCTATGAGCGCCTCGAGCGGCCGCTGATCGACGTGCTGGCGCGCACCGAGCGCAACGGCATCTTCGTCGACCGCACCGTGCTGTCGCGCCTGTCGGGTGACTTTGCGCAGACCATGGGGTCGCTTGAATCCGAAATCCATAGCCTTGCCGGCGAGACCTTCAACATCGGCTCGCCCAAGCAGCTGGGCGAGATCCTGTTCGACAAGATGTCGATCCCCGGCGGCAGGAAAACCAAGACCGGTGCCTGGGGCACCGGCGCCGACGTGCTCGACGGTCTGGCTGCCGAAGGCCACGACCTGCCGGTGAAAGTGCTCGAATGGCGTCAGCTCTCCAAGCTCAAATCGACCTACACCGATGCCCTGCCGACCTTCATCAACGTCGACACGGGCCGGGTCCACACGTCCTATTCCATGGCCGCGACCTCGACCGGCCGCCTGTCGTCGTCCGACCCCAACCTGCAGAACATCCCCGTGCGCACGCCCGAGGGCCGCAAGATCCGAACAGCCTTTGTCGCCGAGCCCGGCAATCTGCTGATCTCGGCAGACTACTCCCAGATCGAGTTGCGGGTGCTCGCCCACGTGGCCGATATTCCGGCCCTGAAGCAGGCGTTCGCCGATGGTCTCGACATCCACGCCATGACTGCATCGGAAATGTTCGACGTGCCCGTGGAAGGCATGGATCCCAGCGTGCGCCGGCGTGCCAAGGCGATCAATTTCGGCATCATCTACGGCATCTCAGCCTTCGGTCTGGCCAACCAGCTGGCGATCCCGCGGGGCGAGGCCAAGGCCTATATCGACAAATACTTCGAACGCTTCCCCGGCATCCGCGCCTACATGGAAGACACCAAGGCGTTCTGCAAGTCCACGGGCTACGTGGAGACCATCTTCGGACGCAAGGTCCACATGCGCGGCATCAATTCCAAGAACCCGGCCGAGCGCAGTTTCTCCGAACGCGCCGCCATCAATGCCCCGATTCAAGGCTCGGCCGCCGACATCATCCGCCGCGCGATGGTCCGCATAGAGAGTAGTTTGGCGCAAGCCAAGCTCGATGCCCGCATGCTGCTCCAAGTCCATGACGAACTGATCTTCGAATGCCCCGAGGCACAGGCGGATAAAACCATGGCGGTTGCCAGTGCCGTAATGGTGGCGGCCCCCGAGCCTGCGCTCAAACTGGCCGTGCCGCTGAAAGTCGACGCCCGGTCCGCCGCCAACTGGGACGAAGCGCACTGACATGTTGTGGGTCCTGGGTGCCCTTTTGGCCTTCGCTGTCTTCTTTGGCCCGAGCTTGTGGGTCCAATGGGTTCTTAACACCTATTCGGCGGACCGGCCGGATTTCCCCGGCACTGGCGGCGAACTTGCCCGCCATCTGCTCGACGAGTTCGATCTGGCGGCGATCACAGTGGAAGAGGTCGGAAAAGGCCGCGACCATTACGACCCCGAAGCCAAGGCGGTGCGCCTGTCGGAAGGCCATCTCAACGGCCGTTCCGTGGCCGCCGTTGCGATCGCTGCCCATGAGGTCGGCCATGCCATCCAGGACCGTGACGGCTACCGCCCGCTCAGGCTGCGCCTCAAGCTCGCGCGCACCGCCTCCTATGCGGACAAGGTCGGCAGCCTGCTGGTCTGGGGCTTGTCGCTTGTGGGCATGTTTGCAGTGTCACCACGGATCATCGTCTTCGGGATCGTCGCGATTATCGTGCTTGGACTGATCGAGGTCGTGGTTCACCTGATCACCCTGCCGACGGAATTCGACGCCAGTTTCGGCAAGGCCCTGCCTGTGCTCAAGGCCGGTGGATACGTGTCGGAAGAAGACCTGGAACCGATCCGCAAACTCCTGATGGCCGCGGCCCTGACTTATGTCAGTGCAGCGGCGGCACGGGTTCTCAACGTGGTGCGGTTCCTGCGCTTCCTGCGCTGACGGGACCTTTATCGCCAGCATCCGCATCCTACCACGAGTCGACACAAAGGTCGGAATGCGTTGGGTCGGGGAAGGCCGCAATCGCGTGTACGCATTTCCCGCTATTCGATCCGAATTTGGCGACATTTCAAGCCGTTGCGATATCCAGTGCTGGGTCCACGCTTGAGCATAAGACCGAGGCCGAGGCGAGCATCTGGGGCGTCGCGGTGGAAGGCCAGACGGACATCCTGAGGGCACCGGACGTCATTCTCCAGTCAAAGCTTGGCTTGGGCTACCGCCGCATGGATACCTACCGGACTCTGAATGGCATCGACGTGGCACCCGCCTTCAACTTCAGGTCGCGGGCGTTTTCCGTCAAGGAAGATATGGACACCGATTATCTGGGCGGGTTCCTCGGCGCGGTTGCCGTGATTCCGGTTCATGATGGCCTCGCGCTGAGTGTCGACGGCGAAGCCGGTCTGTACTGGGGCCATACCGAGTATCGTGGGAAATACGCGCAAACCACCGTTGCCTTCCTTCCGACAGCCAATATAACGCAGCGTCTTTCTCCGGATGACGACGAAGCGGCGATAATTGCCGCGCTCAAGGTCGCCCTTGATCAGGATTTCGGCGGCTTCAAGGTTGGAATTTTCGGACGTGGTGAATATTATTCCTACGCGCCGAAGACGCGGCACAACGACATCGACAACGGAACGTTCGGCGGTTCCCAAACGGTACGTCCATCGTCAACGGCTATGCCTGGACAGCGTCCGCCGGCATCCGCGTCACGGTGCCTTTGAACTAAAGGATTGTTCAACCGGCCGGAACACACCCGCCCGCCGTGGATCACCGGCGCCATCAAAATGGCCGTCCGGCGAGCGTGACACCATGTGCACGCCGCCGAAGAACAGGTTGTGGTCCGGCCACGCCCTATGGTCGGGAAAGAACTTAGCAAACATCTCCCGATCTGAAGTGTCGAACATGTCTTCAAAGTCGAGATGATTGTCTTCCACGTGCATCCGCGGGGCGTCCACCGCCTCGAACAGGGCGTTCTTGTTTCCCATGTGATTGACCAGCACCTGGAAGACGGCGGTGCGAATCCGGTTCGAGCCACCCGAACCCAGAACCGACAGCGTGCCGTCTTCAAACCGCACGATCGTCGGCGCCATCATCGAGGCGAGCCTCGTGTCGGGCCGCCAGCGGTGAAACCCGTCGGGTATGAGGTCGGCCTCGCCCAGCAGGTTGTTGGCCATGAAGCCGAAATCGCCGGCCAGGTGACCGTTGCCCTCACCGTTCGACACGGTGACACCGATCGCATTGCCGGCATGGTCGATGATGCTGATATGGGTCGTGCCGCGCTGCGCCAGCAACCTATCGAGGTCCCCCCGGGCCTCAAGGCGCGCACGGTCAGCGCGGGCAATCGATTGCACGACCGCCTCCGTGCCGCCATCCCATTTATCCTCGAGCCCATCGAGCATTGTCGCAATCATGGCGCCGCCGGCGGACGGTGGCGGATTCAGGAACACCGTTGCCGGGTGTGGTCCAGACGTTTTTTCAAAGGCAAGTGGCGTACGGTCGACACAGCGAAATCTTGCAAGGTCTTCTGCCGTCAGTTGACCCGATCCGGCCTGACCCTCAAGCAGTGCGGCGCCGCCATCCCCGTCGATGCAAAAGCCCGGTCCGGCCGCCGCGAGCTCTTCAAAGAAGTCGCCAAGGCCCGGATTGCGGAAAACATCGCCTGCCTTGATCATTTGCCCGTCCGGCGCAAACAGATTCCGCGCGTGTTCGGAGAAGGTCAATATGGGGGAGACCACATCGGCAAGGTAAGCCTGAAACCTTGTCACGACGACACCGTCGCGAGCCGTCTGGATTGCCGGGGTAGACAGATCAACCAGGGGTATCGAGCAGTATTGTTCGTGCATGTGAAACAGGCCGGGTACGAATCCCGGCGTTGCGGTTGCGCCAAATCCCACATGGAATTCCTGTCGCGCCGTCCCGAAATCGGCAAACACACTTTCAAACTCGATGGCCTCGGCAGACCGTTTCACCCGTGGTGTCTGCCCGAAGAAGTCGATGATTGTGGGTGTGTGGTCGCCGGCGCGCAGGGCCATGGCAAATCCGCCGCCGCCGGGCGACGACAGGACCGGTTCCACGACGCAGGCCATGGCAAGGGCAGCGATGGCTGCGTCGAAGGCATTGCCGCCGTCCCGCAGGACAGCCGCTGCCGCGTTGGCCGTCGCGTCATGGCCGGCAGCGACGGCGCCCTGATGTTTGCTTGTGTTCATGGTCCGGCTGTAGCGTAAATCTCAAATCAGCGCCATCATCCGGTTTCCCGGGCGGTGCGGGCAAGTGCCACCAGAACGTCCCGGACCTGCCCCGGTGCATCGAGCGCAGTCTCGAAAGTTAGTCGGCGCAGTTTGCCGCCTTCGTAGAGATCGCACCCTTCAGGGTCGACACCGACCATCTGCCAGGGGCCGTCCTCCTCGCCGAGCAGCTTTTCAGCATAAAGCGAGACTGCATCGCCGTGATCGGCATTCATGTGGTCGAGAATATCGCCCTCGGCCGCCGCGAAAGCGGACGCTTGGCCGTCGTCAATCAGATACTCCGTGTCCGCGATGGTGTCGATCTTGCCAAATCCACCGATGAAGTGGGCGGCGCGTACTGTCAGGCAATAGAAACCGAAATCGGCGAAGCCGGCATACCCCGCGGCATTCCGGTGACGGGCCAAAAAGCGCTGGCTGTCGGCCTCTACATCGCTCTTTTCGATTGATCCGATCAGAGTCACTCTTGCGCCCTCTAGCGGATCACCATTCTCGGCTGTGGCATCGAACAGAATGGACGCCGATGGATTGGTATTCAGATTGCCCGTGTGGCGGGCAAGATCGGACAACAGCATGATCGGTGTGGCGTCCATGCGTGACGCCACCGTGACCAGCGACGCATACGGTACGCCGGTTTCCACATCGACGGTTGCCAGCGCTGCCTTGAGCCTTTGCCGTACGACTTTGCGCGCCTCGCGGCCGGTCTCGGACGGGTTCGAGTTTGCTTCGGTGTTCATGACAGTACTGGGATTCTTCAATAATTGACCGGATTCAGGGCTTTTCGGAGGCCAGATCGCGAATCTTGGCGCTCACAGTGGTAATGTAGCGCTGCTCGGTTTATCATGTCTGCCACAATTTGCCCTTGATCGCGGAATAATACAGCGTTGCTCGGGGAAATTCAGATCATGGAAAAGATATGCCCACCATTGCACTCGTTGATGACGACCGCCACATTCTAACGTCGGTAAGCATGGCGCTGGAATCGGAAGGCTATGCGATTCAGACTTATACCGATGGCGCGACGGCCCTTGCGGGTCTGCAGGATTTGCCGCCCGATGTGGCTATCCTTGATATCAAGATGCCCCGGATGGACGGCATGGAACTGCTGCGCCGGCTGCGTCAGAAATCTGAATTGCCGGTAATCTTCCTGACGTCGAAGGACGAAGAGATAGACGAGTTGTTCGGCCTCAAGATGGGCGCGGACGATTTCATCAAGAAACCGTTTTCCCAGCGCCTTCTGGTCGAGCGGGTAAAGGCCGTGCTCCGCCGCGCCCAGTCCCGCGATGTCCCGCCGACCGGTGCCGAAAAAGCCAAAGTCATCGAACGCGGCAAGCTTCTGATGGATCCCGACCGCCATTCCTGCACCTGGGACGGCAAGGCGGTGGTCCTGACGGTGACGGAATTCCTGATCCTCCAGGCCCTGGCCCAGCGCCCGGGCATCGTCAAGAGCCGGGATGCGCTGATGGATGCGGCCTACGACGATCAGGTTTATGTGGACGACCGAACGATCGACAGCCACATCAAGCGCCTGCGCAAGAAGTTCAAAGCGGTTGATGACAATTTCGACGTCATCGAAACGCTTTACGGTGTGGGCTACAGGTTCAAAGAGATGTAGGCACGCCCATGGCCGTTGAGAATTCGGACCGTTCGCGGGCTCCATCGGGAAAATCCCGGGTATCTGCAGAATGGGCGAAATCGGGACTCTTGACGGTCTCCACGAAAACCCTCGAAGCTCTTCGGGAGGGGTGGAAATATGCATTGCGTGCGCAGGCATTCGTGCGCACCAGACTCCCCGCGAATCTCCGAAATAAAACCAGGACGGCCGGCGGGCCGTCAGCCCGCGCATCATCGAGCAACGCACCGTTGGGCACGGATTCAGCGGCGTCAGAGGCCTCGATGTCGGAGTCCGCGGCACCGTCGTCACAGATCGAAGCCATAGCAACCGAGGCGCCGGTTTCCCTGTGGAACCGTCTGCTGATCGCGCTCAGGCGGCGCCTGTCGTCGAGCCTGACACGGCGCATCGTGTTCCTGAACGCCGCAGCGCTGGTTTTGCTGGCATCAGGCATCCTCTACCTCAACCAGTTCAGGGCGGGTCTCATCGATGCCCGGGTCCAGAGTCTTCTGACCCAGGGTGAAATCATCGCCGGCGCGATTGCCGCGTCCGCGACCATCGATACCGAGTCGATCACGATTGATCCCGACAGGCTGCTCGATCTCAAACCCGGCGAAACCATTTCCCCGGTGGAAGACGACAGCTCGCTCGAGTTCCCGATCAACCCGGAACGCGCGGCGCCGATCCTGCGGCGGCTGGTTCTGCCGACCAAATCCTGGGCCCGGATTTACGATTCCGAGGGCGAACTGATCGTTGATTCCCGCAATCTTGAGGCGAGGGGCCAGATTTTGAGCTTTGAATTGCAGACGTCGGAGCCGGAACTGCCCGGATTCTTCGACAGTCTGTGGGACGGTTTTGTCGGTTGGCTCCTGGCCAGCGACCTTCCCGTGCAGGACGAGACCCTTGGCGCCAACGGCCGCGGGTTTCCCGAAGTGGTCGCCGCCCTCAACGGGGCATCCGTCTCGATCGTGCGCGCTAACGAAAAACACGAACTTATCGTCAGCGTATCGGTTCCGGTCCAGCGCTTCCGGGCTGTGCTCGGCGCCCTGGTGCTGTCGACCCAGGGCGGTGACATTGACGCCATCGTCCATGCCGAACGCTGGGCGATCATCCGCGTGTTCCTGGTCGCACTTGCCGTGGCCGTGTTGCTGTCGATCCTGCTTGCAGGCACCATAGCCGAACCCATGCGCCGGTTGGCGCGGGCGGCCGAAAGGGTCAGAACCGGCAACAATCAACGTGTGGAGATCCCGGACTTCTCGGTTCGCGGTGACGAGATCGGGCACCTGTCGACGGCGCTGCGGGACATGACCACGGCTCTGTACAACCGCATCGACGCCATCGAGAGTTTTGCCGCCGACGTGGCGCACGAACTCAAGAATCCCCTGACGTCGCTCAGAAGTGCCGTGGAAACTCTGCCGCTGGCAAAGGACGACAGTTCGCGCCAGCGTCTGATTACCATCGTGCAGGACGACGTCAAACGGCTGGACCGCCTGATCAGCGACATATCGGATGCCTCCCGCCTCGACGCTGAACTTGCCCGTGCCATCACCGTGCCGGTGGACATCGGGGTATTGCTGGACGCGGTCGTGTCGGTTTTCAACGACACCCGCAAATGGAACGACCCCCGGTTTACCGTGTCGGTCGATCGCAATGGCCAGGAAAAGGATGCCTTCGTTGTCATGGGCCACGACAGCCGGCTGGGCCAGGTTGTGCGAAACCTGATCGGCAACGCCCGTTCTTTCGCTCCGAAAGGCACCGAGATCAAGATTTATGCCCGGCGCATCGGTAACGACGTCGAGTTTCGGGTCGAAGACGAAGGGCCCGGCATCCGGGCGGAGAACCTGTCGAAGATTTTTGACCGCTTTCACACCGACCGGCCCGGAGAGGATCAGTTCGGCAAGAATTCCGGCCTTGGGTTGAGTATCTCGCGCCAGATCGTCGAAGCGCACAAGGGCCGGATCTGGGCAGAGAACCGGCACGGCGAAAAGGATCGCCACCTGCCTGAATCGCGCCGTCATGTTACCGGTGCCCGGTTTGTCGTCCGTCTGCCGGCGGGAGATCGTGTCGAAAAATCCGGCACGACGTCGGACTCCGAGACCGAACAGGGGCAGGGCCGCAGCGTCATCATGCGCGCCTGGCGTTTTGGCAAGAGCCAGTTGGCGCGTTTGCCCTATGAGCGGATTGCAAAATCGATCCGCAACTATCTGAACTCGTCGACCCATGACTGAGACCCTTCACGGCACCTGCGTCTGTGTTGCGGGTACCGGTGTGCTTCTCATCGGTTCTTCCGGCAGCGGCAAGTCGGATTTGGCCCTGCGTCTGATTGACAGTGGCGGTGTTCATGGAGACGCGGGCAATCTGCCCCGGCTGGTATCCGACGATCGCGTGATTGTGCAAGCAGTCGGCACGACGGTCATGGCCCGGCCGCCCGACGGTCTCGCCGGCCGGCTTGAGGTCCGTGGTGTCGGCGTCCTGCGCGTGCCCTGCCTGGCCGAAGCAGTTATCGGGCTCGTGGTCCGCCTTGTGCCACCGGCAGAAGTGCCTCGCATGCCTGACCGGGATGCGTCCAAATTCAGTGTTTGTGGTTTCGATCTTCCCTTGTTATGTCTTGCGCCCTTTGAAGCGTCGGCACCGGCAAAAATCAAAGCGGCAGTGCACGCAATGGTGAACGACGGATTTGCAGAATGGCTGGAATTGAACCAGCAGGGCACGTGATATCTCGCTTGCCTATTGCGGCGTGCGCGGTCAATGTGTGGTCCACAAACAGGGACACAAGGTGAGGAGGCTAACGGGGAAATGCATGCGGCCTGGAAAATAGCCCCTGTGCGCCGCAGGGCGCGGGGTTTACGTTCTCGGGGAGGCGGTCTGTGATTGGTCTCGTATTGGTAACCCACGGGCAGCTCGCTTCCGAATTTCGCGCCGCCATGGAGCATGTGGTCGGCCCGCAGGACAACGTTGAGGCGATTTCCATCGGCCCCGACGACGACATGGAACAGCGCCGTACCGAAATTCTCGAAGCCGTCGGCCGGGCGGATACCGGCAGCGGCGTGATTCTGCTGACCGACATGTTCGGGGGAACCCCGTCGAACCTCGCCATTTCGGTTATGGAAAACGCCAATGTGGAGGTTCTGGCCGGCATCAACCTGCCGATGCTGATCAAACTTGCAAGCGTGCGCAACGATGTTCCCCTCGGCGAGGCCGTCGAACAGGCCCAGATTTCGGGGCGAAAATACATCAATGTGGCAAGCCAGGTGCTGTCCGGCGACGGATCCTGACGGCCATGTCGCAAACCAGCAAGACCTCCCTGGAAGAAGATGCCGCCCAGGATCCGCCAACCCGTCGCCTGACGATCGTCAACGCAAAGGGCTTGCATGCGCGCGCTTCGGCCAAATTTGTGCGCTGTGCAGAGACATTCAGGGCCAGAATTGATGTCTCCCGCGATGGGCAGACCGTCGGCGGCACGTCGATCATGGGACTCATGATGCTGGCCGCGAGCTGCGGTTCGACCATCGATGTATCGGCGACCGGTCCGGATGCCACCGCCGCCCTCGATGCCATCGAGGCCCTGATTGCGGCAAAGTTCGAGGAAGAATAGTCAACAGACCGTGGAGTCATGACTTGTTTCATATCTGGATACCCCGATTGGCAGGGGTTTTAGATTGGCGTTTGGTCGTACCCATCAACAAAATTCGACGCTGCACGATTCCCTCAAAAACCGTCATGTACGTGCTTGACACGTACATCTCCAGAACCGCAACGCTGGAGGTCCTCGCGTCAGCTCACAAGGAACCAGGTGCTCATGCCGCTGGCCTGGTGTTCCAGCATGTGACAGTGCAGCATCCATTTGCCGGGGTTGTCGGCAAGCAGCGCTATTTCGACGGTTTCCTCCCGGTCCACCAGAACTGTGTCCCGCATCGCGTCGACTTCGGCACCCTCTGGTGGTGACGCCGTTGACGCGCCTGCGGCTTGCCTGGAGACGATCTGGAAATGGTGCCCGTGCAGGTGGATGGCGTGCGGCCAGAGTGTTTCGTTCTTCAGCGTTAGCCTGACGGTCTCACCCCGCCCGGCCTTGAACAAAGGATCGTCCGTCATGCCGGCCACGCCATTAAAGGCCCAGGTCTGTCCATGCTTTCTCGCCAGCGTCCTGCCATCCAGGCTCTCGCCTTTGTAGGTGGCAGATTGCAGGAACCGCATGGCGCCACCGGTCATGACCAGTGCCGAACGCGTGGCGTTCGCCAGATCAGGGCGTGGAACATCATTCGCCCGCAGGGATTCAGGAGCGCCTGGTTGTCGCTGCCGTTCGCTTTGACCCTTTTCGCAGACCAGATATCCGGCAACCAGGTTTGAGTCGCCGCTGGTTTCGACTATGGCAATTTCATCGCCGGCCTGACCCTCAACATCGACCAGCAGGTCTACCCGTTGGGATGGCGCCACACTCACACCGGCTTCAGGCGCACGCTGAGGTGGAACCGGTTGACCATCGAGCGCAATGATCCAGGCCGCCTGTCCCTTGACGCCAAAGCTCATGATCCGGGCATTCGCGCTGTTGATGAAGCGCAGGCGTACCCGTTCGCCCGGCACCACGGCTAACCTTTCATAGGCCTTTCCGTTCAACGTCAGGATGTTTCCCAGCCGTCCGGCATGCGACCAGTCCATCAGATTGCCGAGCGACGCTTCATGAAAGGCGCCGCTGTCTTCCAGACGCCAATCGTCGGCGACAATCGTGTAATCGCGGTCGAACTCGCCGTCGCGATCATCGCCGTCCACCAGCAACGTGCCGTACAGGCCCCGCGCCAGTTGTTCCCACGACCGGTGATGCGGATGATACCAGTAAGTGCCGGCATCGGGCGGCACGAAACTGTAGACAAATTCACCACCCGGCGGAATCGGATCCTGGGTAAGGCCGGACACGCCATCCATGGCATTCTCGATACGCAGACCATGCCAGTGAATTGTGGTCGGCTGTTCCAGCCGGTTGATAACCTTGATGCTGATTGGCTCGCCCCGGCGTCCCCGCAGCAGCGGACCCGGCACCGAACCGCCGTAGGACCAGACCCCGGTCTTTCGCGCCGGATCTTCAATAAGATGCGCCTCGGCATTCTCCACGGAAACGACATAATCGGTCGCGCCATGGACGCGCCGTCCGCCGTCCAGAATGGTCATCACCGCCAGGCTCGCGGCGCCGGTTACAAATGAACGTCTTGTAGGCATGTCGATACCACCCGGTTTCAGGGCTGCACGTGCAGCGGCCCCGCATTATCGAGAAGGCAGTGGCGCCAGGCAACCCGTTGCATCATCATGACAGACCGCGCAGGGATCGGAAATTCGTTAGCCATGATTCCAGTTAGGAGCCAGCGGGCTTGACTTTCCCGCCGTTTGAGCGCAAGTAACAGCCACGACTTCTCGTGATCGCGCGATACGTCCCTCCTTTGCGGGCGTTATTGTCTTGAGAAATCTTTACCCCAAACTCCATCTGATCCAACAGCGCGTGGACAAGTAGGAAACGGCTGATGCCTGCCGTGCGATTGCGCACGGGGCTCGCCGCGACAAGGAATATTTTTTAGTGACTGTTTCAAATTTCGCCGACCTCGGGCTTTCCGATCGGCTCTTGCGCGCGCTTGACGACGCGCAATACAAGACCCCTACACCAATTCAACAACAAGCCATCCCGCTCCTGCTGGACGGCAAGGACATACTTGGCATTGCCCAGACTGGCACCGGCAAGACGGCGGCCTTTACTTTGCCGCTGCTGCATCATCTGGAAGCCGACGGCGACAGGACCAAGCCCGGTTCCACCAGGGCCCTTGTTCTGGCGCCGACCCGTGAACTCGCCCTTCAGATATCGGACAGCATCAAGACCTATGGTCGCCACCAGCGGGTCCGTCAGGCGGTTGTCATGGGCGGCGTCTCCAAACGCCCGCAGGTGGAAACACTGCGCCGCGGCGTTGACATTCTGATTGCCACGCCCGGTCGCCTGCTCGACCTCATCAACCAGCGGTGCACGACATTGAGCGAGTGCAAGTATCTTATTCTCGACGAAGCCGACCGTATGTTCGATATGGGCTTCATTCGTGACGTGCGCAAGATTTCCGCCATGTTGCCCAAGGACCGCCAGACATTGCTGTTTTCCGCGACCATGCCTGCTGAAGTGGCGGTTCTCGCCGGTGAAGTTCTGAACAGGCCGGAACGCGTCCAGATTGCGGCCAAAACTGTCGCCGTCGAACGCATCGAGCAGAGAGTACATCACATTGCCGCAGTAGCGAAACGCGCGCATCTGGCAAAACTGCTTGAGTCCCCAGACATGGCCAAGGTTATCGTGTTTACGCGTACGAAACACCGCGCCGACCAGGTGGTCAAGCATCTGGCCCGAACCAGCATCGTTGCGGAGGCGATTCACGGCAACAAGTCCCAGAACGCCCGCCAGCGTGCTCTGGCCAATTTCAAGAAGGGCAGGCTGCGGATACTGGTGGCCACCGATATCGCGTCACGTGGCATCGATGTCGATGATGTCACCCATGTCATAAACTTCGAACTGCCCAACGAGCCGGAATCCTACGTCCACCGGATCGGACGGACCGCGCGCGCTGGGGCTGCTGGCATTGCAATTTCGCTCTGTGACCCGGCTGAACTATCGCATCTGCGTGCCATCGAGCGGTTGATCAAGCGCCCGTTGAAGGTTGTCGGCGAGAAACCCGTGGAATTCAAGCAGGCGCCCGGCAGCCAGGCCAAACCGCGTCCGGGCAAACCGGCATCCGGCTCGCGCAGACGGCGCAGACCCGGCCGGACTGACCGGCGCGCGGCCTAGGGTCTGTTGCTCAACAGACCCTGAATCAGGATAAATTATGGTTGAATCGACCATAACCCAGGAAACCTGATCTCACTCAGTTTCCTGGAGCGGGATGCGGGCGGAAAACCGCTCACATTTTTCCTCGTTCCGTTCTGGGAGCAATCGCTTCGGGAAGCGTAACCGTCTTGAGATTCATTGACTTTTGGCACAAAATCCTATAAAGGGCCAATATACGTATTGCATTTGTTTTGTGTTACTTAGATAGCCGGTTCGCCGATCCTCTTATTTATCCCCTGACAATGTGAGCGTTAAACAGACTGCGCCGTCACCCAAAGTGTGGCGCCAAATCAGCACTCCTGTTAGAGGAAAAGACTATGACGACTGGTACCGTAAAGTGGTTTAACCCGACCAAGGGTTATGGATTCATTGAACCGGAAGATGGTGGCAATGACGCTTTCGTCCACATTTCCGCTGTCGAACGCGCCGGATTGAGCACGCTCAATGAAGGTCAGAAGGTCTCCTACGACCTTCAGCCTGGCCAGAACGGCAAATCATCTGCCGAGAATTTGTCCGTCGTCGAGTAACGATGGTGAGCGCCGCCTCCAATGCAAATTGGAGGCGGTGCCGCAGCGCAACAGAAACAGAGGTCTGCAACCAGGTGTTGCGGATCACACAGGCCGGAACAGACCAGCCAATCGCGAAGTCTCGCGGGTCGATGCCATCGACACACAATCCCACAGGCATTTCAGACCGGATAGAGCCTTGCACAATCGATGCAATGCGCCACTGGTCTGCACATCGTCGATCCATCCCTCGCCGCCGCAACGGCGGTATTGCGCTCTTCTGAACTGTCGTCCTCGTGCACCGACACGAGGACGACAATCTGGGCGGGCAGTAAAGCCAAAGTTTTGGCGGTGCAACGCCAATCAGCACGAGGAATGAAACCCATAAATTGCGACACGCTTTAGACGGACAGTGTTTTGGCGTGAAAATCAGACGCCGGGCGGTTGATGACCGCGCCGCGCCGGAAACGAGGGCGGCAGCAAACGCGGTCCAGGCGCTATGCGGCTAAGCCGTCAGTTGTCCTGCGCCGTTCCGGGCCGTCATAATGGGGGTCGTCGCCACGTCTGCGGTCAGCATCGCCTGAGCGTAGTTTGTCCAGGAACTCCGAGACTTCGCTTCTGAGCGTCTGGGACTGTTCAAACAACTCGTTGGTTGCCGACATGACCTGGCCTGCTGCCTGCCCCGCTTCGTGTGAGGCCTGGGTGAGGCCGGATATGTTGTCGGAAACAGTTCTTGTCCCGCCTGCCGCCTCCTGGACATTGTGCGCGATCTCCTGGGTTGCTGCACCCTGTTCCTCCATGGCCGAGGCGATAACGGTGGATGTTTGCTCCACATTGGCGATGACATCGCTTACCTGCTGCATCGAAGTCACGGCCTGATCCGTTGCGGTCTGCATTTCCTGGATCTGTTGTGCGATTTCACTGGTCGCCTGAGCTGTCTGATTGGCAAGGGCCTTGACCTCACTGGCGACGACGGCGAAACCTCTGCCGGCTTCGCCGGCCCGGGCCGACTCAATGGTGGCGTTCAGCGCCAGCAAATTTGTCTGTTCGGCAATTTCGGAGATCATGTTCACCACGCCGCCGATTTTCTCCGAGACGGTGGCCAGAGCCGACATCTGCGAACGGGTCGCCGCGACATCTTCAACCGCCTTTCGGGAAGCCGCAGTCGCTTCAAGGACACACCGCGTTATTTCTTCGATCGACGTGGACATTTCTTCCGTCGAACTGGCAACCGACTGTACGTTGAAGGAGGCTTCCTCCGATGCTGCGGACACGGAGGTTGCCCGGTTGCTGGTCTGCTCTGAGATCTCCTCCATGGCCGTTGCGGTGGATTGCAGCTGCGACGATGCGGACGTAACCGCGTCCACGATCGCGCCTACATTGGTGCTGAAGTTTTCCGCGAGATCCCTCATCATCGCCCGCCGGTTGTCCTCCGCCTCATTCTGAAGCCGGGCATGTTCCGCTTCCAGTTTTCCCCTCTCCAGTGCGTTGTCGCGAAATACGGTCACCGCCCTCAGCATATCGCCAATCTCGTCGGGCCGGTTGCCGGAGTCGGTATCCACATCCATCTCGCCCTCTGCAAGCTTGTTCATACTATCAACGATCCGGGTCAGCGGTCTGGTAATGCCCCTGGCCAGGAAAGTGCCGGCCGCGGCGATGACGAGGAGGCAGATCATGGAGATCAGGATGATCTTGTTGCGCATGGCGCGTACGGGCGCGCTGATTTCGTCGGTGCCTATGGCCGCGGTCAAGGCCCACTTTGCACCCAGAAACTGGAACGGAACCGTATGCATTTCCAGAGACATGTTGCGGTAGTCGTTCGACTCGACCCTGGAGCCCTTGCCGGTGAGGGCATCCGAGATCGCGGAGTTTTCGACTTTTACATTGAGAATGGTGGACTTCTCGGCAAATTGCGAGTCGCTGCGCATGAAGTAGTCTTGCCCGACGATGAAGGTCTCACCGGTTTGTCCCAGACCGGACCGATTGCTCATGACCGCATTGATTCGCGCGATCGGCATCTGGAACGCCAGCACACCGACTTTCTCTCCGTCCTCGAACAGAGGCGTCGAGATAAAGCTGGCAGGCGCGCCGTGGCTCGGGCCGTAGCTGTTGAAATCGAAGAAATGCAGGGATCCCGGCCTGGTGCTGTCACGGGCGGCACGGAAGACGTTGCCAAGATCGCTGTTTTTCCACTGACCGGTTTCCAGATTGGTTGCGTAGTCCAGTTCCTTGAACACGGTGTAGATCAGGTTGCCGTCCAGATCGAAAATGAAGATGTCGTAATAGCCACGCTGCTTCAGGAAGTTTCTGAACCAGGGATGATATTTTTCATGGATCGTGTGATAATAATCGTCGGAGTTTGCCTGATCCAGTTTTTCCTTTTCGCCGGTTGGATGCGGATTGTCTTCGATATACGCACGCTGCAGGACGGTGGTTGGATCATCGCCCAGCATAGTCCAACCGGTCTTAAAGTCGGTCAGGGCTTCGACGGTCGATGGGCTCGACGACACCGAACGCATATCCTGTTCAATTGATTCCAGATAAAACTTGAGCGCATCCGCGCGATCGAAGAGCAGCGCTCTCAGTTTTTCGCGCTTCGCCAGATTTGCGTTATCGGTTGCCGTTGTGATGCTTGTAATCCCCACGGCAACCGCAACGATTACTGCAGCGCCAACAATAAGCGCGGGTATTTTGGCTGCAATTTTAAAATTTGGAAATTTGAAAGACATGGGGCCCCCGATCACAATTGCCTGTAGAGGCCGGCGCCTCTGATATACTCACTAAATCGGGACATAAGTTAATAATAATTGGTTAACCGAACATAAATGAAGAAAGGTCCATCAACAAACACGGAGATTATGTCAGATAGTCGAATGTGATCTGAAAAGGACACCCAAGTAGAAAAGTGTAAATTTTCAAACTACTACTTGAAGTTGTAAATCCATGGCCACGCTCGGCGGCGCCATCCGGAGGGATGACCGTTTCAGTTCAACCAGCACAATCAGATGCCGGATCGGCAGTTTTGGCAGAAACCGGCTTGGTTCCAGGCAACAATCAAGCCGTCCAACGCCGGCAATCACCATGACGGCACCGGCATGCGGGGCGCCGAATCGAAAATATAAAGAAATCTTTATATCATCTTGCGAACTTGAAAAACCCCTGTTATATGAATGTCCGAATGCGGTGATCTGCACCACGCTGGAGCCGGCACCGTGCCCTATGTTTTCTCACAAAGACTCTCAAGGATTGACCGATGAGCGCGTTCACCGATTACAAAGTCGCGGATATGTCCCTGGCGGACTGGGGCCGCAAGGAAATCAACATCGCAGAAACCGAAATGCCGGGCCTGATGGCCTTACGCGAAGAATACGGCGCCTCCCAGCCGCTGAAGGGCGCACGCGTAACCGGTTGCCTGCACATGACGATCCAGACGGCGGTTCTGATCGAAACCCTGACAGCCCTGGGCGCCACCGTGCGCTGGTCGTCCTGCAATATTTTCTCCACCCAGGACCAGGCCGCCGCGGCAATCGCGGCAACCGGCGTACCGGTCTTTGCCTGGAAAGGTGAAACCGAAGAGGAATACTGGTGGTGTGTCGAGCAGACCGTCAATGGTCCCGACGGTTGGCAGCCGAACATCCTGCTCGATGACGGCGGCGACCTCACCCAGCTCATGCACGAAAAGTACGGCGAGATTCTTGATGACTGCAAGGGGGTGTCGGAAGAGACCACTACCGGTGTCCTCAGGCTCTATGACATGGCAAAGGCCGGAACCCTGAAAGTCCCCGCCATCAACGTCAACGACTCCGTGACAAAGTCGAAATTCGATAATCTTTACGGCTGCCGGGAAAGCCTGGTCGATGGCATCAAGCGTGCCACCGATGTCATGATGGCCGGCAAGATCGCCGTGGTTGCCGGATACGGCGATGTCGGCAAGGGTTCCGCCGAAAGTCTGCGCAGCCAGGGCGCGCGGGTCATGGTGACCGAGATCGATCCGATTTGCGCGCTGCAGGCTGCCATGCAGGGCTATGAAGTGGTCACAATGGACGAGGCGGCACCGAGAGCCGACATTTTCGTCACGGCGACCGGCAACAAGGACATCATCACGCTCGATCACATGCGCCAGATGAAGGACCGGGCGATTGTCTGCAACATCGGGCATTTCGACTCTGAAATTCAGATCGCGGCACTGGGCAATTACAAGTGGGACAACGTCAAGCCTCAGGTCGACGAAGTGGTCTTTCCCGACGGCAAGCGTCTGATCGTGCTGGCCGAAGGGCGCTTGGTCAATTTGGGCTGCGGCACCGGTCACCCCAGCTTTGTCATGAGCGCATCCTTTACCAATCAGGTCCTGGCCCAGATCGAGCTGTGGCAGAACAGCGACAACTACGAACGCCAGGTCTACGTCCTGCCCAAGCACCTGGATGAGAAAGTCGCAAAACTGCACCTGGCCAAGCTCGGTGCCACACTGACAACACTCAGCGACGAACAGTCGTCCTATCTGGGTGTCCCCCAGGAAGGGCCCTTTAAGCCAGAGCACTACCGTTACTGACGAGGGGCACTGGCCTCTCTGTCCAGACGATTTTGCGCCCGCACGTGACCGGCTTGCGGATCTCACGTGCGGGCCTCCCTTTTCCGGATGAAATTCCCGGCCCAGCCTGACACGCCTCCCGGTTGCGCAGCCTTACCCGTACGGCGCCATTAGACTGTGGGCAGAATCACGGTTTGCCTGTATAGATTCTCCAGGCGAAAGCCGTAGTGATTCGTTTGATTCCTCACAGTTTTCTCCTGGGACTGCGAAACTGCCGGGAGGACGTGGCCGAGAGGGGGAGAGGCCAGACCGACATGCATGCTGGCCGCGCAAAAACAGAACTGACGTCAACCCGGCTGTCGCGAAAATGGGTCGCAGCGGGGCTGTTGGTCTTTTGCCCTGTGCCGGCTGCAGTGGCCGCCCCCGAACTTCCCTTTGCCAGCCAGTTCGCGCAGTGGAACTGGGAGGCTGCCGATCCGGTTCTCGTGGCTACATTTTTCCTGGCCGGTCTGCTTTCCGGCAGTTTCTTTTTTGCCTGGCTGATGGCCCGCCGGCGGGCAGCGCACGCCGTCATTCTTGCCCGTGACCTGCAGGCGGAACTGGACGAGGCAAGCGCCATCATGGCGGCCGAACCCCATTTTCTCTACATCTGGCACGGCAAGGAAACCAAACCTTCACGGATTGTCGGTGACTTGCGTGCCATTGCCGGTGTGCCCGACGACTACGAAAGCCGGATTAATTTCGGTGGCTGGCTTCACCACCGCTCCCATGCGCGCCTCATTGAATCGATCGCAGAACTGCGTGGCCAGGGCACGCCGTTCAACATGGTTGTTCAGACCAAGGCGGGAGATATGCTCGAAGCGGACGGCCGTGCCGCGGGCGGTCTGGCGACACTGCGCCTGCGCATGCTGACCGGCGAGCGTCTTGAAATGTCCAAACTGGCTGAAGACTACAAGCAGCTGGAGCAACAGGCCGAGGCCCTGACAGCCATTCTCGACAAGGCACCGATGCCGATCTGGTTTCGGGACGGTTCGGGCAGGATGAACTGGGCCAACAAGACTTTCGCCGAAGCCGTCGACACCGAAGATTTCCGGGCAGCGATCGCTTCGGGCGCGGAACTGATCGGCGAAGACGATCGCAATCGTACTTTGAGCACGGTGGCGGGCGGCGCGACCGCCCAGTGCCGCGTCCATGCCATTGTCAACGACGAGCGCCGCGCCCTCGATGTCGTGGAAATTCCGATTGCCCAGGGCAGCGCCGGGCTGGTGTTCGATGTCACCGATCTGGAGGAGGCCCAGACTGAACTCAAGCGCCATATTCAGGCCCATGCAGGGACCCTCGACAAGATTGCCACGGCAGTATCCATCTTCGGACCGGACCAGCGTCTCCGGTTCTTCAACACCGCCTTCGTCCAGCTCTGGCAACTGGATCCGGCCTGGCTCAACGACAAGCCGACCGACGGTGAGATCCTCGACCGTCTGCGCGAAGAGCGCAAATTGCCCGAAGAAGCCGATTACCGGGCCTGGAAAACCGAACACCTGCAAACCGTCAGCAAGAACGAAGAACAGGATGTACTCTGGCATCTGCCCGACGGCCGCACGCTGCGGGTCATGGGCGAGCAACACCCGTTCGGCGGCGTGACCTATCTCTACGAGAACGTCACGGAAATGATCAATCTGGAAAGCCGCTACAACTCCCTGATTGGCGTTCAGCGCGAAACCCTCGACAACCTCCACGAAGGTGTCGCCTTGTTTGGCAGCGACGGTCGGCTGAAGCTTTACAATCCGGCCTATGCCAACATCTGGCATCTCGACGCGGAACTGCTCAACGAACAACCCCATGTGAGCGATGTCATTGCGGCCTGCAGAACGCTGATGGACGAAGACGAGGTCTGGGACGAGCTCAAGATCGGCGTCACGTCCCTCGACGACAGCCGCCGGCCGCTGGGCTCCCGGCTTGGCCGGCCGGACGGCGCCATAATCGATTTTTCAAGCGTACCGCTGCCCGATGGTGCAACCCTGCTCACCTATGTCGACGTGACCGACTCGTCTCGTATCGAACGCGCCCTGCGAGAGCGCAACGATGCCCTGGAAACCGCGGACCGGCTCAAGAGCGAGTTCATTTCCCACGTGTCCTACGAGTTGCGGACACCCTTGACCAACATCATCGGCTTCACTGAGTCCCTGACCCTCGGCATGGCCGGCGAGCTGACGCCGAAACAGGCCGAATACTCCGCACACATCCTGTCTTCCAGCAATACGCTGCTTGCGATCGTCGACGACATTCTGGATCTGGCGACCATAGATGCCGGCGTCATGGAACTGGACCTGACGCGGATCGACGTGGCGGATGCCCTGAAGGCCGCGGCTGGCCTCGTGCATGACCGTATCACCAGTAAGGGGCTGGTTCTGGAAGTCGAGATCGCCCGCGATGCGGGCGCATTCTATGTCGACGAACGACGCATAAAACAGGTCCTTTTCAACCTGCTGTCCAATGCCATCGGCTTTTCTTCCCATGGCGGTCGCATTCATATGGGTGCCAAGCGGGACGGCAACAATGTTCTCATCTGGGTCAAGGACAATGGTGTCGGCATTGATCCCGAACATCACTCCGCCGTTTTCGACCGCTTCGAGACCCGCACCACCGGATCGCTTCACCGCGGTGCCGGGCTGGGTCTGTCGATCGTAAAGAGTTTTGTCGAACTCCATGGCGGCACGGCCACACTGCGGTCCAAACCCCAGGAAGGGACCACCGTGCTTTGCCGCTTCCCGGTGCGCGGCCCGGCAATCAAGGCGCCGGAGGCCGACCCCGTCCCTGAACGAATCATGCAGCGGGCAGCCGGTGAGTGACGTCACGAAGACAGGGCGCACGATCAGATGACCTCACTGCCCGTTTCGTCCTATCGGATCGTTCAGTACGGTCCCGGATCGCTCATTGTCGACCTTCCCGACGAGGCAGCGACCATGGCATTTGGCAACACGGTGTCGCTGTTCCTCAAACCGGGAGACACCGTGGCGCTGGTCGGCGACCTGGGGACCGGCAAGACAACCCTTGCCCGAGCGGCAATCCGGGCGCTTGCCGGTGATCCGGAACTGGACGTGTCGAGCCCGACATTCACACTGGTACAGACCTATGGCTGCAAGCGTGGCGAGATCGTCCACGTCGATTTGTACCGGATCGAGCACTCCGAAGAAATCTGGGAACTGGGTCTTGAGGATCTGACCGACTCCGCCATCATGCTGATCGAATGGCCCGACCGGCTGGAAAAAGGCCAGGCCGAGCCCGGGCTGACCATGACGCTGTGCGAAACGCCGTCCGGCGGGCGAACTGCCAGTATTGAGGCCGGCGCGGAGTTCTGCACGCGCATCACCCGTCTGGTCGAAAGCGAGGCGTTCCTGGAAGGCGCCGGATGGAGTGGCAGTGCCCGGCGCTTCTTTCAGGGCGACGCGTCATCGAGACGCTACGAACGCCTCTGCGGTGACCAAGGCGACACGGTGTTGATGGATATGCCGCGCCAGCCGGATGGGCCTCCCGTCAAAAACGGAATGCCCTACAGCGCCGTTGCTCACCTTGCCGAGGACGTCACACCGTTTGTCGCTGTCGCCAAGGTCTTGATGCAAGCCGGACTGAGTGCGCCGGCGATCCGGGCCCAGGACCTCGATCACGGGTTTCTGATCACGGAAGATTTCGGTGATGCGGTGTACGCTGCTCTCATCCGTGACGGCGAACCCCTGGAAGAACCTTACCGTGCCGCGGTCGACGCTCTTCTGGCTTTGAAGACGGCCGCCGTGCCGGACCAAATCGGTCTGGAAGGCGGACGGGTTCACAGTTTCCCGCACTATGACCTTGATGCCCTGATGATCGAGGTCGGTCTGGTCACCGACTGGTTCTGGCCGCAGGTCCACGGCAGTGACATTACAGGACTGCAGCGCAACCGGTTCGAAGCCGTCTGGCAACCGCTCCTCGATCAGGTTGACGGGCGCTCCGTGGTCTGTGACCGGACGCTCGTCTTGCGTGATTATCATTCGCCGAACCTGATGTGGCTGCCCGAACGCGTGGGTCCAAGAAGAACGGGTTTGCTCGACTTCCAGGACGCTGTCATTGGCCACGCCGCTTACGATCTGATGTCCCTGTTGCAGGATGCCCGAACTGACCTGCCGGAGGGTTTCGAGCGGCGCTGGCTGGACTATTACTGCAATGCCAGGCAATCAGGCGATGTAACCTTCGATGAAGCCGGTTTTCGTAAGGCCTACGCAATTCTGGGCGCTCAGCGGGCAACCAAAATTCTGGGCATATTCGTGAGGCTGTGTATTCGCGATGCCAAACCGCAATATCTTCGTCATATTCCACGCGTATCCGGCCATCTTGAACGCAACCTTGCACACGCCGGACTGGAAGATCTCAAGGCCTGGTATGCCCAACACTTGCCGGCAGACGTGCGGCTCTCCTTATCCAAGATTGGCGAACACCTGTGATGGACCACGACAAGAACAACAATATCAAGCGGCAAACCGAAATACGCACGGCCATGATCATGGCCGCCGGACTTGGCACCCGCATGCGCCCTCTCACCGACGACCGGCCGAAACCCCTGATCGAACTCAACAACAAGGCACTGATCGATTACGCATTCGACCGCCTTGTGGACATCGGCATTGAACGGGTTATCGTCAACATCCACTATCTGGCGGACGTCCTCGAACACCACCTGAAGGGCGTCAAGGGTGTGGAGATCATCATTTCCGACGAGCGCACCGGCTTGCTCGACACCGGCGGCGGTGCGGCGCGCGCGCTTGAGGAGCTTGGTCCCGATCCGTTTTTCGTCATCAACGCCGACTCGGTGTGGCTCGAAGGCGTTGGCCGGAGCCTCGCACGCATGGGCGCCTTGTGGGACAGCGACTCGATGGACTTCATGCTCCTGATCGCGTCAACCGTGAACAGCATTGGTTACAATGGCGTTGGAGATTTCCTGATGGATGAGCAGGGCCGGCTCAGGCGCCGCCCGGAGTGCGGTGTGGCGCCGTTCGTCAACACCGGCGCCTATCTGGTCCACCCGCGCGTGTTTCATGACCTGCCCGGGCGTCCGTTTTCCATGAACCTGTTGTGGGACAGGGCGATTGAGGACGACAGGCTGTTCGGAATCCGACATGATGGAATCTGGATGCATGTGGGGACACCAGAAGCGCTGACCCAGGCGGAGGAGCTTCTGGCCGACCACGATCAGTGACGCCCCTGTGAAGCTCAAGTCCGCCTGAGGGCCGAAGAAAACACGAGGCCATATGAGCCGCACCGCGACACCCAGTTTGTTTTCCATTCCCGCGGGGCAGCCGTTTCTCGATGTCCTGGCAGGACGCATACTCGCAGGCGGGTTTCCCAAGGCCGAACTGCCGCCGCCGGATGCGCTGGCGTTGAGCCGCTACACGGTTCTGGTGCCCACACGCCGGGCGGCCAGGACTTTGGCCGACGCCTTTCTCAACGCCGCTGATGGGGCGGCACTTCTGCTGCCGCAAATCAGGCCGATCGGCGATGTAGATGTAGATGAACTGGATCTCGACGGCAGCGTGCCCGATGTCGCCGACGCCGCTGCACAACTGCCCGAAGCGGTTGACGGCATGGCGCGCAAGCTGATGGTCGTCAAAGCGCTTCTGGACCTGTCAGATCCGGAAACACCGGACTCGTTCCAACTTCAATCGCCGGCACAGGCACAGCACCTGGCGGCCGAATTGACCGGCCTGGTGGATCTCTTCGATACGGAAGGTGTCGACTATTCGGAAGTCGGCGGTCTGGTCACCGAAGAGTTTGCCAGACACTGGTCGGCGACGCTCGAGGTATTGAACGTGGTCTTGCAGCAGTTCCCGGAACAGCTGGCACGCCTGGCACGGATTGGGCCCATGCAAAAACGCAACCTGTTGCTGGAATTGCAGGCCGAAAGGTTTGAGAACGCCCCTCCCGAAGGCCCGGTGATTGCCGCAGGGTCAACCGGCAGCATTCCGGCGACCGCCCGGCTTCTCAAGGCGATTGCCCGCCTCGATCTGGGAGCAGTCGTATTGCCCGGCCTTGATCTCGGGCTGGACGAGGCAAGCTGGACCGCACTGGACGCCGGCCATCCCCAGTTCGGCATGAAGCAACTGCTGTCATCGATCGGCGCCGACCGAATGACCGTGACGCCGCTTCATGAAGCGCGGCATCCTGCCGGCAGCGCTGCGCGGTTCCGGTTTCTCAATGAGGTCCTGCGCCCGGCGGATACAACCACGGACTGGGTTCACATCACTGACACCGTCACGGAAACCGATCTGACGGATGCCCTGGAGGACATGTCGCTCATCGCTGCACCCGGGCCGCGGGAGGAAGCCACCGCCATCGCCCTTATCCTGCGCGAGGCGCTTGAAGTGGAAGGGCGTACGGCTGCCCTGGTCACACCTGACCGGGCTCTGGCGCGCCGGGTGGTAGCGGAGCTGGCACGCTGGAACATCGATGCCGACGATTCCGCCGGCATCCCGCTTGGCAAAACAGCAGCCGGCAGGCTGACCCTTCTCCTCCTCAATGCCGTTGCGGAAGGCCTTGCCCCGGTGCCGCTGCTGGCCTGCCTGAAGCACCCCCTCGCGCGTTTCGGAATGCCGCGCACCGAAGTAGAGTCGGCAACAGGTGTCCTCGAACTCGCGGCTCTGAGAGGCGTCCGGCCGGAACCCGGGTTGCCATCCCTGCGACAGGCGCTGTCCCAGACCCGTCAATCCTTGTTGTCCGGTGGCCGGAGTCACCGCGCACTGAAGCAGTTACGGGACAGCGACTGGGTCGCCGCCGAAGACCTGCTGGAGCGGATGACAGCGGCACTGGCGCCCTTGGTGGGTATGTTTCAGGATCCTTCTCCAAAACCGTTCATCGACCTGGTCAGAGTTCATCTCGAGACCCTCGAGGCAGCCGTCCGGACCGACGGCGCCGCAGGCCGGGAGCCCGCAGCCGTCTGGTCAGGCGATGCGGGCGAGGCTCTGGCGGTTCTGTTTGCCCAGCTTCTCGAACACGCCGAGCACGCGCCGGATATGACGGCCGGACATTATCCGGAGTTTCTGAAGCCGCTCGTGGATGGGGTTGCCGTGCGCCCGCGTTATCGGCGCCATCCCCGGATCAGCATATGGGGCCTTCTCGAAGCCCGCATGCTGCAGGCCGACATCACGGTGCTGGGCGGGCTCAACGAAACCACCTGGCCACCGGTTGCCACGGTCGATGCCTGGCTCAACCGTCCCATGCGTGCCGAACTGGGGTTGCCGCCGCCGGAACGGCGCATCGGCCTTGCCGCGCACGACTTCATCCAGGCAGCCTGTGCGCCCAAGGTCTACCTGACCCGCTGCGAAAAAGCCGACGGTGCCCCGACCGTGCCGTCACGCTGGTTGCTGCGGATGACGGCACTTCTCGACGGCCTGGGTCGGACCGGCGACCTGGAGCCCGATCCCGCTCAACCCTGGCTGTCATGGGGGCTGGGGCTCGATGACACGGGCATTCATTCGCGTATCGCACCACCGGCTCCCAAACCCCCGCTCGAGGCCCGCCCGACCCGGATGAGCGTCACCGGCGTCGAGAAATGGGTCCGCGACCCTTACGCGATTTTTGCCCGGGATATTCTTCAACTTGCTCCCCTCGATGTGCTTGACGCCGAGCCGGGTGCTGCCGACCGCGGCATGCTGATCCACGACATTCTCCATGAATTTGCAGAACGATACCCGGGACCCCTGGGGCCGGATGCCCTCGACAGCCTCCTTGCTATTGGCCGGCAGGTCTTTGATCAATACGGAAACCGCCCCGGTATCAGGGCCTTCTGGTGGCCGAGATTCGCCCAGGCAGCAGCCTGGTATCTCGACCAGGAGAGGGCGCTGCGCACCAATGTCGTCACGCAGCTCACTGAGATTGGCGGCAGCCGCGAAATCGTCATCGACGGACAGGCCTTTGAAATCACCGCGCGCGCCGACCGGATCGACCGGCTTTCCGATGGGCATTTGCGGATCGTCGACTACAAGACCGGGGCTCTGCCGACCCAGAATCAGGTGGAGCGGGGCTTCTCGCCCCAGCTGCCGCTCGAGGCCATCATCGCAGGTGCAGGTGGCTTTCCCGGGATCGATGGTTCTGAGATCGCGGATCTGGTCTATATCGGCTTTCACGGTGGCCGCGATCCAGGCAAGATCAGGCATCTGAAACAACCGGATGAACTCATGGAACTGGCCCTGTCCGGCTTGATCGAGCGCATCACCTTGTTCAGAAACCCCAACCAGGCCTATCACCCGCGCCTGGCCGTGGAGTTCGAACGTCATGCCCAGGACTATGATCACCTGGCGCGCTACCCGGAATGGTCCCTGCAACGGGCCGACAGCACGCCCTCATGACCAAGCAGACACCAGCGCAAACCGCAACCATCGCCCAGCGTCGGGCCTCCGATCCCAACGTCTCGGCCTGGGTGTCGGCAAATGCCGGTTCGGGCAAGACCCACGTTTTGGTCAACCGGGTTGTGCGCTTGCTGCTGTCGGATTGCCCGCCGGAAAAGATCCTGTGTCTGACATTCACAAAGGCTGCCGCATCGGAAATGGCGAACCGTCTGTTCCGCATGCTCGGGCACTGGGTGACGCTTGATGACGCCGAACTAAGCGAACAATTGTATCTGATCGAAGGTGCGGCACCGTCTCCGGACCGCCTGCCGCTCGCCCGCCGGTTGTTTGCCAAGGCGGTGGAGACACCAGGCGGTCTCAAGGTGCAGACTATTCACGCATTTTGCGAGAGCGTGTTGCAGCGCTTCCCCATCGAAGCAGACATCCCGCCCGGATTCGATGTCCTGGACACACGGGGCTCGAAGGAGTTGCTTGATATGGCCCGCCACGACCTGCTCACCCGTGCCATGCACGATGAGGGGTTGCGACTGCTGCTCGACCGGGCAAACGACTATTTCAGCGAAGGCAGCCTGAACGCATTCATAGACGAAGCGCTGGCGAGCCGGGCGTCGATACAGGCCGCTTTTGGTGCCGCCGGCGGTCTGGTCGAGGTTGCCGACGGACTGCGCGCGCTCTTCGATCTTGAACCCGGTGAATCTTCGCCATCGGTCGTCGAACAGGCCACCGGCATGGCGCCGGACCGGGAGCAGAGCTTTCGCAGTGTCATGGATGTTGCCGCGTCCGGCAAGACGCGAGACAGGAATTTTGCCGAACAGATCGCCCAGATCCTGCTGGACGAAGACCGGTTCAGCAGGTTCCAACGCCTGTGCGCTCTGTTTCTCACGCAAAAAGGGACGCCGAGAAAAGACCTTCTAACGTCCCAGGTCGCGAATGAGAATCCTGACATCGCGGAATGGTTCAGGCATGAGCAAGGTCGTGTTGTCGCCTGGCGCGGCCGTTATTGGTCGGCTGTGGTTGTCGAAGTCACCCTGGCTCTCCTGGGAATCGTCGCTGATATTCTCAACGGCTACGAGGACGCCAAAAGGGCTCGGGCACAACTCGATTACAGTGATCTGATTACCCGGACCGTCGAGCTGTTAAACCGCTCCCAGGCCGCCTGGGTTCTCTATAAACTGGATAATGGTCTCGACCACATTCTTGTGGACGAAGCCCAGGACACAAGCCCCGAACAGTGGGAAGTCATTAAGCGCCTGTCGGAAGAGTTCTTTGTCGGTGAAGGATCGCGGCCGGGAACGCGCACCGTGTTTGCCGTCGGCGACGAGAAGCAGTCGATCTACAGCTTCCAGGGAGCCAGACCCGCACAGTTCGAAATGATGCGCCGGTTTTTCCGGAACAGCGTGAACATGGCGCAGAAGGCTTTTGAGACTGTGCCTCTGACGGTCTCGTTTCGCTCGACCAGGGACATCATGCGTGCCGTCGACACGGTCTTTTCCGACCCCCGGGCAGCCAGTGGCCTGGTGTTTGGTGCCGACTCTGCCGGTTCGATCGTGCACGAGGCCGTCCGTGTCGGCCGTGCCGGGCGCATCGAGATCTGGCCCACGACCGTGCCCCAGGAGATCGACGACGATGGCAATGCCTGGGATGCGCCGCTTGACCGGCCGGGGCCGAAGAGCCCGCGTGTCATGCTGGCGGAGACTATTGCCGCAACGATCAAGCGCTGGCTGGCAGACGAGGTCCTCGACACCCGTGGCCGAAAGGTCGTCCCGGGCGACATTTTGATACTGGTGCGCCGGCGCGATGCTTTCTCAGATGCCATGGTCCGGACCTTGAAGCGGGAGAACATCCCCGTGGCGGGTGCCGACCGGCTGATCCTTACAAGCCATATAGCGGTGCTGGATCTGCTGGCCCTTGCCCGTTTCGTTCTCACGCCACTGGACGACCTGGCTCTCGCCAGTGTCTTGAAAAGCCCTCTCGTGTGCAAGACCGACGGGTCCTGGTTCGACGACGATGACCTGTTCAGATTGACCTACCAACGGCCTGGAACGCTCTGGGCCTCTTTGGCCGGTCAGGCGGATAGTGACCGCGACTTCGGGTTGGCTTTCCGGCAATTGCACCACTGGCGCGCGCAGTCACAAAGGCTGCCGCCGCACGAGTATTTCAGCGCCATTCTGGGACCGAACATGGCGCGGCAGCGTTTCATCGCCAGGCTCGGTTCTGAGACAGCGGACCCGCTCGATGAGTTCCTCAACCTGACCCTGCAGTATGAAATGCGCCATGTTCCCACATTGCAGGGTTTTGTCAGCTGGCTCGAGGAAGCGGAAACCGAAATTAAACGGGACATGGAACATGGCCGCAATGAAGTCCGTATCATGACGGTTCATGGTGCCAAGGGGCTCGAAGCCAATTTGGTCATACTGCCGGACACCTGTTCCGTGCCTCACCCCAGCCACGATCCGGGCATCCTTTTCCTGTACGACGAGGCGGCCGGCACAGGCGACGTATCGCTGCCGGTCTGGGCGGGAAGGGCGGGCGACGACACTCCGGTCATGAAGGATGCCCGCGACAAGGTGCGGACGGAACGCGATGAGGAATACCATCGCCTGCTCTACGTGGCGATGACGCGCGCGCGCGACCGCTTGTATGTGTGCGGCTATGAAGGACGGCAGGGAAGGTCGCCGGGATGCTGGTATGATCTCATTGCCGACAATCTCAAACCCCAGGCGGAAGAAATAGATTTGCCCGGCGGCTCGGTCGGATGGCGGCTGTCGGGGGAGTCCACAGGTGTCGCTGATGAGGATGACGCGGGCGGCGATCGGGCGCTCGCCCCGACAGAGCCGCCGGCATGGGCGCGTCAGGCGGCCCCTCCGGAACCCCCCCTCCTGCGTCCCCTGGCGCCGTCCCGGCTCGAAGCAGCAGAGACCGATGGCACGGTACTGGCGACGCAGGATCAGATATCGCTGTCGCCATTGTCGGCGTTGGCCGCCGACCGGTTCCTTCGTGGCAGAGTCATCCACAAGCTGCTGCAGTACATGCCTTCCTGGCCGCCGCAGGCCCGAGAGGACAAGGCCGCGGCCTACGTGGCAAAGGCCGCCACCGCGATGTCCTCCGGACAGCGTGAGGATATTATCCATGAAGTTCTGCAGATCGTCGACGACGCCCGGTTTTCAGAATTGTTTTCCGGGGAGAGCCGCGCAGAAGTGCCGCTGACCGCACAACTGCCGATCACGGGACCCGATGGCCGCGCTGTGGTCATTTCCGGCCAGGTCGACCGGATTGCCGTCACACCGACGCGCGTCATGGTGGTCGACTACAAGACCAACCGCCCGCCGCCGGACACGGTCGACGGTGTCGCAATCCTCTATCTGCGGCAAATGGCGGCCTATAGAATGGCCCTGATGGACCTGTTTCCCGACCGCACCGTAGAATGCCATCTGCTATGGACGGACGGGCCCAGATTGATGGCCCTGCCTGGCGAGATGCTCGATAATGCTCTTGCCGGCCTGGCGCCGGACCAATGACGGTCCTGTGAGGCCACGAGGCCTTGACCGGGTGGGTGTCACTTACTACGTTGCACAACAATGTGTACGACCGCGAGTCGCGGCGATGGATCATCACAAGCCGCGCGATTTTTCAGCGGATTTCCTCAGAAAGGCAGTCATATGGCAACTGTAAACGTGTCCGACGACAGTTTCGAAGACGATGTGCTCAAGGCATCCGGACCGGTGGTTGTGGACTATTGGGCCGAATGGTGCGGCCCCTGCAAGCAGATCGGCCCGGCGCTGGAAGAAATTGCCGGTGAAATGGCGGACAAGGTCAAAGTCGTCAAGATCAATATCGACGACAATCCGTCGACGCCGACCAAATACGGCGTGCGCGGCATTCCAACGCTCATGCTGTTCAAGGACGGTGAGGTTGCCGACACCCAGGTCGGCGCCGTGCCCAAGGGCAAGATCGTGGAATGGATCGAACGTTCCCTTTGAATGTCTCGCACTGTTTGAAAGAAAGCCGGGTCCGACCCGGCTTTTTTGTGCCCGGCGTCAGGCTTCCGCAAAACTTCTGCCCGCCACCGCCTCCTGGCTTTCAAAGATCGAGTCCGCCCGTTCCGCGTGCGGCAGAGGCAGTCTGATCGGCACCGCAGTCTGCCGCGGTGCCAGTGTCGGTGCGCCGGTTATGATACGGCTGTTGAACTCGTCCAGTTCAACCTTGTCGACCAGCGGCCAGGCATCGGTGGCCGCATAGGAAAACAGCAACAGCCGGCGTTCACGGGCGCCCCTGTTTTCTGTCGACGCATGCAGTGTCCGCACATGGTGGATGGTTATCGACCCGGCCTTGGCGGTAAGCGCAACCGCCTGGTTCAGGTCTTGCTCTATGGCGTCGGGATCGCAAGCGCCGACAAAAATACCGTCATGATGATGGTCGGCAACCGGCCCCCGATGGCTGCCGGGCAGAACCTGAAGCGGACCGTTGTCTTCGTTGCAATCGTCAAGGTAGAGACCGACCGCCAGAAGATCGTCGTTGGTGAAGGGATAAAATGCCCAGTCCTGGTGCCATTCGATGGCCGCGCCGCCGCCGACCGGCTTGATGTTGAGCTTGGAGTGGTCGAACCGCACATCCGGTCCCAGCAGGCACTGAAGGATCTTCACCAGTTTCGGGTGTCGTGAGGCTGCATGATAGACATCGTGCTGGTCGGCCGGATCCTTGATCCGCCGCACCCTGGGAGTCCCGTGACTGTGGCCGGGGCCAATGTCGTAGACACTGTTGCTGTCCGTGACAACGCGTGAGGCTTCCACATAGTGGTCGGTAACGGCATTGAGTTCCGCCAATTCGGTTTCCGAGAAAACATTCTCGACCACCAGATAGCCATGATCGCGGTAAAAGGCGATCTGTTCAGAATTGAGCATCGCTGGTCTCCGTCGTTCATCTCCGTCGTCAGGTTCGCCACACTCTCAGGGCTCCCCCGTTCCGATCTCCTCGCGCCGTTTGGCGATATAGGCGTCAAGCTCTTCGACGATGGCCGCATCCATCGCCGGTTCTTCGTAGTCCTTGAGGGCCTGCTGCCAGATTCCCGTCGCGCGCTCGGTCGCACTGAGACTGCCGGCCAGTTCCCAATTCTCGTAGTTTTGCCAGTCGGACACAAGTGGCTGATAGAACGCCGTTTCATACCGTTCCATTGTGTGCGGTTCGCCGAAGAAATGCCCGCCGGTGGGCACGCCCTTGATGGCATCGAACCCAAGCTCAGCTTCATTGACTTCGATCGGTTTGAGAAACTCCATCATGTGCTGGATCATTTCCACGTCCAGCACCAGTTTTTCAAACGAAGCCGTCAGTCCGCCCTCGAGCCAGCCCGCCGCATGATAGACCAGATTCGTGTGACCCAGTATCGCCCCCCACAATGCCATCTGGGTTTCATAGACCGATTGGGCGTCGGCGGTATTGGAGGCGTTGGTGTTCGACGCCCTGTAAGGCAGCCCGTAACGTCGCGCCAGTTGACCGCTTGCCAGGTTGGCCTTTGTATTTTCCGGCGTGCCGAAGGCAGGTGCCCCCGAACGCATGTCCACATTAGAGGTGTAGGAGCCGTAAAGCACCGGCGCCCCCGGCCTGACCAGTTGCGCCAGGGTTATGCCGAACAACGCCTCCGCATTCTGTTGGGCAAGCCCTGCCGCAAGTGTCACCGGGGTCATGGCGCCCATCAGCGTGAACGGCGTAACCGCCACGGCCTGGCCATGCTCGACCATGGCCATGAGGCCGTCCGCCATGGCATCGTCGAGTTTGCGCGGACTGTTGACCGATATGATGGTCACGACACCCGGATCCTGGGCCAGTTCCTTCAGGGTCAGACCCCGGCTTATGGCCATCATCTTGATCCCGTCAAGCGCCCGGCCCCGGCCGATTGCCGTGCAGTGAAAAACCAGGTCCGACAGGACGATGTTGGCGCGGTAGGTGTCCAGATGGCGGGAATTTGCCGGCAGATCGACGGGCGCCACAACCTGATTGCCGATCAGCTGGATTGCATTGAAGTAGTGCGCAAGCCGGATGAAATCGCAATAATCCCGATAGTTGCCTGTCCGCCGTCCCCGGACACGATCATGAACATTAGGCGGGCCCGCCACGAGCCCGAAATTGACACTGTTGCCGCCAAGCATGATCCGCCGATCCGGATTGCGCGGCGTCAATGTGAACCGTGATGGAGCCGTTGCCACGGCACTCTCCACAAGACCGCGATCGAGCCGCACCGTCATGGTGGCGTCATCGACCTGCGCCCCTGCCTTGCGGAAGACCTCGAGGGCGCGGGGGCTGTTCACCTCGACGCCGAGTTCCTCCAGAATCCGCATCGAAGTCAGATGAATATCCTCGACCTGGTCGTCCGATAGAATCTTGAGCGGCGGGTAAACATTTTCGACCGAACGCCACGGCAGTTGAGGAATGGTATCCGCAGGGTTCTCCCGTTGTTTGAGAACCGACCGTCTGCGTCTGGCCTTGGCCATCTTGGTGTTTCCCGTCAAATGTCTTCTGATGATCACAAGGTCGGTCAATGTGCCGTCACACCTTTGCACATAACCGACATCTGTTTGAGTTCTTTGGTCGCCTATCGGTCGAAACAAGGCGTCGACGATCCTAAGAGCTGTCCGTTGGTTGGCTTTGCCTGAGGAATTTCTGATCCTGGGATGGGGTCGATCCGTATTGCTGCCGGTAGCTGCGGGCGAAGTGGGATTGCGATCCAAACCCTGCGGCAACCGCGATTTCCGACATCGGAAGGTTGGTGTAGAGCAGCAGTTCACGCGCCCTCTTCAGGCGCTCCTGCTTGTAGAACGCGACCGGCGACCGGCCCAGGTGGATCTTGAACAGGCGTTCGAGCTGGCGCACTGTCAGGCCGACCTGGCCGGCAAGCGCCCGGATCGCCAGGGGGACCTCGATGTTTTCCGCCATCAGCGTCACCGCTTTGGTGACATGGGCTGAGTTGATGCTGAGAGCGCCTCTGGCTGTCACACTTTGCTCGTCATAGGCATCGCGGATGCGAGGGTGCTGGAACCAGCTTGATATCTCGTTGTTGACCACACGGCCCAGGTCGTCCGACATCAGCGTTAACATGAGGTCGAGCGATGCCGTGCCACCGGCGCACGTCAGCCGGTCCCGGTCGATTTCGAACAGACGGCTGGTCGCGTTGACGTTGGGAAATTCCTCCTGAAATGCATTGCCGTAGTACCAGTGGACGCTGCACCGGTAGCCGTCGAGAAGCCCCGCCCGTGCAAGCGGAAACACGCCGCCGCTAATGCCGCCCAATTGCGTCCCATGGCGGGCGAGCTGACGCAACTTGATATGGACGTCGGGTTCATTGGTGAAATCGTTTCGTACGCCGCCAACCACAAACAGGTAATCGAGATCTTGCGCATTCCGAATGCCGGCGTCCGGCGTAATCCGCACAAGCGAACTTGAGCGCACGATGTCGCCATCTTCCGACAGTATCCGCCAGGCGTATTTCTCCTGGCCGGTGAGTTCGTTGGCGGCACGAAACGCCTCGATCGCAGCCGACAGCGTGATCATCGGAAAACCGTCGCTCAGCAACAGGCCAACGGTCGTGACGTCCTGTCTTCCGGTTTTCATGGGTGTGCCTGCCAGAACGGTTGCCGAACTAGATCAGGATGAAATTTGGTTGAATCAACCAAATTTCATAAAACCTGATCGTTTTCAATATGTTAGAGCGGGATGCGGGCGGAAAGCCGCACGCACTTTTCCTTATCCCGTTCTAGGACTCAATGCTTTCCCGACAAGCTCCAATAATGCAAATGAAATTTCTTGAGCCACCCCGTCCAGTAGAGATGAGGTGTCTAGTATTCCACATCAATCTAAATGATGCGGAATACTAGTTCACTCTCCGTCCCTTAAGGGTCTTGCACTCCGCTGCGGAGAGATGCGAAATGCCCGACTTTGTTCGGCACTTAAATTTGGCAACAGACCGGTCGCCATCCGCAAGCAAGCTTACCGAGATGGTTTCGGGATACTTGTTGAGAGCGCCTGTCGCATAGTCCGTGATGCCGAAATCGAAGAAGAAGATACTCGCGACACCGCCCGTCGATGCGCTCGACTCCATCTTGCTTGACGCAGGCTTGTACCCGTCCGCTGAGCATTTCAGGATAACGTCGTGCCGGCTCTTGGATATATGAAGCGCACCGCTTGGTCCCTGGACCGATCCGATCGACGCGCCTTCGCGTTCCGCGATGCATGTGGCGTGCTCGGGCGTGATATTGACCGTCACGGTCTGGGTTGTTCCCTCAAACACGGTTGCGCAACCGCCCAATAAAAATGCAAGTGACAAACAGAAGAATACACGCAGCATTTAATTTGCCCCAAACGACCAACAACGTCATTCCTTCAAAATTGACCCTATCGAAGTAAGATGCAAATCAAAAGTGATCGCAGTCGCCGTTAATGTATTTCCGCGCGACCTTACTGACAAATGTCGATGCTGAAATCAAAACAAGTGCGCCTCTTTTTCTCTAAAAACCTAGCGTGGATATTCCTCGGCGGTCATTCCGAAAAAAGTTTCCGATCTACCGCTTCGAACCACCGAGGGTCTGGAGCATTGTTCTTCGCGACAACAACTTTCAGGATCGGCGTTTTCTTGATTGCGCGAGGCCCTCCAGGAGTTCTGTTCACGTTCTTCCGGGTCCTCGTCTGAGTCTCCAGCATCCGTCTGATAGTTGTTCAAATGTGGTTGGGGCAGATTGCGAAGTGTTCTTCTCGCCCTTGTCTGCAATTAATACGCTTCTGACATAACCAAAAGTGCATCGGCACAATCACACGTGCTCTGCCAGAACGTGCCCGGCAAAATAGAGCGAGCCGCAGACCAGGATCCGGGGGGCCTCGAGATGATCGCGCACACAGGCCCCGAGAGCGGTCCTGAGATCCGGCATCGGTACTGCCTGGAGGCCTGCCTTGGACGCCGTTTCCGCCAGGTCTTCGGCATTGATGGCATTGGTCTCTCCGGGAATACGCACGGTGTAAACGCATTCGGCCAGGCCCTGGAAGGCACCCAGGAAAGTGCCCGCGTCCTTTGTGTTTAGCATGCCGCAGATCAGCACAAGCCGCTTCGGCACGCGTTCTTCAAGCTCCGCCATGGCGATCGCCACGACCCGGCCCGCTGCGGCGTTGTGGCCGCCGTCGAGCCAGATTTCCGCACCTTCCGGCACCAGACTGTGCAGTCGACCGGGCCCCAGACGCTGTAACCGTGCCGCCCACTCAACCGACGACAGACCGGCCTCGATATGCTCTTCGGTCAGGCCCTCGGGCTCCAGGCAGCGCAGGGCGGCAATTGCGGTGCCCGCATTGTCGACCTGATGATGGCCCGGCAGTCTGGGCATGGGAAGGTCGAGCAAGCCGCCCTGGTCCTGATAGACCAGGCGACCGTGCTGTTCGAACGCCTGCCACTCTTGCCCGGCGATGATCAACGGACTGCCCTTGGCCGACGCGATGTCTTCGATCACGGCCCTGGCATCGTCACGCTGAGGCGCCAGAATGCAGGCGACGTCGGGTTTGAGAATGCCGGCCTTTTCCATAGCGATATCGTCGATGGTCTCGCCGAGATACTGCTGGTGATCGATATCCACCGATGTGATCACTGTCAGGGCCGGCGCGTCGACCACATTGGTCGCGTCAAGCCGCCCGCCAAGGCCCACTTCAAGCAATAGATAGTCCGCCGGCTCGCGGGCGAAGGCAAGGAGCGCCGCCGCCGTCGTGATCTCGAAATAGGTGATCGGTTCGCGGCCGTTGGCGGTCTCGCATTCTTCCAGAAGGTCTACAAGCCTCTTCTCGTCGATCAGGTCACTGCCGTTCGGACCGGCCAGTCGGATCCTTTCATGAAACCGGACAAGGTGCGGCGACGTATAGACATGAACCCGCTTGCCGGCGGCCTCGAGCATTGCGCGCAGATAGGCGATCACCGATCCCTTGCCGTTTGTTCCGGCAACGTGAATGACGGCGGGCAACTTGTCTTCGGGATGATCCAGGGCTTCGAGAATCCGGTGCATGCGATCGAGCGACAGATCGATGATCTTGGGATGGAGCGTCAGAAGCCGGTCCAGGATATCGTCACTGCGGGCCATCGAAAATCCGTAGGGTAATTTGAAAGGGAAATCCGTCCGGATTATCAGGACGCAGCGTTTTCAACTGTCTCCGCCTCTTCGCCAGCCTCGCTACCGTCCGGTTCGGCGTCGGTTTCCGCCCCGTCGTCCTCACTTGCGATGGTAGCGGCTGCTGAGGCGCCGAAACCCGGAGCTGGCGACTTGGTCAGCATGCCGATCAGCCGGCTGAGCGTCGCGCGCATGTCGTGGCGGTGAACCACCATGTCGACCATGCCGTGTTCCAGGAGGTATTCCGCTCTCTGGAACCCTTCGGGCAGTTTTTCCCGGATCGTCTGCTCGATGACCCTTGGTCCGGCGAAACCGATCAGGGCATTGGGCTCGGCAATATGAACGTCGCCGAGCATGGCGTAGGAGGCCGTGACACCGCCGGTTGTCGGGTGGGTCAGAACGACAATGTAAGGCAGCCCCGCCTTGCGCAGCTGCTGGACCGCAACCGTCGTGCGCGGCATTTGCATCAGTGACAGGATGCCTTCCTGCATGCGCGCACCACCGGCGGCGGCAAACATGATGAACGGCGCATGGCGCTCGACCGCCGTCATCATGCCCTTGATGATGGCCTCGCCGGCCGCCATGCCCAGCGACCCGCCCATGAACGAGAAATCCTGAACCGCAGCAACAGTCTCGACCCCATCCAGATGCCCGGCACCGATCGAGACGGCATCGTCCAGTCCGGTCTTGTTGCGCGCCTCTTTGAGGCGTTCGGTGTATTTGCGCTCATCACGGAACTTGAGCGGATCGACTGGCACTTCCGGTGTCTTTATGGATTCGTACGCACCGCCGTCGAACAGGGCTTTCAGACGGACTTTCCCCGACATGCGCATATGATAGCCGGATCCAGGGATGACGAACTGGTTCGCCTCCAGGTCCTTGTGAAAGACCATCTGTCCGGTTTCCGGGCACTTGATCCACATGTTGTCCGGAACATCGCGCTTGCGCAGAATGCTGTTGATCTTCGGGCGGACAACGTTCTTGATCCAGTTCACGCGTCTGTTCTCCAAATAGTCATGGCCGGTCTGCCCGTTGTACCCCATTGGATAATTCCCGCACAAACCCGAGCACGTCGTCAACCGCGCCTGGGCCGGCCACGCCGTCAGGCGTAAGGTTCGACCGGATTCTATCCACGATCGCCGAGCCGACCACGACACCGTCTGCCTGGCCGGCGATGACAGCCGCCTGTTCCGGGCTCTTGACGCCAAATCCCACAGCGATCGGCAGATCCGTGTGCTGCTTGATCCGGCTGACGGCATGGGCGACCGAACTGGTGTTCGGTGCGGCGGTGCCGGTGATGCCGGCAATCGACACATAATAGACGAAGCCGCTGGTGTTGCGCAGAACCGCAGGCAGGCGGGCATCGTCGGTTGTCGGCGTCGCCAGTCTGATGAAGTTGATACCGGCCTTGAGCGCAGGTACACAAAGCTCCTCGTCTTCTTCCGGCGGCAGATCGACCAGGATCAGCCCGTCGACGCCAGCTGATTTGGCATCGGCGAGGAACCTGTCGACGCCATAGATGTAGATCGGGTTGTAATATCCCATCAGAACCATCGGCGTCTGGTCGTCGTGTTCACGGAATCCACGCACCATCTCGAGAGTTCGGATCATGGTCTGCCCGGCGCCAAGCGCGCGCTGCGACGAGGCCTGGATCGAAGGGCCGTCTGCCATCGGGTCGGTGAACGGCATGCCAAGCTCAATGATATCGGCACCGGCATCCGGCAGGCCACGGACAAGCTCCAGAGACGTTTCGAAATCTGGATCGCCGGCGGTGACGAAGGTCACGAACGCCGCCCGGTTGTCCTGGGCGAGAGCTTCGAAGCGATGGTCAAGCCGCGTTTTGGTCACGTCTGTCATGGGTCACATCTCCACGCCGAGATGACCGGCGACGGCAAATACATCCTTGTCGCCACGCCCGCACATGTTCATGACAATGAGGTGCGACTCGGGCAGCGTCGGAGCAAGCTTGCCCACATAGGACAGGGCGTGTGCCGGCTCCAGGGCAGGAATGATGCCCTCCTGCTGCGTGCACAGCTGAAAGGCATCGAGCGCTTCCTGGTCGGTTGCCGACACATAGTTGACCCGGCCAGAATCCCGCAGCCACGAATGTTCCGGCCCGATGCCCGGATAGTCGAGGCCGGCCGAAATCGAATGCCCCTCGTTGATCTGTCCGTCGTCGTCCTGAAGCAGGTAGGTCCGGTTGCCATGAAGGACGCCGGGTTTGCCGCCAGACAGCGACGCTGCATGTTCCGGCGTGTCGAGACCGTGCCCCGCCGCCTCAACGCCGTAAATGCTGACGTCCTCGTCGTCGAGGAAGGGATGAAACAGGCCGATGGCATTGGAGCCGCCACCGATACAGGCGACCAGGGCGTCGGGCAGGCGGCCTTCTGCGGCCATCATCTGTTCACGCACTTCCTGGCCGATGACCGACTGGAAATTTCTGACCATTTCAGGGTAGGGGTGAGGTCCTGCTGCCGTGCCGATGATGTAGAACGTGTTCTCGACATTTGATACCCAGTCGCGCAGCGCCTCGTTCATGGCATCCTTGAGCGTGCCCGATCCGGAGGTGACTGGAACGATCTCCGCGCCAAGAAGCTTCATGCGGAAGACGTTCGGCTTCTGCCGTTCGATGTCCGTTGCCCCCATGTAGACGACGCAAGGCAGGCCGAACCGTGCGCACACGGTCGCCACCGCCACCCCATGTTGTCCCGCGCCGGTTTCGGCGATGATCCGGGTCTTGCCCATGCGTCGGGCCAGCAGCATCTGCCCAAGGCAGTTGTTAATCTTGTGCGAACCGGTGTGATTCAGCTCATCACGTTTAAAGTAGACCTTGGCGCCGCCAAAATGACCGGTCAGGCGTTCCGCGAAATAAAGCGGGCTGGGCCGTCCGGTATAGTGGGTATTGAGTCCCGTCAACTCTGCATGAAAGGCCGGATCGTCCTTGGCCTCCGCATAGGCCTCCTCGACAGCCAGGATGAGCGGCATGAGTGTTTCTGCAACAAATCGGCCGCCGTAAATACCGAAATGGCCGGATTCATCCGGTCCGGTCCTGTAGGAATTTGGCTTTGCACTGGACACGAGAACTGAAACCTCTTGGATTGCGCGGCGGATTGGCGTTCCGGGCCCGGAGCCCGGTGCCGATGAGGGGACTATTGAAGCTTTAGAATAAGGTCATACCGTCTTAGCGGCGATTAGAAAACGTCTTATTTTCTCAACGTCCTTAATACCCGGCGCAGATTCGACGCCGGACGAGACATCGACTGCACCAACCCCAGTCTGCTCGATGGCGAGGGCAACGTTTTCCACCGTCAGTCCGCCCGACAGCATGTGTGGAGTCCGGGTCTCTAGTTCGGCAATGAGGGACCAGTCGAAAGCCACGCCGTTGCCGCCGGGAAGGGCGTTTTCCAGAGAATCCGGCGCCTTGGCATCGAACAGGAACATGTCGGCAACCGCATCGAAGGGGGGGATCTGATCCAGATCGCTGGGGTCGCGCAGCATGATCGCCTTGATCACCGGCCGGCCGAATGTGTCGCGAACCTGTGCGACCCGTGTTGGGTCTTCGCGGCCATGAAGCTGAATGAAATCGGGGTTGAGCGTTGCAGCGATAGCCCCAAGGAGTTCGTCCGACGCATCGACTGTCACGGCAACCTTGCGTACATTCGCAGGCAGGTCGCGAACCAAAGCGCCGGCCTGCTCCGGTGTTACAAAACGGGGACTGGGCTCATAAAAATTCAGGCCTACGTAGTCAGCCCCGGACAAAACGGCTTGTGTCATGGTCTCCGGCGTGCTGAGGCCGCATATTTTGACGTCTACGCTCATCTGGCTATGCCGCCTCGGGCAGCGACCGGGCGATCGCATGGGCGGCGGCAACCGGGTCGGCCGCCTGCGTGATCGGCCGGCCGACGACGATGACGTCGGCACCGGTATCCACCGCGTCGAATGGCGTCATGACGCGCTTCTGGTCGCCAGCGGCAGAATCGGTGGGCCGGATGCCCGGCACGATCAGGCGGAACCCCAAGCTGCGCGAGGAACGCTGGCCGGCGATCTCTCGTGGGCTGCAGACCACGCCGTCCAGCCCGCAGTCGTCGCACAAGGCGGCCATGCGCTCGACCTGGGATTCGGTGGCGTCTGAGTACCCGACCTCCGTCAGGTCGGCATCGTCGAGACTGGTCAGGATCGTGACACCGATCAGCCAGGGTTTGTGCCCGTCATGCTCGTCGACCGTGCGCCGGGCGGCCTCGAGCATGGCCCGGCCGCCGGCCGCATGGACATTGACGATCGCAGGGCCCAGCGGCAGAACCGCGCGCAATCCTCCGGCAACCGTGTTGGGAATGTCATGGAGCTTCAGGTCGAGAAAGATCGGCAGCCCCGACTGAGCGATCGCGCGATAGCCATCCGCGCCGTGGCGATAGAAAAACTCCAGACCGAGTTTGAGTCCGCCGACCGCGCCACCCAGGTCGTGGGCGAGCGCCGTTGCGACCTCCAGGTCAGTGGTGTCGAGCGCACAGAAAATCGGATTGTCGAACATGGGCACGGTCCGTGGTTTCAGAGTTCGTGATCTGGCGCCGCTTATATCAAATTCAGCGCCGCTGACATATTTTTTCTGGCCGGCACGTCGCGGGCGCCGATACGTCAGCAGAACGTCCGCTCTATCCGCCGCAGCCGCACACCAGCGGCTGATCAACGGCGCCGTCCTTGAGACGCAGAACCTGCCAGGCGTCGCCGAAATAGAACGAACTGTAGATCACGATCTCCATGATCCCGTCACCGTCGATGTCGACGATACCGGCAATCGTGTTCTCCCACACGTCACTCGGGTCATCGGAGTCTTCAACCGTAATGTCCGAAAGAACCTCGTACAGCTTTGCCGAAGCGCCTGACGTTTTGTGCACCAGGACAACCGAATACTCTCCCTTGCGCGCAAGATCCCGTTCCGTTCTGGAGGCGTTCAGCAGGACTTCATCAACGCCGTCACTGTCGAGGTCTGTCTTCACCAGTTGCCGGATAGTGATCTGCGGATCGTTGAGACCGCCCTTTTTGAGATAGTCGGAAACAATTTTCTGGTAGGCGGTATCTGTGGGCGTCAGAATTTCAATTTTCTTGGGCAATGTCTGCTTCAGGTCCTCGCCCTTGCCGAGCACGGCCACCTGATACTTCCCGAGATTGTCGGCCCCCAGGCTCAATTCCTGCTGGAATGTGCCGGCACAACCGTCGTCCTCCTTGCTTTCCTCGGCCGGCCGTCCGATCGACAACACGAGATCCGAGACCCCCTTGACGGTCAGCAGGGTGTATTCCTGTTTGTGGGTCATCAGCGGTGTGATGGTCATGGCGTCGACCATTTCACCGTCCAACCCGCCGCCCAAGACGCATGTAAGGCCTTCCGGGGTTACCGCAATCGTCGGGCGGAAGAGCTCTGTGGCTCCGGTAATCTGTGCAGCGAATGGCGTTAGCGTGCAGGCGATGCACGTTGCAATCAGACCCGCCCGCCACCTGTGTGCAGCGACGTCAATGACGCGCATGGTGCCGGCGAAGTCTTGATACTGGGGGCACGCAACTCCCATTGCCTGGTTCCATAGGGCCACATTTTCAACCCGTCAAGATACCCCGAGTGCCCATCGGGTGTCCATGCGTCGCGGCAGCCGGTTCCAAAACACGAAAATTCTCGTCTAATTGCCGCCCGGCGATGGCAGCTGCGGCGCGGTGGACAGCGGTGCGGTTTGCGACGGTGCCCGGTCGCGCTGAGGCGCATGCGACGCTGTCTGCTGTGTGCTGCTGCGCGCGGCCCGGCGCCATTTTCCCTGGTTGAGCCACGCGGCCACGCCGCCGACAAACAACCCCGTCAGCATGGCGGCAAGCAGCAGCAGAAACAGCGGTGCGTCGAAGGAAAGCAGCGGGTCGTTGGTTGAAATCGGATCAAGGGAAAAGGTCACGATTTTCCGGTTTGCGACCGAAAGCGCGATCAGGATGAATGCAATTGGCGCCCAGAACAGCCAGGTCAGGAATTTTTTCACGTAATACTCCCGGTTAGCAAAGGGACGCCAGGGTCAGGTTTTGGCCGGGCCATCCTGATTGAGCCGCTCACGAAGTTCCTTGCCGGTCTTGAAAAACGGCACGCTCTTCGCGGCCACGAACACCGGTTCTCCCGTGCGCGGGTTCCGGCCGGTTCGTGCCGGCCTGTGTTTGATCGAAAACGCCCCAAAACCGCGCAATTCCACCCGGTCGCCGCGCGACAGCGCGTCGCCGATTTCGCCGAAAATCGTATTGATAATGCGTTCCACATCCCGTTGATAAAGATGCGGGTTCTCCTGAGCAATGATCTGGATCAGTTCAGATTTAATCATGACGCCTCCTCAATCCGTGAATTTTTATTGTTCGGATCCGTGATAATTGTCTAAAGGCAACTACTGAGGGTGCCAAACAGAGACCAGACCGTCAAGTCTAACTCTTTCAGCCCCCAATTGTTTTCCGTTCAGACCCAGGGCCGCCGCGACCGTCGATAACCCGAGCGAGCGGGCAATTTTCAAAGCGATCATGGCGCCCAGATCCAGATCATCAAATTGGGAAGATGTCCAATCGATCACTTTGAGTTCGCTGGAAACATTTTTTTCCTTCACCAGCCAGGCAATTGCCACATCTTCTCCGCCGATGGCATCGACGAGCTTGAGTTTCTTGGCTTGGCGGCCGGAATAGACCCGCCCGTCCGCCAGGCGGCGGGCCTTGGCCTTGTCGAAGGGCCGGCGGTCGGCCACCAGGTCGACAAACCACTCGTAGGAATCCTGGACCATGGATTCGATCGCCGCCCGGACATCCGCCGAGGCGGTGTTGAATGGCGACGGTTGCGCCTTCAGAGGGCTGCTCTTGATCTCTTCCATGCGCACGCCAACCTTGGCCATCAAGTCTTTCACCTCGGCCCATTGCATGATGACGCCGATCGAACCGGTGATGGTGTTGCCGCGCGCCACGATATAGTCAGCACCCAGGGCCGCGGCATAACCGCCGGACGCTGCCACGGTGCCGAGAACCGCCACAACCGGCTTCCTGGCGGCGACCTGACGTATGGACGCAAACAGCGCTTCGGCGCCGGTCGTGGTGCCGCCGGGACTGTTGATGTCGAGAATCAGCGCCTTGACGCTGTCGTCCTGGGCAATTTTCTTGAGGCGCTCTCTTTGGTCTGAATCGTCAAAAATGGCACCGGAGATGACAATCCGGGCAATCTGATCGCGGCCGAACCAGAATCCGGATGTCAGAGGCATCGACGACGAACCGCCGGCCACGAGAACGATGACGACGGCCACAACAGCCAGGAAACGCCAAAGGCTGGCCCGGCGCTTGAGGCGCCGTCTGTCAGCGAGAATATCAGCGTTTACGGTCATGAATCGCCCGTCGTTTTCCGGTTCCCCGCGTCATTAAACACGGGGAACCGGATTGTTGCTTGCTTACTTGTCGTCTTCGCCGGCAGTTTCCTCTTCGCCGTCCTGCTGGGCGCGGCTGAGAGCGGCTCCGAGAATATCGCCAAGCGAGGCGCCGCTGTCTGTCGAACCGTACTGGGCAACCGCTTCTTTTTCTTCAGCGATTTCCAGGGCCTTGATCGATACGGAGATCTTGCGGGCGGCACGGTCGAAATTGGTGACGCGGGCATCGACCTTGTCTCCAACCGCAAACCGTTCCGGGCGTTGTTCCGACCGGTCGCGGCTGAGGTCGGACCGTCTGATGAACGACGACAGGCCATGGTCGCCGATGGCGACTTCGATGCCGTTGTCCTTGACGTCGGAGACCTCGCAGGTCACCACGGCACCGCGCCGCAGATCGCCGGAACTGTCCATCGGATCGCCGGCAAGCTGCTTGATGCCCAGGCTGATGCGTTCCTTGTCGGTATCCACGTCCAGCACCACCGCCTTGACGATGTCGCCTTTCTTGTAGTCGGCAATCGCTTCTTCGCCCGACCGGGTCCAGTCGAGATCGGACAGGTGGACCATGCCGTCCACGTCGCCGTCGAGGCCGATGAACAGGCCAAATTCGGTGACGTTCTTGATCTCGCCTTCGACTTCCGTGCTTTGCGGGAAGCGGTCGGCAAAGGACAGCCACGGATTGTCCGAGCACTGCTTGAGACCGAGCGAAATACGGCGCTTGCCGCGATCGACTTCAAGCACCATGACTTCCACTTCCTGACTGGTGGAAATGATCTTGCCAGGATGGACGTTCTTCTTGGTCCAGCTCATCTCGGACACGTGTACGAGACCTTCGATGCCTTCTTCAAGTTCAACAAATGCACCGTAGTCGGTGATGTTGGTGACGGTTCCCTTGAATTTGGCGCCGTGCGGATATTTGGCGTCCACACCGTCCCATGGGTCGGCTTCGAGTTGCTTGATGCCGAGGCTGATGCGCTGGGTTTCCGGGTTGATCTTGATGATCTGAACGTTGACAGCCTGGCCGATCGACAGGACGTCGCTTGGGTGATTGACCCGGCGCCAGGCGATGTCGGTGACATGCAGCAGGCCGTCGATACCGCCGGGGTCGACGAACGCACCGTAGTCGGTGATGTTCTTGACCACGCCTTCGACCACTTGGCCTTCCTTAAGGTTCTGGACGATTTCGTGACGCTGTTCGGCGCGGGTTTCTTCAAGCACGGCCCGACGGGAAACAACGATGTTGCCGCGCCGTTTGTCCATTTTCAGGATCTGGAACGGCTGAGTGATGTTCATCAGGGGCTGAACGTCGCGGATCGGGCGGATATCCACCTGACTGCCCGGCAGGAAGGCGACGGCGCCGTCAAGATCGACGGTAAAGCCGCCCTTGACCCGGCCGAAGATGACACCTTCGACGCGTTCGTTGTCCTCGAATGACTTTTCGAGCCGGACCCAGCTTTCCTCGCGGCGGGCTTTTTCCCGGCTGAGGACGGCTTCGCCCATGGCATTTTCGATCCGGTCCAGAAAGACTTCGACCTCGTCGCCGACGACGAGAACATTGCCCTGACCGGGCGACTGGAATTCTTTAAGCGGAACACGGCCTTCGGTTTTCAGGCCGACGTCGATAACCGCGAGATCGTTTTCAATGCTGATGATCGTGCCTTTGATCACCGAGCCTTCTTGAGCTTCACCGCCGCCCATGGTCTCTTCGAGCATTGCGGCAAAGTCTTCGCGTGAGGGGTTGAGGGTTTCAGAGTGAGTTTCAGACATTTAGGCTCCTAAAATACGGTGTTCTGTTTCGGGCCAGCGGTTGGTTCCGCAGGTCTTCCCGCCTTGCGCCGAAATCGACGACAAGGCAGACGTATTAAGACGTGCCGCCATGCGAAGGCATGCTCTTATGAGTGCAAAGACAGGCATTCGTTCTGAAAGCACAAAACAGGCACGCCCCAAAAAGGGCCGCACCCGGCTCAATCATTCGATCGTCGACCGTCTATAATGGCGACGGCTGCTTCGAACGCCGTTTCTATATCCAAATTTGTCGTGTCGAGCAAGTACGCATCGTCCGCTTTTGTCATTGGCGATACGGTTCTTTCCCGGTCACGGCGGTCACGCGCTTCTATATCGGTGAGCACGTCTTCCTCGCGGACCGAACTGTCGCGGGCGGCAAGTTCAAGGTAGCGGCGTCTGGCCCGCGCCTGCGAACTGGCGATAACGAACAGTTTCGCGTCGGCATTGGGACACACGACCGTGCCGATATCGCGACCATCGAGCACCGCACCGGGTGGTTGCGCCGCGTAGTCGCGCTGAAACGCCAGTATGGCCGAGCGCACCTCCGGGATCGCGGCAACCACGGAGGCCGCCTCCGACACCGCTGGTGTCCGCAGGGCGTCAACGGGAATTCCGGAGGGTTCAAGCTTCCGGGCGGCCAGGACGGCATCGTCGACATTTGCCGGATCGCCACCGGCTTCGAGCACATCGTATGCCACCGCCCGGTATAAAGACCCGGTATCGAGATGCCTGAGGCCGTAACGGGCGGCGAGCTTTTTGGCAAGCGTACCCTTGCCGGAGGCCGCAGGCCCGTCGATGGCAATGATCATGGCCGGTCTCCGTTACCGGTCTCGAACCGGGCGCCGGCGTTTGTCATGAGCCCGATGAATTCGGGAAAACTGGTGGCAATCATGGCAATGTCGTCGACAGCCACGGGTTTTTCAGTGCCCAGCCCCAACACCAGAAACGCCATTGCGATGCGGTGATCGAGATGGGTTCGGATTGTACCGCCGCCGCGTACGGTGCCTGATCCGGTGACGACCAGGCTGTCCTCGCCCGCCTCATGAGCAACCCCGCAGGCGGCAAGTCCGTCGGCGACCGCGGCAAGCCGGTCGCTTTCCTTGACCCGCAGTTCGGCCAGGCCTTCCATGCGTGTCTGGCCATCGGCAAAGGCCGCCGCCGCCGCCAGCACTGGATATTCGTCGATCATCGACGGCGCTCTTTCCGCCGGAACGGCAACCCCGTGAAGTCTGGACGACCGCACGCGCAGGTCGGCGAGAGGTTCGCCGTTTTCGTCGCGGGCGTTGGCGATGTCGATCGAGGCGCCCATCTCGATCAGGGTGTCGACAAGGCCGCGCCGGGTGGCATTCATCATCACGCCGGGCAGCGTGATATCCGAATTGGCGGTAATCAGGGCGGCAACGATTGCGAACGCGGCAGAACTCGGGTCGGCGGGAACCGTCACTGTACCGGGGTGCAGTTCGGTTTCGCCCTGAACCGATATGAGGCGTCCTTCACCGGTCATTTCCACGGTCACGGTCGCGCCAAAATGTCGCAGCATGCGTTCGGTGTGATCGCGCGTGGCTACGGGTTCAATCACCGACGTTGTGCCCGGCACATTGAGTCCTGCCAGCAGAACCGCCGATTTCACTTGGGCTGACGGCATCGGCAACCGGTAGGTGATCGGCAGTGGATCCCTGGCGCCGGTGATCGTCAGCGGCAGCCGGTCGACGGGCGATGCTTCGATCCGGGCGCCGATTTCGCGCATCGGATCGAGGATCCGGCCCATCGGCCGGCCGCGCAGGGAATGGTCGCCCGTGAACCGGGTCGTCACCGGATGGCTCGACGCAATGCCCATGGCGAGGCGCACGCCGGTGCCGGAATTGCCAAAATCAATCTCTGTATTGGGCTCGGCCAACGCCCCGGTACCCGGTCCGTAGACGGTCCAGCCATGATCCTGCCGTTCGATTTGCGCACCGAAAGCGCGCATGGCGTTCGCAGTGGCCAGAACGTCCTCGGACTCCAGGAGGCCTTTTATCGTGGTCTCCCCCATGGCCAGGCTGGCCAGCATAAGCGCGCGATGGGATATCGACTTGTCGCCGGGAATGACGAGCGTGCCTGACAGGCCTTCGCTGTGGTGGGCGGTGCAGGGATTTGGAGTGCTCAAGGGTCGCTTCGATCCGTCAAAGGAGTGGCTGAGGTGCGGGGTGCTCTCTATCATGCCCGTTCACAGCTGTCACGATACACCGGGCCGCAGAAATGTCCGATTCTGCATTCACGACCTGGCGGCAGGTCACGATATCCAGATCGGTACATTTTGTTTTTGACAGCAGCCGTTTCACATGGCAATGGGATGCCCGATTGACAGATCGGAGATTTACAGGCGTGGCAAGACCAGAACTTGGAACCAAGCGGCAGTGCGGCAGCTGCAGCGCAAAGTTTTATGATCTCAACCGGGACCCGATCGTATGTCCCAAATGCGACACGAAATTTGAGCCGGTCGTCGCGGCGTCAAGATCGGTGCCTGCTGCCGCTCCAGTTGTTGCGGCACCGAAGAAGGCTGAAGTTGTCGAGGCGGTGGCTGAAGCTACGCCCGACGACGTTGAAGTCGTCAGCCTGGAAGATGTTGAGTCCACCGATGAAGACATCCCGGACATTGAAGACGTTGTCCTCGCCGACGATGATGAAGAAGAGGATCTGGAATCCGACGAGAGCGACACGTTTCTCGAGGACGACGACGATGATCCGGATGTATCGGACATCCTTGGGACCGACATTTCGCCGGACAAGGAAGAAAGCTGAATAATTCAGGCGCTCGCGCCACACAAGCACAAGTTTAGCTTGATCAAATCGCCGCATCGCCCTAGGTTCGGCGCCGCCGGTCCCGCCCCAACGGGCATCGGCTAGAAGAATTGAGATAAAGTCAGACACGATTAAGGTCAGATACGGTCGTGTCGAATGGGGCCATAGCTCAGTTGGGAGAGCGCTTGAATGGCATTCAAGAGGTCGGCGGTTCGATTCCGCCTGGCTCCACCAGATTTTTCAACGGGTCGGCGGATTAGCACCGCCGGCCCGTTTTTGTTCGTTCTCCGGACACCCGGTGCCCGGCGGTTCATTCCTCTCGTTTCCCGGACACGCGAAACGTGAGCCGGGACCTTACCGAACGCAGCCCTTTGAGTTTGGCGCGGTCCCGGTTCAGCGAAGCAGCACTGCGTGCCGCGTCGCGTCCGGGAAACGCCTCATCCGCCGCCCTTGGAGTTCTGTGGAACGCCGGCTCTGCAATGCGGACCCTGTAGTTCAATCCTCCGTTTGCCACAATTGCCGACACCGAATTGATGGAATCTGGCCCTAACGGAACCCGGTCAAATTGCTGTAAATTCCACTCGGCAAAGATTGGAGGCGCATCAGATGGATATCCGGCCGGCAAAAATGACCGATCTGCGCGGCATTCACGGGTGTGCCAAGGCCGCATACAGCATCTATGTGCCGCGGATAGGCAAGCGTCCGGCCCCCATGGTGGCCGATTTCGAGCGGCAGATCGGCGACGGCATTGTCCATGTTCTGGGCAGCGGCCGGACAGTCGCCGGCTATGCGGTGTTCTATGCCCGCGGCGACCATGTTCACCTGGAAAACGTGGCTGTTCATCCGGACTTTCAAAGCATGGGGTACGGCATTCAACTGATTACCTTTGTCGAACAGTTCGCCATCGAAGCCGGTGCAGCCGCCGTCGAACTGTACACCAACGCGAAGATGACCGAGAACCTGACCCTTTATCCAAAACTCGGCTACGCGGAAATGGGACGCCGGCACGAAGACGGCTTTGATCGCGTGTTTTTCCGCAAGGCTTTAACCGGTTGAGACAATCGCCGGCTCAGGCACGCTTGTGGCTGAACAACTCCCCTTCCAGGCGCTCGTCGACGAAATCGGCCCTGAGAGGGCAGAAAGCCCGCTCGCAGGCGTGCTGCCTGCGGCATTGTTCCACGGTCTGATCGACTGATACCGATTTTCCCACCTCGGCACACACCGGGCGTTGTGAGGCAAACAATTTGACCATTTCAAGCTCCTCCCGAATGGTCCGACACTAACCAATCTGTTCTGAGAACGGTTTGATCAGGATCAATAAATCCCGCGGCTCCCCCCCACGGTTCCGGTTGACGACGACCGCACTCGTTCCACCGTCGAAACCTCGAGACGCCTTGCTGTAGCGAAAAATTGATCCCACGCTCGGGCAATGAGATGGCTATATACGGATGCCTTTGAATCGCCACGCCTAGCGGCTTAATGTGAGGTTCAGAGTTTGAAGGGGCATAACACTCCGTGCTTGTTAACCGAAGCCACCGCGGGGCTCCGGTCATCGCTGTCACCCATTCCGCTCACAGGATACTTTATGCCGACATTCATGAACGGCCTTGCAACCGCCGTCCCGCCTTACGAACTTCCGCAAAACCTAGTACTCGACAACGCGCGGCGTATTCTGGGTCCGCGCTACGCCCAGTTCGAGAGCATGGCAAAAACCTTCCAGACCTCCGGTGTCGAGAAGCGTTATTCCATGGCGCCGTTCGAATGGTTCGAGGAACCCAAGAACTGGCCTCAACGAAATTCGCTCTACCTGACCGGCACCAAGGACCTGTTCATCGATGCGGCAACCGCTGCCCTGGAGAGCGCCGGCCTGCAGGCCTCACAGATCGATACTATCGTGACGATCTCGTCGACCGGTGTTGCGACGCCGACGATCGAGGCCCTGGCCTGGAAAGAGATGGGCTTCAGGACCGATGTCCGCCGCATCCCGGTTTTCGGTTTGGGTTGCGCCGGCGGCGTCTCCGGCACGGCAATCGCCCAGGCCCAGGCCCAGGCGCGTCCCGGCTCCCATGTGCTGATTGTCGCCCTTGAGGCGTGCACACTGTCGTTCCGCTCCGACCGCCTGCAAAAGGCCGATATCATTGCAACCGTCCTGTTCGGCGATGGCGCTGCGGCAGCGGTCCTGTCTACCGAGCGCACCGACAGCGATTTGCCGGTAATCGAGCTGGAAGCCGGGCAGGAGGAGCTGTGGCCGGACACCCTGGCGATCATGGGGTGGGACGTGGACGAAGCCGGCCTTGGTGTGATTTTCGACCGCTCGATACCGACCTTTGCCAAGGACTACTTCGCAGAGGCCACCGACAAGGCGATTGGCCGCGCGGGCATCACGCGTCCGGAGATCGACCGGTTTGTCTGCCATCCCGGTGGTGCCAAGGTCGTCGAAGCCCTCGAAGAGGCCCTCGACCTGCCCGATCGCAGCCTGGACGCGGAACGCACAGTGCTGCGCGACTACGGCAACATGTCGGCGCCAACGGTCCTGTTCGTTTTGAAACGCGTTCTGGAAAACATGACCACCGGCCGGATGGCAATGTGTGCGCTCGGGCCAGGCTTTACCGCCTCGTTTCTGCCCCTGACGGTGAGGTCCTGACGTGCCGGAAATCTCCATTCCCGCCGTTCTTTTTCTGACCTTCGTCGTCGTCCAGCGCCTCGGTGAATTGGTGCTGGCCAAACGCAACACGGCGCGGCTGCTGGAAAGGGGCGCCGTCGAGGTCGGGGCCTCCCACTACCCCGTGATCGTTGCCTTGCATACCTGCTGGATTCTGGCGCTTGTTTTCTTCGGGTTCGATCAGGCGGTGTCGGTCCTTTGGTTGATTGTCTTTGCTGGTTTGCAGGCGATGCGCGTCTGGATTCTTGCCAGCCTTGGCGAACGCTGGACGACCCGTATCATCGTTCTCGACGAACCGCTTGTCCGGGCCGGGCCTTTCGCCTTCCTACGCCACCCGAATTATGTTTTGGTGGTTGCGGAGATTTTTGCCGCTCCCATGGTCCTGGGCCTGTTCTGGGTGGCCGTGGTGTTTTCCGTGCTGAATGCGGCGGTTCTGGCTCTGAGGATCTCCGTCGAGGAGCGCGCGTTGAAACCCATGCGATCTGAATGAACCACGGATTCGGCCTTGAACGACCGGGGCTGCTTGCCATCCGTCACCCCATCGTCGCGCTGTCGGTCCTGGCGGCCTTGCTGATTGGATCGATCTGGGCGATTCCGGCGTTGCGCTTCGACGAAGACATCAACCGCGTCTTTCTTTCGCAAAACCAGAGCTCCCAGAACTACAGGAACTTCATCAGGGACACCGGCGGCCGGCGCTCCGATATTGCCGTGTTCATCGAAGCCGGTCAGCCATTCTCCGCCGGTGATTACGGCCGCATGCGCGACCTGGCGCTGGAACTGGAGTTTCTCGAGCAGGCAGGCTCGGTACTGTCGCCGTTTTCCATGCGTTTCCCCAAGATCAATGCCGACTTCCCGGGAGAAACCGTGATTCCGGCAGACATCGACATTGACGAGGTCGAACAACGCCTGAAACGGTTTCAGGCGTCCGTAACGTTCCTGCGTCCAATGGTTTCGGAAAACCGCATGTCGGCCCTGGTCATCGTGACCACGCAAGCCGGCCTGTCGCGATCGGTCGTGCGCGGACTTCTGGCGGGGATTACGGAAACATCGGCCCGGATGCTGGGCAGCCGCCTACGCTTTACGGTCACCGGCGAGGATGCCATTTCCATGGCCATAGTCGATGGCCTGAAAGCCGATCTGCTGAAACTCAATGCACTGGGGTGTCTCCTGGTGATTGGCTTGTCCTTGCTGGTCTTCCGCAATGTTCCTACCGCATTGGTCGCGGTCATCCCTGCGATTATCGGCGTGCTGGCCTGCCTCTCGGTGTTTGCCTTGTTCGGCTATCCGATCACGGTCATCAGCAACGTCCTGCCGATCCTGGTTCTTGTTCTGGGAATTGCCGATTCCATGCACCTGGTGCTGCATCTTCAACACCAGGGCGATCGGGAGCCGGCCGAAGTTGGTCTCGAAAGGACCATCAGGGAAATCGGCCCGGCCTGCGCGCTGACCGCCCTGACGACCGCCATCGCCTTTCTGGCCATCGCCATATCGGACAACGATCAACTGTTTGAATTCGCCATGGTCGGTGCAGTGTCGGTCCTGGTGTCGTTTTTTGTGGTCATGACATCGTTCGCGCTTTTGGGAAAGTTCGTGAAACGGAACGCACCCCGGCGGGACGCCGGCGGCGGCGGTTGGGCCGCGCTGGCACCAGTCGGGCGAACTGTCCTGACCCACGGACACAAGATCCTTGTCCTGGCCCTTTTGCTGTTTGCCGCCGGGGCATACGGGTATTCGCAAACCCGGGCCTGGTTTCCCCATGAAGACGCGCTGCCCCAGGACAGCGCTCTGGTCGCCGCGAACGAAAGACTGTTTGCCGAATTCGGAGGCACCTACCGGCTGTGGAGCGAACTGGACACCCGGGATGGAAAGTCCCTTGCTGTGCAAGCCGGCTGGAACCGGCTGGTCGCTGTCACCGAAGCCGTCGAGAAGGCGGCGCCCGGCTACACCACTGTATCGATGGCTTCAATTGCGCGCTGGCTGGGCAACCCCGGCCGTCTCCCCGAGCCCGCTGAAATGGTCGACCTGCCCGAGAGTGTCAAAGATCAGCTGATGTCCAGGACCGGCACCGTGGCCCGGGTGGTAACCTTCGTTCCCGAACCCATGCGTGACGGCGCGTCGCGCGATGTTCACGACCGCATCGAAAAAGCCGCTCTGGATGCCTCCGCCGACCGGGTCGTCGGCCTGCCCGACATCATGCGCCATGAGTCGATAGCGATCATCGAGCAACTGGGGCGTGGATTGCTGATCGCCTGTCTGTCGTCGACGTTCCTGATCGCTCTCGCATTCCGCTGGCCGGGCCTCGTTGTCGCCCTGTTTGTGCCGAATATACTTCCCCTGATCCTGACGGCTTCCGCCCTGCATTTCCTGAACGACGGGAACCTGACTCCTACCGCGGTTCTGGCTCTGACGATTGCCTTCGGCATCGCAATTGATGACTCTATCCATGTCGTCAACAGGTTTCATCTGGAGCGCAAAGGCGGCCGCAGCGTGGACGATGCTCTTAAGGTAACCATCCAGCAGACGGGCAAAGTCATGGTGCTCACGACCCTGCTGCTCTCCGTCGGGCTGGCGATTACGCAGGCCAGCGTGTTTGCCCCGGTGCAGCTGTTCGGGTTAATGCTGATCCTGACGTTCATCATTGCCTTGCTGGCGGATCTGCTGTTATTGCCCGCACTGCTGAAACAAAAGTGGATTGTGAAGTGAAATCCAACGCCTGGAAGATCGCCCTGCTCCTGGCCGTGTCGGCTTTCTTGATGGCGCCGGCGTTCTCGAACGATCTCCTGAAGGCAATGGACGGTCGCTGGAAAGGCGAAGGCTGGGCCAAACGCACTGCGGGCGGCGCGCGTGAAGTTGTCCGCTGCAGGCTCGCCAACAGTTATTTCGCAGGCAGCCGGGAGCTGGTCATCACCGGCAAATGTGCCGTACCGGGAAAGAAGTTCGATTTCAACGGCGCGGTCAGCTCAAGAAGCGGCAGCGATGCGATCAGCGGCCGATGGGCCAATCCCTTCGGTTTCGGCAGCACGGCGGTCGCCGGCCGCATGCAGAACGGCGAAGCGGTGCTGAATTTCAGCGCTCCCGACCCGGTCACCAAGAAGGACGTTGAGCAGCAGATGACCTGGCAGCGGACTGCCGGGGGATTCCGGATTATCAGCCACGCGCGCGGCCCTGGAAACAAGGCGTTGAGCAACCTTAGCTTCAGGCGCTGACCATCGGCACTCCTTGACCGTTCTCAAGTGGCAAACGGTGCCTCCGATCTGTTTCAGGAAGCGCGCCACCTACCCGATGGCAGGACCCAAGCGGCAGTCGTCGAGTGTCTGATAACCCTGCGATAGTACGGTCTCTGGACACATCTCATATTTTAGGTCAGGGGTAGGATAGTGCTCTAGATGATCGGTCCGGGGATGATGCCCATATTAGAACGCGCAGGTCGCTGTCATGCCAACGGTTATACGGGTATTCGCGAAGGCAACGGTTTTGATAACATTGTGCTTCGTCGGTGGGCTCGGGCTGATAATTGCCTCAAACCTGCTGCCGTTGGATGGTGTCAAACGCAACGTATTGGCGAGTGTCAGCACTGCCAATTACAGCCAGCACCTGTTGTTTTCCGGCAGCAGGCTGGATCACTGGTCAGAGTGTGTCTCTGCGACTGTAGGTATGAGGTCAAAGACGACGGAGACCCGCGAGAGCTACGGCCTTCGGCGCGCGCTTGTTGACGCCGTTCAAAGTCCCATGCTCGGCAACTGCGAGCAGATCGCGTCAGATCAGCCCTACATGCAGAACTATTTCAGATATTGGCACGGCGCACAGATTATTGCCCGCCCGGTCCTGAGCTTTTCGTCTGTACCCGTTTTGCGCGCCTTGGTTCTGCTTGCATTCAGCGCCGCATTCGTCTTTTTTGTCACCACGGTAGGATCGAAAATCGGTTGGCTCACCGCTGGCGCGATCGCGGCTGTTGTCATCGCTTCCCCACTGTACAGTCAACTCCTGCTCGTACCTCATGCCTCGTCTTGGATCATCGGGTTTGTTGTCGCCGCTCACATCATGCGCTCCCGGGACGTCAGCCTTGAGTCCAACGTCCAGCGCTTTGTTCTGATCGGCATTCTCGTCGCCTATTTCGATTTGTTGATCAATCCGGTCGTCGCGCCGACGCTGGCCCTGATCGCCGTGTCACTGCGGCGTTGGCATGACAGGAATGATGCCAGCTTCCAGGAGGCCATTGTGCTGTTCACGGCGTGGCTGGCCGGATATGGAGGGTTCTGGTTCCTCAAATGGGTGGCAGCAGCAAGCGCTATGGGTGCTGGCACGGTTGTCAGCACAATTGTCCAAGTCGTGTCCCAGAGGTTGAGTGGAAGCGCCGAATCGCCCGAATCCTCCGTTTGGGAGAGCATTGGCCTGAATGCTGCTGTAATGCGCCCGACCATGGCCGTTTCCGTCGTCGTGCTGGTGCTGTCTTTCTTGGCGATACGAAGGTCCAGGACCGGAGGCAACGGCCGAAAGGAGAAGACGCCGGTCTGGAAGCATTCGGTACAGATGTTGGTTATTGGTCTGCTCCCCGTCCTGTGGCTACTGGTCGTGCGTAATCATTCGATTGTCCACTACTGGATGGTTGCGCCGATTCTGACCTGGTCCATTACAAGCGTCATACTTGCGGCGCACCTGCTTGTGTTGTCGCCGCGAAGTTCCCGGTAGCGGCAGTCATCGTCACGGCATCCGGTACGGTCTGCAACGCCTACTTGACGGAAATGCAGGTGCACGGTGCCCGTTCGAAGACCGCGTTCGAGACGCTGCCGAACGGTGTCGCGAAAGAGTCGCTCGCACCCCGCGACCCCATGACGATGGTATTTGCGCCAGTGCGCTCGCGCGCCACAAGAATGCACTCGGCGGGGTCGCCGGTTTCCATCGATAACGTTACGGCCTCAAGACCGCATCTTCGGACTTTCGCGTCGGCCTGCTCAAGAATTTTCGCGCCGACCACTTTCAGCAGATTTTCCGCCACCGGTTCAGAGGAGTTCTCTGCGGCTGTCGCGAGTGTCGCCTTGAGCTTGGGGCCGAACAAATGGGCCACGTCCAGTTCCAGAAGGTCGCTTGCACTCCGGCCGTGGCTCAGAACATGCAGAAGGGCTATGCGTCCTTCGTACTTCTCGCCGAGGTCGCAGGCAATGTGGAGAGCCTTCTGGGCATGTTTCGAACCGTCTATCGGCACCAGAATGGTGTGCATGAGATAATCTTCTCCAAGCCATTCCTATCAATGGCTGTCTTTGTCATCGAGCCATGCCCGGATAATAGCCCGATGACGTTCACCGTCATAGCTTGGAAAGTGCCCGCCGTGGACAACCCGCACCGGAAGATCCAGCAGCCGCTTCATGCTCGCATAGTAGTCGACGGCATCGGCGTGATAGGTGTCTTCGATCAGGGGCCCGTCATACACGATGTCGCCTGAAAAGAGGATCTGCGTTGCCGGCTCCCACAAGGCGATGCCGCCGGGAGAATGGCCGGGTGTGTGCACCACTTCGAAATGCCGGTCACCCAGGTCGATGATGTCGCCATCGCGGACCACCCGGGTCGCCGGCGCACTGGCGACGGCATACTCGACCGATTCGTAAGGTTGGGGTGGCAACTGGGTGAATATCGCATCAGTGACATACGGTTCGGCGAGGGTGTTGGCCCTGGTCGGGTTGGCCAGCAGGTCCGCTTCGGCTTCATGGATGACACGGTCGCTGAATTCGTGATGACAGCCAATGTGGTCGAAATGGGTGTGACTGGCGACCGCGACGCATGGCCGCTCCGTGACCAGGGGCACGTAGTCGCGCAGGCTCACGACGCCCATGCCGCTGTCTACCAGCATGTCCCGGTTGCGGCCGCGCACGTGCCAGATGTTGCAGCGGTAGAATTCCTCTATATGCGGTTCGCCGATATAAGTGACATCGTCGCCCAGGCGCCGGACGGTGTACCAGTCTTCCGGTTTTGCTCTCTCCATTGAGGTTACTACTCCTGTGCCGGCAGCACGATAATGTTTCTCGGAACAATTTTGAACAACACACTGTCGCCAACGGCCAGTCCGAGACCGAGCGACTGGGGAAAATGTGCGACGAAGGTCTCGCCCGGAATGTCTTCAGGCGCCACATGGCAGCGATGATACGTGCCGAAGAAGGATACATCCGTGACCCGCCCCCGCCATTGCCTCGGTGCGTCGGAGCCGGCCGGTACCGATTCAATGTGCTCGGGCCGCACACACAACTCAACGGCGTCGCCGTCTCTGAGTGCCGACGGCAACGCGTCGTTGATTGGTATGGCGTGTGTGCCAAGAGCAGATCGTACACTGACCATCGATGCCGTGGCATTCAGGATCGTGCCGGCAATGAAGTTCGCCTCGCCCATGAATGCTGCCGTGAAGTGGTTTCTTGGATTCAGATAGATCGATTCCGGCGATCCGCTGTCGCGAACCCTGCCCGCATTCATGACGATGATGTCGTCGGCTATCGCCATGGCTTCTTCCTGGTCGTGGGTGACGTGGACGAAGGTGGTGCCGACTCGCCTCTGGATCGCCTTGAGTTCGTCCTGCATCTGCCGTCTGAGTTTCAGGTCGAGCGCGCCCAGCGGTTCGTCGAGCAGCAACAGATCCGGTTCGACCGCCAGGGCCCGTGCCAGGGCGACCCGTTGGCGCTGGCCGCCCGACAGTTCATGTGGCTTCTTGTCGAAGTCCCCTTCGAGACCAACCAGTTGGAGCATCTCGGACGCCTTCCGGTCCCGGTCCGCCCGAGAGACCCCTCGCATGCGAAGACCAAAGCCCACATTGGCCCCCAGGCTCATATGAGGAAACAGGGCGTAGTCCTGGAACATGGTCGTCGTCGGCCGCCGCGCCGGTGGAACGGTGGTTACATCGTGGCCGCCGATCAGGACTGCCCCCTCGCTTGGTCTGATAAATCCGCCCAGGATCGACAGCAACGTGGTCTTGCCACATCCCGACGGCCCGAGCAGCACGGCAAACGTGCCTGCCCCGATTGTCAGGTCAATCCCGTTCAAGGCGGTGAAATCACCAAACCGGTGCGATAGGCCTTGTACCTGAACCTCGGCTGTCATGAGCGTCTGGCCCTCCGGAATACGGTCAGTTCGAGGATGACCACAAGCATGACAGAGACCAGGAAAACGATCGACCCCACCGCATTGGTCTTCGGGTTGAGGCCCGACCGCAACAAGCTCCAGATCTCGACCGGCAGGGTCACCTCGAACCGCGACAGCAAGAACGAGATGATGAATTCGTCCCAGGAGAATGTCACCGACAGAAAGTAGCTCGCGAGAATGGCGGGCATAAGCATCGGTGCCGTGATCAGCCACATGACCTGCCAGTCGGCAGCGCCCAGATCCCTGGCGGCGCGCTCCACGTTCACCTGATGGGCGCCCATCTGGCTGTAGATAATGGCAAAGCACAACGGCATGTTGATCACCGTGTGGCCGATGCCGACGGTCCACAGGGACCTTGAGATGCCGAAGGTGTTGAACATGATCAGCAGTCCCAGCCCGATGATCAGATAGCTCACGGTCAGGGGTGCGGTTATCAGGGCTCTTTGCAGACCCGATGCCGGCAGCTTGTACCGGGCCAATCCATAGGCGGCCAGGAAGCCCAGCAAACAGGCCACCGCAGACGACACCAGGGCCACCACGAGCGAATTGGTCAGGGCGGCCACCAGCTTGTCGTCGGCCAGGACCGCCTCGTACCATTTCAGGGATGGACCGTTGAAGGGCGGGATCGGGAACCGTCCGCTCTGGAATGAAAACAGCACCAGAACGGCAACCGGCAAAAAGATGAAGCCGTAGATCAGGAGTGCATAGAGACCGCTTGCCCAGTCATGCAAATTTCTCATGTTTCACGCCCTCTCCAGTTTGAGCCAGCGGGCACAGGCCACGTAGACGATCGTTACGATCACCATCAGGAGGATCGACAGGGCCGACGCGGTGGGAAAATCGGCACGCCGGCCAATCTGCAGCATGATGATCTGCGGCATGACAAGCTCGTTGTTGCCGCCCAGGATCTGCGGCGTGATGTAGTCGCCGATACACAACACGAATGTCAGGAAGGCACCGACCATGATGCCCGGCACTGTCAGCGGCAGGATCACATGGACGAAGGTTTGCAGCGGGCTTGCCCCGAGATCGGCTGCTGCGCGGGCATAGTTCGGCGAAAGCTGTTTCAGGTTGGCATAGATCGTCAGGGTCAGCAGCATGACGAAGAAATGGACGAATCCGATGACCGTGGCCGTGCGCGTCGAGGCCAGTTCCAGCGGATCGTCGATAATTCCCATCCCCATCAGGGTCTGGTTGATGACGCCGGTCCTGGCAAGCACCAGCACCCAGGCGTAGGACCGGACCACGTACGACGTCCAGAACGGCAGGATGGCCATGATCAGGGCGGCCCGTTGCCACCGTTCCGGCACTCTGTGGGCAATGATCCAGGCCAACGGGTAGGCGAGCACCACGGAGATCACGGTGACCGTCAGCGTGATCTCCAGGGAGTTGACCATGCCTTGCAGGAAATGGGGCTTTGCAAAGAATGCCGCATAGTTGTCCAGCGACCATGTTTGGACGATCTTGGTGCCTATCCTTGCCCACAGGCTCATGACCACCATGAAGCCGAAAGGCACCAGGAAGAATGCCAGCGTCCACAGGATCGACGGCAGCACAAAACCGAATGCCTTGCGGCGTTCCTGCGCTATCGCCATATCCGTGGACGCCATGCTTCAGACTTGTCTCTAAAAGCCTTGTTTATTTTTGCAGGAACTGTGTCCAGACATCCTGCATCTTGGCATCGAGGTCCGCGCTTGGGACCGGATAGAGTTGCGAGCGTGCAAGATAGTCCTTCTGGTCGTCCCAGCGCAGTGCCGTCTTTTGCTGGTCGGTCAGCTTGGTGCCGGCCTTGGCATTCGCGGGCATCGCCCAGTAGCACGACGATGTTGCCAGCCGGGCCTGGCCTTCCGGGCTCAGGATGTACTGAACGAACTTGACCGCCAGATCCTTTTTCTTGGATGTTTCAAAGACACCGATCGACTGCGACCAGCGCACGCCACCCTGCTTCGGCAGCACCCAGTCGAGCTCGGGCTTCTCGGCAGTCAGGCCGGCTGTTACCCATTCGCCGCCGCCGACCAGAATGTCGACTTCACCCGTGGCGATCGCCGTCTGGCTCGAAACCACTTCGCCGACCTGTTTTGACACCGCCTTCATCTTGAACAGCGCGTCCTTGATCGCCGGCAGATCGGCTTCGGTGAGGTCGGCGGTCTTCTTGCCAAGTCCCATGGCGACCATGCCCATGACCGGCAGGTAATAGTCGTAGATCGCGATCTTGCCCTTGTACTTGTCGCTCCAGATGATCGCCATGTCCTGCATGTCGGCCGGATCGACGTTTTTCTTGTTGTAGGAGATCGTGTTGTAACCGAACTTTTCCGAAATCGCGTAGGTCTTGCCGTCCTTGACGTGATTACCGGCCATGACCAGTTCCGGGAAGAGGTCAGACGTCGGCATCTTGTCGGCGGGAAGCGGGGCAAGCAGCCCGGCATCGACCACCCGGGGCACATCGACACCGTCGACCACGAAGACATCCCAGTCGCCGGGTTGCGACTGCTCGATGATCGACAGCGCGGTGCCGGTTCCCTCGTAGTCCTTGAGATTCACTTTGACATTGTTGGCCTCTTCGAACGGCTTGATCAGGGCCGGATCGGTGTGGTCGCACCAGACCAGCGCATTCAGCGTATCCGCCGCGTGTGCTGCCGGAGACCGGCCGAAGGCCGTCAGGGCGCATACGGCGGCGACGGTCAGGAGTAACCTGCGGCGGGATAGCCGGGTCGGGTGTTTCGTGCGTGACAACATGTGTTCCTCCCATTCTTGTTTGCGTGTCAGCCTACTGTAAACACGGCACTGGCGAACAGGGATTGCCGGTTTCCAGCGCAGTTAATCAAAAAATGAACGCATTCAATATTTGAGTCAATTCATTTTTCATGCATATTTGAGCCATGAGTGGCCTGCGCGCAAAACAGAAAGCGGACCGGAACCGGCGAATTATTGCGGCGGCAACCGATCTGTTTCGGGAAGAAGGCTACCACCGCACCAAGCTGGAAACCATTGCGGCCCGCGCCGAAGTGTCGGTAGGCACGGTCTACAACTACTATGAAAACAAGGGCGATCTGCTGGTGGCGATCGTATCGCTCGAGGTCAACGAAGTCCTCATTGCGGGCACCCGGATCGTTGCCGCGCCACCGGCCGATGTCCAGCAGGCCATCATGGAACTGATGTGGATCTATCTCGATCACTCCCTGGTCTACCTGAACAAGGAAATGTGGCGCGAGGCTATGGCGATCACCACCCGGCGCCCGGAAACCGAGTTCGGCAAGGCCTACATCGCCCTCGATCAACGGCTTATGGCGCAGATTTGCGACTTGATTGTCCAATTGCGCCGCGACGGTCTCGTCAGGACCGAAATTGACCCGAAATCCGTGGGCGAGATGCTTTTCAACAACATGAACATGATGTTCACCGTCTTCGTGCGCGACGACAATATGGATCTGGAAGCGCTGAAAACAGCCATTGCACGGCAGAATCGGACACTGGCGGCCGCCATCAGTCTTTGACCGTCCAACACTGTGGCGCCGGGGCAAAACTCTTGAACACGGCGACAAAACACCCCATATTCCGATTATCGATGTCCCCGGTGCCCTTTGCGGGCCGGGGCAGTTGGGACACGGTTTGAGCCGCGTCCCTTAGCCGCTTGAGACAAGGGCCGGAAAATGTCACGTGTTTCTCATTTCAACAGTCCGTTTTTGCTTGGATTCGACGAACTTGAACGTTTGCTCGACCGGGCAACCAAGACGTCGGGAGACGGATACCCACCCTACAATATCGAACGCCTGAGTTGTAACGGCGACGCTGGCGAGATGTTGCAGATCACTTTGGCAGTTGCCGGGTTTTCCGAGGACGAACTGGACATTTCGGTAGAAGAAAACCAATTGTTCATTCGTGGCAGGCAGAATGATGAAGGTGAACGCAGCTTTCTCCACCGTGGGATCGCCGCGCGTCAATTCCAGCGCGCTTTCGTGCTGGCCGACGGCATGGAAGTCAAGGACGCCCAACTCGGCAACGGGTTACTGTCCATCCGCATGTTCCGTCCCGAACCCGAACGGATCGTGCGGAAAATCGGCATCACGGTTACTGACGGCTGACCCTGTCCCGTTTGGGATATCTCAGGCACAACGACCGGGAAGCGGGGGCAAAAGGAGAGAGAAGCCATGAACGACTTCAAGTTTGACGAAGAAACTGATTTGACACAGATCGAATTCGCCCATCTCGGCGGCGGCGAAGTGGCGTACGTTCGTGAACTGGGCGAAGAGCAGGTCATTCAGGTCATCGAAAACGTGCCCGACCTGCCTGAGAACGCCAGGCTCTACGGCCTCTACGCCGCGGACGGCACCTGCATGGTCATTACAGACAGCAAGGACGCCGCACACGCCAACGCGCTGGAACAGGACCTGCAGCCCGTCAGCGTTCACTGAGGTTGAGCAATACTCGACACTTCATGTTCAGGTGAATAATCTGTCTTCCTCGGGCTTGACCCGAGAAACTAAAGCGTGTCGCAATTTGTGGGATTCATTCCTGGTGCTGATCGCCATTGCACCGCCGAAACTTTAGCTTTACCGCCTTCCCTGATTGTTGTCGTCGTGCGTCGGCACGAGGACCTCCGGCCTTGCAACTCTGGAGATGCGCGCGTCAAGCGCGCGCATGACAATTGAGGTGTCATTCCAGAGTTGTGATGCGGGATCGCTTGGCAGTGTCCTCGTCATCGTTTCACGCCGGCGAGGATGGCGTCAGGAAATTGGAACTCCAGCCCTACGCCGCGTGCGAAGCCGCCGGTTCGGTGAGAATGGCATAAAGCGCTGAGGCTTCGCTGGAGCCGCGCAGTTTTTCGATAACACCGGGATCGCGCAGCAGGCGGGAAATCCGCGCCAGTGCCTTCAGGTGATCAGCGCCGGCCGATTCCGGAGCCAGCAAAAGAAACACCAGATCCACACGCTGGTCGTCCATCGCATCGAAGTCGATCGGTGTTTCCAGGCGCGCGAATATGCCGTAGAGGCGGTCGAGCTGGGCAATCTTGCCGTGGGGAATGGCAATTCCCTGGCCGACGCCGGTCGACCCTAAGCGTTCCCGTTGCAGCAGGGTCGAAAATATATCGCGGGCGGCAACCCCGGTCAGTTTGGCCGCCATCTGGGAAAGTTCCTGCAGAGCCTGTTTCTTGCTACCCGCTTTGAGATTGGCAACAACGCTGTTGGTACCGATCAGGTCAGAAAGCTGCATCTTGGTATCCTTGTAATTGCCGGTCGTGGATGCCGGGGCGGCGACACAATCAATTGTCGCCCGCAACACCTGGGTCAATCCAGCCGAAATTGCCGTCGTCACGGCGGTAGACCACATTGATTCCACCGTGGCTGGCATTCTTGAAAATCAGGAAGGGCTCTTCCGAGACGTCTATCCGCATGACGGCGTCGCCGACGGTCAGTTCCTCTACCCTGGTTGTGTTTTCCGCAATGATAGCGGGATTGAGGTCTTCGGCCTCTGTCTCTTCTTCATCGCTGGTTGCGATGACGAAATTTGGGGCATCAAGCCCGTTGAGCTTGTTGTTGTGGCGGCTGTGGTAATCCTTGAGACGGCGCTTGTAGCGGCGCAGTCGCTTCTCGAGCCGTTCTGCCGCCATGTCGAACCCGGCATAGGCGTCCCCCGACTGCCCCTTGGACTGCAACATGATGCCGGAGCTGAGATGAACAACGCACTCGACGCGGAAGTCGCCGCCTTCGCGCATGACGGTCACGTGGCCTTCAGCCGTTCCGTCGAAATATTTATTGACGTTGAGTTCGAGACGTTCCGTGATGTGTGCCCTCAGGGCATCGCCCACATCGACACTCTTGCCAGATATTTGTACTTGCATTGCCGGTTCCAGCCTTGTCCCGTTAGGGTCCCAAGGATTGAGTTAAAAGAAATTCAGTGCTCTGCTATGGCTCTGTTTTGCAATCCCCGGTGCAGTGTTCCGCCTGTGCCCGGTTTGCCTGTGATCCAGCTTGTCAAATCAACGCTCGGCTCAAGATCGGCATCTATGTTTGATCTTGCCAGCTCCAATGTGCCGCGAACCTAGTGTCGGATTTTACGGAAGTCAACTCCTGCGTTGCGCTGTGGCGAAATCTTGAAAAATGCACCGAACCGTTGGCAAAAATACAATGATTCTCAGCTGAATGTCACGATTTCATCTGTTTGCGGGCTCCGGAAAACAGCCTCGGCTACCCGGCAATTTCTCTTAACAACTTGAATTCGATTGATTTATCGGCAGTACGACAAGACGGCCCCGAAATATCTCGGCTAAAGTGCCGAGCGTTTCTCGCGCCGGCGCTGAACCGAGGACGGGATGTGCATGGCTTCGCGATATTTTGCCACAGTGCGCCGGGCGATATCGATGCCTGCATCCTTGAGAAGGTCGACGATCTTGTCGTCTGACAGGATGGCGGCAGCGTTTTCCGATTCGATCAGTTCCTTGATGCGGAACCGTACCGCCTCGGCCGAATGAGAGTCGCCGCCGGCGGATGAGGCGATCGCCGAGGTAAAAAAGTACTTTAACTCGAAGACGCCGCGCGGCGTCGCCATGTACTTGTTCGAGGTAACCCGGCTGACGGTGGATTCATGCATGGAGATGGCGTCCGCCACGGTCTTGAGGTTGAGCGGCCGCAGATGCTGCACGCCATAGGCCAGGAAGGCATCCTGCTGGCGCACGATCTCCCGCGACACCTTGAGAATCGTGCGGGCGCGCTGGTCAAGGCTCTTGACCAGCCAGTTGGCGTTGGCAAAGCATTCCGTCAGATAAGTCTTGTCGTCGCTGTTGCGCGCCGTCCGGCTGACGGTTGCGTAGTACTGGTTGTTGACCAGTACCTTCGGCAATGTGTCGCTGTTCAGCTCGACCAGCCAGGTGCTGTCGGAATTTTCCCGGACTGTGACATCGGGCACCACTGTCTGGACGATGGCCGCATCGAAGGCCAGACCCGGTTTGGGATCGAGTTCGCGGATCTCTTCGATCATTTGCACAAGATCGTCACGGTCGACGCCACAGATGTCCATCAGGGCGGCATGTTCGCGCTTGGCCAGCAGCTCGATGTTGTCCAGCAACATTTGCATTGCCGGGTCCAGCCGGTCCTTTTCGCGCAGTTGCAGCGCAAGGCATTCGCCGAGCGAACGCGCCATGATGCCCGACGGTTCGAAGGTCTGCATGATGTGCAGGGTTTCGAGCACCGCTGCCTCGGATGCTCCCAGGCGCTCGGCAACCTGGTCGATATCGCCTGTCACGTAACCGGCGTCATCGACCATGTCGATCAGGTGCAGGCCGATGATCCGGCGCGCCGGTTCGGTTATCGCCATGTTCAGTTGTTCGGTCAGGTGCTCCGCAAGGGATTGCTCCCCCGTGAGCGTCGACTCCAGGGAGAACGCCTCGCCCAACGGCACCGGCGAGCCCGACTGCAGCGATGTCCAGCCCGAGTCCGCCTGTCCGGGAACCGTACTGTGCTGTGCAAGCTCGGACGCGGTGTCCTCGGAGTAGATATTGTCGAGCTCGGTGTCGAGCTGGGCCAGGGATTCGCCAGCCGTACTGTCGGCAGAAAACGACAGATCGCTGCGATCCGGTTCAGACCCGTCGGCATCGCTACCTTCAGGCGAATCCGGCGTGGCATCGGTGGGGCGGTCTCGGCTGGTGTCCTCCCGGTTTTGCCCGGAATCCCGCAGTTCAAGCTCTTCGCCCTCTGGCTTTTCCAGAAGCGGGTTGCGTTCCAACTCGGATTCCACATAGGCCGTCAATTCGACATTCGACAACTGCAGCAGCTTGATTGCCTGCTGCAGTTGCGGCGTCATGACGAGGGACTGTCCCTGCCGCAGTTCGAGTCTGGGCGCCAGCACCATGTGCGTTCATGCCCTCACACAATCAAGGATCCGTCGCCGGACCCGGTGGAAATCTGGCCGGTCGGCCTTTGCTGCAGAATGTGTCGGGTGCTGTGGCCCCGAATCACAGGCTGAACTTGTCACCAAGGTATAGCCTGCGGACGTCGGGATTGCCCACGATTTCTTGAGGCGACCCTTCCATGAGCACTTGCCCGTCATGAATGATCAGGGCTCGGTCGATGAGTTCGAGGGTTTCTCGTACGTTGTGATCCGTAATAAGCACCCCGATCCCTCGATCAGTAAGATGTCGCACCAGGTCGCGGATATCACCGATTGCAATCGGATCAATCCCGGCGAAGGGCTCGTCGAGGAGCATAAAGGAAGGTCGCGTGGCCAGAGCCCGTGCGATCTCGACTCTTCTTCGCTCGCCACCAGAGAGTGCAACAGCCGGCGTACGCCTGATATGCCTGATTGCAAACTCGTCGAGTAAAGCATCTAACAAACCCTCACGCACTTCGCGATCCGGTTCCGACAATTCGAGAACCGCGCGAATGTTTTCCTCTACCGTGAGACCGCGGAAGATCGATGCCTCCTGCGGGAGGTAGCCGATTCCGAGCCTCGCCCGCCGATACATCGGCAGGTGAGTGAGGTCGATACCGTCCAGCTCGATGGCTCCGTAGTCGGCGGCAACAAGACCCGTGATCATGTAGAACACAGTGGTCTTGCCGGCGCCGTTGGGACCCAGCAGGCCGATAGCTTCCCCACGCCGTACGGAAAGACTAACCCCTCTAACAACAGGGCGGCGCTTGTAGCTTTTCCCGATCGACCGAATGGCAAGCCCGTCAGGCTGACCGATCGGCCGAAGCTCCGACTGAAGATCCGTATCGGTTTCATAACCGTCGTGATCTTCTTCAGCCGGATCCTTGTACGGGCCGGGAAATGAGAACAGTTTGCCCAAGTCGCTCCGTATCCTCTTATTGAGCCCTGTTTCGATTAATATTCTGTGAAATCACAAACACGCGGCCGCCACTATACTCTATTTACGCGATGGAACGAATACGCCGCGCACGCGCCCGCCGGATCCGTCGCGCCCGAGCAGCCGGCTGCGGCCGGTTTTGAGGTCGAGTTCGAGTTTCTCGCCGCGAATTACCGTTTTTCCCTGGGTGAGGACCACATTTCCACCCATGGTCACCTTGCCGGTCGGAACGTTCATGATGGCCCATTCGCCGGTTGCCTTCTGGCCCTTGCTCGTGACCACCACGCTGCCCTGCGCATTGAGTTTGGTGATCTCGGTTTTTGCCGAATCGCCCGAGGGTACTTCACGGTAGTTCGCCACCAACCGCTTTGCCTGCAGGCGCACGGTGCCGCGACGGGCGTCAACATTACCGATGAAGGTCGCTTTTCCGGCCTTCTGCTCGACTTCCATCACATCGGTTTCAATGCGAATTTCCTGAGCTGCGTCCGACTTCGGGTCACGGACCCCG
>JAJFHD010000042.1 GCA_021775805.1 Alphaproteobacteria bacterium | reverse complement strand
ATAGAAAATCTGCAAAAGAACTTTGGTGCCCTGCAGGTCACCCGCAATGTATCGCTGACGCTGGCAACCGGCGCCCGCCACGCGTTGATCGGGCCCAACGGGGCCGGCAAGACCACCCTCATCAATCTGATCACCGGCGTTTTGCGCCCCAATGCCGGAACCATCAAACTGAACGGCACGGAGATCACCGGCCTTGTCGAAGAAGAGCGGGTCAAGCGCGGGGTTGCCCGCACGTTCCAGATCAATCAGCTGTTCCGCAAACTGACGGTCCTTGAAAATGTCGTCATGTCAGTGGCTGAGCGGACCGGTGTTGCGCGCAACACCATCACGCCCCTGAGCCGGGCGACCCATGTCACCGACGAGGCCATGGCGCTGCTCGAGACCCTGCAGCTCGACGGCGACGCCTTCACCGAAATCAGACAACTCGCCTACGGCCGTCAACGCCTGGTGGAAATCGCCATCACCCTTGGGCAGAAACCCAAGGTTCTTCTGCTCGACGAACCGGCCGCCGGCGTACCGTCTGAGGAAAGCCATTTGATCCTGGATGTGATCGGGCAGTTGTCCGACGATATTTCCATTCTGATCATCGAACACGACATGGACGTGGTCTTCCGCTTTGCCAACCGGATAACGGTCCTGGTCGGTGGTGAAGTTTTGACCGAAGGAAGTCCTCAGGAAATTGCCAAGGATGCCCAGGTGCGCGCCGTCTATCTGGGAGAGCAGACCGATGTCTGACACCGCTCTCGAACTGGTCGACGTCGACGCTGGTTACGGCGAAACCGTCGTACTGGAGTCCGTCAATCTCTCGGTGCAGCCGGGCAGCAGCGTCTCGATCATCGGGCGCAATGGCGTTGGCAAGACAACCTTGCTGGATACGGTCATGGGCCACACCACCTTGCACAAGGGAGAGATCCGGCTGGGCTCCAGGAACCTGTCAGGGCTTGCCGTACACACACGCGTCGCGGCAGGCCTTGGATACGTACCCCAGGAACGCGAGATTTTTCCCTCCCTCACCGTCCAGGAGAATCTGGAAGTCGCCGCCCGTGGCAGCGGCGACTGGACGGCTGCCCGGGTGTTCGAATTCTTTCCCAATCTCGATGCCAGGCGTGGCAACCGCGGCAATCAGCTGTCCGGTGGCGAACAGCAGATGCTCGCCATCGGCCGCGCGCTCATGGGCAACCCGTCCATGCTGCTGATGGACGAACCAAGCGAAGGCCTGGCACCCGTGATTGTCGAGCAACTGCAGGAAGCCATGGTAACCCTGCGCAACGAGGGCGGATTTACCATGGTCCTGGTCGAACAGAACACCCGCGTTGCACTGGGATTCAGCGAACGGACCATCGTGCTTGATCGGGGCCGAATCGTTTATGATGGCGCAAGTGCCGAGCTTGGTGCTGATGCCGACAAACTTGCCGGGCTCATAGGGCTTGACCGATAGTCCCCTTTTTCTGCGGAAGGGCATGCAGGTATGATCGCAGCCGATATGCATGTCGATGTTGTGGTCGTGGGTGCGGGTTTTGCGGGACTTGCGTGCGCCAGGGTGCTGGCGGAGCGTGGCCACAGCGTTGTCGTCCTTGAGCGAAAAAGCGCGCCCGGCATTGGCATGCACACAACCGGCATTCTTGTGCGTGAAGCCGCCGACATCACAGCCTTGCCCGACACTCTCGTGCGGCGCATCACCGGCGTCAGGCTCTATTCACCCTCCATGCGGTCCCTTCGCATCGACTCCGACAGCTACTTTTTCCTGGCCACAGACACGCCCGCCATGATGGCGCATTTTACGCAAAGTGCCGTCGATGCCGGTGTCGAGGTGCGCTTCGACACGCCTTATGTCCATGCCGATTACCGCGATGAGCGGTACGCCATTGCCGGCACGGGGCTTAGTTGCCGCTGGCTGGTTGGCGCCGACGGCCCCCGCTCGAAGGTCGCCGCAGACCTGTCGCTTGGACAGAACCGGGAATACCTGCTGGGCGTCGAGGCGGAGTTCGAGAATGTTGCCATGGCCGATGACCAGGCATTCCACTGTTTTCTTGGCAAGACGTTTGCGCCTGGCTACTTGGGCTGGGTCATACCCGGTGTCGGCATCACACAAATCGGCCTGGCCACAAGGATGCCGGCAAAGCCCGACATCGACCGTTTCGTCGCTCATGTCGCGCCCCTGTTCGACATGAGCCAAGCCGGCGTCACAGCACGCCGGGGTGGTCTCATACCCGTAGGCGGCGTGGTCTCGCCGTTCACCAGGGACCGTGCGATCCTGTTGGGCGACGCGGCGGGAACCGTATCGCCCCTGTCCGCCGGCGGCATTCACACTGCCCTTCATTATGGTGAGTTGCTGGCCAACCTGATTGTCGATCACGACTGCAACGCCGGTCCCGACCCCGCCGCTGTCCTGGCTGAAGTCTATCCGCGCTTCCGTCTCAAACACATCCTGCGCTGGACCCTGGAAAACGCGGCCCCTGATCTGGCGCTCGATCTCATGATCGGCAATCCGCTTTTCCGCGCCTTGGCGAACACGGTGTTCTTCAAGACCAAGCGCCTGCCCGGCGAGTGATGCACGGATGTACTGCACCGCCTCTGTCATTGCCGGACGTGATCCGGCAATCTGCAGACCATCTCCAAGTAGGGCAGGCCGTAGATCATCGGGGCGGCGCCCGATGATGACAATGTTGAGAGGGTTGTCCGGGAGTCTACGGAACATCCGTGTCCAGGCCTCGTGGAATGCGTTTTTCCGGATCGTAGAAGGGGAGGTCGACCACCTCGCAGGCATGCAACGCGCCATCTCTCGCCCGCAGCGAAACCGTGCGCCCAAGCCAGTCCCCGGCCTCGTCGAACCGCACATAGCCGATGCCGCACTCCAGATAGGGCGACCAGGCCCCCGCGGTCATGCGGCCCACGGTCGTGCCGCCGTCGCACACCTCAAGATCCGCAAACGGGGTTTCGCTTGCACAAGTCAGCCCGAAGAGCAGCGGTTTCCTGTCGGCCCTGAGAAGAGCGTCACGGCCAACGAAACCGGGTTTTTCCAGATCGACAAACGCTCCCAGTCCTGCCTCGAACGGTGTCATGGTCGGGTCCATGTCCGAACCGTTGTCGAGAATGCCGGCCTCGATGCGCCGGATGCCCATGGATTCAAGGCTGGCGTACTCCATGCCGTGGGGCCGGCCGCAGTCCATCAGATAGTCCCACAGGGCAGGGCAGTCCGTGGACGACCCCTGGCTGTAGACCTCAAAACCCAGTTCCCCGGTCCAGCCGGTCCGCGATACGAGCGCCTGCTGGCGGCCGAGCTCGAACATGGCCGCGTGAAAATACCCGAATGTCTCGTCAAGCGCGCCGTCCGTCGCCGCCTGCAACACCTTCAGTGCATTGGGTCCCTGGATTTGTAGAACCCAGGATTTCGGGTCGCTGATCGTGACATCCAGACCTTCTGCATGGGCGCCGAGCCAGTTGTCGAATTCGCCGTCGGCCTGGACATACCAGAAACGGTCGCCGTCCAAGCGGATGAGTACGCCGTCCATGATGATCCCGCCGTCGGGTGCACAGGCGATGGCATAGCGCGCCCGCCCGACTTTAAGGCTGGAAACCGGCCGGGCAAAGACGTGTTCGAGCAGGGCCAGGGCATCCGGTCCTGCAATCTCGATCGGACGCTCAGGCACATCGAACAGCATAGCCTTGCGTCGCAACGTCCAGTATTTCTCGATCGGATCATCACCCAGCGACAGGGCATAGAAACGCCGGGCATAGACACCAAGAACCGTGTCCGGCGCACCGTACTTCTCATAGTAGGGCGATTGTTCGAAGCGCTTGGCGCTGATGCGGACAGTCGAATGTGAGGATGCGTAATTGGGTTTTTTCATGAAGATGCCGGACGGAATTATGAGTAATTCCCTGAGGGTTTACCCCAATCCCGTAACGCCATCAATGACGGTTCCCAACCGGAGTGTCACGGCTCGATTTCAATCTCCAGCATGCCTTTCATGACCGGGTGAAACTTGCAGAAGTACTCAAGCGCGAATTCCTTTGTAACCAGCACGCTGTCTTTTCCGTTCCGGCCAATCCTGCCGGTGGTCCAGCTCTTGTCCCGTGCTGTGGCGGTATGGGGTGCTATGTCCCGGTTGATCCACGTGATGGTGTCGCCGGGGCGCACCTTCAATACAGCGGGTGAGAATTTGAAGTTCGAAATCTTAACTTCATGATTTGCCGGTTGGCGGACGCTCGCGGCTGCGCGGCGCGCGGTTTGCGGGAAAAGGGCCGTGGCAGCAAGCGCTGCCACGACACCCGTGATGACCTGACGTCTGTTAGGCGTCGTCATTCAGTTGACGGCCTTGACCATCATTTCCGCGTGGCCTTCATGGACCTTGAAGATTTCCAGGCCGGCCTGGAACAGCGACTTGACCTCGCCGTTTTCGATATTGGGAATGAACGTGTTCTCGACCAGGTCGTTGACCGCCTTGTGGTAGCCAAGTTCGTTCTCGGCATAGCGCTTGTCGAAGGCCGCCCCGCGCAACTTGCTCATTTCGTCGACCAGCTTGTCGGCGCCTTCCATCAGGGACTTGCTCAGAAAATTGTCCTTGGGCTGGGCATTCAGTTTGCCGAGCAGGGCCAGCGCCTGTTCATTGACCGCCGTGTGGTCGCGGATCATTGTCCAGGCGAATTCGTGAATCGCCGGGTTGCTCGAAATTGCCAGGGCCAGATGCGCGTACCGGATATCGATGTTATCGGCGGTGTAGGCCACATGGGCGATCTCGAGATCGTTCAGGTCTTTAGGCGATTGGGCCAGTGCGGGACCGGTGGCGAGCGCCAGAGCGGCTGTCAAGGCCAGGATCGCGTTTCTGATGTTCATGGTGATGTTCCTTTAGTTCAGGGTTCGGTTTGTCACGCAGGCAGCAGGCGCCTCCTTGCGTGATCCACACTGAACATAGAAACGGTCGGCATATGAATGATTGGAAGTTCGAAAAACTTGACCGATCGTCCGAATGTCTTCCAATTTCGAAATTGCGGTGTAATGTGTCGACGGTACGATGGAGAAACGCGATGGATTTGTTGAGTGATATTCTTGCCCTGATGAAACTGACGGGCACGCTCTATTTCCGCACGTCGTTTACCTCTCCGTGGAGCATCAAGGTGCCGTCCTTCGAGGACGTGTCACGGTTCCATTTCGCCCACCGTGGCCGGTGTTTTGTCCGGGTCGACGGCGAATCGGACGCCGTGCTTCTGGAACAGGGCGACCTGATCATCATCACCAAAGGGGCAAGCCATACGCTGTTCTGCGACCCGACCACCGAGAACAAGGCGCTCCTGCTCGACGAAGTGGTCGAGAAGGCCGGCTTCACAGGCAGCGGTACGCTTGTCTATGGCGAGTTCGGCACCAATCACGAGACCCAGCTGGTCTGCGGCCATTTTGCCTTCGACAAACATGCCAGGCATCCGCTGGTCACCGCATTGCCCGCCTATATCCACATCCGCAACTATGGCGAGGCGACAGGCAACTGGCTCGAGAACACGCTCAGGGTCATCGGCGTCGAAGCCGGCCGTGGCCAGATGGGCAGCGACCTGATCGCCTTGAAGCTGTCGGAGATCATCTTCGCCCAGGCCCTGCGCACCTATCTCGATTCCGACGGCGCCGACAAACCGGTACTTGCCGGTTTTGCCGACCCCAACATTGCCCGCGTGCTCGGCGCCATACACAAGGATCCGGGTTTCCCCTGGACCCTGGAAACGCTCTCCGACATGGCCGGAATGTCCCGCACGTCGTTTGCGACAAAGTTCTCCGAAACCCTGTCGACCACGCCGCTGGGTTACATCACCTTCTGGCGCATGCAGGTCGCCCGCCAGATGCTGGCCGACTCCAACGCGCCGATCATCGAAATCGCGGAACGTACGGGCTATCACTCGGAAGCGGCCTTCGGGCGTGTCTTCAAGAAACAGTTCGAAACCGCCCCCGCCACCTACCGCCGCCAGTTCCGTCAGGCGCCGGAGATGGTGCATTGAGTGTCAGCAGCGCTTGGGCCGCGAACTCGGGAGCGTGCTGTTGGCGTTTCGACGTCTCTCATCTCCCTCTCGCTGAAGACCGACAGACAACACATCGTCGATTTGGTCAGAGACCGAATCGGGGGGACAAGACTACGCCCGCTGAGGGTATCCATCGTTAGTCGCACAAGCGCTGCTACGGTGACCTGCGAGTGTTGCAACGGTCTCCATTTGTGAGTTTGCGCATCTCCTGCGGCAGGCGCTCCGCGCCTCCAATTGAGAGATATCTCCACTCGTATCGATTTTCGAAGAGACTGATCTTGAGCAGACCCTGGCCACCATTGCCAAGCTTGCCTTTGCCGAAAGGCCCACCGTCGGAAATGTCCCAGATTTTCTCATAGAAATCGTTGGTGAGTAGAGACCCAGCAGTGCCGACGACGAAGGACCGTAGGCCATCGTCCGCCTTATTGCCGTCGGCATCGTGGCGCCTGAACTGCTCATAATTGTGATCATGTCCCGCAAAGATTGCTGTAGCGCCATGCTCATAGAGAATGCGCAACTCCCCTTGCATGGGTCGTCCGGAATCAAGCGGCAATTTCGAACTGGTCGGCCGGTATGGAACATGGCCATGCTGGCCGGATGAAAAAGTCGGCGCATGCCAAAATGAAATCACACAGGGAATTGAATTGTGGGCACCGAGTTGAGTTCGTAGCCAGTTCCGCTGGTCAGAAATGGCCTCTTCAGCTACCGCCTTTCCGAACGGACTTTCGAGCGACCTCAAGTGCGAATTGAGACCGATTAGCAACCAGGGACCCTTCTCGTTTGGGAATTTTTCGGTGAAATAGCCCTTAATATAGGGTTTGTCATTCGCCTGTTGATGAACGAACGTGTTGGCTGAGAAATGGTCGAAATATGGTCCGGCTCCAGGAGACAAATATTCATGGTTACCCGGAACAGGCCGAAGGACGTCGTCAAACCCGCGCCAGCGCTCCGAATAACACTTGAATTCCGATTCCGTGCCCTTGCGATAAGCGAGGTCGCCCAAAGCAAGTACCCTTACCGGAATGGGCGGTTCAGCGGCGGATGCTTTGGAAATTTCGTCACGAATTATTGCACCGGTCTTGTTGGCATACTGTTTCCATTCGTAGTTGTTCTTGCACGATGATATGTCTCCGCCAGCAAGCAGAATGCCAATTGGTTTCTCGGCGGCCTTGACGTGGGTTGGCGACGTGCCGATCAGCGAAATCACGCCAATGATTGCAATGGAAACAACATTTGTGTTTTTCACGATAGATATTCCTTTGTGGTTTTTGGCGTAGAAACAGATTGGGCGCCGTGAATTGGCATTCCCACGCTGTTTCAGTTTCAAAGCCTATCGAGAACGGCTCAATCCCATGTGGTGTGGACGCCACGCATATTGGCCTTTTTGGCCTCAGCGGGGCGGTGTTCCCAGTGCCAGTACTCGCTCTTGACCGTTCGGATGAAACCATGTGATGTCGCATTCGCCGCAAGCCAGTCGTAGGTTGGCAAGCCCGGCCCTCCGCCCACGGGAATGTCGAGTGCTGTGCCGTTTTGGTGCTTGGACCTGCCAGGCGGTGCGGCCTTGAAAAACCCTGCCACACCCTTTTTAAAGTTCTCGTAGAGGTACTTTTGTTCGGCGAAGGTGCGGAACCCGCTGTTGATGACAATCTCGACCCCATCGGCAAGTGCGTCCTGCACCATTTCAAAGTAAGGTCCGGCCATCTCGGAAGTGAGCTTCTCCAACTCAAGGCGTCTGTCCACAATCAACACAAGCGATACCTGCCCGGTGTAGGCTCCCCTGCTCCACGCGGCGGTTTCGGCATATCGGCCCGCGCCTGACTTCGGCTCGATTCGTCCCAGGGTTACGTTGCGAAAGCTTCCTTGGAAATTAGTCGTGCTGGTCCAGCCGTATGTCGTCGCACCGTCAGCCGATTTGGCGTATGCGAAAAGTCTCTTGGTGGAACCTGCAGGCACGACCATGACGTCTGACACTGCAACCTGCACGCCCACGGGGACGAGTTTGAAGTCGCCGACGGACACACCGGCAGGCATGTCGTCGCCCGCCTGGTATGTAATATATTTCCAGATGTCGCCGGGGTCACGGAGGCGTGCATCTGGGTCGGTAACGAGAAACGTCTGATCCTTGTAATTTTCGTAGATCGTCATCCGAAATATCCTGATCTGCTGAATCGGGCGCGGGTTGTTTGCGTCGGCACCTATGCAAAAGTCTCCTCCTCATACCGGTTTTCCGGTCGCCAGGTCGTAGACAAGGTTTCTCAAAATGGGCCGTTTCTTCATGCCGTCATAGGTGTTTTGGGCGCGTCCACCTGGCCCGTATCCCGAAGTGCGAATGGCCTCGACGGGATCGTTCTTAAGCAATGCGCGCAGAATTTTCGGGATGTTTCCCTCGCCCAGATGGGGCGCTGCGATGGCCATCGACAATAGGTCGCAGCGCATTCCATCCACCCCGCTGGGATATTTGTTTCTGACTTGGGAATCATTCTGCATCGCGCGGTGCAGCTTGGAAAGCGATGACTTGAGATTGTCGATGGACCCCGCGACCTGAATACGGCGCATCGGCTCGGATGTCATTGTGAACATCAGCCACCGTGCGGCTGCGTGCAGCTCTTCGTTATCGGGCTTCTTGTCGGTCTTGTGGTAGCGATCAGGATTAAAGAACGCCATCAAATCGCCGTGGTAATAGCTTGCGCTATAGCCGCCGTCGGCGGGAGGGCCGGTATTCTCCAAAGACCGATACGATCCCCCTTTGACAAAACACAACACCCCGTCAATTACGCGCAACTCGGGGAACCATTTTTCAGCCTCTTCCGGCAATTCCGTGATCAGACGTCGGAAAAGTGGCAGAAAATCATCGCCGGTGTGCGCCGCGAGTTGGATAAAGCCGAAGGTCATGGCAGCGCGATCCCATGCGTTGATTACGGCAAAGTTGGCGTTGGACTCGGCCCAAGCGGTGGGATAGATCAGCTCTGGCCACGATCCAAACTCAGTCCAGTCGCCGGGATCGTATGGTAATTTGGGAACGCTTCCGTTGGTGCGTGCAAGCCCGCGCATCGGGCCGGTGCTGTAGCCATTGTATTCGAAAAAATAGCCAAGGTAGACCGGTTCGCCTCCGTCGAAACGGATATCCCATTTTTCTTTGTTGGGTCGTTTGCGCACGCTCCAGCCAGGCAGCGGATCATGGCTTGTGTCCAGCGCGATCTTCAGCGTCGGGTCCATGGTCAGGCCATGGCTGTCGATCGTGCCGGCCTCTGCCGTAGCCCCGAAATGATCGGGAGAAATGTCCTCGGGTACGGCGGCGCCGTCGGTGGGTGCCGTCAGCATGGTCTCGAATGCGGTGCCGTTTGCGGGCCAGTCGATGCCGAGCATTTCCGCGGTCAAGGGTCCGCAAATCATGTCTGTAGAGCGTTTTCCGAATGTCTCAAACTGGAATTGCCGCAGTGCCTTGACGGTATAGCTGCCAAACAGGCCGTCGGGAACTGTCGAGCCGATGGCATATCCCTTTGCGGCCAGTCCGGTTTGCAGTCGATTGACTAAAATGCCACGCGAACCAAAGCGCACTGTTGGCGCCCGTTTCTCGAACCCCAGTTCAGCCGTGCGCATCGCCTCGTTTTCCTCAAATACAATCAATACGAAGCGGCGCTGATCCAGGTCGTAAGCCGTCTTAAGAAATTTTTTCCACGGTCCGGCTTCAGAACTCAGGGTTGTCGCACTATGGTCGCCCTCTTTGCCCGCGACAACAACGCAGCCAAACGAGTCGTAGTCGTCGATTGTTTCATTGCTCTGACGCGCGCAGTGCAGGTTGTCGTAAACAACCTCATACTCGTAGCGATCGTCGCCCTCGTAGTCAGTGTCGTCCCCGGTTCTGAGGACCGGCAGTTTGGTTTCATTGCGGAAGGCGAGGTGGCGATCATAGCCGTGGTTGCCCTTGACGTAGCTGTGGTCGGACAGACCCGGAACTTTGCCGAAGAAACCGCTGCAAAGCCGATTCACACCATTGCCGTTGTTCGAGATCTTTTTGGCGACGGCGGAGATATGCGGGACCGAACTACCGACATAGACAGCCAGTTTTTCAGAACCCGTGTGCCATTGAACGATAGTACACCGCATGTGCCGGTAATCCAGTGATGTCGTATTCAGATCATGCGAGGCTCGAAACGTTGTGCCACCCATCTCGATCGGTTGACAGCCACGAAGCGCCACAAACACAAGTTGATCCTCAGGAATAAGGAACGAACTCAACCTGCACATCTCACGCAAGATGTCGTCGGTAATGGTGAATTTCATTTTGTTAGCCCACAATCCAGAAATTTTATGCGAATGGCGAATTGATTGGTTTCGTCGGAAAGTTGTCGCAACTTATTACATTTTGTCCGAGGCCCTCATTTTGTGATTTTGGATATATTGGAGCGTTGAAACCATAATGTAAAATGGCGAATTCTATGGAATATACGATTTCTACTCACAACTGCGTGTGAAGGCGGATGTTGAGTGTGCAAGCCAGCATGATTTAGTCAAAGCGATTCCAGCAGGAGTTTGTCAAATATAGCTATGTTCACCGGTGATACACATCATTGTTGCACACACGGCGATTGACATTTTCAGATGTGTTTTTTGCTGCCTGTGACTGCCTTGGTCTCCGCAATTTCTACTGTTGGTGGCGGCAGGCTGCTTGGGACTTGCCTATTGCCAATTCAGCCACAAAGCCAAATCCCATGCGCGGGGAAATCGGTCTTCGCGCCGCCTCCTCGCCGGGGTTGCGAAGAAGTGTCAAGACTTCACGGCATGAGATCGGTTGGGGCAATTCCCGAGCGCGCCCGGCACCGCGCACTTGGGTAACAATGTCGGCCGCAGCGTGTTCGCGCCGGTGCGAAAGGCCTAACAGATCCTGAAACTCAACCAGCCCGAATGCGCGCCCGAACGGTCGAACACGCGGTCATGGACGAAGCACTCTTGTGCCACCGGGCCGTCGGCTACCGTCGAGTAGAAAACAAGATTCTCTGAAGAACCGGGCGTCCCGTCCGTCACCGCGGCAAAGCTCTCGACGGATCTGTCCTGCCCGCTCAGGGTGCAATCGTGGCGGGCGCCACTCTGCTCGGTCACTCGAGTGGTTGAGCGGCCGTCCGCTGTCGCAGCGAAACCGGAGACCCGAATCGGGCCGCCGAGTTTCAGGCCGCGGCCATGGTCGAGGCACTTTGCAATGTCGTCCTGAACCAGTCTGACGTCGCTTGACCAGTGCGCCGGCAGGTCGGGCAGAAACCGCAGAATGTCTTTCGCCCTGGCCTGCCAGGCGCTGATGGCGCAGGCGGTTTGCCCGAGCATCCGCCCCGGTCCCTGACCAAGGGCTGCGGCTTCCGAAAGGCAGGCCGCATTTGCATGAAGTGGAAAGGTACGCTGTGCCGCATCGAAAGAGGATACTGCGTCGCCTGCCGACCCGGTTTCGGCATCACGTTTGACGAGTGCTGTGCGCACGGCCACCGCGATTATGCCAAGGCCGGTGCGGATGTCGCTTAGCCGCCGGTCAAGGCATTTCTGGGCATCACGCTCGCCCTCCGCCTTCTGCCAGCACACCTGCAAGGGATCGCCGAAGCGGCGGGGGCCGGTCAGGAGGTTTGCGAGATAGGCGGCCGTCTCGTTCCGGGCGTAGTAGCGCCACTCCATGCATTGCTGGGGCAGTTTTTGCTTTTTGCACACCGCCCTGTCCGTCCGCCATGCGGCCTGATCTGCCGTCACTGCGGAGGCCAATTCCGGTGTCGTGGCCTTCAGGCGAGCGGCCAGACCGTCGAATCTCCCGGTGACCTCGCTGTCGAGCTGAATCAGGATTTCGCTGTCGCAGACAACCGAGTCGACCCACAGCCCGGTCGTGTTGCAGGTGTCGGTCTGGGCGCGTGACGGGCAGGTCGAAATCAGGACCGCAAGGCTGAAAGCTGCCGCTGTTCGGATCATGTGGTTCATGCCCTCAAACCTGTTTGTAAGCCTCGGGTCGCCCGGTCTCACGCCTCACGCATCCATCCATGAACGGATGACGATCCCCCGGCGCTTGGCCAGGAACGCCTGGACCAGGCGCACTGAATGAAAGCCAAAGCAGATCACGACCCAGGCGGCCACAGCAATGTACCCGATGTCCGGAAACCCGACGAGGGCAAACACTGTGAGGATGGCCAGGTTGGGATTGCGCCGTGCGGTGATCTGGCGGAACCGGGAGTCGATCGGCTGCCACATGTGGGTCTTGATGCCCAGCCCCGATATGAAAGCCTGTTCAAGCAGCTTGCCGGCCACGTAGCCGCCGACCACGATCCACATGCAGGTCCACAGCACCGTGGTATTGCCGTTCTCCAGCCCGTACCACCAGGCGTACCACCAGAATGGCGGCGAGATCAGGTCGATGCCATGGTCGAACACATTGCCCCACTTGGACGACGTCAGGGTGACCCGGGCAAGCTTGCCGTCGACTGTATCGAGAAACGCCATCATCCAGCCGAATGCAGCGCCCAGCAGGAAGTGACCGTTGGCGAAAAACAAGAGCGCCAGCAACACGCAGACAAAGCTCGCCGTGGTCACCGCATTCGGTGTCACGCCCCGGCGCGACAGGAATTGCGTCACCGGGAATGCAGGCTTTGGCCAGACCCACTTGGTGACAAAGTCAGTCACGCCCTTGTAGGAGGCATCGAACGTCGCCTGCTCGATTGCGGGCACGGCGTCTTCGGTGAGTTCGAAGATGAACGGCGCGGCACGCTTTCTCAGCGCCGTGTTGTAAGCGCCGCCAAGCTCCTCGGGTGTCTTTGACGCCATGCCCCGTTTTGCTGCTTCGTCCCGGTCGAAGCTGTCGGCCCGCAGGATCCGCCCGGCGTCATCGAGCATGTCTGCCGGCACATGGGCGGCAATCGCCGTCGCATGGTCGCCATCGACTGTCACCAGCAACAGCGAATCATGGTCCAGCAGGCTTTTCACCAGCGATTCGTCGATCACCGTGTCCGTACGCAAAATCAGGGCAGAGCGGTCGGGCTCGAGATCCGAGCCGCCGATGGCGATGTCGTCGATGCCGGCACGCCGGGCCAGTCTTTCGGCGCGTTCGCTGCCGGTCATGCCCCAGATCTCCACATCGCAGGCACCGATGAGGAAAGCCGTCACATTCTTGTCTTGATCGGTTGATTTGGATTTTTTTGACATGCTCGACACTTGGGCCAGGAACAGAAGACCGTGTACACCGATATCCTTATTCGGGCAACCGCAACGCGTGACGCTTGTGTTGTATGGAAAACCGTCGCAGAACCAATTTTCGACAATAACCCGGCGACTCGCGCATGAGAAATCCAATGCTGATAATCGGTTCCGCCATCGTGGTCATGGCGGCGATGGTGATCTTTGCAGAGTTGCCGGTTGCCTGGGCCGTTGCCGGTTCCGGTGTCATGGCTCTGGTTGTGATCGCAGTGAATGCCATGAAGACGCCCGGTGCGCCGGCCGATCCGGCTCCCGTCCCGCCAGCGGTGTCGGAACCGGGCCGACTGGATACCATGCGGATGATCTCGGAAGCCTTGCCGGATCCGGTCATTCTGCTCGACGCACAAAGCCGGGTCCTCACCGCCAACGAACCCGCGCGATCGGTGTTTGAACGCATTGATTTGGACGATCACATATCATCCGTGATCCGGAGCCCGCGCGTTCACGAGGCGATTGATCAGGTACTCGAAACCGGCGACGGTGTCATGATCGACTACGAACACCGGGTGCCGATCGACCGGCGGTTCGAATTGCACATTGTGTCATTGGGTGCGTCGCCGCAGGCGAAACGCGACAAGGAAGCCCCGACGACCCTCCTGTTGTTGCGCGACCTGACCAGGCAGGAACAGGTTGAACGCATGCGCGCGGATTTTGTCGCCAACGCCAGTCACGAACTGCGCACTCCACTGGCGTCCGTGTTGGGCTTTATCGAAACCCTGCAGGGGGCTGCCCGCAACGACGAGAAGGCACGCGCGGAGTTTCTTGAACTCATGCGTTCGCAGGCCGCACGCATGGCCCGTCTTATCGATGATCTGCTTTCTCTGAACAGTATCGAACTGAACGCCCATGTGCGCCCCAATGACGATGTCGACGTGGTCCTCGTCGTCGCCCATGTGGCCGAAATCCTGAAACCGCTTGCCGCCGAGAGCGGCGTTGCCCTTGCGGTCGACACCCCACCGGTCCCTCTGACCGTCAAGGGAGACCGCGACGAACTCATTCAGGTGTTTCAAAACCTTGTTGAAAACGCCATCAAATACGGACAATCCGGCGGCAGGGTGGACATCACGTTCAGTTCTGCAGGCGATACGGTAGGCGTCGAGGTTCGCGATTACGGCCCGGGCATTGCCTCCGAACATGTCCCAAGAATCACCGAACGGTTTTACCGTGTCGATGTCAAACAAAGCCGTCAGAAGGGCGGAACCGGACTTGGACTGGCCATCGTAAAGCACATTCTGAACCGGCACCGTGCCGGGTTGACTGTCAAGAGCATCCCTGGTCAGGGCGCCTGCTTTAACGTCGTCCTGCCGCTGTCGACGCCTGCAGTAGACGCCCGGAAACCGACATAACGCGTGGAATTTCAAATAGTTATGTTGTCACAAAACCGTAGTCTCCCTGTCATACAACCGTAAGCAGACGTTCCTATAGTGCGCTCATCGAAACCGGGGAGGCACACAGCACAGCCCGGTACACCATAGCGACGAAATCTTATGGAGAATTCCTGTGAAATATAGAGCACTTCCGCTTGCAGCCGTGGTCGGTCTGGCCATGACCGCTGCCAACAGCGATGCGTTTGCCCGTGACAGAATCCAGATTGTGGGCTCCTCGACCGTGTTCCCATTCTCAACCGCCGTTGCCGAACAGTTCGGCAAGGACAACAAGGGCAGGTTCAAGACGCCTGTGGTTGAATCCACGGGCTCAGGCGGCGGCATGAAGCTGTTTTGCGCCGGCATCGGTGTCGAGCACCCCGACATCACCAATGCATCGCGTCGCATCAAGCCTTCCGAATTCAAGAAGTGCACGGACGCCGGTATCGGCATCACCGAGGTCAAGATCGGTTTTGATGGCATCGTCCTGGCAAACGCCAAGGCGACCAAGCCCTTTGTCCTGACCAAGAAACAGATCTTCCAGGCGCTGGCAGCCAGGGTCCCGGTCGACGGCAAGATGGTCGAAAACCCCTACAAGATGTGGAGCGACATCGATTCGTCTCTGCCACAGGTCAAGATCGAAGTCCTCGGTCCCCCGCCCACGTCCGGCACGCGCGACGCGTTTGTCGAGCTGGCCATGGAAGGCGGCGCCAGGAAGTTCGAAGCGCTCGCCGCCCTGCGCAAGTCCGACAAGAAGGCCTTCAAGGTTGCCGCCCACACGATCCGCGAAGACGGTGCCTTTGTCGAAGCCGGTGAGAACGACAACCTGATCGTCCAGAAACTGCTGGCCAACCCGAACGCGATCGGTATCTTCGGCTTCAGTTTCCTCGACCAGAACGAGGATAAGATCCAGGGCGCATCCGTCGACGGTGCCGAACCCTCCTTCGAAAACATCGCGTCGGGTGATTACGGCGTGTCCCGCTCGCTGTTCTTCTATGTCAAGCAGCAGCACGTCGGCGTGGTTCCCGGCATCAAGGAATTTGTCCAGGCGTTCACCAGCGACAAGGCATGGGGCGACGAAGGCTACCTCGTCGACAAGGGCCTGATCCCGCTGCCGGCCGATGCCCGCAAGGAAATCAACGCCAGTGCGACCAGTCTTGCTCCGCTGACAATGTAATAAAGTGCGACGGGTGGCGCAATTGGCGCCACCCGTTTGTTCCAGAGTTAGAACAATGAAACCGGGGCGTCAGTCGACATGTCAATCAGTGTTCTCCTGATCTGTTTGGCGCTGCTTGCGGCCGTGGGGTTCACCGCCGGACGCAACCGTGGTTCCGCATTGAAGAACGGGGCGGTGCGTGTTCACTCGCTGCCGAATTATCACGGCGCCTTCGTCATGTTCATGACGGTCATTCCGCCGTGTTTCCTGGCGCTTGTCTGGTTATCGCTTGAACCCACCCTGCTTGACAGGACGATGAAGTCGGGCATTCAAGCCGCCTTCGGCGACCTTGAGCCGTCAACGGCAAATCTTCTGATTTCCCAGGTAAAGGGCTTTGCGGCGGGCACCACAACCGGCGTGACCGTCAAACCCGAAGTCGTCGAAATCGCGGAACGCTTCGCAAATGCCAAATTTACGTCCCGCATTCTTCTCGCCGTGTCGATCATGGCAGCAGGCGCGGTCGGCCTCTACTTCTCGTTCCTGAAGCTCGGACCGTCGTTCAGGGCGCGCAACCGGGTCGAGAAGATCGTTCAGATCATCATGATCTGCGCGTCGGCCATTGCCATCCTGACGACAATCGGGATCGTGCTGTCGCTGATATTCGAAACCGTCCGGTTTTTCGGCAAAGTGCCCTTGAGCGAGTTTCTGTTCGGGCTGAAGTGGAGCCCTCAAACCGCACTGCGTGCCGAGCAGGTCGGCGGGTCTGGCGCCTTCGGTGCCGTCCCGCTGTTTGCCGGCACTCTTCTGATCACGCTTATTGCCATGTGCGTCGCCGTGCCGGTGGGTCTGTTTTCAGCGATCTACATGTCGGAATATGCCAGCCCCAAAATCAGGGCGACGGCAAAACCGGTCCTCGAAATACTGGCGGGTATTCCGACGGTCGTTTACGGCTTTTTTGCAGCCCTCACGGTTGCGCCGATGTTCAGGGGCATGGGCGAATCGCTCGGCCTCGATGTCGCCTCCGAGTCGGCACTCGCAGCCGGTGTGGTCATGGGTGTCATGATCATTCCTTTTGTGTCGTCGCTCTCCGACGATGTCATGAATGCCGTGCCGCAGGCTCTGCGCGACGGTGCCTATGCGCTCGGCGCCACGAAGTCTGAAACCATACGCCAGGTCGTGCTCCCTGCAGCGCTGCCGGGCATTGTCGGCTCGGTGTTGCTGGCCGTGTCCCGCGCCATCGGCGAGACCATGATCGTGGTCATGGCGGCGGGTCTTGCCGCCAACCTGACGATCAATCCGCTTGAGGCCGTGACGACCGTTACCGTGCAGATTGTGACATTGCTGGTCGGCGACCAGGAGTTCGACAGCGCCAAGACGCTTGCGGCCTTTGCCTTAGGCCTTCTGCTGTTCGTCATCACCCTCATCCTCAATGTCGTCGCCCTGAAGGTGGTCCAGAGATACAGGGAACGCTATGACTGATCGGCCCATCGCTCACCGCTCGTCGGTGTCCTTTACCAGTGTCGCATCGAAAGCGCGCCTGGCCCGCCGTTACCGCGCCGAGAGACGATTTCGGTTGTACGGCATGGTTGCGGTAACCGCTGCTGCAGCATTTCTGTTCATTCTGCTGGGATCGATGTTGATCCGCGCCTGGCCCGCCTTCACTGTTTCGAAAGTCCGGATCGACGTCGAATTCAACGCGGCCGAAGTCGCGCCCGACGGCCAGGTGACGGCGGCCAACCTGAACGACGTAAATTTTCAGGGAATGGCGCGCAAGGCACTCTACCGCCTCTTTCCCGATGTCAAGAAACGCAAGGCCAAGCGTGCGCTGGGCAAGATACTCAGCAGCGGCGCCGACATCGCGCTCAGACGCACGATCGAGCAGAACCAGGATCTGCTGGATCAGACCGTTCCGGTCTGGGTCAAGCTTTCCGACGATATCGATTTGCTGGTTAAGGGTCTGGTTGACACGGAGTCGGATGAGGGTGACCGGAGAGTAAGCGACCGCGAGATCGCCTGGATCGATGCTCTGCAAAAGGACGGCCGTATTCGCACCGGTTTCAATTGGACGTTCTTTTCGTCGGGCGACAGCCGGGAGCCGGAGTTGGCGGGCGTGTGGGGCGCGGTGGTCGGATCGCTGCTCACCTTGTTCGTGACGCTTTTGATCAGCTTTCCCATTGGCGTCGTCGCGGCGGCCTATCTGGAAGAGTTCGCGCCGAAGAACCGGTGGACTGAAGTGGTCGAGGTCAACATCAACAACCTGGCGGCGGTCCCCTCCATAGTCTACGGTCTGCTCGGCCTTGCCGTGTTTCTCAATTTTTTCGGTTTGCCAAGATCGGCGCCGCTGGTCGGTGGTCTCGTGCTTGCCCTGATGACACTGCCGACGATCATCATTGCCACACGGGCCGCATTGAAATCCGTGCCGCCGTCGATCCGCGAAGCGGCCCTTGGCATTGGCGCGTCCGACCTGCAGGTCGTCATGCATCATGTGGTGCCGCTGGCCATGCCCGGCATCCTCACCGGCAGCATCATCGGCATGGCCCGGGCGTTGGGCGAAAGCGCGCCCCTGCTGATGATCGGCATGGTCGCCTTCATCGTCGACATACCAGGCAGCTTTACCGATCCGGCTACTGTCCTGCCGGTGCAGATCTATATCTGGGCCGACAGTCCGGAACGGGCATTCCTGGCAAAAACCAGCGCGGCGACCGTCGTCCTCCTGGCCTTCCTGATTTTCATGAATGGCCTTGCGGTCCTGTTGCGCAAGAAATTTGAACGCAGATGGTAGAAACTGGACTTGATATGACAGCGACTTTAGACGCCTTGGATGTAACGCCGGAACCGGCCCCGACCGGCAGCATCCAACCAAAGATGGTTGGACGAAATGTCGATGTGTTTTACGGCGACAAACAGGCCTTGTTCGATGTCAGCCTGGAGGTCCCCGAAAATCACGTAACCGCTCTGATCGGACCTTCAGGCTGCGGCAAGTCGACGTTCCTGCGCTGCCTGAACCGGATGAATGACGTAATCGAAATCTGCCGCGTAACCGGCGACCTGACGCTCGATGGCCACGATATCTACGATCCGGCGATCGATGTCGTTGAACTGCGCGCCCGTGTCGGGATGGTCTTCCAGAAACCCAATCCGTTCCCGAAGTCAATCTTCGACAACGTGGCCTACGGCCCTCAGATCCACGGCATGGCGCAGGCCTCGACCGATCTTGAGGAGATTGTCGTGACCAGCCTCAAGCGCGCCGGTCTCTTCGAGGAAGTCAAGGACCGGCTCAAGGAGCCGGGCACCGGGCTGTCGGGTGGACAGCAGCAGCGTTTGTGCATCGCCCGTGCCATTGCGGTCAACCCGGAGGTGATCCTGATGGACGAGCCCTGTTCTGCCCTCGATCCGATCGCCACGGCCCGCATCGAGGAACTGATCGACGAACTCAAAACCAAATTCACGATCGTCATCGTCACCCATTCCATGCAGCAGGCGGCCCGGGTCTCCCAGAAAACCGCATTCTTCCATCTCGGCATTCTGGTCGAAGAAGGCCAGACGGAGACAATTTTCACCAATCCATCGGATCAGCGGACCCAGGACTACATCACCGGCCGTTTCGGCTAATCGGGAGAAACGATTCTTATGACCGAACATATTGTCAGCGCCTATGAAGAAGAGCTGGCTGGCCTCGCCAGGAAGATTGCCCAGATGGGCGGGCTGGCGGAAGAGGCCTTCGCGGACGCCATCGACGCATTGCAGAAGCGCGACACTGACCTGGCACAGCGGATCGTCGACAACGACAAACAGATCGATGTCTTCGAGCGTGTCATCGAGGAACAGGCCGTGACCATGATTGCCCGGCGTCAGCCGATGGCGCGCGATCTCCGCGAGATCATGGTGGCGATCCGGATCGCTTCCGATCTGGAACGCATCGGCGATCTGGCCAAGAACATCGCCAAGCGTACCATGGCTCTAGACGGCACTCATCCTATGAAGATTATCCATGGGTTGAGCCACATGGGGCGGCGGTCGCTTGAGCAGGTCAAGAATGTTCTCGACGCATACTCCCACCGCGATGCCGACAAGGCAAAGGATGTCTGGGCGTCCGACGAGGAAATCGACGATCTCTACAATTCCCTGTTCCGGGAACTGCTGACTTACATGATGGAAGACCCGCGCAACATCAGCATGTGCACGCACCTTCTCTTCGGTGCCAAGAACATCGAACGGATCGGCGATCACGCAACCAACGTTGCGGAGAACGTGTATTACATGGTGCGCGGCGAAAATTTGACCGACGAGCGGCCCAAGGGCGATGTTACGAGCACCACCCAGGTCGATTATTCAGCGAAGTGAAGAACGCAACGATGATGGCACCTTCCGTACTGGTCGTTGAAGACGAAGAACCCCTGAGGATCCTTCTGCGTTACAACCTTGAAGCTGAAGGTTTCGACGTGCGCACTGTCGCCGACGGCGATGAGGTCGAGACCATGGTTGACGAACGCCGGCCTGAACTGATTCTGCTGGACTGGATGCTGCCGGGCCTGTCCGGCCTCGAAGTCTGCCGGCGGATTCGCTCGAAGAAGGATACCCGCGACATCCCGATCATCATGCTGACAGCACGCGGCGAGGAAACCGAACGTGTCCGGGGCCTTGCCACCGGCGCGGATGATTATGTGGTCAAGCCGTTCTCGGTCCCCGAATTGATCGCCAGGGTGCATTCGGTGCTCCGGCGGGCAAATCCGGATGTTCTCGCCCAGACCCTCGAAGCCGGCGACATCGTCCTGGATTGCCTGCGCCAGCGCGCCACGCGCAAGGACCGGGACCTCAACCTGAGCCCGACCGAGTTTCGGCTGCTCGAGCACCTGATGCGCAGCCCCGGCCGGGTTTTCACGCGCGACCAGTTGCTCGACACGGTCTGGGGGCAGGACAGTTTCGTCGATGACCGCACCGTCGACGTGCACGTCGGCCGCCTGCGCAAAATCCTCAACCGGGGCCGTGACAGGGATCCGATCCGCACGGTTCGCGGCACCGGCTATTCGTTTGACGAACGCTTCGGCGCAAAATGCTGATCAGCCCTTCGCGTCGATCTCCTGGAAGGCTAGCTCGGTATCTGTCATGTAGCCGCGGGTGATCGGCAATGTCGTGAGGTCCTTCACGAGCTGCATCTGGAAGACCATCTGCTTGCCGTACCGGAAACCCATCTCGCAGGCGATCAGGTAGAACTCCCACATGCGGCAGAATTTTTCGTCGAACATTTCAGCGACCTCGTCGCGGCGGGCCTGAAACCGGTTGTCCCAGGCGAGCAGTGTCTCGGCATAGTGCCGGCGCAGGATTTCGAGATCTGTGACGTACAGCCCGGACTGCTCAACCGCGCCCAGGGCCTCCGACAGGCAGGGTGCGTAGCTGCCCGGAAAGATGTATTTGCGGATCCATGCCGAGGTGGCCCCAGGTCCTCCGGCACGGCCGATGGAATGAACCAGGGCAACACCGCCTGGCGACAGCATGTCCTTGATCTTGAGAAAATACTCGGGGAAATACTTCACACCCACATGCTCGAACATGCCGATCGAGACGATCCTGTCGAATGTGTCAGTCACATCGCGGTAGTCGATCAAATCGAACCGGACGCGATCCGACAGACCCCGGGCCCTGGCGCGTTCGGTTGCCAGCGCCTGTTGATCCTTTGACAAGGTCACCCCGACCACTTCCACATCGGCGTGGGCAGCCAGATAAAGCGCCATGCCGCCCCATCCCGAACCGATGTCGAGCACGCGCTGACCGGGTTTCAGATCGAGCTTGGCCGCGATATGGCGCAGCTTGGCCTGCTGGGCGTCTTCGATCGTGTCGTCGTCGGACTCGAAATAGGCGCAGGAGTAATGCATGTCCTCATCGAGAAACAGCCGATAGAGGTCGTTGGAAATATCGTAGTGATGGGCGACGTTGGCCTGGGCCTTGCCGATCACGTTGCGCTGGTGAAACCGGCGGACGCGCTTATAGAATTTTCGCAGTGACTTCTGCAGTTTCTGGTCGCGCAGGTTTGACCGGTTGAGGGCAAAGATCATCAGCAGGTCGCGGATCGTTCCCTCTTCAATGATCAGGGTTCCGTCGGTGTAGGCCTCGCCCGCCTTCATTTCCGGATTAAGCGCAAGCGACTTGTGCAGGCCCGGGTCGGTAAGGCGCACGGTCACCGACGGCCCTTCGGCGCCTTTGTGGAGATGCTCATCGCCGTCCGCATCAATGATGCGCAGGGTCCCGGTCTGCACGAACCGGCTCATCATGGCGTTGAGAAGGCGCATGGCTGGACTAGTCCTCGATGGGGTTGGGCACAGACTAACAGGTGCCCGCGCCGCACTCATTGTTCAATCGAGACGTGTGATAGTCGATCCCGGCTGGATAGACAAATCAAGGTTTCGCAATACGTCCATATTTCGCGCCGACAAGTCCAGAATTGCCGTTCATGGCATCGGACTCCCCCGCCGTCATTCTTGTTCGAGCCTGCAACGAGAACGAGAATCCACTCGCCTCCACTGTTGGAGGGGGTCAAAGCGAATGGATCTTCGCCCTCAATTTCGCTCGGTCAAAGATGGCAGAGGCTAACGTCCGTAGTGACCCGCGCAAAAAAAAGGGACGCTGCCAAAACCTACAACGTCCCCAGTCGGGCTTGCCTTGGACTTAACCCCGCGCAGCGCGTTTCTGCCGCCGTCTGTCTTGCACCGGCTGATACGCGATCGCTGCATGATGTGGGCAGTAAGGCATGCCCTGGGAGGAATTGCGCCCGCAGAAATGAAAGTCCTCCTGACCGGGATCGCCGATCGGCCACTTGCAGGTGTGCTCGGTCAGGGTCAGGATGGTGCGCCGCTCACCCGGCGGAATCTCGATCTCATGAATGGTTGCAGGCTTGGGTTCCGGCAGTGTCTCGATATCGGCGTCCGGCTCCATCTTGAGGGCGGTGTTGCCGGCCGATCTGAACACACCGGCCGTGGACGGGTGTGAAGGTGTCCGCGTTTTGCGGGTGCGCGGACGGGCCGTGCGTGTCGGTGTCGCCCGTCCCGACAGCCCAAGCCTGTGCACCTTGCCGATCACCGCATTGCGGGTGACGCCGCCCATCCTGTTGGCGATCTGGCTTGCGCTGAGACCCTCCGCCCAAAGTTTTTTCAGTAGCTCAACGCGTTCGTCTGTCCAGGACATGATTGAAGCCCCCTTGTGCCGCATGTGATTCAGGACATTGCGCGACTCGGACTCCGTCCCCGGTGCTGAAAGGTACATTTCAGCCTATTTAGGTTCCAAAAATCTGAGATACGCTATATGTCGTGGTTAACAGGTCGTAAACTACAATATGCTCGGACTCTCGCGCAACAGCGATATCGAAGAAATAGTAATTTTTCCCCAGATTTTCATGGACAAAATTCAAGAATCGGAGTCTGGACCGTTACCGGTCTGCAACACATTGACACAAATCGGTCGATATCCTTATATGCGGAAGCATTCCGAAGACCGCCGCCGCCGTTCCACCCGGCGGCTTTTTTGGTTTGTTTTGTGTCTTTATCGCGGAGGCTGAGATGATCACGCCGATTTTGCCGACCTATGCCAGATTTGACCTGTCTTTTGAAAAGGGAGACGGTGCCTATCTGGTCACGGCGTCGGGGGAACGATATCTCGATTTCGGCTCCGGCATTGCCGTGAACTGCCTGGGGCACGCCCACCCGCATCTGGTCGAATGCCTCACGGATCAGGCCTCGCGCCTGTGGCACACTTCTAATCTCTACAACATTCCCGGCCAGCAGAAGCTTGCCCAACGCCTGACCGAGGCGACCTTTGCCGACACCGTCTTTTTCACCAATTCCGGTGCCGAGGCAATGGAATGCTCGATTAAGATGGCGCGCAAGTATCACGCAGCCAATGGTCAGCCCGAACGCTACACCCTGATCACCTTCGAAGGTGCGTTCCATGGCCGCACGCTGGCAACGATTGCGGCCGGCGGTCAGGAGAAATACCTGGAAGGTTTCGGCCCGGCCGTTGAAGGATTCAAACAGGTGCCCTTCGGCGATCTTGAAGCTGTGCGTGAAGCTTTGGACGAGACAACCGCGGGTATCCTGATCGAACCGGTTCAGGGCGAGGGTGGCATCCGGGTGTTTGAGCCGTCATTCCTGAAGGCCCTGCGGGCCTTGTGTGACGAACACGGCCTGTTGCTGGTGCTCGACGAAGTCCAGTGCGGCGTCGGCCGGACCGGCAAGCTGTTTGCCCACGAGTGGGCGGGCATAACACCTGACATCATGGGCATTGCAAAGGCGATCGGCGGCGGGTTCCCGCTGGGTGCGTGTCTGGCGACCGAAGATGCGGCCTGCGGCATGGTTGCTGGCAGCCATGGTTCGACTTATGGCGGCAACCCGTTGGCCATGGCGGTCGGTAATGGTGTGCTCGACATCGTGCTGGGCGACGGTTTTCTGGACAACGTCCGCGCCATGGGCCTGCTGCTGTCGCAGAAACTTGCCCGAATCAAGGACGAGCATGGCGATGTGATCGAGGAAATTCGTGGCGAGGGCCTGATGATCGGTATTCGGCCGCGGGTTCCCAACACCGACTTTGTTGCCGCTCTCAAGGACCAGCACATGCTGGCGGTGGGTGCGGGAGAAAACGTTGTCCGTATCCTGCCGCCGTTGATTTCCACCGAAAAGGAGATTGACGAGGCCGTGGAGAAAATCGAGGCGGTGTGCCGGACATTCAGGGCGGACATGAAGCAAGCCGCGTCGGCCGGCGCGGCCGAATGACCGGCATGGCACGCGACAGCGCACCGAAGCATTTTCTCGACGTCGACGGGTTTGATGCCGGGACGCTCCGGGACATGCTGGCCCACGCCGTGGACATGAAAACCGCACGCGCCGGTCAGTCGCAAGGCGCCCCCGACGTCGGACGCCCGCTCAAGGGTAAGCTCCTGGCCATGATATTCGAGCGTCAGTCGACGCGTACGCGGGTGTCGTTCGATGTGGCCATGCGCCAGCTCGGCGGCGAGACCATTCTGCTGAGCGGCACTGACATGCAGACCGGCCGCGGAGAATCGGTTGCCGACACCGCCGGCGTCCTGTCGCGTTATGTCGACGCCATCATGATCCGGGCAGCCTCCCACGACCGTCTGCTGGAACTGGCGGAACATGCCACGATCCCTGTGGTCAATGGCCTGACGACAAAGTCGCATCCCTGCCAGATCATGGCCGACATCATGACGTTCGAAGAACACAAGGGAACAATCGCCGGGCGCACCGTCGCCTGGTGTGGCGACGGCAACAACGTCGCGGTATCGTGGATCCACGCCGCCGTCAGGCTTGGTTTCGAACTCCGCCTGGCCTGCCCAGAGGCGCTCGATGTGGATGAAAACGTTCTGAACTGGGCCCGCGCGCACGCTGGCAACGTTACGGTTCACCGCGATCCCCGCGACGCGGTGTCGGGGGCCGATTGCGTGGTGACTGATGCCTGGATTTCCATGGGCGACACGGACGCCGCCTCCCGTCACAACCTGCTCAAGCCCTATCAGGTGACAGCCGGCCTGATGTCGGAGGCCGCACAGGACGCGATCTTCATGCACTGTCTGCCGGCCCACCGCGGCGAAGAGGTTACCGCCGATGTGATTGACGGCCCGCAATCGGTTGTGTTTGACGAGGCCGAAAACCGGCTGCATGCTCAAAAGAGCATCCTTGCCTGGTGTCTGGACGGATCCAGGACGGAATGAAAGCAACGGATCGCAACGTGTCGCAACAGTCTCCCATACCGGCCGATACCGCCGGTTCGCCCCTGCCGCCCGACGACCTGGCGTTGCCTTTCCAGATCGAGGCTCTGGGCGCGCGCGGCCGAATTGTCAAACTGGGCGACGTGGCAACCCGAATTCTGGAACAGCATGACTACCCGGAACCGGTTTCACGCCTTCTGGGGGAAGCCCTTGCCTTGACCGCGATGCTGGGCGTTTCCCTGAAATTCGAGGGAAAATTCATCTTGCAGACCAAGACCGACGGTGCCGTCGGCATGATGGTCGTCGATTACGCCACGCCGGACGCCATGCGCGGCTACGCCCATTTCGACGCCGACCGGCTGGCCGAGCTGGAAGCCACAAAGACAATCGCACCCAAGGACCTGCTGGGCGACGGCTATCTTGCGATGACGATTGACCAGGCCACCATGAAGGACCGTTACCAGGGCGTTGTTCCCCTGGAGGACATGACCCTGGAAGAGGCAGCCCATGTCTATTTTCAGCAATCCGAACAGATCCCGACCGAAATCCGGCTTGCCGCAGCCCCGATCTTTACCGCCGGAGAAGGCGATCATCGGGCGCGCTGGCGCGCCGGCGGTATCATGGTTCAGTACCTTCCCGATGACGGCGGCGTCCGCCAGCCCGACCTTCATCCGGGCGACATCCCTGAAGGTGTCGACATTCCCGATCCGGTTCTGGAAGACGACCGCTGGAACCGTGCGCGGGTCCTGTTGAAGTCGGTGGAAGACCACGAACTGCTCGATCCCATGCTCAGCTCCGAACGGTTGCTCTACCGGATCTATCACGAAGACGGCGTCAAGGCGTTCCCCGCCCATGGGCTCGAGCACAGGTGCCGGTGTTCCCGTGAACGGATCGAAACCATGCTCCGTCAGTTTTCGGATGAAGAACGCGATGACATGATCGAGGACGGCGCCATCCGGGTCACCTGCGAGTTCTGCAACCAGCGTTACGACTTCACCCCGGGCGATTTTGCACCCGGCAGCGCGCCGTCAGAGGATTCCTGAAGTTTTACATCTGAGCGCATCGCGTTTGATCGTACTCATCAACAGATCTTAAGGCTGCACGAACTCCTCAAGAACTGTCATGTACGTGCTTGACAGGTGCATCTCCAGAATTGCAGCGCCGGAGGTCCTCGTGTCGACGCCCGAGGACGACAATTATGAAGGGCGGTAAAGCCACATCTGAAGTGGTGCAACGCCGATCAGCTTCAGGAATGAATTCGATAAATCGCGACACGCCCTATCGCACGTGATCGATCAGGCGGCGCATGAAGCCGACGCAGGAGTCAACCTGGGACAGGGTGATGAACTCGTCCGGCTTGTGCGCCTGTTCGATGTCGCCGGGCCCGCAGATGACCGCGGCCATGTCGGCGGCCTGGAAGAACCCGGCCTCGGTTCCGTAGGACACCGCATAGGTGTCGTTCTGCCGTGCCAGCGCCTTGACCAGGGTTTCCGCCGGCGAACCGTCTTCGGGAGCAAATGCCGGAATGCTGCTGCCGAATGTGGTGGTGATGCCGGTCTCCTTGGACACCGCATGCATTTTCGGCACGAGGTTCTCCTGGGCGAAGCGGTCGACCCGGCTGGGAATTTCGGTGTCGTCGATGCCGGGCAGTCCCCTGAACTCCCAGGTAAATCGGCAGGTCTTGGGGATGATGTTGGTGCCCGTGCCGCCTTCGATCATGCCGATATGGACTGTCGTATAGGGCGGATTGAACCGTCCTGACGGATCGCCTCTTTCGCGCATCTCCTGTTCGATCCTGTTGATCTCGACGATCATCTCACCGGCATACATGATCGCGTTGACACCCTGCTGGGTCGCACTGGAGTGACCCTCCAGGCCGGTCACTTCAGTGGTAAAGCGGTATCCGCTCTTGTGGGCGTTGACCACGGTCATGTTGGTCGGCTCGCCGACAATCACGATCCGGGGCAGGGGAAAGTCGTCGGCGATTTTCCTGACCAGCGGACGCACGCCCAGGCAACCGATCTCCTCGTCATAGGAAAAAGCGAAATGCACCGGGATCTTGAGCGGCCTGGCGACGAATTCCGGCACCAGCGCCAAAGCAATGGCGATGTAGGATTTCATGTCGCTGGTGCCGCGCCCGAACAGCTTGCCGTCGCGCTCGGCCACCGTGAAGGGATCGCTGGTCCAGTCCTGGCCGGCGATCGGGACCACGTCGGTGTGGCCGGACAGCACGATGCCGCCGGCAATGTCGGGGCCGATCGTGGCGTAGAGATTGGCCTTGGTGCCGTCGTCGTTCGAAACATATGTCGAGCTGACACCATGAGCGGAGAGATAGTCCCGGATGAAATCCATCATGGGCAGGTTTGACAAATGGCTGGTGGTGTCGAACGAAATCAGTTTTTCGATCATTTCGCGGGGCGTGTATTGCGGTGCGGTCATGAATTTCCTGTCTGTGCTCAGGGACATGGTTGATCCGGATAAATCACGGCCCTGCCTTGTCCCGGTCAGAAACCGAGCGCATATTAGAGACCGGAGTGGCCCGGTCAATCGGCGATCTGCACATTTACGGTCTTTCAATTGATCTGACCGGTTCTCGACTGCGTAATGTTATGATGGTGAGTGCAGCCGAAGACAGTCAAGGGAAAGCCAGTCCCGAAGCGCTTTTGACAACATGGGACAGGGGCCGTTCGAAGTGGCTTTTATGGACGGCGGTTAAATTGCTGGAATGATGAAACTGGTTGATCCGGAAGAATTTGCTACAGGTCTGACGACACCGAGGCCAAGCGCCCTGCGCTTTGTATCCTTGATCGTTCTTCCCGTGCTCGTCCTGACTGCCGCGGTTGCAGCTTTTGTCTTCCTGGCAAAAACCAAGCCACAGGTAACCAAGCGCCCTCCCCAGGAACGCGTCTGGTCGGTGGCAAGCACGAATGCGGTGTTCAGCGATCTGAAGCCGGTCCTGAAACTCTTCGGTCAGGCGACGTCGGGCCGGCGGGTCGAATTGCGCGCACTGGTCTCCGGTGAAATCAGGACCACGGGCGAGGGATTTCGCGAGGGTGGAGAGGTCTCGCGCGGCGACCTCCTGATCGAACTGGATACGTTCGAGTTCGAGACCCAGCTCGTTGAGGCCCGGGCCAATCTCAACGAAGCCAACGCCAAACTGACGGAGCAGCAGGCCCGTGTCGGGTTGGAGGAGAGCCAGCTCGACGAGGCCCGCCGCCAGCTGGTTCTGGCCCAGACGGATCTCAAGCGGGCAAGGCCCCTGCGCAAGCAGGGCCTGTTGTCCCAGAAATCCGTCGATGACCGGCAGATCATCGTGTCGCAGCGCGAACAGGCGGTGCGCCAGAGGCAGAGCAGCATTGCCATTGAAAAGGCCAGGGTCGAGCAGAACCGGGCTGCCATCGCGCGGCTGCAAAATGCCGTGGCCTGGGCGCATCGAAACCTGGGCGATACCACGCTGGTCGCCCCGTTCGACGGCTATGTCAGCGCGCTCAACGCGGAAGTCGGCCGCAAAGTCGGTGTCAATGACGCCGTCGCCGTGTTGATCGACCGCGACCGGGTGGATGTGAAATTCAACCTGTCCGATGCCCAGTATGGCCGGCTGGTGACCGAAGAGGGCAGCGTGATCGGTCGCAAGCTGCGCGTGTTCTGGCGCGCCGGCGACACCGCCATTGAGTATGATGCCGTGGTCGAGCGGGTAGGCGCGGAAGTCTCTGCCGCCTCCGGCGGCGTGGAGATCTATGCCCGTGTCGCCGCCTCCGGCAACAAGGTCCCGCTCAGGGTCGGCAGTTTCGTGGAAATCCATATGAAAGACCGGACTTTCCGCAACGTCGCCCGGTTGCCGGAAACCGCCCTTTACGGTGGCGACAGGATTTACGTGATTTCCGACGGACGCCTCGCTGAGCGAAAGGTCACGCTCACCGGTTATGCCGGAGAGGACATTCTGGTGCGTGGCGATCTGGCCGCCGGCGAACAGATTCTGACCACACGGATATCCGAGATCGGCAGCGGCCTCAGGGTCGAGGTCCGCTGACCATGGCTGACGCCAATCGAGCATCGCCCCTGATCCGCCTGTTTGTCCGCCACCCCAATGCCGCCAACCTGCTCGCCGCGATCATGGTGCTGATGGGCGTGTTTGCCCTGTCGCAGTTGAACCGTCAGTTCTTCCCGACCCTCGAAGTCCCCAAGATCACCGTCGGTGTGGCCTGGCCCGGCGCATCGGCGGAAGATGTTCAGGCCAACATTCTCGAAGCCCTTGAACCCGAACTGCGGTTTCTAGACGGCCTCGATGAGATCACCTCGTCGAGCCGCGAGGGCAGCGCCTCGATTTCAATCGATTTCGAGTCGAATGCCAATATGGACAAGGCATTGTCGGATGTGGAATCGGCGGTCGGCCGGGTAACCACACTGCCGGAGGATTCAGAACGCCCGGTTGTCACAAGGGTGGCCTTCTACGAGGGCGTTGCCAGCCTTGTCGTCTCTGGAGACTTCAGTGAAGCAGCCCTGAAGGATTATGCCAAGACCCTGCGCGACGGCCTGCTCGACGCCGGCATCGACCGGGTGGTGCTCGACGGCGCCCGTGACGAGGAAATCTGGGCGACTGTCCGGCGGGGCGAACTTCGCCGCTTTGACCTGACGGTCTCCGACGTTGCGCAAAGGATTGCGGACCTGAGCCAGGATCTGCCCTCGGGCACGCTCGAGGGGCCGATCGACCGACAGCTTCGCTCGGTTGGCCTCGCGGAAACACCAGAGGCGATTGCGCGCATCGAGGTCAAGGCGCTGGCGAACGGTGAAAAGATCATGGTCCGGGATATCGCCGTGGTCGAGCGACGTTTTGACCGTGATGCCCCGGAAGGCCGGCAGGACGGTATCCGCGCGATCAAGCTGAATGTCCAGAGGTCGGCTGCCGCCGATACGCTCGACGTGGCAGAAAAGCTGGACCGATACCTGGCGCAGGTTTTACCGACGCTGCCTCCGTCCCTGAAGGTTCAGAAGTATGATGTCCGGGCCAACCGTGTCACCCAGCGGATCAACCTGCTGCTCAAGAACGGGTTAGGCGGTATGGCCATTGTCCTGGTCGTTTTGTTCGTGTTCCTCAATGGCCGCGTCGCCTTCTGGGTGGCCGCCGGCATTCCAGTGGCGCTGATGGCAACTCTTGCGGTCATGTGGGCGACCGGCCAGTCGATCAACATGATCTCCCTGTTCGCTCTCATTCTGACCTTAGGAATCATCGTCGACGATGCCATCGTTGTCGGCGAACACGCCGCGACCAGAAGTGCCCTGGGCGACTCGCCGGTGGAAGCCGCCGAACGCGGCGCCGGCCGCATGTTCGTCCCCGTCGTTGCCGCGACCCTCACTACCCTGGTCGCCTTCATGCCCCTGTTGCTGGTCTCCGGCCGAATCGGCGATGTCGTCATTGCGTTGCCACTTGTGGTCGTTGCGGTCCTGATCGCAAGCCTGATTGAATGTTTCCTGATCCTGCCCGGCCATCTCAGTCACGGCCTGGCGGCCTCCCAAAAGCCACCGTTGCCGGGTCTGGGCGGAATCGCTCGCGGCTTTGGCCGGTTTCGCATCTGGTTCGACCAGCGGTTCTTCCGGTTCCGCGATGGTCCGTTCCGCCGGCTCGCGCATCTGTGCTATCGCTGGCGCTATACCACGGTCGCCGCCGCGCTCGGACTGCTGGTGATCTCGGTCGGGCTGATCGTCGGCGGCCGTGTGAAATTTCAGTTCTTTCCCTCGCCCGAGCCCGAAATCATCTATGCCAACGTGGTCTTCGGCGCCGGTACGCCGCGCGCCCAGACAGAGCAGGCGATGGCGCGGGTTGGTGAAGCGTTGCGCCAGGCGGAGCGCCGGCTTGTGGGCGAGACCGGCGAAAGACTGATCGTCACCAGTTACACGACCCTTGGCAAGCAAGGTGGCACCACGGGCGACAACCTGGCCAGGCTGGAGGTCGAACTGACCGCCGCCGAGGATCGCACAATCCGTACGCGCGCCGTCACGGGAGCGTGGCGAAAGGCTCTGCCGGGCATTCCCGGTATCGAGCGCATCACCATTTCCGGCCGCCGCGCCGGCCCGCCGGGCCGCGACATCGACATCAAACTGCGAAACGCCGCGCCGGCGGCCCTTAAGGCCGCGGCTCTTGAGGTTCGCGGGCTGCTGTCGGCCTATCCCGGCGTCACCGCGGTCGCCGACGACCAGCCCTACGGCAAACAGGAAATCATACTGGAATCCACCGCCAAGGGCCGCGCCCTCGGGTTCACCACCGAGACAATCGCCCGCCAGGTCCGCAATGCGTTTGAAGGCGCGATTGCCAAGCGCTTCGCCCGCGACGACGAGGAGATCACCATCCGGGTCAAGGAAGCGGACGCGAGCGGCGGTTATCTGGCGCTGCGGGAGCTTCATTTGCGCAGCCCGTCCGGCCAGGAGGTGCCGCTGTCGGAGGTCGCAAGCTTGCGCGAGCGTGTCGGCTTTTCCGTCATCCGGCGTGAAGAGGGTAAGACGGTGATCTCCGTGACAGCCGACATCGACCCCACACAGGCCGACGGCACCGCGATTTTGGCCGAACTGAACGCCACCGCGCTGCTGGCGATTGCGCGCAAACACGGTGTCGAGTTCCGGCTTGCCGGCCGCGACCAGGAGCGCCGCGAGAGTTTCCGCGACCTGTTCCTTGGCCTGAACGTCGCTCTTGTCCTGATTTACATCATTCTGGCCTGGGTGTTCGGCAGTTACGTCAAGCCGGTTGTGGTCATGCTGATCATTCCCTTCGGCATCATCGGTGCGATCCTGGGCCATCTGGTGATGGGCTTCGCCCTGACCATTCTGAGCCTGTTTGCCTTGCTGGGCCTGTCCGGCATTCTGGTCAACGATTCGATCATCCTGGTAAGCCGGATCGCCGAGCGCATGGAGCAGGGCGAGTCCGCAGAAGACGCAGCCGTCGGCGGCGCCCAGGACCGCCTGCGCGCGGTGCTGCTGACGTCGTTGACCACTATTGGCGGCCTGTTCCCGCTCATGTTCGAGCGCTCCCTGCAGGCGCAGTTCCTCCTGCCCATGGCGATCACGCTGGTCTTTGGCCTGGGCGTCGCCACCGTGCTGGTCCTGATTCTCGTTCCCGCCTGTCTGGGCGTTCAGCAGGATATTGCCAACCTGTTCCGACGCTACTATTCATGGGTGCTTTACGGCGGACGGAAGTTCAGGTGAAAGCATGCGCCTATTGATTGCAGGTTGGCACGGGCAGATCGCCCGTGCCCTGGTCGAACTCGCACCTGCCCGCGACGATGTTTCGACGCTGTCGATCGGCCGCGCCGCCCTTGAACTATGCCGGCCGGTGAACATGCGTGGCGCGATGCTCGAAGCAAAGCCCGATGTTCTTATCAATACTGCCGCCTACACCGATGTCGATGCCGCCGAACAGGAATCGGAAACCGCCTTCCAGATGAACCATGCCGGTGCCGAGGCGTTTGCCGCTGTGGCCGCACGCAAGGGTATTCCGGTGATTCACCTGTCGACCGGCTACGTGTTCGACGGCCGCAAGCAGGGTGCCTACACCGAGGACGACGCGCCGGCCCCCAGAAGCGTTTACGGCCGTTCCAAGCTTGAAGGCGAACGCGCGGTCGCCGCCGTCAACCCAAGGCATGTCATTTTGCGCACGTCATGGGTCTTCAGCGCCCATGGCCGCAACTTCGTCAAGAGCATACTCGATCAGGCCGCGTCCCACGACACGATTGACGTGGTCGACGATCAGGCCGGCACGCCGACCTACGCGCCGCATCTCGCAGCCATCATTCTGGAAATTGCGGCACGGCTTGCCGGAGACACCGGCACTGTCCCCTGGGGCACCTATCACGTTGCCAGCCGCCAGGCCGTCACGTGGTGCGAATTCGCCCGCGACATTCTGCAGGTTTCCGGCGAGCTCGGGGGACCCACCGCACAGATCAGGGGGATCTCGAGCGGCAGCTACCCGACACCGGCACCAAGGCTTGCCAATGCAAGCCTCGACAGCTCAAAGCTCGAACAGGCCTTCGGCCTCGCCATGGCCGCCCGGCACGACAGTCTCCGCGACTGCGTCGGCCAACTGCTCGCCGAGCGGTGATAGGCTGTTCCGTCGAACGATGGTGCCTGCCGTGTTTGCGCGCGTTAGCCAACGCGGTGCCCATGGCAATACGCCGGAAATTGACGGATTGAAGGCTACGGCAAAACGTTTGGAGGGGGCCGCCAAGTGATCCTGTTGTTGACACCCGCCTGCTTCACCCTTGAAATTCCCCGTGATCGAGAAGCAGATTCATGGCCCAAGGCGTACGTTCGGTAACCCTATCCGAATGGATGCTCTTGGACAAAGCGACCGCAAACGTTCGCACAAGAGGAAGCAGACACGCCATTCTCATGCCAAGCAGTAAACCGATCCGGGAAATGTTGATTTGGCAGTTGCCTGCTACCACCCACGGCTCCATATGGGTTGCAGAGTA
>JAJFHD010000041.1 GCA_021775805.1 Alphaproteobacteria bacterium | reverse complement strand
GCCTCGTCCGGTGTCAGCATGTTCATTTCGAAACCAACAGCCTGAGCCGCAGAATGAGACTTCAAAAGTTCCTTCCAGCGCTCCTGGGTGCCGGCAAGCCTGAGGCTGCCGACTTTTTTCCAACTGGGGTCCTGTCCGGTTTCCTCGAGCAGAGTGTCGAACAACCTGACGCTGTCATTCATCAGTTTCATCAGGTTTTGCTGTGATCTGAACTGCCCGACCAACCCGGCCGCATGCCAGGTCGCCCCTTCGGTCAGGCTGGCTTTCTCCAGCAGGACCACGTCTTTCTCGCCCGACCGGGCAAGGTGAAAGGCGATCGAGGTGCCGATGACGCCGCCGCCAATAACGACGATCCGGGCGCTGGTCGGAAAGGAAGCCACCATGGTTTGTTCCTGTAAGGTGAGAAAACTGGTATTGTCGGTTACGCCCGGCGGCGATTGATGCGCCGTTCGCGCTTTTGACCGCTGGTGCCGTCCTCGTAACGCGTCCATCCATCCGGCAAAACCGAGTCTCCGGCAACGAGGCCGGCAAACTCCGCGCGGATCCGGGCGTCCACGTCAAGATCGAAGGCTGCCGAGTTTGGCTCGGACAGAATGCTCAGAGCCTTGTTCAGGGCGCGCTGATGAATGGTCGACGCCCCCTCCTCGGCCCATTGTTCGCGCAGCTTGCGGTCAGCCAGCTCCGACATGAAGGTCGCGCCGTGCATGCGCTCCAGGGTGGCAGGATTGCCGCCAAACATGCCGGCGGGCCCGGTATCCTTGATTTCTTGAAGCGACACGCTTTCTTTCGAAAAACCAAACCCCTGGCGCACCCGCTTCAACATCAGGGCAATCTCGTTGTCGATGCCCAGTTGGCCGAAATCAAACGACATCAGGGCATCCTGAAGACCACCCATGACAATGAAATCGACGCCCGACAGAGCGCCCATGAGAGGCGACATACCCTTTTCGAACCCGGACTGGGCGTCGGCGACCTTAGCGTTGGTCAGGCCGAGATAGCCGCCTGCAGGCACGTTATAAAATCTTGCCATCTGACAGACAGCCGAGTTCATCATGCCGATCTCGATCGCGCCCGGGGCATAGGCGCCGTCGCGCATGTCGGCGAACACCGGCAGGAAGTTGTAGATCTGTGCGGTACCGGCTCTGGACATTTGCGCAAGCGTTGCGGCGGCCAACCATTCGGCATTCATGATGGTCAGCATGCCCGGCAACGACAAGGGTGTGCTCAAGCCCCCCATGGGGGCGATCGTGCCGTAGGCCGTGATGCCGTTCTCGGCGAAATACATCAGAGTTTCAGTGCTGTCGAAATCCATGGTCAGGGGCGAGACGATGGCGCAGTAGCCAAAGTTGATGAAGGGCCGTTCCCAGAATGCCTCTTTCGAACCGGCAATGAGTTCACCGAGCCTGATAACCTGGCGGGCCTCGTCGGTGGTGTAAACGGAAGTCCGGCACGGTTTGACGCAGTTCTTCAAGGCGGGATAGAAACGCGACAGGCTGAACTGGTCTTTTGGCGCGTCGTCGGCAAGTGTCGATATCGAAAAGACATCGAAGCCTGGAAGTTCGTTCACCACATGGGCGATGCGGGCAATGTCGTCGGACCTGGACCGTCTGGTAATGCCGGATACCGGGTCGACAATATCAGGTGCAGAACTTGCCGTGGCTACGACGGGAAGCTTGCGGGGGAACGTAACATCGCGTGACGGATCACGCCCCCGCAGCGTGATCGTCGGCGGCACCATGGCCCGGTACTTCTCGACAACGGCGGAAGGAATTCGAACCATCTCGGTTTCGTGATCGACTTTAGCGCCATGCTCGGCAAATCTGTTGCGGGCCTTTTCGTTACGGACCAGCAGGCCAACCTCTTCGAGGATTTCAAGCGAGGCTTCATGCACGTAAGCGATTTCATCGTCGCTCAGAAAGGAGAAAAATTTCATCGGAATCGTCGCCAGTCTTTGTTTCGCGTGCCCCAACCTTAGACAGGGCCGGGTCTTGTCTCAAACAATCATGTCTGCCATATTACATAAGTAAATCTTATGTGAAATGCTCTTATGAGACGGCCAAGACTGAACATTCTGCGGACCTTTGAGGCTGCCGGGCGTTGCCTGAGTTTTTCTCAGGCCGCCGAAGAGATGAACGTTTCACAGGCCGCAGTGAGTCAACAGATGCGCCAGCTGGAAGCCTATCTGGACACTCCGCTGTTCGTCAGACATCACCGCCGGATGTCATTGACCGGCACCGGTCAGGCCTACCTGGATGCGGTTCACGAGGCGCTGAGCCGTCTCGATTCTGTTACCGATCAGCTGTTCCCCGACCGGCCCCACCAGATCGTCACGCTTCATTGCACGTCAAGCGTCGCGACGCTCTGGCTGGCACCCCAACTTGGCACATTCCAAAAGCGGCATCCCAACCTGGAGTTGCGCATCAGGACGCTGGATTCGGATTACAGCGAACGCAGTTCTCCGAAGGCCGATCTGGAGATCGTCATCCTGAATGAAAACAATGGCGATCCCAACGCACGCAACCTCCTGACATCGACAATCGTGCCGGTATGTTCTCCCAAACTGCTTGCCGGCAAGGCAAGTCAGGACACACCTGAAGATGTGCTCGCGTTCGAATTGATTCACGTGCTGGGCTACGACGATGACTGGCATCGCTGGTTTCGCAGGCATGGGCTCAAAGATGTCGCCATACAACGTGGCCTGACGGTCGATGGATCGCTCATTGCCATTGAGACTGCGCTGCGCGGTGACGGGATCATGCTCGGCCGGCGGCCCTTTATCGACCACCATCTGCAGACTGGCCAACTAAGGGAAGTTTTCGCTGGACCTCTCCACCTCAATGCGGACTATTATCTGCGTCAACGTCCAAGACCGAGAAACCCACGGGCGAGCGGGTTGGTCGCTGACTGGCTTTTCGAACTGGCCGCACAGACACCTGTCGAGGCCTGACAACAGGAATGTTCCCACGTCGATGACAAATGCCAAACTCAATTCCGGGAACATCGTCGACTTCATTGCTGACATCTTCAAGCGGCGCGGCGCGGACTCTTACCTGGGTGAACAGGTGACCATGTCTCAACACATGCTGCAGACAGCCCTTTGCGCCGAACAAGCCGGCGCCGACGATGAAACCATCGCGGCCGCGCTATTGCACGACATCGGGCATTACACCAACGAGTTTCCCGAGGATGCCTTGGAGCAGGGTATAGACAACCACCACGACGCCGCTGGAGCCCGTGTCCTGCAGCCGTTCTTTCCTGCCGAAGTGACCGAACCCGTGCGGCTTCACGTGGCCACAAAACGTTACCTTTGTGCCGTCGACCCGACTTACTTCAACCGGTTGTCTGCAGCGTCTGTCCACAGCCTCAACCTTCAGGGTGGACCGATGGATGAAACCGAGACGGCCGAATTCGCGAAGAACCCCTATCTCGACCTGGCTATTCGGGTGCGCAAGTGGGACGAGGATGCCAAGGTCGAAAATCTCGCGACCCCGTCGTTCGAACATTACGCACCGATCCTGCAAAGGGTTGTGGACCGTCATGCCACACAATAGTCTGAGCGTGGCGGTAGGGTGAGCCGTTCGCTCATATCACAACCAGTTTTGCCTCAAGAGTGCACAAAGGGGATCACACGGGATGGCGCGCAACTCCACCTTTACATTGATATTGCTGGTGGCGATGGTGGCGATTGCGATCGACTTCGTATGGTTTGCCCCGGACAACGACAGCCGGGAGAACGCCCTGACCGCGTCGGACACCGGCACGACCGCAATCATGGCGTTTCCTGCAGGCTTCGATCCCAACGACACGCCGCTTGGCTGGTTTCACCGGACCTTCTGGTTCATCCCGGCCACGACGCTCAGCCGTGAGACCAAGGAGAATGTCGACGCCTTGCGATGTGAAACCAATGCCAGCGCCTCGGTCTTCGGGCGCTACACCGACATTGACGTTCAGGAAAACCCGGCACTCACCTGGTCCTGGCTGGTGGAGAAGCCAATTTCCGGTTCTGTCGACGAGGCCACGGAAGACGGCGACGATCATCCGGTGCGGTTGTATCTGACCTTTGTCGACGCAGACGACAACGCCCATTCGATGGAGATCATCTGGAGCAATGGGGCATTCAAGCCGGGGGAGTACAAATACACCGGCGACTTTCCCCATTACGTAGCCCATAGCGGCGCCACAGACGTCGGCAAATGGGTGCCGGAGTCGATTGATCTGCTCGACCTTTACCGCAAGACCATGAAACGGGATGATCGTCCACGTTTGAAGGAGCTGGCTGTTTTTTGCGACTCTGACAACACCAAATCCAGTTCAATCGCCTATGTCGGTCCGGTCACTCTCAGTCGGGCCGGGAACTGACGTGATCATTCTTCGGGTCCTGCGATTCATTGCAATTTTCGGAATTCTGACGCTTCTGACACAGGTCGGCGGAATCATTTTTCTCGTCGCCTACGGCGCCGGAAAACTGTTCTTTCGTTTGGTGTGGATTACACGGATCGTACAACGAACAACGATTTTGGTGCTGTTCGTGATCCTCTATACCGCCGCCACGATTGCCCTCGTCCCGGCCCTTGCAGCCACGTTCGGCAGACCCGCCCTGCCCTGCTCAAACATTCAGCAGCGCCCGGTCCAGGCACTGAAACCGATCTTTTGCATTCTCAACCGCAATTACGCGGCCCCGCAGATGCACAGAGTGCTCGATGCCCTGGGCACCCATCTGAACGCACGATGGCCCGGCACGAAAGTTCGCTATCTCGACGCGGGGTTTCCATTCCTGTCCCGGTTTCCAATGCTGCCGCATCTTTCCCACCGTGACGGCAAGGCCATTGATCTTGCTTTCTTTTATACCGATGGCGCGACAGGCGAACTGATCGATGAAGCGCGTTCTCCGATCGGATACTGGGCCTTCGAGCAACCGCGACCGGGCGAGGAACAGCTCTGCAAGACACAATCCTTCTTCGGCACCCTGCGGTGGGACATGACGCGGCTGCAATCGCTCTGGCCCGACCGGCCGCTCGATACGGCCCGGACGTCGGCCATGCTCGCATGGCTCGCCGCCGACGGGGTACGGTTGGGTATCAACCGGATGTATCTCGAACCTCACCTGAAGACCCGTTTTGGCCTCACCTCCGCGGCATTCCGTTTCCAGGGGTGCCGCGCCGCCCGGCATGACGATCATGTGCATGTGGAGGTTGGTGAAGGTTGAGGCGCGTCACGTCCGACTGGTTTGCTGTGGCCGGTAACAGCTCGAAGCGCCAGGGGTCAGAACGCGTTAATCTGGTCGGCTCGAATGGCAGCTCGGTGGCCATAGTGACGGATTCTGCGGTTCGTGCGAATAGCTGCTTAAGCAAGCAAAAACGAATGTCCAAGACAGCCTTCTCGCCATGACGCTTTCGTAATCCGGGTTTCTGTCTCACCACCACTGATTGGGGGTGACGATGTGCCGGAAGCCCACTCTTATCAAACCAACCCAAACTTGCCCATTGGCCCTGGCGTCAGACAAAGTCAATTATCTTGGTTTGGTACGGTCCCTTCTGCACAACACACCGTGTACCACAAAGCAGCAGAGGGGTGCGCTTTCCATTGCTGAAGCCCATCTATGCCAGTGTAGAAAGACTCTTCGTCCAGGAATTCTTCAGACAACATTGCGTCTTTCGCTCCCTCAAGAGCGCCAATCAAATTGTCAGCGACAGCCTGAAATCTTTCATTTCCTGCGCACCCTCCAAAGAACACGCAACTGTTGCGAATGGAGGTTAGTCCAGCATCTCGAAGCAATGAGACAAGCCGACGCCCAACGTACGGGTCATTGCCAAGCCTTTCGTACGAATGTACGTACGCCTGCCAAAGGGCATGGAAACCCCGCGGCTCGGGCCACGGACGAAAGTTGTCATGATCATCATCAGAGACAAAAACCCTTCCGCCAGGACGAACCGAACGAACCATCTGTGCAATGACCAATGGCGGGCGGGGAACATGTTCTAGAAGAAAACGAGCATGCGCAACGTCGAACGTTCCCCATTCTGACCCATTCAACGGGAGTTCTAGCGCATCACCTTTGCGAAACTCCACAAGCTCCGACTCCCCTGAACTATCGGCGAGGCTTTTAGCTTGCAATATTTGATCTCGATCTCGCTCAATTCCGACTACATGCCCCTCCTTGCCCACTGTCCGCGCAATTAGACGCGTAAATTGGCCAAGTCCGCTGCCAAGATCCATGACTTTCTCTCCTTGCTGGAGATCAAGTTCTCTCAAGCAAGAATCATTCAATATGTCATTAAGTAGGGACAACCGGTGATGTTCCTCAGGCGAACTGCCGTGAATATATTCAGACGACTCTGACATATCATCATTCATAAGCTTCTTTCCCCGGCATATTCAGCAGCGTATAGCTCCCGTAGTCTTTTCCAAACGCGAAGCACAATCGAGTCTCGACCGAATGTACAGAACAACGTCGTCAACGAAAACTGGGGGGCATGCTTCACACTCCATCTTTCCAAAAAGATTAAAGTGTTGCGACCACCCGTTGAATTCACACCCGCTGAGCTGACATTGGCCCATGATGTAGCAAACGACAGCATCGAGCCCCCTTCGACTTTCGCCAGATCGTTACTGGACAGCGGTTCAGATGGTCCATATTTTTGGGTGAATGTGTCTCAATCGGTTCGAGGCCCGTACATAGATCCGATGCGAAAGACAGGAATGATTTTTGACGCGACAACCAACGGATCCCGACGGCTGAGGGTCAGACGACCACGAAGCCGCGAGTAAGGTTCTTGGTGTGCACCGCTAATCCCGGTCCGGAATTGTCCGTGGTTGCGCCATTTGTTCTATGAGTTCGCCCGACCGACCGTCCGATAGGAGTTGTTTTTATGACCAATGCCCTGCTCAACCGCCGTACTCTCCTCGCCATCACCGGTGCCGTTGTCGCGACCGGAGCTGCCGGCCATCTGGTCCCTGCCCGCGCGCAAGGTCTTGCACCGACGCCCTCGATGCGGGGCGGTTCAAACAACTACCGCCCCGGTGCGCCGATCGTGGAGCGGATCGGCGGCGGGGGTTTCTGGATGACGGGCACCGTACGCCGCGCGGGCGACGGGGCGCCGCTTGCGGGCCAGCGCATTCAAATCTGGGCGCACACAACCGAAGGCTACGAGCGTGACCCGCAAAGCCATGGGGCCACGCTCACCGACGCGAACGGTGCGTTCCGCCTTGAGATGCCGCAGATCGTTCCTGCGTTCGGCCAACCGCACGGCCACCTGGCCTATGATGATGATGACTTCGAAACGGTTTTTCTGCGCCCGGTCATGCCAAGCTCAAAAGATACCCGCCTGAGCGCGCACTTCGTCCTGCAACCAGTCTGACCGACGTTATCCCGGCAGGATGAGCCTGGCCCGCATCATAGTCGTCTGGGCCGCCCTTTTTGCTGCGGTTGGTGTCCCCATCGCCGCGGCGGCGGCGAGCCCGCTGCTCGCATGGCGCGATTCTATCTACATCGCTGGCGGGTTCGCGGGCGTGATCGCGATGACACTCGTCCTCATACAGCCTTTGCTGGCCGGCGGTTATTTGCCGGGTTTGTCCGGTCAACGCGGGCGGCGCGTACACCGTTTTATTGGAGGTTTTCTGGTCGCGGCGGTGGTGATCCACGTCGCGGCCCTCTGGATCACCAGCCCGCCGGACGTCATTGACGCCCTTCTCTTTGTATCGCCGACACCGTTTTCCGACTGGGGCGTGATCGCCATGTGGGCCGTCTTCGCTGCAGCCCTTCTGGCCGCGCTGCGTCGACGGTTGCGCCTGCGGCCGCGGTCGTGGCGTTTCGCTCACACGGCCCTTGCCGCGGTGGTCGTCGTGGGGAGCGTTGTCCATGCCCTACTGATCGAGGGGACGATGGAGACGGTGTCGAAAGCCGTGCTTTGCGCGCTGGTCCTTGCAGCGACCGCGAAGGTTATGGTTGATCTGCGGGTGTGGGTGATCCGAACGCGCCGGGGGGCGTGACGTTGGAGCCGAACGGCGCTTGGGGATTTCACCTCAACGACGCAGCGCGCAAAGTATGAAGCGCTGCGACGCGGTGGACCTCTCCGGGAGAATCGTGAGAAGCCTTTGGCATGACGGACCGCTTTCAAATCACACCTGAAGTGCATCTCATTCTGGAGCGCGATCAGGGGCGTGAAGTGCTTTTGCTTGAGCGGTTTCAGACCGGATACTGGGATGGAAGTTACTCCTTGGTCGCCGGACATCTCGACGGCCGTGAGACGGCGCGGGCGGGGTGTGTTCGCGAGGCAAAGGAAGAAGCCGGGATCACGATCGATCCGGCCGACCTGGCATTTGCCCACCTGCTGCACCGCCTGGACTTCCTGCGTCCGGAGGGCGAGGAACGCCTGTCGTTCTTCTTTCTGTGTTCGACCTGGACCGGCGATCCGGTCAACCGGGAACCGGACAAATGCAGCGATCTTAGTTGGTTTGCCTATGACGCCTTGCCCGACACGATGGTCGACTACGTGCGCCACGCCCTTCATGCGGTCAGGGATGGCGTGACCTACTCCGAACATGGTTGGAACAGCTGACCGTCAGGTCTCGGTCTTCTCCACCAGTTCGCCCTTGATCTTCTTGAGCCGGTTCTTGCGCAGCAGGCCGGCGTCATCGAGGATCGGATAGGCGATCGAGGTGAAGTGCGAGTTGATGCGCTTCAGGTCGCGCAATATGTCGAGGTGGATGGCACTGGTCTCCAGACTCTGGACATGACCTGAGCGCAGGCGTTGCAGGTGGGACTCGGTTCCGCTCAGTTCCATCTGACGGCTGACGTCCTTGCGTTCGAGCAGGCGGCGGGCGGCAGCGACGTCGCGGTCGAGAAACACCGACATGGCCATGCTGCCGGTGTCGAGAACGTAGGCATGCATGTCGCGCAACTCGTTCATGCCTTCCTCGGAAAACATCTTGGCGCCGCGGATCTTTGCCTCTATCGCATCAAGCAGGTTCTTGTCGATAGCGTCTCCCGCGTTTTCCAGATTGGTCGTGAAGGAGATGATTTCGAAGCAGCGCCGGGTCTCGGTTTCCTCAAGCTGTTGCCGGGTCATATCGGTCATGTAGAGCTTGATCGCCTCGTAGAGATCATCGACCTGGTCATCCATCGCCCGGATTTCAGCACACAAGGTTTCGTTGTTGGACTCGAGTGCTTCCATCGACCGCCGCAGCATGGTTTCGACCGTGTCGCCCATGCGCAGGGTCTCGCGCGCGGCAAGACCCAGGGCCACGGAAGGCACTTCCATTGCGGTGTCGTCGAGATAACGCGGCCGCCCGGGATCGTCGTCCTCACTCTCTTTTGGAATCAGCACGCCGGTGAGCCTGGCGACCGGACCCGTGAAGCCGATGAAGACGACCAGAAGACCCAGGTTGAAGGCCAGATGCATGTTCATGGCCTGGCGGCCGGGATCCGGGTCCAGTGCGGCAATGTAGGGCTGGAGCAGAGACAGGAACGGCAGAGTGAGCAGAACACCGGTACATCTGAAGATCATGTTGCCGATGGCGATGCGGCGGGCCTCTGGTGCTTCCGACAGTGTAATCATGACAGCAGGGATGGCAGCACCCGCGTTGACACCGAGCACCAGCCACAAGGCCAGGGGAACGGCGAGGACGCCGCTTGCCGCAAGGGAGGCGACCAGCAGAATGACCGCCAGGCTTGAGTGTGCAATCCAGGTCAGCGCCATGGCAATGAGGAGCGCCAACAGCGGTTCGTTTTCCAACGAGCCAAGAACCGTGGCCACCAGCGCGCTTTCGCGCATCTCGCCAGAGGCGCCGGAGATCATCTGCAACCCCAGCAGCATCATCGCAAGGCCCATGGTGATCCGGCCGTATTGCTTGATCCGCGGCGAGCGGTCGTAGAAGAACGAATGCAGGAAAAAGCCTACGAACATCAGGGCCGGCCAGAACCCGGTGATGTTGAGCGTGAACACCTGGGCGATCAGCGCGCTGCCGACGTCGGCCCCCAGCATGATCGCAAGGCCTGCGGCCACATCCAGAAGACCGGCACTGGCAAACGACGCCGCCAGCAATGCCGCCGCCGTTGAACTCTGCAGCAGGCTGGCAGACGCCAGTCCGGTAACCGCTGCCCGCAATCTGTTTTTGGTGCTGGCGGCCACAAACTGGCGCAGTTCGGCCCCGAAGGCACGCAGGAAACCCGTGCGCGCCATGCGCGTTCCCCACAACAGGAGGGAAACGCTGCCCGCGATAACAATCAGCAGATCGGTTCCAGACAACTTGCGTTTGCGCCTTTCGTTAAATCAGATTGCAGAGACGCCGAATGCCCGTACCATGGCACTGGCATCCGGAGACTTCAAAAAAGTGCGTTATACCGGCCAGGGCAATGAGTAGGTTTTCACGTTGGTGAAGCTTTTCATGGCTTCCAGAACACCTTCCTTGTAGCCCAGACCGGAGTCCTTGATACCGCCGAATGGCGACATCTCGATACGGTAACCCGGCACTTCCCAGATGTTTACAGTGCCGACATTGAGCTCATGGATGAATCGTGTGATGTTATGCATGTTGTTGGTGCAGACCCCTGACGACAGGCCGAAGGCCGTCGAATTCGACTTCATGATCACATCATCAATGTCCTTGCAGCGGATGACCGGGATCGCGGGACCAAAAGTTTCCTCACGGACCAGCTCGGTAGTGTAGTCGACCTCGTCTACCACGGTTGGCGGGAACAGCGCACCGTCACGACCCGGATTGTAGAGCACCTTGGCACCGGCCTCCTCGGCCTTGACCACACGGTCTTCGAACATTGCGGCCGACTTCTCGTTGATCACGGTGCCCAGATCCGTGTCGGGATCCATTGGATCGCCAAACTTGATCTTCTTGGCCTTCTCGAGCAGCAGCGGCACGAACCGGTCGGCGACCTTGTCCATGACAAGGATGCGCTTGACTGCCGTGCAGCGTTGACCGGAGTTCTTGGTCGCACCGGCAACCGCCAACTCGGCTGCCTTGTCGAGTTCTGAATCGTCGAGATCGTCCATGATGATCAGGGGGTCGTTACCGCCCAGTTCCAGAACCGTACGGCGGTATCCCGCCTTCTCGGCAATCATCTTGCCGACGGGTACGCCGCCGGTGAAAGTGATCAGGTCGATGTGTTCGTTGGTGATCATCTCCATGCCGATGTCCTGGGGCATGCCGGTAATCACCGACAGCATCTCCGGCGGCAGGCCCGCTTCGTAGAGGATGTCCGCCAGCAACAACGCCGTCAGCGGCGTCAGTTCGGTCGGCTTGACGACCATGCAGTTGTTGGTGGCAACCGAAGGCGCGATCTTGTGCGACACCATGTTGAGCGGATGATTGAACGGCGTGATCGCGCTGATCGCATTCAGGGGCTCACGCAGGGTGAAGATCTTGCGTGCCTTGCCCTGGGGTGTGAGATCGCAGGAAAAAATCTGACCGTCATCGACGATCGCCAACTGGCCAGCCAGTGTGAAAACGTCGTAGGCCCGGCCGCACTCGTAATAGGAATCCTTCTTGGATATCCCGAGCTCCGCCGTGATGACGTCGGACAGTTCTTCCTTGCGCTCGATGATCAACTCGGCGGCACGGAACAGGATCTGCTGGCGCTCGTAGCGCGTCAGCTTGGACTTGTAGCGGGCTGCAATGTCGAAGGCGCGGCGCGCGTGCTCGCCGTTGCCGGCAGGCACGGTGCCGGCGATACCGCCGGTATAGGGATTCATGACGTCGATGACAGAGTCGGTATTGACCTGTTCGCCGGCAATCCGCATGGGTTCGTGGCGGACGGCTGGGGTGGCTTCTGCGAGACTCATTGGCTTTTAATCTCCTATTCGGCAGCGACGACGGCGGCCGCACTCTGGGCATGGTTCAGGGCGATGTCGAAGGCATCAAAATTGCGGATGCGGCGGTCCTCTTCAACCCCGTGCACGACACGGTTGACGATCATGGGAACGGCTTGCGTCGACAACCCGCCATGGGAGCGAAGCGGTTCTTTCAAGGCAGACAGGTCGTGGCGTTCCGGGCTCGATCCCACCGCCACGTTGCGGGCGGAAATGACGATGATATCGCCCAGGCGCTCTTCGGGCAGTCCGAACCGGGCGCAGCCTTCCTGGCCGGTTCCGGCCCATTCAATCTTGTCCATGGCGTTCAACCGGGCACAGATGTCGGCAGCGTCGGCGCCTTCGGGAAGGTAGGCCGTGGCAAACCCGCCCAGGGCGCCATGGTGCACGACATAAGGATCGGTGATCGGCAGGATCACCCGGGCGGCATCCTTGCCGAGCAGGTCGTCCAGGATCGGCTGCAGGTAGACGACGTCCGGTGTACCGTCTTCCTTGTGCATGGGGTTCATGCCGTGATCAGCCGTCAGGACAACGATTGCACCCAGAGCATCGAGCTTTGCCCAGTAGCTGTCCATCATGGCGTAGAAGTCATTGGCCTCACGGTCGCCCGGCGCATACTTGTGCTGGATGAAATCCGTGGTCGACAGGTACATCAGGTCCGGACGCCGGGTCTCCAGGAGCTTGACGCCCGCCTGAAAGACAACCTCGCTCAAGGACGCGCTGTAGACGTCAGGGACATCGCAACCGATGAACGACTGGGCATCGTCGATGCCATGTTCGGCAAGCGTGGTTTCGTTGCACTTTTCTGCAGAAAAACACACCGCGCCACTGTCGCCGTAAGTGAGCCCGTGACCCAGCAGCTTGCGCAGTTTGTCCTTGGCGGTGACTGCCGCGATACTGGCGCCGGCTTCCTGGAAGGCTGCCATGATGGTGCCGGTCCACAGGAACTTCGGATCGTTCATCATGACTTCTTCATCGGCTTCGCGGTCATAGAAGAAGTTACCGGAGATGCCGTGAACGGCCGGCGGATGGCCGGTGACGATCGACAGGTTGTTGGGGTTGGTGAAACTGGGAACCACACTGAATGCGGGCAGATCGCTTCCCGCTTTCAACACATTCGCGGTCCAGGGCATGAGGCCAGCCGCAACGGCTTCGTCGATATAGGCGCGTTCACTGCCGTCGACACAGACCACAACGGTCGGTTCGCTGGGCCAGTTGTAGTCCCTGTCGTTGGCTTTCACGGTCTTGTTGCTCATTTCATTCCACCTGTCTTGTTCATGTCATGGTCTGGATGACGGCTCAAAAGCCTGTCCATCGTTGTTTAAGCCAATGCGGCACTGCGACTGGGCCGTTCATGCCACCTGTGCCTTTTTCATGGCCGTGAGGGTGTCCTCGAGCCGGTCGGCAAATTCCAGGATTGTGTGTTCGTCATGGGCCAGGGAGAGATACAGCTTCGTCCCCATGGGATTGAGGAAAACACCTCGATCAAACAGCCCAAGCATCAGGGCGCGGGCCTTGACCTTGTCGCCGCGCGCCGTGCTCCGGTAGTTGTAGGGCTTTTCGTCAGTGAAGACGATCTGTGCCAGCGGCCCGCGGCCGATGACCTGTGCGGTCTCATGTTCGCCCAACGCGCCGATCACTTCTCCCATGCGGCTGCGAAGCCGCTTGCCCAGGTAATGCAACCGGTCATAGGTCCCCTCCTGGCGCAGGACACTCAAAGCTGCGTTGGCCGCTGCCGTGGAAATGGGGTTGCCACCCAGGGTCGAAGCCATCCAGACATAGTCGTCGCCGCCGATGCGGCTTTCATTGACCCATTCCATCAGGTCGGCCCGACCGCCGAAGGCGCCGATCGGGTAACCGCCACCAAGCGCCTTGCCGTAGGCTGCCAGATCGGGCACGACACCGTAATATTCCTGGGCGCCACCGTATGCCAGGCGAAAACCGGTGACCACCTCATCGAAGATGAGCAGCACGTTATGATCGGTGCAGAGCTTTCGCACGCCTTCCAGGAAACCCTCGCGCGGCGGCGTGCACCGCTGCAGCGGTTCCATGATGACAGCGGCAAGGTCCTTGGCATGGTCCGCGATGATTGCCGCTGTGGTCTCGAGATCGTTGTAAGGCGCCACCAACAGATTTTCAGCGGCCGATGGCGTTCCCGCACTGGTCAGTTCCGGTTGGGGAAAATCCAGATTTTTGCTCGGAAACAGGCTGGTGACACCTGCTTCATTGGCGCCGTGGTAGGCGCCTTCAAATTTCAGTATGACGCGCTTGCCCGTGACTGCCCGCGCCAGACGCTGGCAATACATGGTGGCCTCGGTACCGGAGGCGCAAAAGCGCAGGCGCTCTATGCCGGGACAAGCGGAGACGATCTCTTCGGCGACCTCAAGCGCATGGGTGTTGAGATAGGCGAAGTTCGATCCGTTGGGAACCTGAGACTGGACAGCCTCAACCACTTCCGGGCGGGCATGGCCGACGAGGGCCGAACCCCAGGCCATGGAGAAGTCGAGGTATTCCCGCCCCGACGTGTCCCACAGTCTGCATCCCTCGCCGCGTTCCATGACCACGAGACGGTCCTCGGGCAGCCCGAATTCACCGTTGGAGATGCCGGCAGGAAAAGCTGCGAGCGCACGTTTCGCAAGAGGCGTTGTCACTCAGCAGCTCCCGCGATGGCAGGAGATTCCGGAGAACAGTCGGTGACCCCCATTGCGTCCAGCACCGCGCGCATGGCCTGGACCAGACCGCGCATTACATGCTCGTCGAGATAACCGATGCATCCCAGCCGGAATGTCTCGGCTTCTGTCAGCTTGCCCGGATAGATGACGTACCCGCGTTCGGCGAGGGCGTCGTAGAAACTCTCGAAATGGAAGTTCGGATCGGCCGGGCTGTAGAAGGTCGTGATCACCGGCGCCATCTGTTCGTCGCGCAGGAGTGTGTGAAATCCCATTTCCCGCATGCCTTCGACGAGAACCTGATGGTTGCGGCTGTAGCGGGCGTTACGCCCGGCGACGCCGCCTTCTTCCTCATGCTGAAGCAGGGCCTCGCGGAATGCGGCGATCGTGTGGGTCGGCGGCGTGAAGCGCCATTGGCGCGTCTTGTTCATGTTAACCCACTGATCATGAACGTCGAGACTGAGCGAGTGGCTGTTTCCTTCGGCCCGCTCAAGGGCGTCCTTGCGGGCGACGATGAAACCAAAACCCGGCACACCTTCAATGCACTTATTGGCCGACGAGACCATGACCTCGAAGGGTACTTCACGGGCGTTCAGGTCGATTGCGCCGAAGGCACTCATGGAGTCGATTATCAGCCGGCAGTTGTGGCGGGCAACGATATCAGCAATTTCCTTGACCGGGTTGAGCACGCCGGAACTGGTTTCGCAGTGGACCACGAAGACATCCGTGATGTCCTTGTCGTGGCTCAGGATCTGGTCAACCTCCTCAGGTGCGGGGGGTTCGTACTCACCGGTGTGGTGAGTGATGTAATTACGCCCGAGGTAATCCAGGATCTTTGCCGCCCGCTCACCGTAGGCACCGTTGATCAGCATCAAGGCCTTGCCTTCGCGGGGAATGAAACTGGCCAGAGCAGCCTCGACCGAAAAAGTGCCGCTACCCTGCATCGGCACACAATCGTAATCGTCGCCACCGTTCGCCATGGCCACCAGGCGGCGGCGAATGTCTTCTGTGATGTCGCGGAAGGCGTTGTCGCGGGAACCCCAGTCCCGCAGCATCGCCCGCTTCGTCCGGATCGATGTGGTCAGGGGCCCGGGTGTCAGAAGATAAGGTTCGCCTTCTGCAGGTGCAGCCAGGCTGGACGAAGGTGTTGCGGATGCTTCGGTGGGGTTGGCTGTCATGGTATGCCTCCGTGCCGGACGTTGGACAAATACGCCCCGGAATTAAGAGAGGCTTCCCGTATGTGCCTTTCCAAACAATAAATCAAATCGTTATATTCGATGATTCATATCGATTCAGTCTATGAAGAAAAACGCCTGTTCTCACGGATTTCCTTTTGTCCTTCGGGAGCCTAACATTCTACTTCGCCAGACGTTTGCGGGGAGTGGAGAATGATTGAGGAACTTGCCGATTTTGTGAACCGGAATGAGGCGCTTGTCCGACGCGGCCGCCATGTAAATTATCCTATTCTGGTCGGGGTCGGCGAAACCGATTTCATCGTCTCGATAGAACAAGGCCGGGTGGCAAACGTGCGCCGCCGGGAGATCAGCATCGACTCCGGCCGTTTCGCGATCCGCGCACCTGCTGAAGTCTGGCACGAGTTCTGGCAACCTCTGCCCAAGCGCGATCACCACGACCTGTTCTCGATGATGGCGGCGGAGCTAGCGCAGATCGATGGCGACCTGCTCCCCTTCATGCAGAACCTGCTCTATTTCAAGGACCTGCTGGCCGCACCCCGTTTGGCACAATCGTCGAGCTGACCGATGCCTGATTTCGAACCGATTACCGGGCGTTATTTCACCATGAATGTGGCCGGCGAGGATGTGCGCATCCATGTGGAGGAAGCCGGTACCGGGATCCCCCTGGTTTGCCTGCATACGGCTGGTGCGGACGCGCGTCAGTTCCGGCACCTGATGACTGATCCGCAGATTACCCGGAATTATCGTGTGATTGCCTTCGACATGCCGTGGCACGGCAAATCCAACCCGCCGGTTGGCTGGGAGGAACGCGAATACAAACTGACAACCGAGGGTTACAAGGAAACCGTCCTTGCCTTCTGTGCCGCCATGGAGCTCGCGAACCCGGTGATCATGGGCTGTTCAATGGGCGGACGTATCGTGCTGCACCTGGCGCTTGAACACGCGGACGACTTTCGAGCCGTCATCGCCCTGGAGGGTGCAGACCGCCTGATGCCCTATTACAGCACCGACTGGCTGCATCGCCCGGATGTCCACGGCGGCGAGGTAGCCGCGGGGTATGTCTCCGGGCAGATCGCGCCACAGAGTCCGTCGGAGTATCGCTGGGAGACCCTTTGGGCCTACATGCAGGGCGGGCCCGGCATTTTCAAAGGCGATCTCTATTTCTACTGGGTCGATGGTCATTTCGATGACCGCTCCGCCCGCATCGACACGTCAAGATGCCCGGTCTACCTGCTCTCGGGCGAATACGATTCCTCGTGCACGCCAGAGCGCACCCGGGACACGGCACAGCGCATCAAGGGGTCCAAGGCAACTGTGATGGAAGGCATGGGCCATTTCCCGATGTCGGAGAACCCCGCCCTGTTCCGTGATCACATCGTTCCGGTGCTGGATGAAATCCGGAAGGAGACGTGAACGAGACTTTAGTTGTCGCGCCAGAAATCGTTAGCCTGAGCCACGGTCTGGAAGTTCATGGCGACAACCTGGGACGCCATCGTCAGACTGTCGGCATTGTTGGCATAGTCGCCGCGCAAAGTCGCACGCACTTCGTCATCGGGTTGTGTCAGCTTCACGGCCATGCGCGAAAGCTTGATGGCCAGATTGAACCCCTCCTCCGGGGTTTCAGTTTTCAGAGTTGCGAGCCACGACATATCTGTTTTCTCCATCTTCGTTTGATTGAAAGGTCGGTCGGCCGGCGGCCGTCCAGTAGCCGAGTCCCATGAAAACGGTACCGGCAATGGTGTTGCCGAGCGTTACCCAGAGGAGATTTCGAGCCGCCCCCAGAACTGACACGGTGTCGGCATGTTCCGACAACAGGGCAACGGAAAAGAGCGTCATGTTGGCGACCGAGTGTTCGAAGCCCGAGGCTATGAACGCGAACAGGCACCAGAAGATGATCAGGCATTTTGCGGTGTCGTTCTCGGTTCTCGACGCCCCCCAGATCGCCAGACAGACGAGCCAGTTGCACAACATCGCGCGCGCCAACAGTTCGATCGCCGGCGCGCTCATCTTCTTTGCCGCCACCGCATGTATCAGATCGTTGCCGCCATCCTGCAGCACGGCACCGCCGCCGCCGATCACGAACAAGGCCCCGAGCAGGGCCGACCCCACCAGATTGCCGCTCCATGATGCGCCCCAGGCTTTCACCATGTCGATACTGGTGATCCTGGCCGTAAGGCGGCCGATGAACATGTACATGGTGTGCCCGGTGAACAGTTCCGAACCGGCAAACACGACAAGCGTCAGGGCGATACCGAAGCTTGTGCCCATGACCAGACTTCGCACGGACGGATCGGCATTCTGGCCGACCGAGAAGATCAGCAGGATACCCATACCGACATAGGCGCCGGCCATCATGGCGGCGATAAAGAACCCGAGCGGGTTTTGTCTGAGGAACGTCTTTTTTGCCACGGAAAGGTTGCTGAAGGCGGCGATCGATTCGGCGAACGTCATGTGGCGGCCTCCCCGGTGGCATCATGGACCGGACCGATCCGAGTTTTTGTTGGGAAAAAGAGTGGCACGACCCAAGCGACAGCCAGGACGACGGCAACCACGAGAAAACCCACGCCCAGGCGTTCCTGGTCAGACACCAGATAGGAATTGCATATGCGAACCGGCGCGTGGGTGAAGAGAAAGGCCAAAACACCCAGCATCGAGATGGCATTCGCCTTGAGAAATCCTCGCAGCATGGGATGTGCGGCCCGCCATGAAACGCTCAACACCGCGCCGACACCAATGGGTATCGTGACAAACTTGGCCAGTTCAACCAGCGGATTGGTCAGGGAGGCATCGATGTAACGCGGCAGCATCCAGAAAAGAATGACGAATACACCCAGCAATGTCGCGGCATTGGCAACCGGTTGAGAGGGACGCCAACCTTGTGTCTCGATTGTCGAGGCCAGCAGCCAACCGGCGGCCGCCAGCAAGGGTAACATGACAAGCACGTGTGTAACCGGGTCGCGTTCCAGGGCATTGCGCAAAAACACGCAAATGCCGAACAACGACACCGACGCCGCAAGTGCCGTCCACCTCACGACGACGGTCCTCTCAGGACGTCAAGAATGCCGTCGAAATCGTTCGTGTCGAATATACCGGTCAACCGGCCTTCGCGATCGACCAGATGAACGGCGGCGTTGTGCTGATAGCCGCCCCATCCGTCGGGGATGACCCGTACACCGAAGCTCCCGACGAGCGTTTCCACCATGTCGCCTCGTGGTCGCGCCACTGTCCACGAGACACCGTCGGCGCCATGTTGGCTGGCATACTCGCGCATCTGTTCGGGATCGTCCCGGGCCGGGTCAAAACTTACCGACAACAGCCGGACCTTTTCCAGCAATTTCGCCTCTTCCAGCTTTTTCCTGAGCCTCGCGAAATCGTCGCCCGCAGTTCTGCAGATTGTCGGGCATGAGGTGTAGATGAATCCGACCAGCGTTGCGTCGTGTTGGTCGCCGCTGTCGGAACCAAGGCGCAATGATTGCCCGTTCATGTCTTGAAGTCTGTAGCCGGCAATCTTCGGTCTTGTTTCAGCCGCATGAAGCCGGCGGGCACTCTCCTCGGTCAATGCCCGAAACCCGTCCGTGGCGAGATACAGGGCGCCGGCTCCCAGAAGGACAACAGCACAGGGAAGCAACAAGTTCCTGAAAGCCATCGTGATCACTGGCCCTAGGCCCGGCCCAAACGAGCGGCATACTTGATGACAAAAACCAGCACCGAAAGCACAACCAGCACAGCGAATGCCGTCGCTATCTGAGCCTGCAGGAACCATTCAGGCAGATGCACCGCCCAGCGCCTGGGTATTGATGAGGCGCCAGAGACGAGGAACATCAAGGTGAAGCCCGCAGCGCCGGCCAGATAGGCGCCAAAGGCCATGCGGTCCAGGATGCTCATCGAGGCTTGTGACGCCTCGCTGCCACGCACCAGCCAGGCCATGAATCCGAAGCTCATGGCGACCTCGCCCAGCAACAGGTAGATGTGGAAGTGTCCGGGCACCCATTGGGTGTTGTGCATGACCTTGTTGACGGAAATCATGCCATCGATGACGGCGGGCACTGTTCCTACGGACCATCCGGCAACGGCGAGAACAAGCAGCGATATTCCCAGATCCCAGCGCAATTTCGAGCCATAGAGAAAGACACACAGCGAGTAAGCAGTGACGGCGAGCAACGGTATGCCGCTCAGGTAGGAAACAATCTGTCCCATGACCAGCGCCCAGGGTGGCATGACCATGTCCTGCAAGAGATGGTGGGGATAGACCGCCATGACGAACAGAAGGATCGACGTCCAGGCAAGAACGAACACGCGCGATGTCTTCCAGGGCCTGCCGGTATATTCGGGCACGATCTCGTAGACCGCAACCACGGCCATGTAGATCGCCGCGTTGATGAAAACGTGACCGAAAAAGAAGATCATGTTCTTGGCCAGCAAAGCGTCAACAGCAAATCCCGGCACGAGCAGGTGCACCAGGCTTGCCACCAACACGGCTGCCCCCACGACGATGCCCAACACATTGAAAATCGTCACGACCGAGGCCGCGACAATGGTCGGCGGTGGGGCGTCATCGGGGTCTGCTCCACCAAAGCCGACGTGCCAGCCGAGGGCTCTTGCGAGACCGCCGTAGTGTTTGATGATCGGATAACCAATTGCCAGATAATAGAGCAGGAAACCGACGCCTATCGATGTGTATCCGAGGATGAAGAGGGCAGCAGCCCATGGTTCCCAGGCGCCGCCGGACATGGCAGGAAGTGGGAAAAGGAAGGTCCAGGCACCGCCGTATTGCCCGACAAAAATCGATACCAGGATGAAAACGACACCGAGCAGGAAGAGGCTGATGAAGGCCCAGTACATGTTGGCGCTCAAGGGCACATAACGGCCGACGAAGTACCACAAGATGGCAGCACCCGAGAGGCCGGCTGTGCCGACCATGCCGGCGCCATGGGTGCTCAGGAGCTGATAGAAGAAAGCTGCTTCAATTTCGATGAGATTACCCTGGGCTGCGCGCATGATCAGGCCGATGACCATCATCAAGGCAAAAACTGCGCCCGCAATCAGCATGGAAAACTTTACGGCGCCAGAGTGTGGATTTGCTGTTGTGCCGGTCATGAGTGTCTCCCCGTCACTGTGAAACGACTTTGAACTCGTCGATCATGCTGTGATGCCCGACGCCGCAGAATTCCAGGCACAACACCCGGTAGGCGCCGGGCTTGTCGAAGACGTACTGGACCTTGTTGACGTAACCCGGCATGGCCTGGATCTGGAGCAGCAAGGTGCCGGTGGAATCGATGACTCCGAAGCCATGGTTCACATCTTCCGTATGCAGATTGAAAACCACAGTCTTGCCAAGCGGCACTTCCTGCGTGTCGATTTCCCAGTACCACTGCCCACCCGTGGCATTGACCTGGACGATGCCATCACCGGC
>JAJFHD010000005.1 GCA_021775805.1 Alphaproteobacteria bacterium | reverse complement strand
CCGTTCTAGGACTGAAGTTTGCAGCAGATCACGACGGTTCCGCGTTTGCAGCCATCGACAAGTTCATTCCCGGCCCGAAGAAGTACAAAGGCGAGGCGTTCCGACAGTGAGTGACGTGGTGGCGATGGCACGGATCAAGGCAATATTCTCGAGGGCAGCGATCAAACCGCGCTTCGATCAAATTCTGCCTAACTGCCCCACCAAACATCGGAACAAGATTATGTGGCGCGTTCAGAGAAAGGCGTGGTTCGATGTTTCCATTGACCGGGCAATATACATTTCTGCACACAACTATATTCGACACCAACTGACCGACTATGAAGCTTGGATGAATGTGCGCACGCTGACACGAATGGAAGCCCGCATCATCGAATCCGAGAGAGTCGATGACATTTTTCGCTCCTGGCATGGTGAGTTCTTGCCAGAAGAACACGGGTTTTGCGCTTTGTCAGTCAGGGACAACTCATGAACCGCCAAGGCGGAGAAACCTCAGGGATTATACTTGGGCGACGAGGCTTGCTTATCTTCTCATTCTTCTGAAAGCCTTCTGAACTCAAGAGTTCAAAAATTTGCGCTTCGGACAACGAGCGCAACAAATAGGTGCACCAGTCAGTAGATATTGCGATTATTGGCTAATCAGTTGAGCTGAATTTATATCATAGACATAATTCGAAATCTCACCGTCCTTAATCTTCTGAACCGCTCCATCAATCACGAAAAGCGGAACAAGAAACCATTCGCGCGGCACAATCGGATTGCCAAAGCGATCTCTGATCTCAATCTCCAGTCGGGCAGCATCGAACACTCGATGAATGAGTTTTTCGAGCTTGCTGCGATTGATATTGTAGAGTTCGTAAGTTGCCACAACCTCGACATCAGCCATCAGAAACGTCGGATCGAGCCTCGCATTGGCAATGCGCCGTTCTACCTTGCCGCTTGTGACGCCAATCTTGTGGAGCACATCCCGGTGCTCTGCGACAGTCGGATGTTCTGACTTGCTGCGAAGCACATAGATCGTGCCGCTTGCCTCGTCACCGTCGACGGTCCGACCGGCAAACAACGGCCCGGCCGTCGGTTCGGTAATCCGCCTTCCAGCCTCGTCCTTATAAAGCGCCCGCTGCAATGAACGCAGCAGTAAATTGCTCTCGGTACCATTGGAATAAATCACGCGCAGGCGGGCATCATTTTCGCCGTTGGGGGCTTTGATTGGATCGCCTACTTCTGCGACATAGGCGGTTTGCCCACCAAGAATAAAGAACTCGCCCTGTTTGATGCTCGCTTTCAGAAATCCCGCGTCCTTGACAAATTCCCGCGTAGTGCGAACTCCATCTTCCAGCTCTTGCCGAACCTTGTCGAAGACGGGTCTGAATTTGTCGAAGTCCTCACACCTTTCTCGATTGGCGATTTCTTCTGCCGCTTGCTTCTCAGCGTGTGAGCGAACGTGGCGCAGGGCGGTTATCTCTGCTGTTTCCGCCTCGACGCCCAGTTCCTCAAGAAGGGCGTCGTCGTCTAACCCGTCGATATCGGATGCCTGAGCGTTAGCTGCAACAATGAGAAGCCCCTGATGATCGAGCGGTTCAACCAGTGTTCTGCATTCTTCAAGCTCGCGAATACGGTCAAGCCTTACGGCATAGAGCCTTTCAAATATGTCTCCATTCTCGCCATGTCGTGGTGCGTGGCCGTGTTCTTCGACGAAACGCTGGATCTCCTCGAAGCCCGCAATGATTCGTACCTCGCGTGGTGTGCGGGCGGCGATTTTCTTCGCTTCAACTTCGATCCCGAGTTCGGCAAGAAGCTTGTCATCTTCTTGTGTGAATTGTTTAGCCACTTGCCGCCTCAGCTTTCATGCGGGCAAGGAAGGCCACACCTTCGGCCATTCGTTTTTCCCAGGCATCCGGGGACGTGATCGACGGAAGCCGTCCGCGCTCCTGCTTGAACTTCAAGGCGCGCTTGGCGAGGTCACGGGCCTCCTCAGGGGTGAGATTGACACGCTTGCCGGAGATGATTGCGGCAACCTGTTTCAGGCTTTCTTCGCTCATGGTCTTGGCAAGGATGGCGTAAGCCTCTCCAAACGGGTTGATGCGGTCAATCAGATCAATGTCGAGCTCGCGAACATCCATGGCATATTTGCGCACCCCGTCGATAAGTGCCGTGTTCCCTTTCTCCTGAGCATCACCGCTCAAGACGATTTCCTTGGCCTTCTGGGTCAAGTTCAGAGCGGCGACGGCATGCTGGCGCACCACTTCCCGATCATGATCATCGAGCTCGGGATACTTGTCCTTGACGATCTTGCCCATGCGAACCTGGGTCAGTTCTTCCGGTACAAGTTCCTCATCAAATATGCCCCGCTCGATGGTTGTCTTGTCTTGTACGAAGGCGGCAACGACCTCGTTCAAGTCCTCCTGGCAGATCCGTGACGCTTCTACTGTCTTGGGCTCAGAGAGGCCCTTTATTTCCATCTGGAACTGACCGGTGTCTTCATTGAAGCCGACATTCTCCTTCTTGGGATCGTAGCCGCCCTCCCCATAGTCATATCCCTCGACAGGTCCATTATTGGGGTTTTTGGGTGTGAAGTTGAAGCGTGGCGCGAGGACCTGTTCCATAAGCAAACTTGCGGCGATTGCCTTGAGCGTATCGTTTACGGCTTCGGTTACCGCCTCTTCAGACGCATCCGGCTCGGCAATGAGATTGGTGAAACGCGCATGGGTTTTGCCCTCGGCGTCCCGGGTTGCCCGCCCGATGATCTGAACGATCTCTGTCAGGCTTGCACGGTAACCGACAGTCAAGGCGTGCTCGCACCAAATCCAGTCAAATCCTTCTTTGGCCATGCCAAGGGCGATGATGATATCCACATGATCGCGGTGGTTTTTGTGCGCAACGTCCTTGAGCGCTGCCGAAACCTTTTCTCGCTTGGTCGGATCGTCATCGACCAGATCGGCGATCTTCAACCTGCGGCCATCCGGCGACGTCACGAGCTGAAAGCCGGTCAATGGGTCCGTGCCCTGCCATTCGCCCAGGGCATCAATGATGTGCTCGACTTCCCGGTGCTTGTCCTTTGTGCTTTCGCGCGAATTCACGTTCGGAATATGAATGATCGTCTTCTCACCTGGGTCGAGCACTTTCAGGATGTCGTCGACATACGAGCCGCTGTAAAAGAAATACCCGATATCGAGCGTCTTCAGATATGTGTAGCCGTTCAACTGCTCATAATAGGTGTAGGTGACCGTATCGAACTTCGCCTCGTCATTCGGAGCAAGCACGGCCTCGGCATCGCCCCGGAAATATGAACCGGTCATGGCGACAACGTGAACCCTGTCGCGGGCGATGAAGTCACCGAGATGTGCCCCGAGCTTGTTATCCGGGTTGGCAGAGACGTGGTGGAACTCGTCGACCGCAATCAATCGATCGTCAAACGCTTCCACCCCGAACCTGTCGACGGCAAAGCGGAAGGTCGCATGAGTGCAGACCAGCACTTTGTCATCGCCTTCCAGGAACGCTCCGACCGACTTGACCTTGCCGCCATCCTCTCCCGGCGCATTGCACAGGTTCCATTTCGGCTGAACAGACCAGTCGGCCCAGAAACCGAACTTGCTCAGCGGCTCATCCGCAAAGCTCGACCCAATCGACTTTTCCGGGACAACGACGATCGCCTGTTTCAGCCCCTGATTCTCAAGTTTGTCGAGGGCGATGAACATCAACGCACGGCTCTTGCCCGACGCAGGCGGCGACTTGATCAGAAGATACTGCTCACCTCTTTTTTCGTAGGCGCGTTCCTGCATGGCCCGCATGCCAAGTTCGTTCGACTTGATGGAATTGCCGTTGCGGGCGTAGGTGACGGTGACAGAGGGAACTGATTTGGTCATTCGAATTGCTCGCAATTCACTCTGTTTCTATGTCTGCGCATCATACTTGAATGCAGCATCTTTGCCCAAGTTCCAGGCCGTATTAAACTGCTTTGGCGTAGCAGCGTAAAACTCGCCTCCAAGCCAATCTGCGTTCTGACCAAGGAAGTCTTTCATCACATCTTCACCCGCTTTGGCCGCCTCGAACGAGGAATAGGGATTCATTTGGTCTGATCGCGTGGTCCGGTACAGTTCCCACGAGAACACACCTTCAGGCAATGCCTTCTGAAAAGCTTGCAACCGAAAGTTCGGGCTGATGGACAAGCCGATTTTGAAGATAATCCGATCCCGTGCGGGTTCACCCAGAAATACGCCGGTATCGCCATTTAGACGCAGGGCGTAAAGCTCTTTTTCGGTATCGAAGGGCTCCCCATCGACCGTGTATCCAGACCGATTTACAGGACCAGCTCTCACCTTGTATTGGCCCTGCTTGGGAACCTGAATGGTTTCATCTACAGGAAGAGTACCGCCATACACTGGCACCTCTATGAATGGCAGCGAATTCAGGAGTTCGACCCGCTCCGGTGGAGCTTCTTCTCCAAATTTCGACACAGCCATCGGACGCTCTATGATGGTTGGATCAAATGTATCAATATCCAACTGGTACTCCGGCACAAAGCTGAACGCTCTAAGTGCCTTCAGCGCGTACTGCCATTGGTCCCGATTGAGTCCGTGATGGATGGGATCTGTAAATTTGTCCCGGTGCCCCTGAACATGTGAAACGAGGTAGAATCCCACAATTTTTCCGCGCGTATCTCGGTCCACCCCCGGCGCTTGTTTGGTTATATAGACGACCATGATGTATGGATCGGTTGTGGATTTGATAACCGTCTCACGGCGGCCCGCTTGTGAATATCCAACCTTTCCCCAGGTTTCAGGGCTCCACCCCCAGAATGACGTAATGTGAACGGTATGGCCTTGGTTCCAGATGTCGGCGCTCACGATGCCTCCTTTGCCGCGGTCATCTTTGAGTAGAGTTCGAACAGCTTTTCGAGCCGTTCGGTATCGTTGCGAAAACGGCGACCAATGTAGATGCGCTCAAGCACTTCGTCGTTGCGGTCATGTGCTGCGCGTAGGTCATCGGGCATCTTCTCTGGGTCGTACAGGTCGGCGATGGTTGCGGGGAAATGCGTCTCACGCGTCAGGAGGATTTTCTCTGCAGAATGCGCTAAATCAGCCTGATTCTTCTCGGTAAGCTTAGGAACAGGAAATGTATTCCATCCCAATAAGTTGGAGTAGCGAATATCTGTTTTCAATCTACCGCACACTGTTGCAATCCACACATGATGCAATTTGCTACTTATTATTGACAGTTCAAATAATTTTCCGTTTATTATCTGCATATGTGGAGCTATTACCAACGCACTTTCGCACAACATACCAGCAGTAACATATTTCCGCCTCTCGGACAGAACTTGAGGAACAAATAATTTTCTTTCCTCCACATGTCTTCTTTCTGCGAAAAACATAGGAACTTTTCCTAATTTTCTAGTCGCTTTTCGATTGCTGTTTTCACGATATATTTTTACTTTGTCGAATATTTCTTGAAATTCAATGCGTTTATTGCTTGATATTGATTCATCATCTTCTATATAAATACTTCTACGCACTATTCCTTTTATAAATTCGGCACCTCCAATCGTAGTTTTTATGAGTTTTACATTGTCTTTATCTTGTAATATGCTTAATCGGTAGGTCGTTTCAGAAATTGTAAATTGCCCGTTATCGTTAGACATGCTTCCATAATTCATAGATGATAATTCCGACAATGGGACTTGCCGCTTTGTCACAACAAGATCAGGCATTGGAACTAAATATGGACCGATGTTGTCTACTTTTCTCCGTGAATCACTTTCGTATAAATAACGAACTGAATTTTCATCTTCAACTTCACAACCGACAATACAGCAGGTGACTCCGGCATTATTAGCGGCGTTGTTTGACCACATAAAACTAGAATGAGACCATGAAATTTTGAGCGCATAGCGCTTAATTATGTGTAAAATGGATTCCGCTTGCTCTCCTTGAAACAAACTAGAGGTACTCACAAATGCAAATGTGGATTTTTTGTACCAATGGATATTTCTAGAGGCAATTAGAAACCAACATCCGATATAGTCAATATTTCCTGAATTTATATCCTCGTCGTGAAATGCGTGTGAAATGTCTTGCTTCTGTGAAGGATTCTGATACTTCGTGCCAATATAAGGTGGATTCCCGCAGATGTACGTCTCGCCTCCTTGGTTCTCGAAGTCGATCTGCGCCTGCTCGAGCGGAGAGTTAAACAAATCATCTGCATGATGCCTTACCCCTGTTCCTGTCGGTGGGCAAATACTCAGCCAATCAAGCCGCAGGGCATTGCCGCACGTGATCCAGTTCTTGGCATCAAGCGGCAGAAATTCCGCCAGGGCCTCCTTCTGCCCGCGATACGTAACATCGCACTGATACTCTGCGATAATCAGCGCCAGTCGCGCGATCTCGGCGGGGAAGTCGCGCAGTTCGATTCCACGAAAGTTGGTGAGGGGAATGTCCGTGCGCCGGTCAGGCTCATCGCGCCGCTCGTTGATCTCGGCCTCGATGGCCCGCATGTCCTTGTAGGCGATCACAAGGAAATTGCCTGAGCCGCAGGCCGGATCGAAGACCCTGATTTTCGCTATCCGATTGCGCAGGTTCAGGAGTTTGCGCGGGTTCCCGCCGGCCTCTTCCAGCTTCTCGCGCAGGTCATCGAGGAACAGCGGGTTGAGCACTTTCAGGATGTTCGGCACGCTTGTGTAATGCATGCCGAGCGCGCCGCGTTCTTCGTCATCGGCGACTGCCTGGATCATCGATCCAAAGATGTCGGGATTGATCTTTTTCCAATCGAGATTGCCGATGTGAAGCAGATAAGACCTTGCAATCCGGCTGAAGCGCGGCACATCCGCGCTGCCCGAAAAGAGCCCACCATTTACATAAGGGAGCCCGCCAGCCCATCGCGGGAGGTTTGCACCGGCACGGTGCTCGGTCTTGGTGTTCATGGCTCGGAACAGTTCGCTGACAACTTCGTGGGTATTTGAGGAATCCCGCGCGCTCATTTGCTCGATGGTGGCCGTGAACAAATCATCGCCGTGAAAGATGTCCGTGTCTTCAGCAAAAAAGCAGAAGATCAGCCGCGCCATGAAGTGATTCATGTCCGGCCGACGATCGGCCGTTCCCCAGTCCGGATTGTCCTTCAGGAGTTCGACATATAGCCGGTTGAGGCGGCCGGTTGCCTTGATGTCGAAGGAACTCTCGCGGATCTGCTTGACAGTTGAGATGCCGGCGAGGGGCAGGAAGAAACCGAAATGATCAGGAAAGTCGCGATACTCACAAGCGATTGGCGGGACGTCGGATGTCAGGTCCTCGGCTTCCAACGTCTGGCCATCGGTCGCGAGGATGAATTTGGCCTTGGCTTTGGTTGTCGCGGGGCTGGCCTTGAGCGCAGCGAGGGTCCTCGAGACTTCGGCTTCGGGACACACAACGATATGGATGTTGTTGGTTTGAAGTACACCGTCGAGATCTGATTTGTTCGATGTTCCGCTGCGAAGCCGCTTGATGGTCGTCGCTTTGTTGCCGAACGCCTCAAGGAAGGCGAATGGGAATTCGTCAGCATCGAACGGCTCCTCGGCGAGAGCAGAGACAGCTTCTTCGATTTCAACTGCATTCATGTTAACTGGCTTTCCCAGGATACCTGGCCCAACGGGAGATTGATGGTTTTGCCTTTAGGGATTGTATCAGAATGACAGAATCCGAACCGGGAAAGAACAGCTTTGCTAAACACGTTTCAAAACCCAACCCACCAGAACTACAATAGCGAGGAAGCACGTATGTCAGTCATCCGACGCCCCAGGAAACGGCTCAATTTGTAATGCTGAGCGCGTGTATCGGCAATCCCCGGCAGAATCGCCGGCCAACCAAAGCGGCGTTTTGACGTGACCGGGCGGCTTCAGCGTGTTGTCGAATCCGTTGCCACACCCTTCCGGTTTTGCGCTATGCTTCTGCCTCCCGGCCTACCGACTTCAGGAGGACAAATCCCCGTGATTGATTCACAGCCCTCAATACACCGCGTCTTTTTTGCACGACCGCAGCTTGCCGCCCTCGCGCTCCTCGCCATGGCGCTCTTCGTCACGGTCCCCACTCAAACCCGCGCCGACCAGTTCATCGGCCTGGGCGACGGAGTCGTGCTGGCCTATGAGGCAGGTTCGCTCGATCCGGTGACCCTGGCCGGTTCCGCTGACGGCGTGCGGATCCTGGTCGGCAACGACCCGGTGGCGACGATTGCGCGGTTGACGCTGGCGACCCGGGGCGCGCTCAGCGATGCGGATTTCACGATCGCCGACCTCGATGCCCGCGACATCGCCACCGGCGAGGGTAACGTGCATGTGGACGAGGTGACCGCCCATGACGTGCCGATCGGGACATTGAGGGCGTTTGCCGAGAAAATGGACGCCCTGGACGGGGCCGAGCCGGAGCCTGCCTTCATCATCGGGTTGCTCAACCAGATTACGCTCGGGGCGGTTACCGTGCGCGGCTTTTCAGCCTCCGAAGACGGGGCCGAGGTAAAGATCGCCCGGGCAAGCCTGCGCGACGTGGCCGGGGGCCGGATCGGCGAGATCGAGATCGAAAACGGATCGCTCACCGACAAGGGCGAGCCGGTCTACATCTCGCTGGGATCGGTTCGGGTGACCAACCTGTCGGTAGATCCGCGTGTGCTGGCAGGCCTTGAGATGTCCCGACTGTCGGTGGTCGGCGACGATGTCAATATCGTCGTGGCCGAGGCCCGTGCGGTGCCCGAGAATGGTCTCTTAAGCGACGGCTCGCCCTATCCGGCGCGCTCGTCCCTGACGATAAAGGACATCGTGCTGCAGCCGGGGCTGAAGCCCGAAGAGGAGCTCACCCGGTTTTTCAGGGACCTGGGCGACAGCTCGGTGCGCCTGCAGCTCGACGCCCTGACCACGGTTGAACCGCAAGGCAATCAACTGGATGTGCGCTCCTCCCTCAACGTCAATGCCCAGACCGGCGATGCCGTGGCGCTCGCGACCCACTGGCAGGTGCCGATCGTGAGCTGGCAGCTGTTCAGCGAGCTCATGACCAAGGATCCCGCCACCATGGACCCGGAAAGCCTGATGCAGATGGTGGTCAATATCGCCTTCGTGGAAGCCTCCCTCGACGTCACCGCGGCGGGCCTTGGCGATGCGGTGATTGCCACGGCGGCGCGCGACGAAGGGCTGCAGCCGGCCGATATGCGCCAGCAGATCAGCGACGATGTGGAAGGCGCGCTCCTGTCCCTGCCATTGCCGGACGGCGGGGCCGTGTTCCGCGATGCCATCCTCGGCTTCATCGCCCGTTCGGGCACCCTGTCGCTCAGGCTGAACCCGGCCTACCCGCTGCCGATCAGCACTTTCATGGTCGCGCCGAAACAGCCGCAGGTGGTGCTCGACAAGCTGAATGTCACTCTGACGCATCGACCGCGGGAATAGGCTGGTCCGGGAAGCGGGTATTGTTTAAAACGCAAGCGCTCGCGTCTGGCGCGATCCCGTGTCTGGAACGCAGCACAGACGTGCCGCATTGCGCACGGGAAACGATGAGAGCGTTTCCCGGACAAGCGCAAGCGCGACCCAGGACCTACTCACAGATCATCATGTTTCAGCAGACGTCGATGGATCCCGGTGCGAGGACCGGGAATCGATGGGGTGAGTCCGGCGCGAAATGCGTGAGGCGTTCCAATGGTTCAATTCCCTGCCGCGGTGTTGAGCCAGGCTTCAACATAGTCGCCGTAGCTGCGGTCGACCCACAGGGCGAAACCGTCGAGGCCGGAGGCGTTGTAGAGGAGGCCGGTCAGGCTGAAGACATCGGTGAAGGTGGCAGCGCCTTCGGGGAACTCGGGCACGCGGATGTCGAGCGGGGTTGCCTGGGCGATGATCTCGGAGGCGTCGGGGCCGGCAACGTCAAACCGGGTCCAGGCATCGGAGACCACAACGGCGCTGGTCACGTTGATGCCGTCACCGCGTTCCCGCGCCCGGCCGCTGTCGCGTCGGGCGGCATTGAGGGCAACCGCTTTCTCGGCAAATATCCGCGCCATCTCCGCTTCGCGCTCGAGCGGGGCGTGCAACAGGAAACGACGCTCGGCGACCCACATGAGGGTAACATCGTCACGGCAGGTAGCGGTGTTGGGCGTGTCCGGCGGGCGCGGCGCGCCGACGCTTGAACCGGCACTGGCCATGACCGTTCGGGTGGCGCGGATGTCGAATACAGCGGCCAACGGGGCTCGGGTGATGGTGACGTCATAGGCCATGGCCGGCTCAGCTCCTCAACAATGCGCCGTCAGGATCGTGGAAGACCGGGGCTGTGACTTCGGCCTCGATGACACGGTCCTTCAGGCGGATGTGAGCGGTCTGGCCGATGCGCCCGCGGCCGCCTGCGAGCAGGCCAAGTGCCACGGTCCGGTTGCGCACGACGCTCCAGACACAGGCCGACACGAATCCTTCGGTCTTTTGGCGGGCACCGCCCGGTGTCAACGGCGCGCCCTCGGTGACCAGCAGGCCGGGGTCAGCGGGCAGAAGCCCGACCAGTTCACGCCGCGGCCCGGAAGCGGCCCGGCGGATCTCCATCGCCCGCTTGCCCAGGAAATCGGGTTTCTTGCGCGACACGATCCAGCCCATGCCTAGGTCGTACGGGTCGGCGGTGGCATCGGCCTCATGGCCGAGTGACAGAAATCCTTTTTCCACGCGCAGCACGTGGTTGGCCTCGGAACCCACCGGCGTGATGCCGAAGGTTGTGCCTGCCGCCATCAGCTTTTCCCACAGCTCAAGCCCGTGGCGGGCGGGCACATTGATCTCGTAACTCAACTCGCCGGTAAAACTCACCCGGCAGACCCGCGCGCCAAGGCCGGCCACTTGCCCTTCGCGCAGACTCATGAACGGGAAGGCGCGGTTGGCAAGATCGATGTCGGTGCCGGCCGCTTCCAGCACCTGCCGGGCGAGCGGTCCGCATACGGTGGCATTGGCCCACTGGGTGGTGACCGGGGTGATGACCACCTGCCAGTGGGGCCGGTGGACCTGCAGCAATTCCTCGAGTTTGCGGTGGGCCAGGTCGGCGTTGCCGGTGGCCGTGGTCATGAGATAATGGTCGGGCCCGAGCTTGAAGGTGACGCCGTCGTCAAACACCAGACCGTCGTCGGTGAGCATCAGGCCGTAGCGGCCATTGCCGGCGACCAGGCTCTCCCATGCGTTGGTGTAGACAAGTTCGAGCAGCTTCAGGGCATCGGGCCCGCGGATGTCGAACTTGCCCAGCGGCGAGCCGTCATAGATGCCGACACTTTCGCGCACGGCGCGGGACTCGCGGTTGACGGTTTCCTGAAAACTCTCACCCTCGAGCGGGTAGTAACCGGGGCGGCGCCAGCGCGCACCGGCTTCGTACATCTCGGCGCCGCGCGCCTTGTGCCAGCCGGTCATGGGCGTGTGGCGGTAGGGCAGGATGAGGGCGCCCGGCCGGTGACCGGCGATGGCGCCGAACTCGACCGGCACGTAAGGCGGACGGAATGTGGTGGTGCCGATCTCGCCCGGCGCCCGCGCCACGGTTTGGGCGACCGCGCCGATGACGTTGACGTTGCCGGTCTTGCCCTGGTCGACGCCCATGCCGGCGGTGGTGTAGCGCTTGACGTGCTCGACTGCGCTGAAGCCCTCGCGGATCGCCAGGCGCACGTCTTCAAGGGTGACGTCGTTCTGGATGTCGAGGAAGACCTTTGCGCCGGGACGGACCGGTTCCACGAACCATAGCGGTTCCACGTTGAGCGTGTCGTTGCCGCAGGCCTCTGGCTTAGCCACATCTGCAGGGGTACGGCCGCAGGCCCGTGCCGCCTCGGCACCCGCCCACGCGCCGTCGGCAAGGCAGCCGCCCAAGTCAAAGACACCGTTGGCGCTGCCGGCACAGACCACTGCCTGGGCAGGCTCGCCCGGCACGAAGGTTGCCAGACGGTCGTCATAGCGCACCGTGCCGCGCGATTGGGAGAACAGATGAACCGCCGGATTCCAGCCGCCCGACACGCAGACCAGATCGCACGGGATGGTGCGGGTATCGACGTCGGCGCCGGTCCTTGCGATCACGGCGCCGCGGACATGACGGGCACCGGCGATGCCGCGGACCACATGGCCCGGCTCGACAGCGATGCCGGCAGCGCGCGCCCTTTCGATCAGATCCTGGCCCGGGGCTGCACGGGCATCGACCACCGTCACGGCCTCCAGCCCCGACCGTTTCAGGAGAAATGCACAGTGATAAGCGGAATCGTTGTTGGTGAAGACGACCGCCCGCCTGCCCGGCGCCACGCCATAGCGCCCCGCATAGGTGGAGACGGCGGACGCCAGCATGACGCCCGGCCGGTCGTTGTCGGCAAATGGGATCGGACGCTCGATCGCCCCGGCCGCCACGACGACCTGGGCCGCCCGCACCCGCCGGGTCCGCTGCAGAAGATGGCGCGGGCCGAGCGCGCGTTCGGTGACCATGACAAACCCGTGTTCGTGGACCGCCCAGGCCGTGGCATCGCGCAGGTACTCGACCGTTTCCAGTGCCTTGAGCCTGGCCACGACATCGTGGACCCAGGCTTGCGCCGGTTCGCCGGCCACCGTCCCGCCGTCTGCGTTCAGGCGGCCACCGGGGTGGGTGTCGTCGTCCACGAGCAGCACCCGGGCGCCGGCCTCGCCGGCCACAAGGGCCGCCATCAGGCCTGCGGGACCGGCACCCACCACCAGGACATCGCAATGATGGTAGCGCGTCTCGTACTGAATTCCTGCAGGCGGCCGGGATGGCGCACGGCCAAGGCCTGCGGCGCGGCGGATAAACGGTTCGAACAGATGCCAGTCCGGCCACATGAAGGTCTTGTAGTAGAACCCGGCCGGCAGGAACCGCGAAAACAATTGCGCGATACTACCCAGATCGAACTGGGGAGACGGCCAGCAATTGACCGACCTTGCCTGCAGGCCGTTGCGCAACCGGACCCGGGTGACCGGCATGTTGGGCACATCTTCATCGCCGGTCAGCTGGACCAGGGTGGCCGGTTCCTCGTAACCTGCGCCGGCAATGCCTCTGGGCCGGTGATACTTGAAGCTGCGGCCGTTGAGATGGACGCCGTGGGCGAGCAGCGCAGAGGCCAGGGTATCGCCTTCAAAACCTGTGTAGTTCCGGCCGTTGAAGGTGAACGAGACCGGCTTGGCACGGTCGATCAGACCGCCGTGGTCGAGCCGACAGGAGCTGGGGGGTCGGCTGCTACCGGCCATCGGCATCCGCCTCGTCCAGGGTTTGAATCTCATGGGTCGCGGTGTTGCGCTGCGCCGTGAACCAACGGCCACAGCCATGGCGATGCCACCAGTTTTCCACCAGCGGACCGACCGGGTTGGGGCGAACGGTCAGGTAGTCTATCCAGTCTTCATCTGCGATTTTCGAGGTGTCTTCCGGCCGGGGATCCTTGCGCGCACCGCCGCAAACAAACTCGCTTTCGTGACGGATGCCGCACCAGGGGCAGTTGAGTTTCAGCATGGTCGCCTACCTTGTGGCCGTGGTGCCGGATTCGAGCACGAACTCGAGCCGCTTGAAACGGTCGAGCGAAAACGGCTCGATCAGGGGATGGGGCTGGTTGTTGGCGATCAGATGGGCGAGCGTCATGCCGCCGGCGGGCACCGCCTTGAAACCACCCCACCAACCGGCGCTGACATAGAGCCCTGGAATATCGGTTCCCGACACGATCGGCGTGGCGTCGTGGGCAAAATCCAGCGATCCGCCCCACTGGCGCAACATCTTCATGCGCTTGAACGACGGGAACAGCTCCAGCATGGCGGACACGGCATCTTCGAACACGTTTTCCTTGATGCCGCGCCTGAAGGACTGCTGCGGGTCGGTCGCCCCGCCGATCACCAGTTCGCCCTTGTCGGACTGGCTGAAATAGACCCCGATGTCGGGACAGTTGACGACCACATCGATGATCGGCTTGACCGGATCGGACACAAATGCCGTCAGGTTGTAGGTCTGCAGGGGCAGGCGCAGACCTACCGTTTCGGTCAGCGTCGTGGTGTGGCCGGAGACAACCACCGCGACCTTGGGGGCGTTGATGACGCCGCGGTTTGTATCAACGCCGGTGATCGCGCCGTCCGGTCCGCGCAACAGCGATTTGACTTCCGTATGCTGATGAATCTCGACGCCGTAATCGTCGGCACCGCGCGCCAGCCCCCAGGCAATCGCGTCATGGCGGGCGACCGCGGCGGTCGGATGCACCATGCCGCAGATAATCGGCAGGCGGCTGTCCGGTCCGCCGCCGGTAAGCGGCGGGATCCGGTGGCGGACCTCATCGACGGATATGCGTTCATAGGTCGAGCCATGAATATCCATGGCGAGCATGCGGCGGTTGAGATCGCGCAGCTTCGGGTAGGTCTGGACGACATCGATCATGCTGCGCTGGGAGAACATGATGTTGTAGTTGAGGTCGCGGGTCAGGCCCTCGTAGAGTTTTACGGACTTGACAAAAAACGGAATGGACTCGTCGCGCAGGTAGTTCGACCGGATGGTCACGGTGTTGCGCGCAATGTTGCCGCCGCCCAGCCAACCGCGTTCCAGAACAGCAACATTGGTCAGGCCGTGGTTCTTGGCCAGATAATAGGCGGTGGCCAGACCGTGGCCGCCTGCCCCGATGATGATGACATCGTAAGCGTCACGCAAAGGCGGGCTGCGCCAGGCGGCCTGCCAGTTGCGGTGCCCGGTAAAGGCATTGCGCGCGAGCGAGAAGAGGGAATAGCGTTGCATGACGACGATGACTGGCCCTGTTTCATATAATATTGAAATATGTGAATGCGATTGTAAAACAAAAAATGTTATGTATGTGATTGTTTCGCCCATGGACGAAATCGGCTGTGCCGGAGGTGAACTCTGGTCCTCGTCCGACTGTTGCAAACCAAGTTGAAACGACACCTATGCCCTTTATCGGAATCACCCATTACGAGATCACGGGCGAGACGGCCGGACCGGTCGTCGTCCTGTGCCATTCACTTGGGACCAGTCTGGAAATGTGGGACGGCCAGGTCGACGCCCTGTCCAGAGATTATCGTGTGCTGCGCTATGACATCCGCGGACACGACAAGAGCGCGGTGACCCGGGGCGACTATACAATGGCGCTTCTGGCCGATGACCTGATCGCTCTGCTCGACGATCTGGAGATTGAACGGGTCGCCTTTTGCGGCGTGTCTCTGGGCGCCATGATCGGCCTGCAACTGGCCGTCCAGGCACCCGAACGCATCACCCGCCTTGTGCTTGCCGGCGCGTCGGCACACATGAACAACACCGATCTGTGGCGCAACCGGGTTGAGGCGGTCAGACGTAATGGTTTGGCGCCTCTCATGCACTCCTTGCTTGAGCGTTGGTTCACAGACGAATTTGCGACCCGCAACCCCGATGTTGTCCGCCGGTTCGCGACCATGACCCTCGGGACAGAACCCGAGGGGTATGCAGGTTGCACGGCCGCCATTCGTGATCTTGACATGCGCGACCGGCTTGGATCGATTTCGGCGCCAACCCTGATCATTTCAGGCGAGGGCGATGTGGCAACGCCGCCGGAATATGCCCATGCGATCGCCAAGGTCATTGCCGATGCCCGGCTTGAGACCGTCACCGGTGCAGGCCATCTTGTGAATGTGGAGCAACCGGGCGAATTCAACCGGCTGTTGTCCGGATTTCTTGCCGATGCCATCTGAGCCCAATCGGTTTCGTGATTTGGGATGACAACAACTTTTTGCCAATAACACAACGTCGGGGCACAAAATTGCATGTGCCTTGCCCAAGCCATGGTTAGACCTGCTGGGTGAACGGATCTCCTGGCCACCCCTTCCGCAGGGTCATTTTTGATGCAGCCATTTTTGATGCACCCAAAGAGTTGCATCAAATAGCCGATTCGGAACTGCCGTCATCGGCTCAATCCGGAATGCCCGCGTCAAGCGCGCTGCCAGTTGCCGTACTAGTCTTCGGTGAACCAACGATCGTTTGCTGGACCGATAACATCCAAAAATTCATTGAACAACCGCGTAACTGCGCCAGCAACTGTTTCTCCAGCCTCGCTCGTCACCTTGTCGATTTTTCCCGATTCATTGTAGGTGATACTGACAGTCCCGATCCCGTCAACCTCGACACGGTCAGGCTTGCCGTAGTTGCCAGTGTACCCGATTAGCATTGTCCGATTTGCAGCGTCGGAAATCCAAGCCATACGTCCGATTGAATCATATCCAAACTCCAAGGAAAGACCGTTGCTGCTGTGTGCCGTTATCAGGTTGTTTGCGCGATTGTAGCCGTAGACACTCATTGAGCCAGAAGCAGAATTTCCATCACTGCTTGTGCCGGACCAATCGAAAACGGCCGCGATTTCTCCCCGGCTGCTGAATGCCCTGTATTCCCGATAACCTTCAGCCTTACGTCTGCGTTTTTGACTCCCGTCACGGTGATACTCGTAACTTGTTACCTCGCCATTCAGTGAGACAGACGACACGCTGCCCAAATACGGATGATAGAGGAAATCACTCACATCTTTGCCCGAAGATGACCAAACACGTCGCAGGTAATTCTGACCATCAGCGCGTACGCCATGCCAAAACTCGTACTGCGCGTCGGTAACGACCTTCGTTTTGCACCTCTTGATGGCATGTGAAGTATAGTGATTTTTCGGGTCGTCAGCTTGCGGCTTATACTTGTAAGTCTCGAGGCAATCGTTTCGGGATTTGAAACTGGTCACCCAGTCGCGGTCCTTATCATAGGTAATCGCCTTGTTTGTGCGGTCAGGGAATCCGATGTTCGTCAGATTGTGATCCTCGTCATATTTGTAGGTGTATGTGTGTTGCCATGCATTTCGCACCTCGACGAGGTTTTCACCTTCATACCGATAGGTAGCCCGAAGCCCGTGAGGCGCCCGAATCTCAAGTACCCTTCCGCTGGCCTGATCGATCTCAAACTCAAACGATCGCCCCTGATCATCACGCACTTGTCGAAGGATGCCGTTTACATATGAAAAATTCACAAAACGGTCCTCATTGTCGGTCATGAAAATCAATCGTCCGGCTTGGTCGAATCTTTGCTGAGTTCCATCATTCAAGTTCCGGACAAAATACCGGCCATCAAATTCAATGACTTCGGATTTCTCCCGCCCCTTGGCCACATATTTTTCGATGACTTGGAGCGGCGGGCGCCAAGTTGTATGGATGTTGTGTTTGGAGATTAAGTGAAAGCGCAGATCGATATTGTTCAAGGAGCGTTCAAAGTCCTTGCGCAGCCGCTCGAGGTCTTGTTCCGTTATCGACCTGCGAGAGGCCGCAACCTGCTGTACGGCCTCCTCATTTGCAGCCCGCATCTGTGTGCGGTTAAGTGTCGACGACGATTTGTAGAACAATTCGAGGCCAGCGCCGCATTCCTTGAGTAACAAACTGCCCCAATCCGTGACAACGAGACTCGTCTCAAAATCGGAACACCAACCGAATCCGAAAAGGCCGTTGAAATCGCTTCTACTCTTGTATCCTCGACGAACTCTTAAGTCGAAGCCCCTTTTCGGAACTATGATATCCGTCCATACATCTACGAAACTGGCATTTTTCATATCGACGACCGCTCGCGCCGGCTCGCCTGCGAGACCGACTGCCGTGGCCATGATCAGGAGAAAACCCGAGGCACGCCTGACCTGAACAAGAGTAGCTATGCGAATCTTTACAAGCATACGGACCTCACTTGTCATTGTCTCTCTCCTGCACGATCGATTGGCGCGACTGCGCGAGTTCCCTCACCACTTCTACCTTTCTGATAGTCCGCCAGAGGTAGGCGTCGCGCCCGTTTCCAATGGTGACAAACCTGTCGGAATTGGGACTGATGACGATACCGGTTATCGAAGCGAGCGGTTCGTTATGCGTGCCAAGCAGGTCGCCAGAACTGCGATCCCAGATACGGACGAAGCCGTCGGACGTCGTGGTAATGACTTTCGAGTCGTCTGAATTGAACACCGCGTCGGTGATCGATCCGGGATGCCTTGCCAACTCGTACAACAGCTCTCCGTTCGTGACATTCCAGACCGCGATCCTGCCGTCGGCCGATGCTGAGAGAATAGCCCTTCCGTCGCCGCTGAATGAACACACGATTATTCCGACGCCGTGGTCGGTTCGGTAGCTTTCCAACCCAGTCGTTACGTCCCAGACCAATAGCTCGCCTCCCCTGGTGCATGTCAGGAGACTCCTGGAATCCGGAGCGAATGCCGTCGTGACAACTTCATCATCATGCTTCAGGATTTTGTGGCTGGCCGGATCTCCGGGCACGTCGACAATGGCGACGGTACTGTCATCGCGCCGTGCAGCCAGTCGGTTTCCGCCGGCGTCGAACTGTAACCCCAAGACAGACGCATCCGATTTCCACCGTGAGGCCTCGACGCCCGACTGAGCATTCCAGAAGACAATTGAACCATCTTCTGACGCGGTCGCAAGCAAGCGGCCGTCGGGAGAATAGGTAAGGTCATGGATCACCGATTTGCCGTGGTTGAGTTCATGCTGCTTTGATCGTGCATCGACATTCCAGACTTCCGCCACCGAGTCGAAGCTCAATGTGCCAAAATGGCGCCAATCCGGATCGAACGCGATCTTTTCGATTGGGCGCCCGACGTCGATTGGCTCGAGCTTCCCGGCACCATTGTCGGGGTCCCAAAAGCGAACCATCCGATCCCAGGCGGCGGTCGCGACAGTTCGCCCGTCAGGGTGAAATGCACCACCTCTGATCAAACCTTGATGACCGGCAAGCGGACCGATGTAGGCGGAATTGGCCAGGGACCAAACCTCGATCCCTCCATCCGTCGTCGAAACAGCGAAATGCTGGTTTGTGGGATGCGTCGCCAGCGACCAAACCGGGGCGTTCCGTGTGCTGGCCAAGCCCGCGTTGTATCCCGAGTTCACATCCCAAACCCGAACTGATCGATCTACAGACGTTGTCACAACAGACACGTTTCCGAAAACAAAGCCCGCAGAAACGACACGCCCGCCATGACCGGCCAGAACTTGCAGCTCGCTGCCACCTCTCACGTCCCAGAGTCGGGCCGTACCGTCTGACGATGCGGTTACGAGCCGTTCGCCTTTTGAGTCAAAGCGAACATCGTTCACGGTATCCTCGTGGCCTTCCAGTCTATGAAGTAGTTCGCCCCTGGTCAGATTCCAAACAATGGATGATCTGTCGCTTGACGCGGTCGCCAGCAGTGACCCATCTTCGCTAATGTCGGCCGTCCAAATTGCACCGGCGTGCCCCTCAAATTTCTGGACGGCGTTACCCGACTTCAAGGACCAAAGAATCGCAGTGCGATCATGGGACGTGGTAACAAGAAACTTGCCGGCGCCGTCAAAAGTCAGAGACGTAACACTTTCATCGTGCCCCGATAGGTCAAGTGTCGGTTCTCCCGAGTCCGCGCGCCAGATCTTGACATAGCCGTCCGAATCCGAACTCGCCAGTAGATCGCCGGAAGGAGAATAAGCCACGGCTGTAACTTGCCGCCGGCCGTGCGCCAGTTCAAATGCGACTTTGCCAGATTTGACATTCCACACGCGGACGGTTCCATCGAAAGAACCAGTAACCAGTTGACGGCCATTCGGATTGAAATCTAGCGCGCTGATCTCTGCGCGGTGCCCTGAAAACGTCTGAACAAGATCACCGCCGGCGGCGTCCCAGACCTTGGCGATGCCGTCAAAGGACCCGGAGGCAAGCCACTTTCCAGTAGAGTCGAAAACCAAGCCGGAAACATGGCCCGTGTGCGCTTTACGCCGGTATCTCAGGGCCGGGCTCGAAACGGTGCGATACAAAGCGACGTATGCTGCATTCGACCATGGTTGGAGGTAGGCGCTGATGAGGTTCTCTCGTGACGGCGCGGACTTAAGCGCGAGTTGCAATCCCTTTTCCGGCTCGCCTCTGTCGAACTCACGGATAGCCGACTCGGCCAACTCCCTAGACTGAGACCTTGAGAATTCACGCGTCTTCTCTATTGCGAAATATCCCGCTGCGGCTGAAACAGCGGCGAGAACGCTTACGGCGATTGACAGTTTCTTTTGCTTGCTTAGGGCGTCCTGGAGTTTTGTTTCGCGGAGTCGTACTTCGTTCAACTCCTGTTCGAGAAATTTTGCCCTGCTTTGTGTCACAGCCTGCGCCAGGAGCTTCGACATCCGAGACTGTTCGGTTCTGAGCTGTTTACCTCTCAAGTTGTCCCATTCCGACGCGATCAATACCGTCCTTTGCGCGTTAGGCCATCTCGACAATATGGATTCCGGAACGCCGCGGTCTTGAGCACCGTATGCGTCGATTAAGATTGGAGCGATTTCTGGCCGGTTCTCGAGCCACCAGTCGATTTCATGATGTACCCAATCAGTCTTTCCAGCTTTGCGTTCGTCTATGCGGGCACCGGCCGTGCAGATCATGATGAAGGCGCGCGCGCGCTCAAGATTTGCCTTGTGATTCTCGATCCAATCGCCGGAAGTGGGCTCTTCTTTGTCCTGATAGACTTTCAGGAGGAATTGCTCTTCTGATCCGGTCTCAGGATCGGTTGCCTGGATTTCCAGGCCTGCAAGAAGTGCTGCAACGCGGTTGGCAGCTTCCGTACCATCAAACCGACGGTAGCATATGAAAACGGGCCATTGCTTCAGAGATCCTGCCATCAAGATAGATTAGCGGAGAAAAGATTGTTATCAATCGATGTTCTTCAGAATCCTGCAGGCGAGCGACTGCCACGTCCGGCTTTCGCTCAATTTCCTTCAGCTCCAACCCTCGGTGTCAGAAAGATCCGAATACGGAACAGGCTCACTGAAAATGCTTCTTTGCAGTCTCGACATGAGGCGAAACCGTCAGGCGCAACGGTCTGGAGCCTATCGTAAGTGGATTGCCCGACGGCTGGATCACAGGCGAATTTGCGACCCTTCGTCAATCGTCCCAGCTGATCAATAGACGGGCAAGCAGACTCATGTTCCCCAAGCACTCAAGAATACCTATTTCCAGGGTGAGGACTTTCCGCAACCTTACGACAATGGCGCCACTCGCCGCATTCTCGGGAAACTGATAGTCTCGGCTGAGACACAAACGGATCGGTGAGATGGCTGACGACCGAGAAAAAACCTACCGCGCGTTCATTTCCTACAGCCATCGCGACGGGGTGATCTGCTCCAAGCTCTATCGGCGGCTGGACGGATATCGCATTCCAAAGGATCTCGTCGGCACGCCGACCGAAGATGGACCGGTGCCCGACCGGCTCCATCCGGTGTTCCGCGACAAGGACGAATTTGCAACCTCGTCTGATCTGTCGAGTTCTATCCAGGAGGCACTTGAGCGCTCGGAAAATCTTGTGGTCATCTGCTCGCCTGACGCTGCGGCTTCGAAATGGGTCGATGCGGAGATTGCCCATTTTGTAAAACTGGGCCGGGCGTCGCGTATCCACCCTGTGATCGTTGCAGGCGATCCTCCGGATTGCTTCCCTCCCAGCTTGCGGGAGGCGCTGGTCGAACCACTGGCCGCCGACCTTCGCGACGACAAGGACGGGCTTGACGACGGGGCCCTGAAAACCATAGCCGGGCTGCTCGGCGTTCCCCTGGGGAAACTCAAGGACCGGGAAGCGGCACGGGCCAGGAAGCGGGCGCAACGCAACGGCGCTCTTGCAGCGGTCTTCGCCGTGTTGTCGGTTGTCGCCGTCGCCACCGCCTGGGTTGCCTATTCTCAATCCCAACGCGCGCAGATTGCGATCCGCGCCAGTGTCGAAGGCCTGGCGGGTGTGGCGGATATCGTTGCGACCGAATCGGGTACCGGCGGGGTCCGGCGCGACGTCGGGGACGCCCTGCTTCGTAAAATGGAAGCTCTTGCGGACGATGTCATCGAAATTGCGCCCGACAATGCGCTGCTTGCAGGCGAACGCGGGCGCCTGATGATTATTTCATCGCGATACCACCGCACGACCGGCAATCTGGAACTCGCCGAGAAGGCGGCAAGGGCCGCCGAAAGCCTCTATGCGTCGCTTGCCGCCCAGGACACCAAATTCCTCGACGCAGAAAGGCAACAGGCGGCCGCCTTCAACGAAATCGGCGATAGTCTGCGGGCGCAGGGGAACAGCGCGGCGGCGCTCGCGGCCTATGAGGCGTCGCTTGTCATCTCCCGTGAAAAGTTGACTGAAAACCCCGAAGACAGGCGTCAAAGGCATGACGTCTCCGTGGCGCTCGACAAACTGGGCGACCTCAAACTTCAACTCGGGCAGGTCGCCCAGGCAAAGCAGGTTTTCGAACAGGGCCTGGAAATCGCGCGTGCCCTTGCCCGAAGAGATCCCGACGACGCGTCATTGGCGTTTGATCTGTCCTTAGGCATCGGCAAACTTGCCGACATCACCCTGCGACAGGGTGACGACGCGGGCGCGGTGGCGCGCTATGGGGAAGCCTTGGCGGAAATCGACCGGGCGATCGGAATCGAGCCGCAAAACGCCCGCTGGCAGCGCAGCAGATCCGCGATGCTGATCCAAATGGGCGATGCATCGGTTCGCGCCGGCGATCGGGTGACTGCTACGAAATGGTTTTCCGGCGCTGTTGCCGCCAGACGACACCTCACCGTGCAGGACCCCAGCGATCTCTCCAGAGTCGCCGACCTCGCGCTCGCCATCGGGCGTGTCGGTGACGCCGAACTGGCGTTGGGCCGGCGTGGCGTAAGCCTCATGCATTATCGGGAAGCAGCCAGGCTCTACGACGGCCTTGTCGGCAAAGACGCAACCCGTGCGGACTGGCTGGCGGGTCACTCGGCGGCCATCGACCGGCTTGCCGATCATGCTCGCGATGCGGGAGAAACCGACAAGGCGCTCGCGCTCTACCTGCAAAGCACCCGAATCTCCGAACAACTTTACGAACTGGATTCGGATAATCTCACGAATGCCCGAAATCTGTCCGTCGGGTACGACAGACTGGCCGGACTGCGGCAAAGCGCCGGTGATGTGTCCGGCGCGCTGCAGATACGGGAAAAGTCTCTCGACCTCATCCGTGCCGTTCAACGCCGTGACCCGACGGCGCGCGACGCCAGTCTTGAACTCTCCGGCGCATTGAGCAAAGTGGGAGATGTCCGGCTTGCTGCAAAAGACGCAGCCGGCGCCTCAAGGGCCTATGAAGAAGCGCTGAAGATCGGCCGCAACTTGCTCACCCGGTGGCCGCTCGACGCGCCCTTGCGACGCAATCTCAGTGTTTCGCTCGACCGTGTCGCCGACCTACGGCGCGGCGCGGGAGACTTGCCCGGCGCGCTTGCGCTTTACGAGGAAAGTCTTGGTCTTGCACAGGGCCTGGTCGATGATGCACCTGAGGACCTGGACCGGCTGAAAAACCTGGCAATCAGCTTTGATCTGATCGGCGACACCAGACGTCAGGCAAACGACTTGGCCGGTACGGTCGAGGCCTACGAAAAAAAGGCAGATGTGTTCCAAAAGATCGCACTTCAGGATCCGAAGTTTCGCGCGGATTTGGTGGTGACCCACGACGAAATTGCGCGTATCCACAAAGAATCCGGCGCGCCGCGTCTGGCCCTTGCGTCATTCGAGCGGAAACGGGTTTTGCTGCGGGACCTGCAAAACGAAAAAGCTCTCTGGAAAATAGAACACGAGCGCACGCTTCGCGACCTGGCCGGACTGCAGGTCGAGATCGGAAAACCCGCCGCCGCACTCGACCTTCACCGGGAAGCCCTGAAGCTTGCCCGAGACAACGCCCGGCAAACCCCCAAACAAGAACTGTTCGTCATTGTCAACCTTGACCGTATTGGCGACCTCTCCAATGCGGCAGGCGATTTCTCCACTGCCCGCGATGTATGGAAGGAGAGGTTGCCGCTGGTGCGGTTGAGGGCGGAAGCCGACCCTGCCTGGAGGGTCGATCTGGCGATCGCGCTCGACAAGATAGGCGATGCGTATTGGAACACCAAGCATGTGGATGATGCCAGCGATGCCTACGCGGAAGCCCTGGACCTGGTCGCCGGATTTGCGGAAAAGGATGCCGTCTGGCGGATCGATATTGCGAGACTGCGTTTGAAACTATCGGTTGCGGATCCATCCAATGTTGTTCCGCATCTTGAAGCGGCGATCGCTGTTCTCGAAGCGCTCGACCAGAACGGATCGCTCAGCCCAGCCCATCGCGAGACTCTTGTCCAGACACGCGAAAAGCTTGAACGTCTAAAACGCCCCATCGAAGAGAGATGAATTGATGAACAAATTGACCACTCCACAAACACTCACCGAACATGATTTTTCCAAGGGCGCCGCTTTTGCCATGGATGCCTATGTTCCGGCTGACCAGGCATCGGTCTCGGTAATGGACTGGGGATTCAACAAGTCCGACGTGACCTACGACGTGGTTCATGTCTGGGACGGCGCGTTCTTTCGGCTGGACCAGCACCTCAGCCGTTTCGAGCGCTCGATGGCGGGCCTGAGAATGAAAATCCCGTACGATCGCGACGAAATCCGCGAAATCCTGACAACCTGCGTGCGTCTCAGCGGGCTGCGCCGCGCTTATGTGGCGATGCTGACAACCCGTGGCGTGCCGCTGCCGGGGATGCCCCGGAAACCCAGCCTGATGACCAATCGCTTTTATGCCTATGCGATCCCGTGGATCGACGTGATCTCCCCTGAGGTACAGGAACGCGGCGCGCACCTGATCATCGCCAAGACCGAACGAATTCCGCCCGAGAGTGTCGACCCGACCATCAAGAACTATCATTGGGGCGATATGATCGGCGCCCTGTTTGAAGTCGAGGATGCCGGTGCCGACAACGCCGTCTTGCTGGACCGGGACGGGTTCGTGACCGAAGGGCCAGGCTTCAATGTCTTCATGGTCCGCGACGGCAAAGTCTGCTCGCCCGATCGCGGCGCGCTGGAGGGGATCACACGCCAGACGGTCTTCGATCTGTGCGACGCATTGGCCATTCCTTTCGAAACCCGGCCGATCACCTCAGACGACCTGCACGCAGCAGATGAGATCTTCACCTCGACCACCGCCGGCGGCATAATGCCGGCCGCGCGCATTGACGGAACCATTCTGTCGAACGACCGTCCAGGGCCGGTTTCGGTGCGCCTGAAAGAGACATACTGGCAATGGCACCGCGAGGGCCGCGATGCGACGAAGATCGACTATGGCTGAGCATCCCCACCATTGATTGATGCCGAGGTGGTTTCCTTTACCTGTCACAACTGACTTCCGAGCAACGAGGGGAACGATGCAAGAGACCACGATTGCCATGTTTGCCATTGGCGCATTCGTCATCGTCTTCCCGCTGTTCTGGAGTGCGATCGTCGTGCTGATTTCACGCTTGAGCGGCTGGGCAGATCTGGCACGCCAGTATCCGGCGGACGGACCGGTTGCCGGCGAGGTTTTTCGGTGGTGCAGCGCGCGCATCCGGTTTCTGTCCAGCTACAGCAATTGCCTGACGGTGACGGTGTCTCCAGACGGTATTCACATCCAGCCGGTCATCCTCTTCCGGATGGGACACGCTCCACTTCTGTTACCCTGGGATGCGATTACGGCCCTTGACCGGAACAGCAGTTGGCTGATCGCTTCCGCGCGGCTTCAGATCACAGACAAGGACGCCCGCGATCCGACAACGCTGGTGCTCTACGGCCGGGGCCTGGCCGAGCGTCTTGAACAGTATTTCCTTTACGACTGAGCCCCGGCCTTGACGAACGGTGCTGGTGCAAAGCGCATGAGATGCCAGAAGAGTTATCTCATTTTGCGTCAAGCCTCGACTGCCATGAATTCCACAAATTGTTTAACCAGCCCGTCCCTGGGGGCGTTGGACGGCCAGACGGCATAGACACCCACCGGTGTTACGGTCCAATCAGGCAGGACAACTTGCAGCCTGCCGGCGTTGACATCGGCTTCGCTCAGAAAATCCGGAATGATGGCAAGCCCGGCGCCCAGGCAGGAGAGGCGCTGAAGCGCCTGCGCGTCGTTCACGCTGATGCGCGACTCGGGCCTTGCGATCACCATGCTCCTGGAACCGTTTCGGAACTCGGGCTTCTTGTGCCAGACCGGTGCCAGCTCAAGCCAGTCCCATTCGCCGAGGTCGTCAGGGGTTGCCGGTTCCGGTCGCGACGCGACGTAGGACGCCGCTGCCACCATGTGACGTTTAACATCGAACAGTTTTCGGGCTTTTAGCGAGCTGTCTTCAAGCCACCCCATTCTGATCGCGATGTCGAAACCGTCGCCGATCAATTCCCGCCGAACGTCAGAGAAGTCCAGCGACAAGCGGACTTTCGGGTATCGCATTGCAAACGCCGCGATCCGGTCAACAAGTCTGGATTGCGCCAGCACCGCCGGCACTGTGACGCGCAATAGCCCTGAAAGCTGGCGCGTCTGGTTGGAAACCTCCTCCAGCCCCGCTTCGGCGGCATCCATCATGGTCCGCGCCGCTGCAAGCAACCGCGCGCCGTCAGGTGTAAGCGACAGCTTGCGGGTCGAACGATAGATAAGGGCTGTACCGAGCTTCTGTTCAAGCTGCGTCACATGATGGCTGACAACTGAAGGCGACAGCCGCAATGATCTGGCCGCGGCGCGGAACGATCCGTGGTCCACAGTCGCTGCAAATATCGCAATCTGGCGGAGGCGGTCTAACATTGCTTCAGTTTTCCGAACAGTTAAATCAATTTATCCTATCTTATTGCCTAATGCCAGACCCTCCATATTGGGTTCATTGAACGCCGCACGAGCACACCTCGGTCGGCTTATCCGATCTTAAAGGAGATACAACATGAAGATGCTCAAGACGTGCATTGCCGCTGTTGCAATGCTGATCGTGCCGATGGTTGGGAGTGCTTTGGCCGATGACAAGGCCGTGGTGCAGACATTCTACGACTTTCTGAGTAACCCGACTTCAGACAAACACGCCGCTGCGGTCAAAGTGGCGACGTCGGAAAACTGGGAAAGTGTCGGGGACTATTCCGGGAAAAACAAAACCCGCGGCAAGTTCCTCGCCCAGGTCGGCGGCTTCGGCAAATTGATTCCCGACCTGAACTGGGCCGTGGAAGAGATGATCCAAGAGGGAAACCGGATCGTCGTGCGCGGCCGTGCAACAGGTACGCCGAAAGGGCCCCTGTTCGGCGTCGATGGCGGGGGCAAGAAGTTCGACATTCTGACCATCGACATTCACACGGTCGAGGCCGGCAAGATTACGCGCACACACCATGTGGAAGACTGGGCCGGCGCATTGCGCCAGTTAAGCGCCAAATAGACCTCTGACGGCGGCAGCCAGGCAGACTACGCTTGGCTGCCCGCCCTACGGTTCTGCTCGACCAGGTGGGCGACGACGGCGGCAAAGACGATGGCACCGCCGATCATTGTCGCCCGGCCCGGGGTCTCGGCGAAGACCAGCCAGACCCATATGGGAGCGAGCGGTGCGTCGAGAGCGCCGATCAGGGCGGTCTCGATCGCCGGCAGCATGCGCGCGCCGATCGAGAACAAGGCAAGACCGATGGCGGAGTTGACCAAGCCGAAAAGGATCAGGAGACCCAGCTCATCGATAGATACCGCCAGTCCCTCACTCATGGGCAGAGCAACCGCGCCGCTCAACAATGCGGAGAGGCAGGCGGCGGGCATGATCGGGATGTTCTGATAGTGCCGCGAGATCACCATCATCACCGCCAGTGCCAGGGTCATGCCGAAGGCAAGCAGATCACCGAAGAGATCGCCCTCCAGGCCTAAGCCGACCATCACCGCAACCCCGGACAGGGCGACAACGCTGGCCACCAGTGCGCTGTGGGCGGGCCGTTCGCGCATCACCGCCCAGGCGAGAGCTGCCGCCACCAGCGGGACGGTGGCATAGATGATCGAAACATGGGCAACGGTGGTAATCCGGAGCGAGGTAATGAAACACAGCATGCCCAGACCGGAGACAATGGCGAAGATCCAGCCGGGCCAGCCCATGCGGCGAAATCCGGAAAGGGCGCCACGGCCTTCCAGGGCGACCATCACGGCAAAGATGCCGAGGGCACCGAAGACGCCGCGCCAAACCAGCATCGACCAGGTCTCGACAGGAATAAGCCTTGTAAAGAGGCCTGCGGTGCTCCAGGCCACCGCTGATACGGTGACCAGTGCAAGGCCCAGGCGATAGTTACTCTGCGGTTCGCAAACGGCCTCGGTCATCGGCTCTTTCCGGGTCGTCCAGGGCCTTGGGAGTTGGAATCATCCCAAAATGATGAGCCGCTCATGCCACCGGCTCGCCGTGCAGGTCGTCGGCATCGGTACGGTTCCAGTAGCGGTTGGGATTGTCCTTGTCATCGAGCAGTTTGGACCGGCAGCCCCAGACTTCCTCGACCCGGATCGTCGGTTCCTCGTTGACGTGGACCGAAAAGATCACGTCGAAGGCCTTCGCGAGCAACGCCGGATCGGGCGCCAGGGAAAACACGATCTGCTGGGCCGGCGTCTGCTGGACGGTGCCCTCGGCACCGGCGTGCGAACCCGCCAATGCCCGAAAACGCTGATAACCGCTGTCGCGGACAAACAGGCAATTGTCGTAAGGCCCCTGCACCAGCGGCAGTTCCCTGCCGAGGGCCTCAACCACCGGCGCCACGCCACCTGTGGGTGTGTCGACCGTGATCAGCCATTCCCGTTCCAGGGTCGCCGGTGTCATGTCGAATCCGTCCAGTTCATGAGATCGCGTCATTGTTCGGTCCTTGCTATGTAGCTACTTGACTTTCGATAACCTAAGGTCCGAAATAGACCAAGAGAAGCGTGCAACTTGTTTTTAGTTTTGCAGATTCCAAATGACTGACCTTCATCGGCGTTTGCCGCCCCTGGCCACCCTCGTAGCCTTCGAGTCGGCCTTTCGTCACCACAGTTTTACGCGGGCGGCCGACGAACTGGCGTTGTCCCAGGCCAGCATCAGCCGCCGTGTCCGCGAACTCGAGCAGCATCTGGGTGTTCGCCTGTTCGAGCGCCGGCGCTACGATGTTGTACCAACGGCGGACGCAGAGATGCTGGCCGCAACCGTGCGGGTCAGTCTGAACGAACTGGCAGCAACCGCCGACCGGCTGCGCAGCCGGGCGGCGGGTACCGAAAGCCTGACACTGTTCTCCGATCTGGGTCTTGCCAACACACTGATTGCCCCGCTGATCGGCGCATTCCAGCAGCTTCATCCGGATTTGCGCGTCCGGGTCCTGTCGTCCTACGAGCCGATCGAGTCCGTCCGGGAAGATTTCGATATCGGATTGCAGTATGGCCGCTGGGGAGAGGCCAAGTTCACGATCACGCCGATTGCCGACGATGCGATTTTCCCGGTTTGCTCGCCGCGTGTGGCGGAGATCCTGGAAGCCTCGTTGAAATCCCCAGTCAGCCCGGCCGACCTTGTGCAACAACCCCTGCTCCATATGGCGGACATGGGCCGTCTTTGGCCGGACTGGCGAAATTTTCTGGCTCTGTTTCGGATCAAGGAACCGCCGCCGATCGAGGGTCTGACGTTTACGTCCTATCAGACCTGTCTCGATGTGGCGGAACGGGGCGACGGCATCGCCCTGGGCTGGGCGCGAACCGTCAAGGCCAGGCTGGACGCCGGTCAGCTTGTGCGTATCCCGCACATGACCATGACCCTGCCCGACATCATCAACGCCTATCGCCCCAAGCGCGAGAAACCGAACCCCATCGCCGATCAGTTCGTGGCCATGATCCGGGCGAACCTGTCACCGCTTGAGTGACCGGCGGCTTTCATGATCACTGATGACCGCAGGCGCAAAGGCCGGGATGGCCGGCACCGCGACGTCGCGGTTGAGTACAATCTCACCGTCCAGCGTCATCGGATAGAGGACATCGGCCTTTACCAGAATACCGAAGGGGCCACCCATGGTGCATCCTTTCACAGTCAACGTTTCTGACAACTTAGCTGGATTTGGCACGAAATGACGACCTGAGTCTGGAATGTGCGCGCTTGAAAGACTACCGGCATTGCGTAAGCTGTCAGCCAGACAACCAGGAGAGGTGCAGTGAGTTTTTCGTTTGACAGTTTCGTTGCCGATATCCGCGCCGCCGCAGACGGGCCGGATGCCAACGCAAAGGTTCGTGCAGAGATCGAACGGTGCATAACCAATCCGGATCAGATCGTTGCGGCGACGCCGGCCGATGGCGAGGACGAGGTGATGCTGTTCGAAGACCAGAGTGTGTCGATCTGGTGGTGCCGGTTTCAGCCCCATGTGGTCATGCCGCCCCATGAGCATCTGCTCGAGGTCCACATCGGAGCCTATGCGGGGGCGGAGAAGAACATTGTGTTCACCCAGACCGGCGGGCGACTGGCTCATGACTTCACCCGGGTCGTGCGCGCCGGAGAGATGCTGTCGCTTGACCGCGATTGCATTCACGCGGTGACTGCGGACGGCGACGTCAGGTCGCTCGCCCTGCATGTTTACATGGGCCCGTTGATGCAGTTGACACGGGGGTTGTTCGATTGGGACACGGGCGACAAGATCGACTTCACGATGGAAAACTTCAATCAGATGAAACGCCCGGCCTCCGCACTGGCCGCTTACTGACACGATTCAGGTCACGAGCCGACACGGTTTCAGTTTGGCGCCGTGTACATCCCGGCATTCGAAAGACGCTGTACTCACGGTTCAGGGCGCCAACCCGTAGCCTTGGCCTCGGACGCTGAGTATGCTGCGGCTTCGAACGACGGCAAGGCCTCGCAGAAACGGCGATGACCGTCGAGACCTTTGTATCGTTCGCGATCATAGAGTTGCGGCTGTTTTTCCGACAGGAACGTCGCTGCGGTCGCCACCGCCAGATCCGCCCGGGTCAGCCGATCCGAAACCAGGGTACCTGGCCGGCTGCGGGCTTCGAGCCAGACCAGACTCGATGCGATCTGACGCTCCAGGCGTTCGACCCAGGCCATGTCCTGGGTGCCGGGCGCACGGCGGGCGAATTCGATGCCGCGCTCATAGGTTTTCTCCGCCAGCCCGATGCCGACCGCCTCGAGTTGCAGCATCGCGATGTAGTCTGCCGGGTCAGAAACAGTCAGCCGTTTTTCGGCGGCGGCACCGGCCTCCAGATACTCGACGATCAAGCGGCTATCGAACACCGGGGTGCCGTCGGACAGAAGCAATGTCGGCACCTTGCCGAGCGGATTTATGGCCAGGTTCTCGTCGAGATGCGCAAAGGTCGAGATCACATGACGCTCGAACGCAACGCCATGATGATGGAGGGCGATCGCTGCCCTGCGCACAAAGGGCGAATCGTATTGCCCCACGAGTTTCATGACGGCGTTCGTTTCGGGACGCGGCCCGGGATTTGACGGGGCCTGATTTGATGGTATTTGAGTCATCGTGAGACAGACTTTGTGGAACCTTCCGTGTTTTGCAAATCACATCTGCGCAATGGGCCTGGAGTGCGAACACTGTGGAACAGTATACAGCACCGTCATATTCCGTTGTCATGCTCGGAGCGACCGGTGCTGTCGGCAGCCAGGCCGCAAGGACACTGGCAAAGATGCCGGACATGGACCGGCTGACGTTGCTGGGGCGCCGGTACCTCGAAGACGTGTCGGGCGACAGCACCAACCAACACAAAGTCGATGTTTTCAACCCGGAGTCCTATGCCGGTTACCTGCCTGGGCACCAGACGGCGATCTGCACATTGGGGGTGGGGCAGCCGTCGAAATTCAGCAAACTGGAATTCGTCAGGATCGATAAGCTGGCGGTATTGGATTTTGCATCGTCGTGCAAAGAGGCTGGCGTCCGGCACTTCCAGTTGCTGGGCTCGGTCGGCGCCAGTTCCAGTTCGCGGTCGTTCTACCTGCGCACCAAGGGCGAACTGGAAGACGGTCTGCATGCCCTCGGCTTTGAACGTCTCAGCGTGTTTCAGCCGTCCATGATCCTGACACCATCCAATCGGTATGGCTTTACCCAAGCGCTGACCCTCGCGGTCTGGCCGTGGCTCAGCCCCCTGCTGGCCGGACCGTTGCAAAAGTTTCGGGGCATACCGGTCGATCAACTGGGCCGGGCCATGGCAAACAATGTTCGCCGCTCGAAAGCCGGGTCTGAAACGCTGCACTGGAACGACTTCGTGCGTCTATCCGGTAAAAGTTGATTTCTCGCGCAGGTCGCCGCGTTGCCAGATATAGAACACCATCACCGGGGCGCCGTAGCGGACAGGGATGCTGCCAGAAAGTCTGCCGCAGGCAGGTGGCGCGGTGTCACTTCGCACCAGGCTTGCCCCCAGTTCCCGACACTCTTCTTGAATTTTCCGACGATCGGATCCGGATGCTGCGCGACGAACTCGAGCACGGTGTCGCGCAATATGCAGTAGGCGGTCTTCACGCCGGCCAACCGATCACCGGAGATTCCAGTCTGTGACATCACGACGTCTCCAATACCGGGACCGGCCTGTCCCTGTGACCGGCGAGGGCCAGTACGACGGCCATTACGGAAAAGCCGGCGGCCAGCAGGAAAGCGAGCGCCAGATCGATTTCACCGACGATCCCGGCAAGCACCGCTGCCGATGCGCCAAGCCCGTCCATGAAGGCGAAGGCCAGCCCGAGGCTGGTGCCCTCACGCCTGCCGGCATGATCGACCGCGGCGGCCAGCAAGACGGCCCGGATGGCCACGAGAATCGTAAGAGCAATGCCAAGACACAGCAGGCTCGGCACCAGACCGGGAAACCACCAGGCCCCGAGCGCCGCCAGTGCAGCCACTATGTTGCCGCTGACCGTGATCGTGCGGCGGCCGATGCGGTCGGACAGCTTGCCCATGGCCGGCTGCGCCAGCGCCCCGAACACCATCATCAGGGCAAGGGCTATTGCCGTTTCGCGCCAGGAATAACTGAACACGTCCTGCAGGTAGAGCGGCGTCATGCTCATGATCGCAAACAGGGCCATGTTATAGAACGTGAACAGGCCGATGACCCGAATCCCCGAACGCGATGACCAGATCTGCCAGACGTCGGTGAAATCGGCGCGCGTCGGTCTGACGGCCTCCAGTCGGGGAACGATGCGGGCGGCAAACAGAAACACCACACCCATGATAAGGCCGGGCACCACCATGATCTGCGTTGCCGTGCGCCAGTCGACGACGCTCAGGAGAAAACCGGCAACGATCAGGGCAAGCACTTCCGCCATGTGACCGCCAACCGCATGAACACCGAGCGCATAGGCGCGGCGTTTGCCGTAGACCTGAGCCAGGACACCGGTGGCGATCGGGTGCCATGCCGCGTCCCCCATGCCGGCAACCGCGATCAGAATGGCGAACGTCCAATAGCTATCGGCGAACGATGCACCGAGGTAACCGATGCCGACCCAGAAAAAGGTCGCGACCAGAAGGATGCCCCTGTTCGCCACATGATCTGTCAGCACGCCTGCCGGCACAAAGATGAGCGCGGAACCAAACGCATGGATCGTAAACAGCAGGCCGACTTCGGATGGCGACAGGCCCATGGCGACCCCGAACGCAGGAATCAGGAGATACATGCCCACAGGCGCGAAATCATTGGCGCAATGGCCCAAGGAGAACAAAACAAGCAATCCGGATCTCATCGCCGTGACTCTTCTCCCCTGGATGGCGCAGCGCCTATATCCGCAGCCAAAAGCAATGCACACACCGTAGACAACCCGGTCGTTCGCTGACACATTGCACGCTCCATTCCAATAGCACAGGGCAGAGGCAAATCATGCACGAATCCGTTTTCACCAGCGATCGGCGGGGCGGCCTTTAATCATGCCGGAACTGACGGTCGTTACCGCATTTGCCCTGCTGTGGGCCGTCATCGTGCCGACACCCGGGCCGAATTCCCTGATGGTCACACATCTGGCGCTGACCCGGCCCTGGTCACACGTCGGCGTCGCCATCGCCGCCAACATGACGGCCATTGTTCTGATCGCGCTGTGCGCGCTGTTCGGCATGGCGGCAGTGCTGGTCGCCTTCCCGTGGCTGAAACTCGCCGTGCACGTGCTCGGCGGTGTTTATCTGATCTACTTTGGTGTTCGGCTGTGGCTGCGGCGCGACGGTTCAAGCACTCAACAAGGTAACTCGGAAGCATATCCGACCGACCGGAGTCCCTATCTGACGTCGGCATCGCGGGGCTTTGCCACCGGGCTTTCGAATGCCCAGGCGGTTGTTTTCATCACCAGTATCTTTGCGGCTTCGGGGGTTCTCAATGCCAGTCTCGTTACCGGTCTGGCCTGCGTCGGCGTCATGATTGTGATGAACGTTTCCTATCTTTCATTCCTTGGCTGGATCTTCCTGAAGCCGGCACCCCGCCGGGTCTACGAACGTTTCCGCACCGTGATCGAAAAACTGATCGGCACGCTCTTCGTTGTCTTCGGCGTCCGGCTGATCGTCCGGCAACTTGCCGGCGACTGACGCAACAAAACCAAACAACCAGAAAGACGCTGCATGACCGACGATACAAAATCCCGCATTCTTGAAGCCGTGGACGCCGGTTTTGGCGACCAGGTCCGGTTTATCCAGGACCTCGTCCGGCTGCCAAGTCAGCGGGGCCAGGAGCACACCGCCCAGGATTTCATGTACAAGGCGCTGGCGGACCGCGGTTATGCCATGGACCGCTGGGCGATCGATCTCGAGCAGATCAAGGAACATCCCGGGTTCTCGCCGGTCGACGTCAATTACGATAATGCCATCAATGTGGTCGGCACCCACCGCCCCGACCAGGAGCGCGGCAAGTCGCTGATCCTCAACGGCCATATCGACGTCGTGCCGACCGGACCGACCGACATGTGGACGGAGTCGCCTTATGAACCGCGGATCGTGGGCGACTGGCTCTACGGACGCGGCAGCGGCGACATGAAGGCCGGTATTGCGGTCAATGTGTTTGCAATGGATGCGATCAGGCGCGCCGGCTTTTCACCGGCGGCGACAGTTCACGTGCAGTCCGTCACGGAAGAAGAATGCACAGGCAATGGCGCCCTGTCGGCGTTTGTGCGCGGATTCACGGCGGATGCCGCGATCATTACCGAGCCCGAAGACGACATGCTGGTGCGTGCCAATGCAGGCGTCATCTGGTTCAAGGTGGAGATCCGCGGGGTGCCGGTCCATGTGCAGACTGCGACGACAGGGTCGAGCGCCATCCTTGCGGCCTGGCCGGTGATCGAGGCGCTCAAGGGTCTCGAGGCGGAATGGAACAGCCGCAAGGATCAGTACCGGTATTTCGAGGATCTCGAGCACCCGATCAACATCAATGTGGGCAAGATCGCCGGCGGCGACTGGGCATCGAGCGTGCCGGCGTGGTGTACCATGGACATCAGGGCGGCGATCTACCCGGGCGTCGATCCGGTCGATGCCGCCCGCGAGATCGAGGCCTGTATCGCGGCCGCCAGCCACAAGGACGCGTTTCTGTCGAACAATCCGCCGAAGGTCACCTATAACGGCTTCTTCGCGCAAGGGTATGTGCTCGAGGAAGGCAGCGAGGCGGAAGCGACGCTCGCCCGGGCCTTTGAAAGCGTTTATGAGGGACGGACGCTCGAAGCGGCTGTTACGCCGGCCTATCTCGACGGGCGGGTGTTTGTTCTCTACGGCGATTGCCCGTGCCTGGTGTACGGCCCGCGTTCTGAAAACATCCACGGGTTCGACGAACGGGTCAGCCTCGACTCGATCCGGCGAGTGACCAAGACCGTGGCGCTCTACATTGCCGACTGGTGCGGACTTGATCCTTTGTAATAGGCGTCACCCTCTACAACACGTGCAGCGTCAGCGGCCACGCCGGCGGTTGAAGGCGATCCAGTTCCGGTCCACCAGCTTGTAGGTGGCGTACCAGGCACGGGCCAACGGGTCGGCCCAGACCGGCAGGGTCGGCGGGACCTTGTTGCGCGTCGACAGCCACGGGACAGGATCAGGCGCACTGATGTCGACGCAATGGTCGTTGAGCTCGATGAACCCGTGGTGCCAAGCTTTCAAGACGAGACCGGAGAGCACCGCCTGGTCGTTCATATGGCGCTCGATAGTGAGACCGTCTGGGCGGATGTGATCCTTGATCAGGGCGTGAGACCGCCAGGAGCGCGCGAGGTCCAGAACCGCCGGGCGCCCGGCATCAAAGCCTGCCAGGGTTGCGACCCGTTCATTTTCGCCCAGAATTGCCCCGGAGAGATTGAGTGCCCGGATCACCAGCGGATCGCAACGTTCACGCAGCGTCGCCTGGCCTTTCAGGGTAAACGTGCCGATCTGTTCGATAATGTCGAAGATCGGTGAGAGCGGTTGTTTGATGATGGTGGCGCTGTCGAGCCACAGAACCGGTCCGAGGGTTTCCTCCATCACACCGGCGACGATGACCGGTTTCCAGGCGAAGGCGCCGGCCTCAAGGCGGACGTGGGCGGGGTAGAGTTCAAAGTCGAACGGACGAAAATCACACCAGCCGAAGCGTTTGCGAAGGATTGCCAGTGTGGCCGGCTGCAGGCCCAGATCATAGGCAATCAGCGACGCAGTCGATTGTACCCGGTGGCGTTCGACGGAAATCAGAAGTTGATAGAGACAGCGCCAGTAGCGTTCGTCTGCGCCGGTGACAATCGTCTTGGACATAGGGGCTTATCACCCAAAAACCGGCCGTCGTCTACGCCGGGCTGAGGGTCGTGCAGCAATTGCAAAAGTTTCCGCTAAACGCTCCAGCTGTGCCGGGACCGCAACGTCTCTTCCCAGGCCCGGACGTGGTGCAGGTGTTCTCCGGGCTTGAGGTCGACAAATTCGGCAACCATGGATGCCGCCATACCTGTGATGTCGGCAATCGAAAACACCTCGCCGGCAACAAAGGCCCGGCCATCGGAAAGCTCGTCATTGAGCCAGGCCCACTTGGTTTGGGCCGCCTCGCGCTGGGCGTCGGCGAAAGCTGGAACCTGAATGCCCTTGTCCTTGAAATAGGGCAACGTGTGCATGGCGACATTGGCGAGTGTACCGAGTATCTCGATTTCCATGCGCCGGTTCCACATCTCGATCCGGGCCCGCTCTACCGCGTCGCTGCCAAACAAGGCTGGATCGGGATGGGTTTCCTCAAGATAGCGGCAGATCGCGATGCTCTCGCTGATCACGGTCCTATCGTCAAGTTCGAGAACCGGGACCTGGCCCAGGGAGTTGAGTTTCAGGAAGTCGGGATGCCGGTTGTCGCCGGCGGTCAGGTCGAGTTCGACCTTGGGAATGTCGAGACCTTTCTCGGCGATGAAAATCCGCACACGTCTGGGGCTTGGCGCACCGCCGTCATACAGCTTCATCAAGATCGTCCTCGTTGTCCGGTTCGTCTAATCTATGGGGCGCATGAAATGCTGTCCACCGGGACAACGACGATCTTTCCTGGACAATCACAATGAAACTGGCTTCAAGGCGCTTCGATCGGACTCATTTCAGTGCTGAAGCGGAACCTGGTAGAACTGCTGCAGCGCCAGACGCCGATCAGACCACCGGACAAGGCCATCGACGACAATCCTTACAATGCCAACGCTGCTTGTGGGCGCCGTGCTGGTGCTGGGTTTTGTTTCGAATTTCTGTGTTGCGATGTTCATGGTCTTCTCCCGCTTCAGAGTCTGCGCTCTGTCAAGTGTGAAACGTTAAGTGTGTCGCCTCTGTGAGAGACATATGGCGCGGTCGTCACTGGACCGTCACAGGGGCGTCAAAGCAGCGTTAAATGCGGTGTACTATCGGAAGATTGTTGGATTCTGGCGTCTTTTGGGCGGCATCGTCGTTAATTTGCTACAACATCGGGGGCTCAGATCACCGCCCTGGATGCTGTCAGCATCTCCGCGACGTGTTCGCACGGTTCTTTTGATTCATCAGTTTTGGACCCACGAACCGGGCGCATGACTGGTACTCGACAGGCTGTAGATTGTCAGGACACACAAATGTTGCAATGCCAAATCACCCGTCGGGAGATTGTCCGGTCCTGGTTTGGATTGATGGATGCCGTCGCAGGTCTTTCGCGGGTCTTGTATTGGCGGGTGCGTTCTGCAAGCCTGTGTTTGCAAGACGTTCCTTGACGCAACGCGATATCAATTCGGATGGCATGTACGGATTCACTCCTGCTCGATCTCAGCGGTCTTGTTGATCGGATCATCGAACGTGGCTTAAACGGGCTGCCGATTGAAGAGCAGCTTGCCGGTTTTGCTGAGCTCATCAACCTGGCTGGATTTCCAATGAAGCGGGCCAGCATTGGCATGCGTACCCTGCATCCGCAGTTTGGTGCGCTCACCTATATCTGGCGCCCAGACGAAGACCGCGTGGAGTACAGTCCACAGAAGCGGACCGTCCAGGAGCTTGCGGCGTTTCGGCAAAGTCCGGTTAACTTCATGCTCAAGTCGGGAGAGACTACCCTGCGTCATCGTCTCGATAGCGGTGAAGAACTGGCATTTCCAATTCTTGAGAAACTCCGGGGCGAAGGCATGACGGACTATGCCGCCGGCATTGTCCGTTATGACACGGCTTCCCATGGCAGTAGCGCACTGGAAGGCGTATTCTTCTCATGCGCGACAGACGATCCGGCTGGATTCCATACGGGTCAGCTTCAGCAAGTGTTCGAATTGCTGCCCTACTTTGCAATAGCGGTCAAATCACGCCTCACCTATGACGTCGCCAGCACAGTGACCAAAACCTATCTTGGCAAGGATGCGGGCCGTCGTGTTCTGACCGGCGAGATTGAGCGAGGCACGACCCAGACTATCAAAGCAGTGATCTGGTATTTCGACTTGCAGGGTTTCACCAATCTTGCAGAAACGACACCCGGCGAACAGATGATTGCCATGCTGGACGAGTATTTCGGTGCCGTCGTCGGCGCCGTGGAAGCCTATGGTGGCGACGTGCTCAAATTTATGGGAGACGGACTCCTTGCGATCTTCAAGTTTTCGGACGACGGCGGCGCCTGCTGCTCGCGGGCGATTGGCGCCGCGGATGAACTGCTGGGCACCATGGCGACGATCAACAACCGACGGAAGGCCGAGGGTTTGGTTCTCACCAATTTCAGCCTCGCGCTTCACCTCGGCGACCTGATGTACGGCAATATCGGGTCCGAAGACCGTCTCGATTTCACGGTGATCGGGCCCGCAGTCAACATGGTCGCGCGCATTCAGGCCATGTGCCGTCCGCTGGAACAGGACTTGATCATCTCCTCCGCGATGGCGGGATCGGCCGTGAGGGAACGCAAACGAATCTTTTCAATTGGTCAGCATGTGCTGCGAGGTATCCCCGAACCTCAGGAGCTGTTTAGCCTGGCCGCAGCCGATTAGACACATGCATGCCGTGGTTGCCGACACGCCGGTCTGGCGTGTGCCTATTGGCCGTCTCGATGAAAGAAGGCACCGCCGGCATAAGGTGACCAAACCGGTATTCGCCCTTACGCATCAAAGTTCCAGATATCGCGGTGCAGCCGCCACGTGTCGTCACCGCCGCACTTCCACACCGCCACATACTTGCCGGACAACTGTGCCCGGTTACCGTCCTCACCAGGAGCCGTTGCGCTCAGGATGCCGACTTCATTGGCGACATCGCCGAAAACATCGACTTCCAGCGTGGTCATCGCGACGTCGCGGATGTCCGCATCAATGAGACCTTGCCAGATGCTTTGAATTCCCTCGCGGCCATCGATCCTTCGGGATTCGGGTGGCAGTAACGCTGCGTCATCTGTGTAGAGAGCAGCCACACCCGCCGCGTCACCAACGTTCAGGCTCTCGACAAGCGACTTGATGGTCGCCTCGATACGGTCTCGTACCGTGGTCATGCTGTATCCTTTCGCTCGGTCGGATACCCCCATCGCCGCCTGGAGGCGAGATAGGTTTATCCGAGCATCGCCGGTAAAACTCTTTCAAGAGACTTCAACGATCTCTGGCTTTAGGTTTTCGTGAAATCCCAGCACCTCGCCTTTTTCCTGGTCCGGCACTTCAAAGGCCTCCAGAGTCGAGGTCAGGTGAGCCATCGCGCGCCTCCAGTCTTCGTCGTCGAGGTGCATCCCAGCATGCAGGGTCTTCATGTCACGGCCCGTGTAAACCATCGGTCCGCCGGTTGATGCACACAGATAATCAACCAACAGCTGCTCCTCGCGCGCGACCCCGTCCGTTCCGCGGTGGTCGTAGAAGCGGCTCAGCTTGTCGTCGTCTTTGATCCGCACCATCAAATCGGCGACCACGGCAGAGATGGCGTCATACCCGCCCAGACGTTCGTAAAGAGATTTGTCCGACATACTGTTTGACCTTTCTATGTCAGCCCGCACGGCCAGATGGATATCTCGCGTTGCGGGGGAAACTCAGTTGCTGAAACTCTCTGTAGCCGTGGCATCAGCGGGCTATTTTTTGAGCGCTGGATATCCGCGAACGTAAATCCAGTCGTCCTGCTTGGCAGGGACATGACAAGGCAGGCAGTCGGCCTGATAGTCTTCTGTTACCGTTTTTGCGCGGTTGTCCGCATTGAACAACGCCCAGCCCCAGCCGTCTCCCCACAATGGATTGCCCTTGAAGCGGCCCTTCGTGTCCTTGATCATGATGAACCAGCCATCAGTTTCCGTCGCATAACTGATTTCTCCGGTTGTCATCGTGTCGGTTGCTGCTTTGAGCAACTCCTTCACCACCACGGCACCATCGGGAAATCTGCCTGTTGAACGGAACGCTGCCGCGGTTTCGGGACGCACATAGACATTGTGAAATCCCTTTGACCCGACCTGATCCTCTTCGTCTGTTGCCACACCCCAGGTGCCGATAAACGACCAGTTGCGAAAATCCTCCGGGACGGTGATGTTGCCCTTCTCGTCAACATAAGGCGAGAAGGGCTCTGCGGTGTGGCTGACTGTTGCGATGGCGACAGCGGCCGGTGCGGCAGCTATCGTGACAGCGAGGGCAATCGCTTTCATCGACGACCTCATCATTTTGGCTTGGTTGCGCGGAGTACGGGATAGAACTGGCTGAACACAAAGTCTTCGGCCGCGGATGCCTCATGACACGCGTTGCACGCCTCGGCCGGCTGCTTTGCGGCTGTCCCGCTGTAGGGTTCGAGATGATGGCCGAACGTGTAGTAAGCCCAGTTGCCCGGTTCGTCGGGATAGAGCTCCTTGCTCTTGATGGTGATTTCAAAACCGGAATACTCGCCCATGAAATACCCGGTTCCGCTGACTTCGTCGGTCGAGCCATTTTCGTTGGCGCCGTCCGGCGCGCGAACCAGTGTCAACTCCTTGGCTAGAACGGTACCGTCACGAAACGTGCCGGTTTTCTTGTAGTGTGCCCAACTTACAGGATCGATGTAGACGACGTGGTGCTCGGGAAACGGTGCTTCACCGTCGTTCAGGGAATTTGGTGTGACCAGGCTGCCGACGAACGGCCATTCACGCCAGATCTTGCCATGGGGCAACTTCAGTTGCTTGTCCGCAGTAAACTCAGGTGTGTAGGTTTCATCCTGGGCCGCAGACGGCCAACTGGCCGTCGCAAGTCCAGCGAACACAACCAGTGCGGCAAGGGGTGCCAGAGTAGCGATTGATTTGGATTGATCGGGTTTCAGATGTAGTGACATGGTGTTCTCCGTTGAACGTGCGTCCTCGTGGATGCTTGTTGGCCGAGATGGTTCGCGCACTCTGCAGACCGCGATGAGCATCGTCCAATACCGATGGTTCATGGTGTAATGCATGGAGAACATTGCGGTGACCTGCACCGTGTTTTGCGGGGAGCCATCGCTTCGGATCTTGCAAGAAAACTCAGGCGATACCGATCGCCGGGCGTGCGAAAATCGTCGTGCAGGACCACTCTCAAGCTGGCATTTCCGACGGTTTGCCAAACGTAACCGATGATGCGTCCAGCGGGTTCCATCTTGCGGCGATGCAAAATTCGATCGTAGGGACCGTATTGCCTCGTCAATTTCTGAATCAACGCACGAAAGTCGAAATTCGTTGGGTCGACGCGCCGATCATAATCGATGCGGATGAGCCGGCCACTATTGCGGGGCGAAGCAAAGCCTAACGTCAATTCCGATTTCTCATCACGATGCCTGAGCACGTGTGCCGTCACCGAAGTGTCCCAAACTGCTTTTCCATAACGGTAACAGCTGGGAGCCCCTTCATCCATTTTGGCGGATGGATAGATCTTGAGGACGTTGTTGACATCCATGCCGAGCGTGACGTCCGCGACGGCATAATTGTGGCTCTCCGCCTCTGCTGAAATCGCGGTGTTCAACACAATGCCAATAGCCATCGGCATGGTGATCAACAGACAGGGGACAAGGCGGCGCGTCATGGGCTGTGCTCCCTGAGTTCCGCCGCCAGGAACTCCAGGAGAACAACCGCCTGATTGTGGGCGGTATTTTTTGCTGAATACACCAGAGTGACCGGGCCACGTCTTGCCTGGCAGAGGATGCGCTCCACCAGATTCGGGCAGTCGGCCAGTTCGGCCGCATAGCGCTGCTTGAACCGGTTCCAGCGTGAGGCGTCGTGACCAAACCAGCGACGCAGTTCGTTGGACGGCGCAATGTCCTTCATCCATTCGTCAATCGATGCCCGGTCCTTGGACATGCCGCGCGGCCAGAGCCGGTCGACAAGTATGCGGTACCCGTCGACCGGCTCTGGTGGTTGGTAAATCCGTTTCATGCGGATCTCCAGCAGTGTGTGCCCAACCGCATTCATTGCCGGACGGTGAACTGGGCCTTCATTGCCGGGTGAAACCGACAGAAGTAGGTCCCCGGCATATCGTCTCGAACGACGGTCTGCCACTCGCCGGCTTTCTTGATCGTCGCGGAATCCCAGCTTTTGTCTGCGGCGGTCACCGTGTGGGGCACGATATCCTTGTTGATCCAGACAATCGTGTCGCCGGGAGCAACTTCCAGTTTGTCCGGCACGAACTTGAACTTGACGATTTCAACGACGTGCCTGTCGGCGGCTGATGACCTGTCCATCGGTGTGGTGGCGATTGCAGCAGCAAGAGCTGCCGCAATCCCGACCGTCATGACTGTACTGCGCATCACCGATTACTGCTTGAGGGCTTGATGCTGCCGAAGTCCCTTGACCATCATTTCGGCGTGGCCCTGGTGAACCTTGAAAATCAGCAAGGCCTCTTCGAACAACGCCTTGACTTCGGCGTTCTCGATGTTCGGGATGAAGGTGTTTTCAACCAGGTTATTGACCGCGCCGTGATAGGCAAGCTCGTTTTCCGCATATCGGACGTCGAATTCGGCACCGCTGAGCTTGCTCATCTCCGCCACCAGTTTGTCTGCGTTGGCGATCTGCTGCCGGCTGAAGAAATTGTCCTTCGGCTCGACCTTCAGCTTGGCGACAAGCGCCAGGGCACGGTCGTTGACCGCGGTATGATCGCGGATCATCGTGCGGGCAAATTCGTGAACCTTCGGGTTCTTCGAGATTGCCAGCGCCAGGTGAGCGTATCGGATATCGACGTTGTCCGCCGTGTAGGCAACATGCGCGATCTCAAGGTCGTTCAACTCAGCCAGTGACCCGGCCGAGGCGGCACTGTGCATCATCGCTACTGCCGCCAATGTTGATATGAATGTTTTCTTGAACATTGAAGTCTCCTCGGATTTAGAATTTCGAGACACGGTCTTGGCAAGTTTGCTTCACCTCTTGGCGATGGCAGTGACTTCGGCAAAGCCTTGTCTCATCGACGGCTTCTAAATGTTCAGCCAGGCCGCGCTCTGTCCAATACCGATGAATTATGGTTCAATGCATGCAACGTAAGGGGGTGATCGACGATGGAATTTCACCAAGTCCGCTATTTCCTCATGGCGGCAGAAAACCTCAATTTCACGCGTGCGGCGGAACAATGTCATGTGTCCCAGCCGGCATTGACCCGAGCCATCCAGAAACTTGAGGGAGAACTCGGCGGCGAACTGTTCATCAGGGATGGGCGGACGGTATCGCTGTCGCCGCTTGGCCGAATCATGCGCGAGCATTGCCAGCGAATTCAGGAAACCCAGGCAATGGCGCGTGCGGTCGCGAAAACATTTCTCGATGACGGCGCCAGCGAACTGAACATCGGCATCATGTGCACGATCGGGCCTGATGTACTGACAGCGTTTTTGAACGATTTCAGCAAACAGCATAATGATGTACTCATCATCCTGCACGATATTGGGCCGGAGGCGTTGCCGGAACTGCTGCTGACCGGAGCGCTTGATTGTGCATTCGTTGCAACGCATGACGAACAGAAACTAACGAGTTTCCGGGCAGAGGCGTTGTTTGCCGAAGACATGGTTGTCGCCTTTTCCAGCAATCATCGCTTTGCCGAAAAGCAAGAGGTGACCTTGTACGACGTCGCCGAGGAAAACTACATCGATCGCCTGAAGTGCGAAATTCGCGAGCCCTTCTTCAATTTCATGGACGAGAACGGGCTAAGTTTGCGCGTTGCATGCAGCAGCCAGCGGGAAGACTGGATACAGGAACTGGTCATTCGTGGTCTTGGTGTCAGCGTCATGCCCCGCTATTCGATAACGACGCGCCGTATCGGCTGGAAGACTCTGACGGGACCACTGTCCAAGAGCCGCAACATCATGATCGCCCGCACCGACAGGGTCTCTTCACAGCCTTCTGCCGACAAGTTCTTTTCGGACGCGACAAGCTTTCAATGGCAGAGTGCTCTCGAGGAGCTTCAACAGACCTCCAACGTTTCATAATGGTACTTGCTTCGTCGTGATTGCAACGCTCATTTTCGTTTGGAACTCATCGAAGCCGAACGATCGAACATATCGTACAAGCCAAGTATCACACTCGATCGCTGGCATTGGGACGCCCGTTTGGATCACAAGCAGCAGTGAGGAGAGCGCTTGCTGAACGTCTCTACAGCCCTCAAGAACACACACCCTGCCGGAAACTCAGGGTCTTGAACTGATTGAAGTGCAACTCCGTCAACGGTGTTGCATCCTGTGTCCCAAGTGCGATGAAAATTTGCGGGTTTCGGCCGCAATCCGGTTCTGCGTTTCGATGCAGGCCTGCACAAGAATCACGCCAATCATACACATAACAATTCGTAATATGAACGCCCGTTTTAATTCCTTGACCATATACAAAAAGGCAGGAACAATAATTGTCCTGAATTGCCAGAATGCCAAGCCGTACCGGGGGATCAAGGTGCCAGACGACGGTAAATGCGAGACATTCGTAACGTTCGTGACACTGTCGCTTCCGCCGCTTGGCCTCAGGCGAGGAGCTTGCGACAACCGGTCAAACCGGCGTGTGGCGTCCGGGTGCGGGGGTTGAGCGATGTGGGTTCGCTGGTGGCTGCTTCTGGTTCCGCCGTTCATGGTGAGTTTCCTGCTGGTTGTCGCCTCGCAGTTCGTTTTTCTGGAATCGAGCCTGTTCGAGGATCTGGGCTATGGCCGGGTCGGCGATCAGGTTCTGATCGACAATTATGCCCGGTTCTTTACCGACGGTTTCTATCTCGGCGCCCTTTGGGTCACCGTCAAGACGTCGGGGCTGGCCGCCCTGTTCACGCTTGTCCTCGGATTTCCGGTCGCTTATCTGATCGCCCGCATGCGCTCGCAATGGTCGATGATCCTGCTGGCAGGCATCGTGGTGTCCACGTTCGTGACCATCGTCATCAAGGTCTACGGCCTGATCGTGATCTTTTCCGCCGACGGTCTGTTCAACACCACACTTCTGGCTCTCGGCATATTGTCGAAACCCTACACCGTGTTCGGCAATATCTCAGGCGTGGTGGTCGGCCTGATGCACTTCACGCTCGGCTTCGGTGTCCTGTTGCTCTACAGCGTTATCCAGACAATTCCCCGCTCGCTCGAGGATGCCGCCCAGATCCATGGCGCCAACCGGTTGCGGGTCTATTACCGGATCATCTTCCCCCTTGCCCTGCCGGGCGTCACCGCAGCGGCCTTGATGGTTTTCAACATGAGCATGGGGGCGTTTACTTCCGCCGCATTGCTGGGCGGCGGGCGGGTGTTCACGCTGCCGGTCCTGATCCAGCGCACCATCATGATGGACATCAAGTACTCCATGGGCGCTACCCTGGCGGCGGTTCTTCTGGTGGCCGTGGTTATCATCAACATCCTGTCGATCTATCTGCTGCGCCGGATGCGGGCAGCCCATCTGGTCATGGTCTAGGGTGATGGCCATGATGAAGTCACCGATATCCTACAAGGCGCGGCGCCGGGCCGGCGTGTGGCTTTACTGGGCCTACTGCTCGCTGTCCTACATCTTCCTGTTGTCGCCGATGATCGTGGTTATCGGCACGTCGTTGAACGGGCCTACGGTTTCCCATGATGCGTCCTTCCGGTTTCCGCCGGAGAACATTTCGTTTTACTGGTACACGCGCATTCCCCAGGCGCAGTTCGAGGCGCTGGGGCTGAGCTTCCTGCTTGCCGGCGTGACCGCGGTCTTTGCCTGCCTGCTCGGTGTGCCGGCCGCCCTTGGTCTGGTGCGCAGCAATCTACCGGGCAAGGCGTTCATTGCGTCGGTGTTCCGGGCGCCGCTCCAGATCCCCTCGATCGTGACCGGCATCGCCTTCCTGCAGTTGTTCTATGTGATCGGCGACGCCACCGGAATTTACTGGCAGGGCACGCTGCTCGGTCTGGCGACCGGTCACATTTTCGTGGCCACGCCTTACGTGGTTGGCACGGTGACGGCGATTCTCCAGCGCTTCGACACAAGGCTCGAAGAGGCTGCCCTGATTCATGGCGCGTCGCCCTGGAGCGCGTTCAGGCGGGTTACCCTGCCGATGATCATGCCGGGTGTCTATGCCGGTGCGCTTTATGCCTTCATGGTCTCGTTCGGCGATGTGCCGATATCCATATTCCTCACCTCGCCTGGTTTCGTGACCTATCCGGTGGAACTGTTTTACGCGCTTGAAAACGATTTCGATCCCAGCCTGATGGCATCCGCCTCAATGGTGATCGTTATGTGTCTTCTGTTTCTTCTCGTGGTCCAGAAAGCGGTCGGCCTCGACACGCTGCTGCGGACCGGGGGCGGCAGCAGATGACATTATTTGCCCGACCGGTCGGGAAGAACCGGCGGACCTTTTATTGTGGGAGAGCGATACGCTCATTGAAAGGAGAGTTCACATGACCAGACACATACACTCGAACCGGGGATGGACCCGGCGGGGGTTACTCACCGCAGCAACGGTGGCCATCACCGGACTGGCCGCCGGCACCGCATTTGCCGGAGAGTTCGACGGGGTAACGCTTCGGGTCGGCACCTGGGGCGGCTCCTGGAAGGCCAACATCGAGGAAAGGATCATTCCGAAATTCGAGGCCATGGGCGGTAAAATCGAGTTTGTCACCGGCAGCCCACAGGCCAACTTTGCCAAACTCGTGGCGGCCCGCGGCAACGCGCCATTCGATATCATGGAGATTCTCGATGCCCAGGTGTCCGACTTCAAGGCAGCGGGTTATCTGCAAAAGATCAATCTCGACAAGATCCCCAACAAGCAGCATATCGCCAGCTATCAGTACAATGAGGATATGGTCGGGTCCTGGCACACCCAGGAAGTGATCTGCTACCACAAGGACAAATACAAGGAACTGGGGCTGCCGGCACCGACGACCTACAAGGACCTGGTCAATCCCAAACTTTCCGGCCGGGTATCATGGCCGGACATCAATTCCGGTGGCGGGCTGGCCAATTTCGGTGCGGTGGTTCATGCCGCCGGCGGCAGCGAGACCGACATCAAGCCCGGCCTCGACATGATCAAGGAAATGAACGTGCTCAAGTTCTGGTCGCGCGGCGGGGAAACCCTGGCGCAGTTCCAGTCGGGCGACATCTACGCGTCGGTTTCCAATGCGGGCTGGTGTCTGCGCACCAAGAAGGCTGGTGTCAACGTGACGTCGGCGCACCCGACCATCAAGGCAGGCGTCATCGGTGTCGCCAAGGACGGCTGGCTGGGGATCATGAAGAGTTCCAAGAACGCAGATGCCGCACACTGGTTCATCAACGAGTATCTCGACGAAGATTTCCAGCTCCTGTTTGCCAAGAAAAGCGGCATCACGCCAATCAACAGGGGTGCCATCAAACGCATGGGCGAGGACGAAGTGATTGCCGAAATGCTGGTGCTCGATCCAGCGGAAATTGCCAAGGAACTCAGGGTCGACTATTCCAAGTTCAAGATCTCGGACTGGACCGACCAGTGGAACCGTTCGGTTGCCAAGCAATAGACCGTTGATCTGCAACCGGGAGTGGTTCGAATATGTCAGGTGTGACACTCAAGGGTGTGCGGAAGAACTATGGCTCCGTCACCGCTTTGGAGGAGCTTGATCTTGATATCGAGGAGGGTGAGTTCATCACCCTCCTCGGGCCATCCGGCTGCGGCAAGACCACAACGTTGAGGCTGATCGCTGGTTTCATCGAACCGACCCGCGGTCAGATATTTCTGGGCGACGATGACGTGACCGCATTGCCGCCGCAGCATCGTGAAATCGGCATGGTGTTCCAGGACTATGCCCTGTTTCCCCATCTGACGATCCGCGACAATATCGGCTTTGCCCTGAAGGAAAGACGCGTGCCCAACGAGCAGATCAATGCCCGGGTCACGGAAATGCTCGATCTGGTTCGGCTGCCCGGGATCGAGGATCGCTACCCCGCAGAATTGAGCGGCGGCCAGGCCCAGCGCATTGCCGTTGCCCGCGCCGTGGCGCATCCACCAAGGGTTCTGCTGATGGACGAACCTCTCGGCGCGCTTGACCTGAAATTGCGCGAGACCATGCAGATCGAATTGCGGCGGATTCAGCAGGAACTTCAGATCACGACGGTGTTCGTGACCCACGACCAGACCGAAGCCATGAACATGTCCGATCGGATTGCCGTCATGAATCACGGCCGTCTGGTACAGACCGGCTCAGCTGAAGACATCTACAACAGACCCTCGAGCCGTTTCGTCGCGGATTTTGTCGGGCGGATAAACCTTTTCGATGCCTCCATTTCGGACGCCGGCGCGGACGCCGACGCCAACATGGCAACGGTGACGCTTGCCGGGGATGCGGTCGTGAGAGTACCGAACCCGTCCGGCATTTCGGGCGACGGGGCCTGTGTCGCGGTGCGGCCCGAACACCTGCGGATCTCTAATGCCCAACTCGAGTACGACACCGTCAACAAGATTTCCGGCCGGGTGATCCAGAAGGTGTTCTCCGGCAATTTCATCAGCGTGTTCGTCGACACCGGCGGCGAAAAACCCGCGCTGATCGAGGATCGGCCGGAGAATGTCGCCGTGGAGGTCGGCCAGGAGGTCACCCTGTGGTGGCATATTGACCGCGGCATCCTGCTGACCGACTGACAGCCAGCGATTTCCGCCGCCCGGTCAAACCGACATCAGGGCCAGGACGACTGACAGAACCAGCAGAATGGCAAAAGTGTTGTTGGCGACGCGGGCTGCCCGCGGATCATGCAGCACCCGGGAGAAGGCGGATCCAAACAACAGCCACGACGCATTCACAATGATGATGACTGCGAGCAGGGCCGCGCATTTTAAGGCCGCATCGAGTACAATGTTCGCTTCCGCGACCTTGTGACTGGAGTAAACCGCGCCGATCGCTGCAAAGGCCTTGGGATTGGCAATCGCCAGGAGAAATCCGCTGGCAGCCGAAGGGCGGGTTTCGCTCGATTCAGACTGCTTCAGTACAGGTGCCGTCGCGATCTTGTACGCCAGGAAAAGGATATAGAGTCCGGCCACAACCGCGATGGCAAGACCCAGTCCCGGCACCGCCAGAACGATGCCGGTGACGCCCGTGGCGACGACCAACAAGACGCCGAATGTTCCAGCGATTATACCCAGAAGATACCGCGTCCCGGCTGAGACGCCGAAGGCGGCACCAATCGCTGCCAGGCTCAACGTGGCGGGCCCCGGACTGCCCATCAGAGGGAAAGCCGCCAACAAGAGAAGCCCAAGACTGCCTGCCATCTCCAACCTCCGGCAATACCGTACGAAAAGAAAATTCTGATGTAGACTTGCCTATCAAAACACGATGGCCTTACGGGCGTCTTGAACGTTTGTGCATATGGCGGACGCATTGCAGAACAACTGGATGACATTCAGAACACCGCTCGGCAGCGTCGAGCAGGCGGACGCCTTTTTTGAGACTCAGGCTTTCTCGCCGCACCGCCACGATACATACGCCATCGGAACCACGACCGCCGGTGTTCAAACATTCAACTACCGGGGCGGTGTGCATCATGCGTTGCCGGGTCAGGTCTTCGTGTTGCACCCCGATGAAGTGCATGACGGTCGGCCGGGCACGGAGACGGGATACGGGTACAGGATATTCTATCTCTCGCCGGATCTGATTTCAGAGGCTCTGGGAAGACAGGCCCTGCCTTTTGTTCCGGACCCGGTGTCAGACGATCCAAGGTTGAAAAGCGCCGTTGGAGCGATGCTCGAGGCTGTCGACGACGGGGCAGGCGACGTGTGCCGCACTGACGCGATCTGCTTGTTGTCCGATGCCTTGCGGGAGGCGTCCGGGCGCGACGGGAGTTCCATGCGGTTCATCGATCTGGTTGCCATGAGGGCCATCCGCGAACAACTCATCGCGGCGACCGAACAGGGTATTCGCATCAGCCAACTTGAACGCGATCACGGGCTCGACCGGTTTTCGATCTGCCGTCAGTTTCGGCGTGCTTACGGTGTCAGCCCGCACAGGTTCGTCACAATGCGCCGTCTGGACCGGGCAAAACATCATTTGCGCGTTGGCACGTCCCTTGCGGATACGGCGGCGGCGGTCGGGTTTGCGGATCAAAGCCACCTGACCCGCCACTTTCGCAACGCGTTCGGAATCACGCCCGGACGGTGGCGGTCTTGCGTGAGTATGGATTAAAACACAGGGCGTGATGTTCGCGCTGCCGCTGGTGTCGATTGACCCGGGCGATTTGAAAGGAGCCGCGGATTCGATGGAAATACAGTCCCTGTACGGGAACACTCTGGTCTGGGATGATCATTGCGGTTCCGAGATACACCCCGATCTGCCGCTTGATCCTCTGCTCAGACCCTGGCATGAGGCCGGCGTCGGCTACCTGTCGATCAATGTGGGTTACGATGTCCAGCCCTGGACGCGAACCGTGGCCAATATTGCAGCGGTGCGGCGGCGTCTGGAAGACGAAGCGCCCTATTGCCGGCTTGTTTCAAGCGTCGGTGAAATCGATCAGGCACGCGCCGACGGCAAGCTTGCCGTTACCTTCGACATCGAGGGCATGACAGCGCTCGACGGGCGCGCCGACATGGTGCAGTTTTATTACGACCTTGGCGTCCGGCACATGCTCTTTGCCTACAACCGCAACAACCCGGCGGGATCGGGCTGTCATGACGAGGACACCGGCCTGACCGCGTTCGGCCGGTCGGTCGTCGATGAAATGAACCGCGTGGGCATGGTTGTGGACTGCTCCCACACCGGCTTCAGAACGACCATGGAGGCGATGGAACACTCACGCGATCCGGTTGTGTTTTCCCATTCCAACCCCAAGGCACTGGTCGATCACGGGCGCAACATCACTGACGAGCAGATCAAGGCGTGTGCGGCCTCAGGTGGCGTCATCGGGATCAATGGCATCAATCTGTTCCTGGGAGAAACCCATGCAACGCCTTCAGCCGTCGCCCGGCACGCGGCCTATGTGGCCGGGATCACCGGACCGGAACATGTGGGCGTAAGCCTCGACTATGCGCCCGACATCGACGCCGGTGCAGCTGTCGATGAGAACACCGCAATCTCCGGCATGATCGCGCGCAATCCGGAGTTCTGGCCGGCCGATGCCGGTTATGACGACTCGATCGCCTGTCTCGACGTGAGCCGACTGCCTGACGTTGCCCGGGAACTCGTAGGCGTCGGATTCTCCGAGGCGGAAATCACTGGTATTTTGGGGGGAAATTTCAGGCGCGTCGCCAGTCAGGTTTGGAAGTGATCGTGATGATCAAGGCGAGAGAGATCATAACGACTTCAGATCGCAGTCAGTCAAAATATCTTGCCGGTGTCCTGCCTGTATGCTGCCGGAACGCCTCGATGAAGGCACTGGTGGTTTCGTACCCGACGTCGTAGGCAACGCCGGTAACCGAAACGCCGGTTGCGAGCGCTTCGATGGCCTTGAGAATTCTTATCTGACGGCGCCACTGGCGATACGTCATGCCGGTTTCGAATTTCAAGCGGCGCATAAGTGTCCTCGGCAAGGCGCCCAATTCTGCCGCCCACTGGTTGAGCGTACGCTTGTCGGCAGGATCTGCCAGCAGAACCTCCTGGATTTTCAGAAGCTTGTGAGAGCGGGCCCTGGAGAAATTGATCGGCACGGTGTCGAGGCGGTCGAGTTCGGCAATCAACACAGGGACAAGGTGGGCGGCCAGCGGCGTTTCCGGCTCGTCTGCAAAACGGATGATAACCTCGCGCAACAACGGCGACACTCTCCAGACTTCACAGCTCGTCGGCAGACCACGACCGGCGTCGGACAGGTAGACCGTACGTGTGGCGACGGTGGTCAGACAGACGATTTCGTGTTCCGTGCGCGCCGGGACCCACAACGCCCGGTCGGGCGGGATAATCCACGTGGCCGTACCACTGCTGACACGCATTACACCGGACTGTGCATGCACGATCTGGTGTTCCTGGTGGATATGCGGCTCTACGTGTTCGCCGTGAACGTATTCTGCCGCGTAGCCGCTGACTGCAATGGTGGACATCGTTTTGTCACTTAGACGATAAATTTTGTCATTATATTGATATTTGTTCCAATGGAGCAAGGCTAGGTTTGCCTTCGATGTTGTTCGAAGGTCCCTCCCATGCCCCACAAGAGCCATCTCCGTTTCCTGAGTGCCGGTCACTTTTTCCACCATTACCTGCTTGCGATTCTGCCGGTTGCCGCCTTTCCGATCGAGACAGCATGGTCACTTTCCCATGCCCAGGCGATCGGCCTGGGAACGCCCATGTATGTGATGATTGCGTTGGCGACCTTTCCCGCCGGTTGGCTGGGCGACCGGATGCCCCGGCATTGGCTGATGATGATTTGCCTTTTCGGATCCGGACTAGCCGCCGTCCTTGCCGGCCTCAGCACCGGCCCTCTCACGCTCAGCCTCGCCCTGGCACTGCTTGGCGGGTTTTCTGCAATCTATCATCCAGTGGGCCTGGCCATGGTCGCCGAGTACGCCAGGCGCACGGGGCCGGCCTTTGCCACCAATGGCGTCTGGGGAAATTTCGGCGCTGGTATCGCAGCGGTCATGACGGCCGGCATCATCAGTGCCGTCCACTGGCGAGCAGCTTTCATTCTTCCCGGCGTCGTGATGCTTTGTCTCGCTTGCGGCTATACCCTCGCGTGCAGACCCTCGACACGCCCCGGCAAGCGCGCTGATACCGTTGCAAGAAACAGCGCGTACGTGATCGGCACCAAGAGCATTCTGTTACTCCTGTTTGGATTTCTTGCTCTGGCATCAGTTTATGACGGCCTGGTCGCCGGTGGCATCACCTATACATTGCCGCGTTTCCTAGAGCACCGGGCTCTTGCCGATAGCGACCTGCTTCTCATTGGTGGATCCACCTCGATCGTTCTGACGCTGGCATCGCTCGGCCAGTTGCCGAGCGGCTGGGCGGTCGAACGTTATGGGGCAAAGTCTCTGTTGTTCTGGCTGTTTGCAGGTCAGGTCGCGCTTCTGGCTACGGCAGCGGTGCTTTCCGGACCGGCTGTGATTGCCGTGATGGCCCTTTTCTACCTGCTGTTGTTTGCCTGGTTTCCGTTAACCGCTTGGCTGATCGGCCGCCATGTCCCTGTGAGATTGCATGCCCGTGCCTTTTCGCTGGAATATTGTGCGAGCCTTGGCACGACAGCCGCAGCTGTTCCATTCGTCGCCTGGCTCTATTCGCTCGGGATCGCGCCACATCATCAACTCTGGATCGTTGCGGGTTCCGGTTTGCTTGTGCTGGCCGGTGTCGCGTTGGTTCCCCGTTCACGGCCGACGTATGAAGACAAGGCCTGAAGGGTCACCTACACAACCGGTTCAACGGCAAGCTTCTTGACAAACGCCTTGACGCAACCTGACACCCGGCTGTCGCTCATGTCGTTCTCGTTCATGACAAGGGTCGCGTCTGCCGGTCTCGCCAGCAGGATTTCCATTTCCCTGATGGCTTCATGCGGCGGGGAGTGGCCACCGTGGGTCAGGAATAAACCGACAGGACCTTCCGGCACTGAGTGTTTGGTTAGGAAAGTGCGAACGGGCAACGCCGGATGGCTGGTCCATATGGGCGTACCGATCAAGACAAGATCATAGACAGGTTCCAAATCGAATTGGATTTCGATCGGGGGCAAATTGCCCCTGACGCTGTCGTATCCGGCCCGGAGGTAACGCAGAATTCCAAGTCTGTAGCGCTTGCATCCGATTTCGCGGAGATCGGCACCCAACTCGTCAGCGAGGGACAGAGCAAGTTTCCTTGTCGTTCCCGTTCGCGAATAATAGACAATCAGGGATCGCACGGCATCGTCCCACAATGGCGGAGTTTCAAACCAGGTCGTTCAGACCAGTATCACTATGGCCATTTGGGCAGGAGTAGAATTGATCGCGATCAATTCCGGACAAAATACGGATCCGGGTTGCAAGCTCTCACATGAGGTCAGGCTCGGTCCTTTCCGAACATCTCAACGATCATGGGCTCGACCTTGCCGGGTTCGAAATATCCAAATTTCTGGAAGCGGATCATGCCGTCGGGATCAATCACGACCATTTCCGGCGTGCCCCTGGTATTGTAACGGCGCATGGTTTCAGGGATGCGCTGTCCCGGCTGATGCCGGTCGACCCCCACAGGAATTGTTATGTTCTTCTCCCTGACATAACGTTTCAGGCGGGTGACGGTCTGATGGCTGTGGCCCTCGAACACGGTATGGATCTTGACCAGGACAAGGCGGCCGGCGTCGACGTCAGCTGCAAACTTCTGATGCCAGTGTTTCATCAACGGGCCGGAGAACTTGTTGCAACCCGGGCACCACAACTGGAAAAAGTCGATCACGATGACCTTGCCTTTAAGCGTATCGATGTTGCCGGCGTCACCGTTTATCCATTCCGAAATGTCCCATTGCGGCGCCCGGCCGCCACTGGCACGGGCCTGCCCCCCAGACGCTATCGGCAGCGGCACGGACGTGGCCGCGACAGTCGCCGCTGCACCGGCAAGGAAATGTCTTCGATTTTGCCGACTGAGACCGGTCATTTTGCGATCCTCCAGAAAATCAGAACAGGGCACAGGCTGCGGCGATCACGCTGGTCGATCAACCAACAATATTGTGAAGGAACCCCGGCACGGAAAGGCTCAGCTGATGGTTTCGCAGCGGGTCCAGTTTTCCGTCACACCGTTTTCGCGGGCTTGCCCTTCAGTCAAGGTCACGGAAATATTGTGGTCATTGAGCTGATTGGCCCAAACCCTGCCGCCGGCGTCCGGTTCGCCCTCGGGGATATCGTAGACAAAGGTGTGGCGGGTGTACTGACCGGTGAGTGTATTGCCGGCCGGGGTGGTTACTTCAGAGCCGTTTATGGTCATCGACCTGCCAGCAAGCGAGCACCACGTGCCGTCAATCTGATCGGCCCACGCGGTGGTCGTCGTCGCCAGAATGGCAATGCAAAAGATCAAGGCCCGGTTCGCTCTGTGTGACATTTTCAGAGATTACGACAAGTGTTGCGCAAAACCAAGCCTCGCCTCGACGAGTGGGCGCTAACGCACCGCCATCAAAACAAATTATCAGGCTATTGAATCGACACAGACATCGTGATCGACTCAACCTAGAATCTGGAAGGTATTGAACAGTTCAGAACCGGAGATTTGTTGACATGCAGAGAGGACTGACCTTTGCGGCGCTTTGTCTTTTGGGCGTGCTGTTCGGGCCGATTCAATCCGCCTTCGCCGATTTCACACTGACCATCCTGCATACCAACGACTTTCACAGCCGGATCGAACCCATCACGAAGTACGATTCCGGCTGCAGCGAAACGGGTAATGCCAAGGGCAAGTGTTTTGGCGGGTCGGCGCGGCTTGCCACGGCGATCAGGGCGCGGCGGGCGGCGGCGGGTCCTTCGATCCTGGTCGATGGCGGCGACCAGTTTCAGGGCACCTTGTTCTACACCACCTACAAGGGCCGGGCGGCGGCCGAGATGATGAATGCGCTCGGCTACGACGCCATGACCGTGGGCAATCATGAGTTCGACGACGGCCCAGCCATCTTGCGGGCCTTCATGAACACGGTGTCCTTCCCGGTGCTGCTGGCCAACGCAGATGTGTCCAAAGAACCGGCGCTGGCGGATGTGCTGAAACCGTCAACAATTCTGGAACGCGGCGGCGAGAAAATCGGCCTGATCGGGCTGGCACCCGCGGACACCGACGAGGCCTCTAGTCCGGGCAGGAACATTTCCTTCTCCGATCCCGCGTTGGCTCTCAAACGGGAAATTGCCAAACTGGAGACGGCCGGTATCGACAAGATCATCGTGCTCAGCCATTCCGGTTTTACCGTGGACCGGGAGGTTGCGGCGGCCGTCAATGGCATCGACGTGATCGTGGGTGGACATTCCAATACATACCTGTCGAACAGTTCCGACAGGGCGGCGGGCCCTTATCCCACCTGGGTCTCAACCCCGGACGGCGGTCGCACGGCGATCGTCCAGGCCTATGCCTACGGCAAGTTCCTGGGCGAGCTGACGGTGTCGTTCGACGATGACGGGGTCGTGCGGGAGGCCGTCGGCGAACCGATCATCATGGACTCGAAAGTTCCCGAGGATGTGGCCCTAAGAACCCGTATCGGCGAACTCGCGATCCCGTTTGCCGCCTTGCGGGCGAAGGTCGTTGGCCAAGCCAGTGCGGAAATCGCCGGTGACAAGGCGGGCTGCAGAGGTGGCGAATGCCGGATGGGAAACCTGGTGGCAGACGCGATGCTCGACCGCGTGCGGTCCCAGGGTGTCACTATAGCCATCCAGAACGGTGGCGGCCTGCGGGCCTCGATCGATGCCGGTGACGTGACCATGGGCGAGGTGCTGACGGTGCTGCCTTTCCTGAACACCCTGTCGACCTTTCAACTTGAAGGACGTCACGTTAGAGGGGCCCTGGAACACGGCGTCAGCCAGGTGGAAAAAGGTGCCGGCCGGTTTCCGCAGGTAGCGGGTCTCCGTTATGCCTGGGACGCGGCGGCGCCTCCGGGCGGCCGCATCCGCGACGTGCTCGTGAAGCAGGGCGACGACTGGGTGGCGATTGACGAACAGGCGGTCTACACCCTTGTAACCAACAATTACCTGCGCCGGGGCGGCGACGGTTACAAGATGTTTTCCGAACATGGCATGAATGCATACGACTACGGTCCCAACCTTGAAACCGTGGTCGCCGACTATCTCGCAAGAAATACGCCCTATACGCCCTATGTCGATGGCCGTATCCGCCGGGTCGAATGACGGTTGCACCTGATGGACGAGAGCGCCGATCTCAGAGTTCGGTGTGTTCCGCCCGATCGACCGGCAGGTGCTGGTCGCCGATCAGATCGTTGACGATAACGTCACGGGCCTCTTCGCGATCAAGACCCCAGGTTTCGATCAACGGGTTGACGGCTTCGAGAATCGCGTCGGCGTCGTGCATGTGTTTGAGCGGTTTGTAGGTGTCGGTCTGACTCAGCCCCATGCTCTCGCCAACCAGTTCCATATAGTTGACGACTTCGAAGGGCCATGAGGCTTCGTGGGCGCTGAACTCGCGGTGATCGGTATGATAGACACCGACAAACGTGTCGACGCCGGCGTCTTCTGCAGCTTTCAGGGAAGACAGGATCGATTTCGGGCGGTGATCGGGATTGTTGAGGAAGGTGGTCAGACTGTACCCGATGCGCGGTTGCTCGAGATCGACCAGTTCAATCCCCGGGATGGCCTCCAGCAGCACAATCACGCTTTCCGTTACGCCTTTGGCGCCCGGATACTCATGAAGCGCCACTTTCCGGTTAACCGGACGGGTCATCATCGGACGCAGTCTGTCGAGATTCTGCGCCAGATAGATCGGCAGCATGGTCATGTCGATGCCGGCGCCGGAGCGGTCCTTATGGTCGCCGTCACTGCGCTCATATCCGGGGATCGTGACTTCACTGAACTGGATCTGGCAGGTCGGACACCAGGATAGAATTTGCGACGTCTTTGCCTGAGCGAACCGGTCCAGGGTCCGATAAGCCTGCCGGCCGGCATTCTCCGTGTCGCCGGCCCGTGCCTGAAAGATGCCGCAGCAGTTGGCCGGGCCACCGAGGACGTCGTAGGTCACTTCAAGCCGGTCAAGGACGTCAAGACACAGGAGACCGATGTGTGGCGTCTTGAGCAGATTGCATCCGGTGTAGAAGATCAGATCCGGTGGCTCGAGACTATCGTCGCCCTGGCGGGCGGCAGGGCTGAGACGCGCCAGCTGTTCGGGGTCAAGCTGGATGCGCGTCAGGTTTTTCACACCCCGGCTCATCGTCTTGAACGCCTCCTTGCCCGACTGCTTGCGTTCGGCAGCGGGGATCTGATCCGCCAGGGCCCGCCTGGCCATGGCGAGCATGAAACGCGGGTTGATGCCGTGTTCGCAGACGTCCAGGCAGAAGGCGCTGCCACAGCATTCTTTTGCCCATTGGACTGATGCTTCGGGTCCTGACCCCGTGCGCAGAATATCACGGACACCGCTGGTGAGCGCTTCAGGGTCTGAGGCATCGATACCGGCAAGGGCCGGGGTCGGACACACTCTGGCACAAGCGCCGCAGGCGGTGCAGGCATCGAGGAGGCCATCGACCCTGGCATCCAGCGAGGTCAGGAAACTCTCTGCAGTGTCGGGCATTGTTGCGGGCATCCGGGCAATAGCTTCAACGTCTC
>JAJFHD010000040.1 GCA_021775805.1 Alphaproteobacteria bacterium | reverse complement strand
ACGTGCTCAGCGCTCAGGGCAACCTCACAGACGCCCTGGACGCCTACAAGGCGTCCCTGGAGATTGCCGAACGCCTCGCCGAGGCTGATCCGGGAAATGCCGGCTGGCAGCGCGACCTCACCGTCTCACAAAACAAGATCGGCGACGTGCTCCGTGCTCAGGGCAACCTCACAGACGCCCTGGACGCCTACAAGGCGTCCCTGGAGACTGCCAAACGCCTCGCCGACGCAGATCCGGGAAATGCCGGCTGGCAGCGCGACCTCTCCGTCTCACAGGAAAAGTTCGGCGACGTGCTCAGCGCTCAGGGCAACCTCACAGACGCCCTGGACGCCTTCAAGGCGTCGCTGGAGATCAGAAAACGCCTCGCCGAGGCTGATCCGGGAAATGCCGGCTGGCAGCGCGACCTCTCCGTCTCACAAATCAAGATCGGCGACGTGCTCCGCGCTGAGGGCAACCTCACAGACGCCCTTGACGCCTTCAAGGCGTCCCTGCAGATTGCCAAACGCCTCGCCGAGGCTGATCCGGGAAATGCCGAATGGCAGCGCGACCTTGCGCTGAGCCACGGTCGCGTTAGCGTCATCGAAGCACAACAAGGCGAGGGAGAACGGGCGATTGCGGGCTTGCGTCGCGGGCGGGAGATCATCGTCAGGTTGCAGGAACTATCGCCAGACAACGCCACCTTGCCAGACGATTTGGACCGGTTCGATGCACAAATTGCTTCACTGGAGGAGGAGTGACCATCGGCGACATCAATTCAGGTGTCAAATTACGGTGCCTGCGTGTGCGTTCTCAATCCACACGCGACAACACATCCCCCTGCCCGGCCCGCCGCAGGCGCGCGAGCATCTGAACCGCGGTCAGGCCCGCTACCGGGTGATGCCAGTCCGGCGCTATCTCCGCCAGCGGCACCATGACGAAGGCGCGGTTGGCCATATCCGGATGGGGCAGTGTCAGCCTCCGCGTCCCCGCATGACGCCATTTGCCCAGATCGAACCGGCGCGGACCGGTGACCACGTCGTGATAGGCCAGGAGATCGATGTCGAGAACGCGCGAGCCCCAGCGGACGCCGCGCCTGCGCCCAGCGGCGCGTTCCACCCGGTGGCAGACGTTGAGAAGCGCCGATGGCGGCCGATGGCTCTCCACGGCGAGTGCGCCGTTGAAATAGACCCCGGCGGAGGCGCCGCCGTAAGGACGGGTGCGGTACCAGTGCGAACGCCTGGAGATCCCGACCCCCATCCCTTCGAGTTCACGGACGGCGCGGTCCAGGGTTTCGGGCGGGCCTCCCCAGGGTCCGGGCAGGTTGCTGCCGATCGCCAGAAGGATCATGATGCTGGGCTACTTTCAGACGTTTTTTATGGACGCTCGCGCCGGCATGACGTAAGGCCTAGGGCGGACTTATACCAAAGCATTGAATTTTTATCAGACATTTGGGCAAGACAAATTGCCCCCTGTTCATTTGACCGAAAAAGGACTTCCTGAATGCATTTCTATCCCGGCGAACGGTTTGCCCTCTTCATCGACGGCGCCAACTTGTATGCCACTGCCAAGGCCCTGAACTTCGAGATCGATTACAAGAAACTGCTGACCTTCTTCCGCGCCAAGGGACACATGGTCCATGCCAATTATTACACCGCCCTGGTTGAAGATCAGGACTATTCTCCGATCCGGCCGCTGATCGACTGGCTCGACTACAACGGCTACACCATGGTGACCAAACCGACCAAGGAGTTCACCGACGCCGCCGGCCGGCGCAAGCTCAAGGGCAACATGGACATCGAACTGGCGGTCGATGTCATGGACATGATGATGCACATCGACCACATCGTCCTGTTTTCCGGCGATGGCGATTTCAGGTCGCTGCTGGAAACCGTGCAAAGACGCGGCAAGCGCGTGACCGTCATCTCCACGTTGGCGACCCAGCCCGCCATGGTCGCCGACGAACTGCGCCGCCAGGCCGATGAATTTGTCGACATCGTGACCCTGCGCAACGAACTGGGCCGCGCGCCCGGCCAGCGCCCGCCGCGCAACAACGACACGGGCAACAACGACACGGGCAACAACGAAGAGTTTGACGACGATTACGACGAAGACGAATACGAAGATATCTAGGACACTCTTGCGAACTTTTCACGATGACAAGCATTGATCCGGATCCCCATTGCGGCCTGTGCCCGAGGCTGGTCGCCTTCAGGCAGGCAAGCCGTGACGCCAATCCTGACTGGTTCAACGCCCCGGTGCCGTCCTGGGGTCCCCAGTCGGCACGGCTGCTGATCGTCGGACTCGCCCCCGGCATGCGCGGCGCCAACCGCACCGGCCGCCCGTTCACGGGCGATTATGCCGGTGATCTGCTCTATGCAACCCTGCTCGCCTACGGTTTTGCCAAAGGCCAGTACGGTTCGAGCCCCGACGACGGGCTGGAACTGACCGATTGCCGGATAACCAATGCGGTGCGCTGTGTACCCCCCCAGAACAAGCCCATCGGCGCCGAGATTGCCTCATGCCGGCCTTTCCTGCTGGCCACGATGGAGGCGATGCCCAACCTGAAGGTAATTCTCGCCCTTGGACGCATCGCCCATGAAAACGTGCTGCCGGCTCTGGGTTTCAAGCGCTCAGCCTATCCGTTCGGCCACAACAGGCGCCATGACCTGGGCGATGTCTGTCTGATCGACAGCTACCATTGCTCCCGTTACAACACCAACACCGGGCGTTTGACCACCGACATGTTCAACGCGGTCTTCGACACGATCTCCGGAGCTGTTTGAGGTCGATTTGCCTTCGTGTCCGGAGACGTCAAAGGATGCGTACCGACCGACTCTTTTAGCAGCCCATGGATTGCAGTTTCCACCGCAATGACGACGGGTAAGCGATGTGAGTCAGATTGAAAGCCTCGTGGTTCAAGCGAAAGCCGCCGCCAGAGCCCGGATGTGTCCGGGGCCAACCCCACAACAGCCGCCAATCATCCTGGCGCCTTGTGCGGCCCACCGTCGGGCGTGGGCGACAAGCTCTTCCGGCGAACAGACACTGTCATGGTCCCAGGTATCGGGAGGGTCAAGGACGCCGGAATTGGGGTAGACGCCGATCGGTCCGTCCCAGTGGTCTGAAACGATATCGACTGCCGCATCTGTTGCCTCCAGATCGGAATGCATGATCGTCAGCATCCACGCAAGATCGCCGCCAGTCTCGGCGATGAGGGCCGGCAGGGCGTCGTTCAGGGTCAATGAGAAGTCCTGGCGTGCGGTATGCTCTCCACGCAGGCAGACCCGGCCATCAGGATCCAGCCTGCACGTGAGGCCGACAGAGACCGGCAGCTCAGCGCCCGATGCGGCCTTCATCATGACAAGGCTGGTTTGCACATCGAACAGCATCTCGAGTGCCAGCAGGTCACAGCCGGCCGCGGCCAGGACGTGTGCCTGCTCGCGCACCTGTTCTGCCAGCACGGATCCACGCGGCAGGCGCGCGCGGTCGCTGCCGATCACATAGGTCGAGAGTGACCCGGCGATCCATTGCGGCGAGCCGCCGGCCTCCTCGGCGGTCTGCCTGCAAAGCGCAACCGCCTGGCGGTTGATCGCGTCAAACCGGTCGTCAATGCCAATATCCGCCAGCACATGGCGGGCGGTCGCAAAGGTGTTTGCGATGTGGATCCGGGCGCCGGCATTGGCATAGTTCCTGTGAATTTCAGCAACCTCTTCGGCGGAACCGAGAGTCGTCGAAATCCAGTCGCCCGAACCGATCCTGCGGCCAAGCCGTGTCAGTTCAGTGCCCATGGCCCCGTCCATGATGACCGGCGACCTTTGCGCGAGCCGTTCTTCGATCGACAGTTGGTTCAAAAATTTGCCCCCCTTTGGCGATTGCGAAAACGCTTGTGCTTTAACGCTCGAATATACGGACTGCCCAGCAACCGTAACCGCTTCTCGGCCGGTTGCTCAATCCCTGCAAAGTGGCGTATCAATTTGCATGGTTTCGTTTCCGAACAAATGACCTGCCGAAGGTGGATCGCTCCGCGCGTCCACCCTTCCAACTAGTGGCCTCCGCCGTGAACTTCTGGAAATCAAGGACATATCAATTCTTCGCTGCCGCAACCATCCTTGTCTTCAGTATATTTGCAATTCTGGGAACACCAAGGGGACACAGCTACAACCTGAATGTTTCGTGGTTTTCCGCGTTCGAAGCAGCATTTTGGAACGGCGTCCTGTATCCCCGACATTTGCCGGAGTTGTGGTACGGCGCCGGTGGACTCGACTTCTTCTTTTATGGACCGCTGCCCTTCTGGACAACCGCATTACTTGGCCGTCCACTGTGTCCGAATTGCCCGGTGAACACGGTTTTCTCGATTGGCGGAGCGTGGTTGCTGGTTTTGTCGGGTTTGGCATTTTATGTCTTCGCCCGCCGGTTCATGGACAGGACGACGGCAATCACCGCGTCGTTGGCCTATATGGTCCTGCCCTATCACCTTGTGGTCGACTGGTTCATCCGTCAGTCGGTCGGCGAATTCGCGGCCTACATTTTCGTGCCCCTGATGGCGCGCGCCTTCGCCGACCTGCTTGACCGAAAGTCCGGCGGCACGCTTTTTGCCGTGGCTTTTGCCGGACTGTTGCTAAGCCATCTGCCAAGCGCCCTGCTCGCCGCTCATGTTTTCGCAGCCGTCTTTCTGGCCTGGTCCTGGACGCGACGTAACGACTGGCGGGCGATTTCCCAAAGCGGGCTGCGTCTTGCGTCCTGGGGATGTCTCGGCGCTGCCTTGTCGTCATTCTACTGGCTGCCCGCTCTGGTTCTGATCGGCGACGTTTCCGCCGGTGCACTCTACACACCACACTTCACGGCCTCGAACTGGCTGCTCTTCGACGGCCGCCCGGAACCGGACCGTACGATGGGGACAATCGTCACCGTCTGTCTGATCGCCGGCATCGCCATTTGCCTGGCGGCTTCATTTCCGGGGGTCGTCGTTTCGGATCGTCTGCGCCTCTGGATCATCGCTCCAGCTGCCGTTGTTGCCTTTCTCATGACTGGCGCCTCTGCGTTCATCTGGAACAACTGGCTGATTTCGATGACTCAGTTTCCATGGAGACTGCTGCTGTTTCTGGACCTGTCGTCGGCCCTGGCCATCGGTATGCTGGCCAACATGATCACCGCCAGACAGGTGGTCATTGGCGTCGGCATTCTTGCCGGTGTTGCTATGATCGCGGCGGCATATGTCGGTACGCTGCCGAACAGCTTCGGTGCAGTCGCAAAAGCATTCCAGAATCGCCACGAGCCTCCAGAAACGAGCGGCGCCCGGGAATATCTCCCCGCACCATTGTTTCGTCATATCGAACGAACAAGGGGATCATCGCTGAATGAGTTTTGGGACCATCGACACAAAGAGATTGTCAGAAAACTGGCCGAAAGCGCCATGGCCGGCGGCAGGATTGTCGAGCACAAGTCGCGCGCCGTGGTGGTGGCAGCTGCAGCCGGTGGGGCCGTCATCGTTCCGATACCGTATTGGCCTCATTGGCGCGCAATGGTCGTGTCAACCTCGGAACCTGTGGAGCTTGCCGCGAACAGACCGGAAGGACTCGTGACCTTCACGCCACCCCCTGGCGCAAAACACGTCAGGCTGTTTCTGCCATACCATTGGAGCGAATATGCCGGGCTTGCGTTCCTGCTTGGTTCGATCTTGATATTATGCCTGACCGCATTCCGGAATTCGCTTACGGACACGTAAACACTCAGGTAACGCCTAAACCAGGTGATGGATTTCCGGCACAAACGTCTGGTCGTCCATGGGTGGCCGTACATATCCACGCTGCGGCGGCCTTTCATCGAGTTCAATCGGCTCCGGTGTCAGGTCCTCGTATGGAATTAGCGATAACAGATGATTGATGCAATTGAGCCGGGCATGTTTCTTGACGTCTGATGATACCACGTACCACGGCGCCTGTTTGATGTCGGTATGGGCAAACATGTTGTCCTTTGCCTTCGAGTAATCGACCCAGCGCTTGCGGCTCTCCAGATCCATCGGGCTCAGTTTCCACCGCTTGGTCGGATCGGTCAGCCGTTTCTGGAACCGGCGTTCCTGCTCTTCATCGCTGACCGAGAACCAATACTTGATCACCTGAATTCCGGCCCGCACCAGCATGCGCTCGAACTCAGGACAACTGCGCATGAATTCCTTGTATTCCTCTTCCGTGCAGAACCCCATGACCCGTTCGACCCCGGCGCGATTGTACCAGGACCGGTCGAAGATGATGATCTCGCCGGCGGCGGGCAGATGAGACACGTAGCGCTGAAAATACCACTGGGTTTTTTCGCGTTCCGTCGGGGCCGGCAAGGCAACGACCTGGCAGATCCGCGGGTTCAGAGCTTCGGTAATGCGTTTGATCGTCCCGCCCTTACCGGCGGCATCACGGCCTTCGAAAACAATGGCAACCCGATGGCCTGTGTTCTTGACCCATTCCTGGAGTTTTACCAGCTCAATCTGTTGGCGCATGAGTTCCTTTTCATACGCCGCAAGCGAGATCTTGCCGGCCTTCCCGTTTGCACCTTTTTCAGAACTGCCGTTTGCCGGCTTCGCAACCTTCTTCGTCATCTCTCGAGACTCCCCTGTTGAAACGCCGCCCCCTGCTTGTCCGCCGCTGAACACCCATCGACCCTAACGCACAGTGGCTGCTCCGGTCAAAGTCATCATCACGTCAGCGTTTCCCTTGCCCGGTGCAGTTCGTCAATGCTGGTTTGTAGATTCAGAGTACGAAGGCTCGGTACGTGGTCGTTTTCACCCCTTCTCGCGCAGGAGCCTTGATTTTTCCCGCGACCAGGACCGGTCTTTCTCGGTCTGGCGCTTGTCATAGTTCTTCTTGCCGCGCGCCAGCGCCAGTTCGACTTTGGCGATGCCGCGGTCGTTGAAGAACAGCTTCAATGGCACCAGGGTCAGGCCGTCGCGTTGGATGCTGCCGGAGAGCCTGTCGATTTCACGCCGGTGCATGAGCAGTTTGCGCGGCCTTCGTGTGGCATGATTGAACCGGCCCGCCTGCTGGTACTCGGGGATGTAGGCGTTGATCAGGAAAAGCTCGCCGTTTTCGTCCGACGCGTAGGAATCGTTGAGGCTCGCCTTGCCTTCCCGCAGGGATTTGACTTCCGTGCCGAACAGTTGGATGCCGGCCTCGAAGACCTCTTCGATGGCATAGTTGTAGCGGGCCTTGCGGTTGTCGCAGACCACGAGGCGGCCCGCCTCCTGGCGTGCACGCTTGGCACCACCGCTCTTCGACGACATGAGCTTATCCGTTCGTCAGCCCGGCGTGAACGAGCGCTGCATCGACCTTGATGCGGGTCGTCTCTGCCACCGGAACCATGGGAAGACGGGCTTCCGATGAACACAGGCCCAACACGCTTGCCGCATATTTGACCGGACCGGGGCTTGCTTCCACGAACAACGCCTCGTGCAACGGCATCAGGCGGTCCTGAATCTTCAGAGCCGATCCATAATCGCCCGCCATGCAGGCATTCTGGAATTCGGAGCACAGGGCCGGCGCCACATTGGCCGTCACCGAAATGCAGCCGTGACCGCCATGGGCCATGAGGCCGAGCGCTGTTGCATCCTCGCCCGAAAGCTGAATGAAATCCGGACCCATTACCCGGCGCTGCTTGCTAACACGCGCCAGATCGGCGGTCGCGTCCTTGACGCCTACAATGTTGGGCAGTTCGAACAGCCGCGCCATGGTTTCCACCGACATGTCGACCACGCTGCGTGGCGGAATGTTGTAGATGATGATTGGCACGTCGGCACAGTCGTGGATCGCCTTGTAGTGCTGGTAAAGGCCTTCCTGGGTCGGTTTGTTGTAATAGGGCGTCACAACCAGCACACCGTCGACGCCGACCGACGCCGCATGTTGGGTGAGATCGATCGCCTCGGCGGTATTGTTTGACCCCGTACCGGCAATCACGGGAACGCGGCCGGCGGCAACTTCAACGCAGATTTCAACCACGCGCTTGTGCTCTGTGTGCGAAAGCGTCGGAGACTCGCCCGTGGTGCCGACAGGAACCAACCCGTGGCTGCCCTGTTTTATGTGCCAGTCCACCAGCGATCGAAATGCTTGCTCGTCCACAGCACCGTCACGCATTGGCGTGATGAGGGCCGGAATCGATCCCTTGAACATGACACTATCCTTTACTCATTGCCGGCGGCACGGCACCGCCCACCTTAGGGGTAACACAATCCAATCGGATCACGGGGGCGGAAAATAGCCCCTTACACCGTCAACGGCAAGCATGGCGGCAGGCGTCGACACAACAATTTGCAGATGACGTTAACTGCCCTTTGCCTCGTTACACAGCAGATAGTAGCGGCCGCTTGGGACATCGGTCGGCAACAGACCGGCCGTGAACCCCGGAATGGCCATTTCCTGATCACTCAGAATCAGCCCGCCCGGTGCCAGTGCCGGCCCAAGTATTGATCCCAGATAAAGGGCCATCCGGGCATTTCGCTCAGCGACACCGGTGCCGATATCGGCATGAACAAGGGCACATCTGCCTTCGAAACGCTTTACCGCCGAAGGCAGCGTGTCGGAAAAGTCGCCAACAATCATATGATCGTCGTCGGGTATGCAGTCGGGATGAGCGGCAACCTGACGGTCGAACACAAAGATTTCCCGGTCTGCCAGCACATCACGCAGGTGATCATAGGTCCGGCCATTGCCCAGCCCGAGTTCGAACACCACGCCGGGCACTGCCGAGATTTCCTGAGCAGCATGATTCAAACACGTCCTTTGCGCCATCAACCGGCGAATGAAACTGTCAAGTCGTGACATAAAATCTCCTTAATCGGGGGTTTGAGTGCCGCTGGCGGTTGAAACACCGAGTCGTCGGAACGATGTATAATCGTTTGAGATGTTTCAAGGTCCCAAACAACGGACATGATAAACGTCGTCGAATCAATCGGGACAAGGTATTCTCCATAAGCATGACTGATCCTCGCGCGCCCTTATCCAATTTGCGCCTCATAACGGCCATAACTTCGAGACCACGTTTGCTCGTGGTGTCATCGGCTGTCGTGGCGTCGTCATTTGCCATCGGACTGGCCCATGCATCCCTGTCGTCGGCCTGGACACTGTCAGGCGCAAAACCGGAAACCCGGCCTCCCGTCGTGAATGTCGACGCGAAAAGCAAATCGGCCAAGAAGAACCGCGTCAGCGATCTTCATATCGCTCTCAATCTTGCACGCAAGGGCAAATACGATCAGGCGTTCGGACAGGTATCGCGAACAGGCAATCCCACCGCCAAGAAAATCATTGAATGGACGTATGTTCAAAGCGACAACACAACAGCTGGGTTTGACCGGATCGTGTCGTTCATGAAGGCCAATCCGGACTGGCCGCGGATCTCCAAAATCCGTTCGCGCTCGGAACAAGCACTCTACGTGAACCCAAAAGCACCGAACGACTTAATTGCCCACTTCAAGTCTTTCCCGCCACAGACCGGCCTGGGGCAAGCGGCCCTCGCCCGCGCTTACCTGGCGCTTGGCAACAAGGACAAAGCCACGGAGTGGATTCGCATGGCGTGGCGCAAGGGCAATCTCAACGCAAGCGCTGAGAAAAACCTGCACAAGCAAATGCGGCACCTGATCCGTGACAAGGACCGCAGGCATCGTTTGTCCTGGATGATCTACAAACAGAATACGAGGGCCGCGCTGCGGGCGGCAAAGTATCTGTCCAAGTCCCATCAATTGATGGCGAAATCGGCGGTTGCCTTCCTCAGGCGTTCGAGACATGCGGCCGGACAGTTTAGCAAAGTCCCAAAGAATTTGCGGTCACACCCTGCCCTGACCTATGCCAGAGCGCGCTGGCATCGCAAGAAAAAGGGATACAAGGGCTACAAGCGGGCCCGTGAGGTGTTGCTTAACAATCCCGGAAAGCACCTCTACCCGGAAGCGGTCTGGGTCGAACGTCAGGCGCTTGCCCGTCTGATGTTGGAGCGCGGCAAAACCAGCCAGCACAAAAGAGCTTACAAACTTGTCAGCAATCACGGTCTCAAACCCGGTAAAGGCTATGCCGAGGCACAGTTTATGTCAGGCTGGATTGCGTTGTCCTTCCTCAAGGACGCCAAGACGGCCTTGCGGCATTTCACGCAACTTCGCGGTGACGCAACCCTGCCGCGCACCGTGGCACAGGCCGAGTACTGGCTGGGCAGAGCCAACAATGCGCTGTCGAACCCCGGCGAGGCGAAGGCCCACTACGAAGCCGCGGCCATCCTGTCGCGTACCTACTACGGTCAGCTTGCGCGCGACCATTTAAAGTTGCCGCAGACAGCGGAAGGTCTGGCCATCAAGCCTAAACCGTCCGCAGCCGCGCGCAGCAAGCTTGCGGCGATGGACGCCATGCGGGCGGCCCGCCTGCTCTCCAAGGCCGGTGAAAAGCAGTTGACGGCGACATTTATCAGTACATTGTCCTATCAGCTCAAGAGCCGCGACGAACGCGTCGCCCTGGCGGAAGCTGCCTGGACGCTCGGGGTGCCACATTTGTCTTTGAGAGTGGCACGGGTGGCTGACAGGTATGGTCAATCATTGGGCGCCTATCTCTATCCAACGACCCTGGTTCCCAAGTACCGGCAGTTGAACAAGGAAACCGAAGCCTCGCTGGTGTATGGGCTTGCCCGGCAGGAGAGCGAATTCAATCCATCCGCGAAGAGCCGTGTCGGCGCGCGCGGCATGATGCAGATCATGCCGGCGACCGGCAAACTCATCGCCCGTCAGCACGGCCAGCGCTACAGTCTCAACAAACTGACCAACGACCCATCATTCAACGTAACGCTCGGTGCGACCCATCTGCGCGATCTCATCAACGTGTTCAACGGTTCCTACATCATGACGATGGTTGCCTACAACGCCGGCCCCCGCCGTTCAATTCAATGGTCCGACAGGTTCGGCGACCCCCGCAAAGGCGAAATTGATCCGATTGACTGGGTCGAAGCCATCCCATTCCGCGAGACGCGTCTGTATGTGCAAAAAGTGATGCAGAATGTTCAAATCTATCGCAGCCTTTTTTCATCGAACAACAAACGGACACTGGTGAGCGATCTGCACTTGGGCGGCGTGGCACCAGCGGTGGTCGGGACCCAATGTTCCGACAATGCGGAAAAGACAATCGAAGTCCTGATTTCCTGCAACAACTGAGCCGGCACGGTCGTACGGTTGCGTTAAGCGCGGTAATGCCGGACACTTGGTCCGGCAAGTGAGTAAACCCTTATGCTTCAACAGATTGATCAGCAGCCGACCGAAATCGGGGCTCGCAAACCCTGGCGGGATATCTACTTTACAACCCATGACGGGCTGAGACTCTACACCCGCGAGTACGGTTCAAGGCGTCTTGGCGGCGTACCTGTCGTTTGTTTGCCCGGCCTTACGCGCAATGTCAGAGATTTCCACGAACTGGCCCTGGAGCTTTCGCAGGATGCACGGGTGATAACCTGCGACTATCGCGGCCGCGGGCAATCCGAATACGACAAGGACTACAAGAACTATACGCCCTACATCGAAGCCCTCGATGTCGTTGCGATGCTGGATGCGCTTGCCGTGAAGCACGCAGACATCATCGGGACATCCCGCGGTGGCCTCATCGCCATGCTTCTTGCGACCATCCGTCCCGGCGCCCTCAATTCTGTGGTTCTGAACGACATAGGACCGAAAATAGAAACCGCTGGACTGCTCCGCATTATGGGATACATGACCCATTCACCCAGCCCAAAGGACTGGAAAGATGCCGTGTTTGTAACAAAATCGGCGAACGAAGGAGCGTTCAGAGGTCTTGACGATGAACAGTGGATAAAATTCGCCCACCAGATCTATCGCGACGTGAACGGTCACCCCGCCATCGACTACGATCCGGCACTCCGGAAGATATTCTCGGCACATCCCGTGAGTTCCAAAACAAGCGTACCCGAGTTGTGGCCGCAGTTCCAAGCGCTTGCAGGAACACCCGTGCTCGTCATTCGCGGCGAAAATACGGACATCCTCTCCGAACAAACAGTGGACCGAATGGGTGACATCCACCCCTCCCTCAACGCCGTCACCATAAGTGACAGAGGACACGCGCCGTTTTTGACCGAATCCAGGGCACTGCGTGCAATCCGCAAGCATCTGGACATCTCCCACCCGAAACGTTGAGTTTCATGATTCACGGCGATATTCAGCGGATGCCGCCGCAACATGCTGTCACCCCGTTTTCTAATCCGCACCGTCACTCGCATCGAACCTGTGGATCGACGCTGAGGCCAGGTCCGCGGCCTGTTGAATCCATGCCTCCCGAGTGACACGTCCGTAGAAACTCAGATTTGTGTCGATCCACTCGACATTTCTTTCATCCCACTGGGCGATCTGGTCGAAATGATAGATCCCCAGATTGTTGAGCAGGGCTTCTATGCGAGGCCCGATGCCATTGATTCTCTTGAGGTCGTCCGCTTTGCCAAGACGCGGTCCCGACAGTCCGTCCGGGCGGTCGTCGAAATCGACGATTCCGGTCGAAGTCAGGGGCTCTGAGGTCACCGCTCGCGCCAGGCCGATGCCTGAAGTCCGGCCGGCGGTAAATTTCCTGGAAAGACTTCTCGCAATTGTCCCTCCAAGACAGCCGGCAACAAAGGCCGCCAACAGCAGAATTCCAAGTTCTATTCCCAGATGAACCATCACAGCTGTCCAAATTCAGTCCCGGCAGATCACTGATTTTTACCGGTTTTGCCTGTGTTCGATAACCACCCTGTCACGAATCCGATCACAGCCGCGACAGTCAGATAAGGCACCAGTTCGAGTGCCAGATAACCGATATTGCTGAAGTCAAACCAGCTTGCCAGATCGTCCACGTTCATTCTCCTGTCGCAATCTTGAACTCGATTCTGCGATTTCGGGATCGCCCGAGGCTGGTGCTGTTGGCCGCGATCGGGTTTTCCGATCCATGCCCGGCCGCCGTCATCCGTTCTGGCGCGATGCCACCGTCCGCAAGATAGCGCATAACCGCCTGCGCCCGTCTTAGAGACAACGCCTTGACCTCGGAATCCGGAGCTGAAGCATCTGAGTGCCCTTGAACTTCGACAGCCACAGTCCGGCACCGGGCGAGCGTGTGTACGATTTTGTCCAAAGATTGGTAACTTCTGTAGGAAACCTCCGATCCGCCGGGGGCAAACCCCACAGGACGGCGTTGGACGATTTCGTCAAGGTTCTCCTGACAGGCAGAACCGGTAAGCGGTTTTCCCGGAGGGACGATCCCGATCTTTACCGCCAGGGCGTACTCCTTCGGCATGGTTCTGGAAACGATAGCAGCGATATCGGCGGATGCGGCCGAGGACAGGGCCAGTCCTTCGATGGTTGCCCGATACCGATTCAGCGTCAATTCTCCTGTCCAGAGCCGCGACGTGTACTCAAGAAGTATCTTTGCCGCCTGAGGCCAATGACGTGGAACCTGTCCATGGGGAATCATCCGATCGATTATGACTTTGTCACCATGCTCTTCCCAAGCGCGGGAGAACAGGAATCTGCGCGATTCCGGATCCGCGACGGCACCCGAAAGCACAACAGTTGTCCGGTCCATGACCGCAGACCATATGGCCTCCCGCGAGGATTTTGAGGTTAGGTTTGCGACAACGCGGATCCCCGCTGGAGCCGTTTCCTCAAGCTGCCTGGTTAGATCCGGTATTTCCGCAGATCCAGCAACCCCGTCAACAAACACAATGTCACCGAAAACATATACCGACCCGACGTCGATCCGCCTCAGTGACCAGACTGCGTGCCCGATGGCTTGCCGCCAGCGTCCGGGCGCTCCTGGCGCCACCACCAAATTTGCGATGACGTCAAGACCGCCGCCTTCAAGCTCGCTGACGAGGCTCTTACGGTCCGCCACTTCGTCGATGCTTCCTGTCACCGCGACCGATTCGGCCGTTTTGCGAAACACGGTGACGAAGGGCAGCGAATTCTCCTTAACGTTTAGTACCGACCTGACGCGCCTGATGCCCGGAAGTTCGCCAATCCGGTAGAGCAGGCCGTCTCTGGCCTGGAAACTTGGCGCCTCCCCGGCAACAAGGACATCGCGCCCATCAACACTCAAACGGGCCCATTCGGGTAAGTCCATGTCGATCAGCGATTGATCCAGTTCCTGCTCGACCCCGGGAAGTTCGTATATTGCAAGAAGGCAGCCCAACACCAAAAGGGGTATGAGGCCCCAGATCCAACGAACTGCCGAATTCATCACGACTTCCCTCTAACTGGACTTGCGGTATGTGAGGTGAGGCCATTCATACAACATGGAGACCGGCTCGTCTTTTACATACGTGATCCGCCGACAGCATTAGGACACTTTGTCAGTCGTCCATTCCGTCTCAAATCCATAGGTTGGATTGGTCGGAAACTTGGACGTCAAAATCACAACCTGCTTACCAAGCCGCAATGGTTCTGTTTCATAAACGCAACAGTTTTGGCGGGGCACACCGGCCGGCGGCAACTGAAATCTGTCGAATCAATCAGGCCGAGTGACACAAAAAACCCCCAGTCCGATCACCATATCCCCAAATATCACAAAAACGTTACTCTAGATTTCACTTGTATTTGCTATACGAACAATTCAAGAAATCAAATCGAATACCTTATTTTATATAGTATACAAAAACTCCGTTGACGAACTAACTTCAGACATCGAACGTATACTCAAACTACAACATATTTTGTGCTACATTTTGGAGATATTTTTTCACATTTATGCAGAAACTATCGTAAATTTCACGCCACTGCCATTATGGGACCGCACTATAGACTGCATATTACAAAGCAAGAACATCGCCCGCATCGCCGCCGTCCGGCAAGACTTCTGGCGGGTCGAATGACGAACTGTGATAAATCTGACACGTCGCAGAACTTTATCGCATCGCCTCCTGCCACACCGGTTGACGCGGACATCGTAAATCGAGAGTAATGTGACTGTACGGCCTGTGCCGTGCTGTTACCTCCGATCAGATGTTTGGTTGCTCTGGGGGAGGTAGTGACCGAAACAGTGTAATTATTGATTACAACGGAGAAAAGCAAAATGACTACTACTGGTGCATGGATTCGCCGGGCATTGCTTGGTGGCGTAGCGATCGGCGCTATGGCTACCGCAGCACAGGCCGACGAACTTTCCGCTCTCAAGGCTCAGCTCGAAGCCCTTCAATCACGCGTCAACTCGATCGAGTCCGCTGGACCTGCCACTTCCGCGGGTGCTCCGGAAGGTGCGAGCTATATGACATTCCGTCGTGGCTCTCTTGAGTACAATGACGGCCCGGTAAACCACAACTTCGAAGAAGATCGTGGCTTTACAGTGGCTATCACGCCAACTGCAGACCTGCCGGCTCCTGTCATGGAAGTTTCCGTCAGCGGTTA
>JAJFHD010000039.1 GCA_021775805.1 Alphaproteobacteria bacterium | reverse complement strand
CCGTCGACCAGGACACCGTGTTCGGTCACCACAGGCGGAATGATACCGGGCAACGCGAGACTGGCACGCAGGGCGTCGCACACTGGTCCGCGACCATGAATGTGTTCCTCGCCGGTGGTCAGATTGGACGAGACGCAGAAGTAGGGGCGCCAGAGATCGGGGATCGACAGGTCGTCGAAAGTTGCGGCCAGCAGGCGTTCGACCTTTCGGCCCTTGACCAATCCCAGAAGAGGAAGGGTGTAGTCCGACAACGGATTTGAACGAACGAACGACTCACGAATTTCTTCAGCAATCCTGTCCGGCGTCCAGTCCATCGCAACACACGCGGCAACGATGCCGCCCATACTGGTGCCGCCGACAAAATCCACGTCGATCCCACATTCCGCCAGTGCCTTGAGCACGCCAATGTGCGCGTAGGCGCGTGCACCGCCGCCGGACAGAACCAGTCCGAGGCCCCGTCCGGAAATAATGCGCGCCATGCGCTTCCAGTCATCGCCGTTGGCTTCCCTGATGTGGAAGTGCCGATTGACAGTAAGCACATCGAGCCACTCGCTGGTGCCGATCGGCCGCGCCGTCGGCAAATGGTGGAGCAGCAGCAGGTCGAGCAACTGGTGATCGGCACGATGTCTGAGGAGGTCGCCGGGCAACTCCACCCGTGGTGTGTCGCAGCTATCGGCGACCACGACGATACGGTCGGCCTGACGCGCGCAGACGCGAACCCACTCCTCGTTGTCGGGAACGCCGCACAGCAGCACATGGTCGTGATCAGATTCCAGTTTGCCGTACCAGGCACTGGGTTGTCCGGCGCTCTCCGGCCCAATGACAGCCACCCGCGACCCTTGTTCTTCGAATACCGCCGCCAGCCGTCTGCCAACACCCGCAGCGTCCACTGAAGACGTTGCGGGCAGGAAGGCCACGGTCTTTGGCTCGATGCTTGCGTTGATGCCCCTGGAAGCCCGGCGCAGCCTGTGGACCAGGATCTGGCTGATACCGTGCATGGCCTCGGGATTTATCTTCAGCAGACGGTTGAAACTCTCTTTTGAAAACCCCAGCAGTTCACTGTCGCGAATAGCCCGGATTGTCGCGGAACGGTTCATCGACGCGATCACACCCATCTCGCCGACGATCTCACCGGGCCCCAACAAGGTCAAAAGCTCGACTGTGCCGCCTGGCCGGTTGACATAAACCCCCAGGGATCCGCTGAGGAGCACGTAGAGCGCATCACCGGGATCGCCTTCTTCAAACAAGGTTTCACCGCCAGGCAACAGCACGCGCTCCGCGTCACCACCGAGTTCCTTAACCTTGGCGGACATGAGCACGTCGAGAAAACTTGGAGTGCTATCCATTGCTGTCAATTTGTTCCGTGGCGCCGTTTCCGGCGGTTCCCCTCGCACAACTCTACAATATAACGCGTTACCACATCACTACCCTGGCACAAATTATTGAATCCGGGGTCGCGGATCGCCGACCGGCTGTTTTTTTGGCCGGTACCGCCGTTGTGTTGAACAAGATGCGGGAAAGGCGTTTGCGGAATAAATTCGATTCAGTGAAGATACATGCTGAAACACCGTTGCGATTGACATGACAGTTGAGGATTAGCCAATGAAGAACAAAACCGGTTTTATCGGTCTCGGCGCCATGGGAAAAGGCATGGCGCTCAATCTGGCACGCAAGCAATTCAGACTGGTCCTGCATGACGCGCGGAGCGAAACCTATCAAGGATTCGACGAGTTCGGCAGCGAACCGATGGACACAGTTGCCGCTGTGGCAAAGGACTGCGGCACTGTCCTGACCGTACTGCCCGGTCCACGGGAGGTGGAGAGCGTGATCCTCGGTCCGGACGGCCTGCTGGAAAATGCCGATCCGGGCGATCTGATCATGGATCTGTCAACGGTTCTGCCGGAAACAAGCGACAAGGTCGCCGATGCCTGCCGGGCGAAGGGGGTTGCCTTCGTCGATGCGCCCATCGGCCGGCTGGCGCAGCATGCCTGGGAGGGAACGAGCATGTTTATGGTCGGCGCAGAGGATGCCGATATGGAGCGTGTGCGTCCTCAACTGGAGGCCATGGGCACGACCATTATCCACTGCGGCGGCCCCGGGGCCGGTACCCGGACCAAACTGTGCAACAATTTTCTGGCAATCGGGTCGTGCATGATGAATGCCGAACTGGTGGCGCTGAGCCAGGCTTTCGGCCTCGACCTGGAAACCACGCTGGAAGTCATTCACGGCACCACGGCAACCAATGGGCAGCTCAAGATCAATTATGCCAGCAAGGTGTTCAAGGGCGATATCGAACCGGGCTTCCAGATCGACCTGGCGCACAAGGACCTGAGCCTGATCATGGACTCCGCCGCACAGATGAAGGTTCCCATGCCGATCGGAGCGACGATCCGCGAATCAGTGTCGGCCGCCCGGGCCGACGGCTACGGCAAGAAGGACTTTTCCGCGCTGGCAGATTACTGGTGCGAGCGCGCCAAAGTCGACAAGGCGCGGTTGGGGTAGATCGCTGAAGTGACCCGCACGGTCTAGTCACACTCTTCCGGCGTCCGATCAATCTCAACGATTTCAGCATCGCCGGCGGGCAACGTGACGGCGTCGTCGACTTCCCGGCCCATGACCGCCTGGGCGATCGGCGCCAGCCAGGAGATGCGGCCTTCCGATGGATCGGCCTCATCCTCGCCGACGATGCGGAACGCGCGATCGCTGCCGTCTTCGAGTTCAAGCCTTACGGCGTCGCCGAACGACACAGGGGCGTCGGCCGGCGGCGGTTCGACCAGCTGTGCCGACCCGCGCCGTGTGGTCCAGTACCGCAGCTCCCGCATGCAGCGGGCGATCATAGTACGGTCGCCGCCGGACTGGGCGGTTGCCAAGGCCTGCCGGTTGGAGCGAACCTCGTCGTCGATCAGCTTCAGTCCACGTGCCGTGACAAGGTTGGGATGCTCACTCACCGGACGGTCGGGAAGCTGTTCGACAAAATCCATGCCGTCCGCTTCCTTGACAAATGCCCTGCTCATGTACCGTCCCCGTTGTTCAAACGACCGAATTCGACAATGTCCGCTTCACGGCATCCTGCCAGCCGGCATATTTGCGCTCGCGCTCGCCGGCAGCCATTTGCGGCGCAAACCGGCGATCCAGCGACCAGGCCTCGGCGAACCCTGCAGGCGGCGGGCAAACCCCGGCGCCGTAACCTGCCAGATAGGCCGCACCCAAAGCCGTGGTCTCGGTAATCATGGGACGATCGACGGGTGCATTCAGGATGTCTGCCAGAAACTGCATGCACCATTGGGACGCCACCATGCCGCCATCGACCCGGAGCACGGTCGTATCGGTGTCCGGCGCATTCCAGTCGCGTCGCATTGCATCCAACAGGTCACGGGTCTGATAGCAAACCGCTTCAAGGGCTGCCCGCGACAGTTCAGCCGCGCCCGTGCCGCGGGTCAACCCAAACAGCGCACCGCGCGCATCGGCATCCCAGTATGGCGCACCAAGTCCGGTGAAGGCCGGCACAAGATAAACCGCCTGTGCGGGATCGGCCCGCTCCGCCAGTTCCGCCGTCTGAGCGGCATCCTGGATGATCCCGAGCCCGTCTCTGAGCCATTGCACCGCAGCGCCGGCGACAAAGATCGATCCCTCGAGGGCATAGGTTATGTCGCCGTCCAGCTTGTAGGCGATCGTGGTCAGAAGGCGATTGCCGGATGAAACCGGTGTCGCGCCGGTATTGAGCAACGCGAAACAACCGGTCCCGTACGTCGATTTCAGCATGCCCGGTTCAAAACACGCCTGGCCCACGGCCGCAGCCTGCTGGTCCCCTGCGACACCGCGGATCGAGATCGGGCCGTCAAACAGCGCCGGGTCGGTATCGCCGAAATCGGATGTGCAATCGTGAATTTCGGGCAGCATGTTTTCGGGCACGTCAAATGCCTCGAGCAACTCACTGTCCCAACTGGCGGTGTGGATGTTGCACAGCAGCGTTCGGGAGGCGTTGGTTGCGTCGGTTGCGTGAACCCGGCCATCGGTCAACCGCCAGATCAAAAAACTGTCGATCGTGCCGAAGGCGAGGTGCCCGTCCGCTGCCAGTTGCCGGGCGCCTTCCACGTGATCCAGAATCCAGGCGACCTTGGTTGCCGAGAAATACGGATCGAGCAGGAGACCGGTTTTTCCGGAGATCAGCGCCTCAAGCCCAAGCTCCTTGAGTTCCGTGCACCGCGCGGCCGTCCGCCGATCCTGCCAGACGATCGCACGGTGGATCGGTTTGCCCGACCGTCGGTCCCACACAACGGTGGTTTCGCGCTGATTGGTTACACCGACCGCGGCGATTTCCGCCGCCTCCAAGCCGGCTTTTCTCATGGCATCACGGCAGGTCGAAACAGTCGTCTGCCAGATCTCTTCGGCGTCATGTTCCACCCACCCCGAATCGGGGAAAAACTGTTCGAATTCCAGTTGCTCGACGGTCACGACATTCAAGGCATCGTCAAAGACAATGGCCCTGCTTGAGGTCGTTCCCTGATCGATCGCCAATATATATTTCGGCATGTTTCTGCAGCAGCCCGCAAAGATTGACAATGTTTCCGACCACAATGCCCCGGCGGGTATTGCCTTGCAAGTTGGAACCATTGACATTCCGGCTGTTCCGGAACCCTGGATAATAATAGTGAACGATTTCACCGGCAATTTGCGGTATCGATGTTTGACTGTGTCGTTGTTTGCAAACTTTCGGATTTGTCTGGCTAACGTCTCTTAACAGTTTAATATTCAATTCACCCTAGATTGGCCGCAGCTGGGGCGAACTTGGTTTGCGGGAGGCAACAGCCAATGATGAGTGTAATGACAGACGACTCTGAAACTTGGGAGAAATCACAGCACAAAGCCGACATTGAAGTCCTGCTTGTGGAAGACGATCCAGACGACGTTATCCTGATGGCCAGGTCGCTGCGAACGTCAGATTTCGATATCAGCCTCAAGGTTGCCGATAACGGCCTGGAGGCCTTGCGCATTCTGCGCAGTGAATATCCGACAGAAAATGCGGACATGCCCAATCTGGTACTGCTCGACCTCAACATGCCGATCATGAACGGCCGGGAGTTTCTCGCAGAAATCCGGAAAGATCCGGCACTGGATTCAATTCCTGTAATCGTGATAACCACCAGTGACGATCCGGAGATTGTGCGTGAGGCCTATCAGTACGGAGCAAACTCCGTGGTAACCAAGGCCACCACGGTAGCCGGCATGGCCGAGCTCATGCGTCTGGTCACCCACTACTGGTTCAAGACTTCCCACATTTACTATCTGGATTGAATCGCGCAAGGTTGCGGCACCTGCTGAGACCTTAACGCATGAAGCGAGCTAAGGGATTCATTCCTGAAGCTTAGCCGCAGTGCAATACGGCAGCGTTTGTCCTGGCCGTCTGTCCAAACTGTCTTCCTCGTGCGCCGACACGAGGACCTCCTGCATTGCGGTTCAGGGAATGTACGTGTCAAGCACGTACATGACAGTTTTTGAGAATATCGGGCATCCACGCAGCTGATTCGATGGGTACGATCGAACGCAAAATGCCTCAATCCTTGGGCAGACGGACTATGAACGTCGCCCCGCGGCCAACGTCCGACTGCACCTCCAGTTGCCAGTCATGTCTCTTCGCAACGGAAGCGCAGATCGCCAGTCCGATTCCAGTGCCCGGGAAGTCTTCACTGGATTGAAGCCGCTTGAACGGCTCCCAGATTGCGTCGCGATATTTCCAGTCTATGCCGATGCCGTTATCCTGCACAAAAAACGCCGTGGGCAGATTGTCCGAATCGCGATTGACGCCAACCAGTATCTCGGGCCTTGCGCCATCGGCCTGGTACTTCAGGGCATTGGACAGGAGATTCTGCAGGAGTTGAAACAACAATGTGGAGTCAGCTTCGATGGTGGTCTCACCAAGGTCCGTGCGAACACTCGCCGCCGACGATTTTATGGTCTCGGCGAGGTCCTGAATCACATCCGATACGGCGCTCTCCAGTATGATCGGCTGTTTCTCGACCGTGCGGTTCGATGTCCGCGAAAAACTCAGGAGATCAGAAACAAGTTGCCGGCTCCGTGTCGCCGCGGCCTGAATCACATCTGTCGCATAGTCGAGATCTTCCTGATTCCGTTCGATAGCGGCCTGCTGAACGAGGTCACTGAACGCCTGTATTTTCCGGAGAGGTTCTTGGAGGTCATGCGATGCAACATAGGCAAACTGACTCAGGCTTTCGTTGGCTGCCTCCAGATCCGCATTCTTTGACTCAAGAGCCGCCAGGGCCTGGTTTCTCTCGGTCACATCGATGAGCACGGTGAAACTCATGGCCTCCCTGTCCAGACCCGCATCCAGCATCGAAGACAACTCGACATCGATCAACGTGCCGTCCTTTCGGACAAACTGATAAGGGATGTCCTGGCAATATCCGTTCTTGTGGAAAGCCGGCAAGACCGCCTGATTGGCACGGTTTCTGGATTCCTCGGTCAGGAAATCGCTCGGCGGCCGGCCGATCACCTCGCTGCGGTCGTACCCCAGGATGGTCAGCCACAACTCGCTGACCTCGACCAGACGGCCATCCTCGCCGGCGGAATGAAGCATCACCGGTGTCTGGCGGTAATGCCTGCGAAAGGTCTCGCGCTGCGTGACCAGCATGTCATTGACGTTTCTCAATGCGGCTTCAGCGGCCTTGAGTTCGGAAATGTCGATGGCGGCCGTCAAAACACGTTTTGCCCCGGTTTCAACATCGGCATATGGCACCTTGTCGACGTTGATCCAGTTTGTTTCGGCATAGCCACGATTGTTCGCCTCGATCATGTTCCTTTCCGGCATGCCGGATTTCAGGACTTCCAGATCCCGTCTGTGGGCTTCTCGCAGATCGCCCTCGAACAGTTCGTCAGTGGTACGGCCAACCACGTCCTGACGGTCGCGTTGCAGCCACCGTGTTGCCGCTGCGTTTACCCGCATGACGCGGTTTTCCTGATCCTTGAACCACAACCTCACCGGCGCATTGTCAACGATGAATGACAACTCGCGTTCCGACTGTTTCAGGTCATCGACCCGCCGGCACCGTGACAGTTCGCCGGCGACAACCGTTGCCACCTGATCAGCGAAGAAGCGTTGCTGCTGCGTGCAGGGCCTTTGCGCCCTGTCGCGACCGCAAAGCACGAGGTTGCCGTGGTATATGCCTTGTTCGTGAACCGGGATGTCGATCCTGGCTGTGTATTGCGTATCGCGAGCGACCTCGGCGAGGGTCGCCGCAATCTGTTCGTGAAAAACCGGAGTCCACCCTTCTGTCGGATGCACCCTCAGCGCATCCGCCTGCCGCCACGTGTCACTGTTTTTCTGTTCCGGATGCGCTGACACCGCCACCTTGATGCATGGCCCGCCGTCCGACTGCCTGATCAGGACTCCCAGATCCAGTTCGAAATAGTCGAGGCAAGAGGCCAGGACCTCTGAAATGTACGCCGGGGCGTCAAACTGTGTGTCCCTGCCAACCTGAAGCAGGCGTTCGATCGCACGCCTCAGGCGCTTCTCCTGGGTGATGTCCCTGGCAACGGAGGTTATCCGGACAGACTGGTTATGGACGTCGAATGCGGCACGTTCGGTGGTGCTGAACCAACAGGGTTCTCCCGATGCGGTTGCGCCTTTGTGTTCGAACACGTGCTCGGCGTTCTCAGGAGAGAGCAATCCTGCGCGCGCCTGCGCGTGAACGCGTCCTCCAACCGGCATCAAGTCGAAGACACACCGTCCGATCAGTTCCGCACAGGACACGCCGTGATGTGCCGCAAACGGTGCATTGACATATGTTAGGGTGCCATCACGGTCATACTGACAGATCAGTTCAGACATGCCGTCAAGGACCAGATTATCCACCGACTCCCTGTGTGGCGGTCGAGTTGCAGTGACAGGCAAGAGTGCTGCTCCGATTGATCAAAAAAGTGATCGCAACCATGCCGAATTTACATTAACCAACCGCTAACCCTAGACCGTATCTGGTCTTTATTGCAGCGTTTGACGGAGTCAAATCAACTCATTCGCCAAGGCGCGTAGCGCTGGGCGATGTGGACGACTGTTGGATGGAATGCCGCTGCCCTGACCTGAGGAAACGAACGAACATGAACGAAATTCCTGAGTTTTCTCAGTCTTTTCGCGAAACTCTTGATACTCTGCTGATGTGGCGCCGGGATGTTCGCCGGTTTCGCGACACGCCCGTCGACAACGCTGACATCGGCGAGATTCTGGACGCTGCCTGTCTGTCGCCCTCGGTCGGCAATAGCCAGCCCTGGCGGTTCGTGGCCGTTGATGATCCCGTACGGCGCCAGGCCATCGAGGACGACTTTGGCACGGCCAACTCGCAAGCGCTGCAGTCCTACGATGGCGACCGCGCAAAGTTGTACGCTTCATTGAAACTTGCGGGCCTGCGCGAGGCGCCGGTCCATCTGGCGGTTTTCTGCAACGAGGACACATCGTCCGGCGACGGTCTCGGCCGCCGCACAATGCCTGAAATGCTGCAATACTCGGCCGTCATAGCGGTTCACACCCTGTGGCTCGCCGCCCGGGCACGGGGTCTGGGTGTGGGGTGGGTCTCCATTCTTCAGCCCGAAAACGTGAAACGGATTCTCGACGTACCCGATCCATGGCGGCTGATCGCGTACCTGTGCATCGGATATCCGCGGGAAGAACACATCGATCCCGAACTGGTGCGCCATGGATGGCAGGATGCCGACCCGGCAGCCCGGTCGGTACTCAAGCGGTAACCAGCGCCGCTGCTGCGACCAGGAGCCACAGCAAAACGCATGATACCCAGAAGACCTTGACGCCAGAACGGATATCGCGTCCGTCGACCTGCTTTCGTCCAGCATCGTTCACGAATGGATCCTCGACGACCTCCTCGCCATAGCGGCGCGGGCCGGCCAGGGCAATGCCCAGAGCCCCGGCCATGGCCGCCTCGGGCCAGCCGGCGTTGGGGGATCGATGGAGACGGGCATCCTCGACGGCGGCTGCAATGCTGTTCCGCATCCGTGCATATCCGCCGGGCAACCCCGAAGCCACAGCCAACAGCAGGGCGGAAATGCGGGATGCCGGGAAATTGGCGAGATCGTCGAGACGGGCCGCTGCCCAGCCGAACGCACAATGGCGGGGGGTTCGGTGGCCAATCATGGAATCTGCCGTGTTGAGCATCTTATAGGCAAACAGGCCCGGCAGCCCGAACACGGCATACCAAAGGACCGGGGCGACTATGCCGTCCGAGAAATTCTCCGCAAGGCTTTCGATCGCCGCCCGCGACACCCCGGCTTCGTCGAGGCTGTCGGGGTCTCTGCCGACAATCATGGAAACCGCCGCCCTGCCGCCGGCAAGCCCCTTGGATTCGAGCGCGTCGGCAACCGCCAGAACATGTAGCGACAGGCTCTTCTGGGCAATGAATATGGCTGCGACGACGGCTTCGAGAAACAACCCGTAGGGGACCTGCAGTATGAGCCCATGGACCGCCACCCCCAGTCCGACGGCTATCGCCAGGAGCACGACGACTACAGCGGCGCCCGATCCTTTGCGGATACCATCGCCTGCCGCGGCTTTGTTGAAGTGCCGGTCAAGCATATCGATTGTCCGGCCCATTAGAACCACCGGATGGGGCACACGTCGCCAAAGCCAGGAAGGATCGCCGACGAACGCATCAAGGATGAGCGCCGACAAGAGACATGTGAACTGCGCACTCCAGGTCATTGCCGTCCCCGTTCAATCACCTGCCAGATCGACGACATGCATGAACGATCCGGCAACCGATCCGATTCTGAGACCCGCCTCTGCCTTCGCGTCGCCTGTCGCATCTTGCGTCTTGAAAAGGCGCGGAGCGTCGCCTTCGGTGACGATGCTCGCATAATGGAATTCATGAGCGGCCAGTGGGCCTGCCCATGGAAATGCCGATAACGGCTCTACCCGCCGATAACCGAGATGCAGCTTGCGGTGAGCAAAGCTCGTTTCAAGCGGCAGGAGCCCGGCCATCCGGTGCGGGAGCGCATCGGCATCTGTCAATCCGTGTCCCAGAACCATGTAGCCGCCACATTCGCCGTAGATTTTCCCGCCGGCCGCGGCCGCTTCTCGCAACCCATCGAGGAAAATGCCGTTCGCCGCCAGCTGCCCGGCATGGAGCTCCGGATATCCGCCGGGCAGATAGACCGCATCGGCGTCGTCCGCCGGTGCCTCGTCCTTCAGCGGCGAGAAGAATGAGAGTTCACAGCCGGCTTGTTGCCAGGCCGTCAAAACATGCGGGTAGGCAAAGGCAAACGCTTCGTCACGCGCCACTGCCGTCCTCTGGCCAAGCGGTGCCAGCTGCGACGGCATGCCGGCGGGTCCGGGCAACCCTGTTACAGCAGCCGCACAAAGTCCGTCCAGATCGACACCGTCGCCGACGATGCCGGAGGCGGTGTCCAGAAAGCCTTCAAGTTCGCCGTGTTCTCCGGCCTGAACCAGACCGAGATGGCGCGACGGCAGATGGAGTCGCCGGTCCCGTGGTACAGTGCCCAGTACCGTCACATCAAGCGAGGCCAGGGACTGGCGCAACATTGCCTCGTGCCGAAGGCTACCGACGCGGTTGAGGATGACCCCCGCGATCATGACATCGCCCCGATGGTGCATGAAGCCGCGCACGAGGGCCGCCACGGATTGCGACTGCCCGGACACGTCAACGATCAGGACAACCGGCAGCCCCAGAGAAACTGCAAGATCGGCGGCCGAACCGGTGCCGTCGGCAGCGCCATCGAACAGGCCCATCATGCCTTCGATCAGAACCAGTTCGGAATGCCTAGCAAGTGAGCCGAACAAGTATCGCACCTGCTCCCCACGCATGGCCCAGGGATCGAGGTTGATGCAGTCCGCACCGGTCGCCGCGGCATGAAACCTGGGGTCGATGTAGTCGGGGCCGGCCTTTGCGGACATGATCGAACACCCGCGCCGTTTCAGTGCCCGCAGCATGCCCAGTGTGACAACCGTCTTGCCGCTGCCCGAAGCGGGCGCTGCAAGAACAAGCCCCCTGCCCGGGCCGGTCCTTGACGAAGCGTTCATACGACGTCCTGGCGCCTGCGCAGACCGAGGGGATCCTTGAGCGGGACCCGGCCCTCGCCGGCACCAAGCCAATCAAGGGCGTCACGCAGGCGGACAACTTCGCCAACCACGAACATCGCCGGCGGCTTGATGCCGTTGCGGTCGATATCCCGGGCCGCGTGCTCAAGCGTGGTCACCAGAACCCTCTGGCCCGGCAAACTGGCTTCGGAAACGACGGCAACCGGTTCGTTGGGCTTGCGGCCGCCGGCAATCAGGCGTTCGGATATCTGTGAGATGTGCTTCAGTGCCATGTACATGACGATGACCGGCGAGCCCTTGGCAATCGAGGCCCAGTCAACCGCATCGGGCACCACGCCGTTGGCATCGTGTCCGGTGAGGAACGTCACGGCGTGGTTGGTGTCGCGGTGGGTTACCGGAATGCCGGCATAGGCCAGCCCGCCGATACCGGCCGAGATTCCCGGCACGACACGAAACGGGACGTTGTGATCGACCAGAGTCAGCGCTTCCTCGCCGCCTCGGCCGAAGACAAAGGGATCGCCGCCCTTGAGCCGAAGCACACGTTTTCCGCTCTTTGCCAGTTCGACAAGCCGCAGGGAAATATCGCGCTGAACGGGCGACGGCTTGCCGCCGCGCTTGCCGGCGTATTCACGTGTCGCACCAGCTCCCGCCATGTCAAGTATCTGCGCATTGACCAGGGCGTCATAGACGATCACATCCGCACTCTGCAGGGCATGTAGGCCGAGCAGGGTCATCAGACCGGGGTCGCCGGGGCCGGCACCCACAAGCCATACCCAACCCGGTTCGAAGGCCGGCATATCGTCCATTTTCACGTTCATACGGGCACATTACACCGGCGTCTTTTTCCTGCATAGTTCGGAAACGACAGCTTGGTAACCGAAGCGCTGGTTTAGCGATTCCGCCTGTCCTATAAATACCTTATGGCACGTAAACCGGAAGGCGAACTGAGGCGGGGATGGACCACGGGAGCGTGTGCCACCGCGGCCACACGGGCGGCGTTTCAGGCACTGCTCAGCCGGGAGTTTCCCGATCCGGTTTCGATCGTGCTCCCCAAGGGCGACACCCCCTCCTTTGCGCTCGCCGTGGAAGGCCTCGATGCCGACTGGGCCATGGCGGGTATCGTCAAGGACGCCGGCGACGACCCGGATGTCACGCACGGCGCCCTGATCATGTCGACCGTGCGGCGAAGGCCCGTCGGGCACGGCATAGCCTTCAAGGCAGGCGACGGCGTCGGCACAGTAACCCTCGACGGGTTGCCGGTGCCGGCCGGCGAACCGGCGATCAATCCGGTCCCACGACAGTTGATGACCGACCAGATCAGGGAACTCTGCACACAGTTCGACGCTCCCCCGGACGTTGAGATCGAGATCTCGATTCCCGACGGCGCGCATCTTGCCACCAAGACCTGGAACCCGCGTCTCGGCATTGTCGGCGGGCTTTCGATTCTGGGCACGACCGGTGTTGTGCACCCGTTTTCGTGTTCGGCCTGGATCCACTCCATCCATCGCGGTATCGACGTGGCGCGGGCAACCGGCCTGCCCCATGTTGCCGGTGCCACGGGATCGACCTCGGAGGCCTGTGTCCAATCGCTCTACGGTCTGCCGGAGGTGGCATTGCTCGATATGGGCGACTTTGCCGGCGGCCTTCTGAAATACATCCGCACGCACCCGGTGCCGCGGCTGACGATTGCCGGCGGATTCGGCAAACTGACCAAACTCGGCCAGGGCCATCTCGATCTGCATTCCGGACGCAGTCAGGTGTCCTTCGACTGGCTGGCACAACTTGCGGCTGAATGCGGCGGTAGTCCGGTCCTGGGTGAGGCAATCCGCAATGCCAATACGGCGCTTCAGGCGGTGACTTTGGCGACACAACAGTCGATCCCGCTCGCCGGTGCCGTCGCAGGGTGTGCTCGCGAAACGGCTGTCGCGACCCTGCGCGGGGCACCTGTTGAAGTCGACGTGATTGTGGTTGACCGGAAAGGAAACATCATTGGCCGATCGCCCGCATAAGAGCATTCTGATCCTTGGCGGTACGGCGGAGGCCAATGCGCTTGCCGAACGGCTTGCCGAGGTCGGGCATTGCCGGGTGATCACGTCGCTCGCCGGACGCACCACTTCACCGGTCCTGCCTCCGGGCGAGCACCGTCAAGGCGGCTTCGGCGGTGTTGACGGCCTGATGCGATACCTTGAGGCGGAGAATGTCGATGTGCTTGTCGATGCCACGCATCCCTTTGCAGTCCGGATGTCGGCTCACGCTGCGGAAAGTGCTGCGAAATCCGGTGTTTCCAGGATTCGCCTCGCGCGGCCGGCGTGGACGCGCAGAACGGACGACATGTGGATTGCCGTTCAAAGCGAAGAGGACGCTGCCGACAGACTCCCCACAGGCGCGCGCACCTTCCTTGCCCTCGGACGGCAGTATCTGCATGCATTCTGCCGCAGGCCCGATGTGACATTCGTGATCCGCATGGTCGATCCGCCGGAGCACCTGCCGATGGAAAACGCCACGATCGTTCTCGGCAAGCCGTCGGACACTGTGGCGGCGGAGCGAGCGCTATTCGAAAAACATGAGATCAGCCATGTTGTGGCGCGCAACAGCGGTGGAAAGGCCGGCTACGGCAAGATCGAGGCTGCCCGGACTATGTCATTGCCCGTCCTCATCATCGCCCAACCACCAGGGCCGTCCGGCGATACCGTAGCCTCGACAGAGGAGGCCTTCCTGGCCGTTTCGGAAGCGTTGCGTTGATCCGGCCGTCAGGCCTTCTTGCGGCGCGGCCGGAGAACGTGGACGTGGTCGGCGTCGTAAAGTGCCGAGTCGCGAAACTCTTTTGCCGCCAGGGCCGGACCGACAAATATCAACGCCGTGCGCGTCAGCTTGGCGGCGCGGACTTTGGCCCGGATGTCGCTCAGGGTGCCGTGCAGGAACGACTGGTCGGGCCAACCGACGCGGAACGCGACGATCACCGGGCAGTCATCACCATAAAGCGGAATCAGATCCTTTTCGATTCTGTGCAAGTTACGCACCGACAAATGGATCGCGAGAGTGGCGCCGGAACGGCCCAGGGTCACAAGATCCTCGCCTTCGGGCATGCTTGACGATTTCATCGATGTCCGTGTCACGATCACGGTCTGACAGATTTCGGGCACGGTCAGTTCCATGCCCAGCGCCGCGGCGGCGGCGGCGAATGCGGGAACGCCTGGTGTCACATCATAGTCGATACCGGCCTCTTCCAAACGCCTGATCTGCTCGGCTATGGCGCCGTAGAGCGAGGGGTCGCCGGAGTGGACCCGCGCCACATTCTCTCCACGTTCATTCGCTGAAACCATCTCGCTGATAATATCCTCGAGCGTCATGGGGGCGGTATCGAGCACACGTGCACCTTCCGGCGCACAGGCAATCACCTGTTCGGGAACCAGCGAACCGGCATAGAGACATACCGGACAGCTTTCGATCAGCCGCTGGCCGCGCACGGTGATGAGGTCGGGAGCGCCAGGTCCTGCCCCGATAAAGTGAACCGTCATTGTGCAGCACTCTCTTCCAGTTTCACCGCGTAGCCGCGGGGGGTGTATACATTCGTTGAACCGTCTCCGCGTTCAAGCACGCGGGTCTCGCTCGAACCGACCACAACCACGGTGAGCATGTCGACATCGTCGATGCACAGATCGCCAAGCGTGACGACCCGGCAGGCCTGACCCGGCCTGCCCAAGTTGGTTGCCAGTATGACAGGGGTAGCCGCCGGTCTGTGTGCAAGCAGGATGTCCCTGGCGCGTGCCAGCTGCGTGCGCCTGCGCATGGAAACCGGGTTGTAAAAGGCGATCACGAAGTCTCCCCGTCCCGCAGCCTCGACACGTTGCTCGATCACTTGCCAGGGCGTCAGGAGATCCGATAGCGAAATGGTGCAGAAATCATGGCCGAGGGGCGCACCGGCAACGGCGGCAGCAGCCTGGAGTGCGGAGATTCCGGGCGACACAGTAATCTGTGACCGCCTCGCGGCGGCACTCACCCCGCCCTTGTCCCGATCGCGGTCGAGCAGTTCGTAAACCAGGGCCGCCATGGCATAGATACCGGCATCGCCGGAACAGACCAGGGCGACATTGCGGCCCTCACCGGCCAGTTCGAGGGCATGGCGCACCCGGTCCTCCTCGCCACCCAGTGGGAAATCATGACGGGTCTTACCCTCGGCGAGCGACCCCAACAGGTCGATGTAGAGTGTATACCCGACAACGTCCCGGGCTTCGCACACCAGCCTGGTCGCTTCTGGGCTGCGCCAGCCGTCCTTGCCGGGCCCCAGACCTATGACGGAAAGAATTCCGCGGGAACGCCCGACCGTCGAGGCATCGATTGGCGCAGGGGCGAGCGCAACCGCGCAGGTCGCCCGCGCCGACTTCTGCTTTGCGACAATAAGCTTTGCTGCGCTTCCCGCCGCGGCCAGGGCTGCGCCTTCTGCAACACCGTGACAGCCGACTTCGGCAAAGACGATGTCGGACGGCGTTTGAAGACGCGGGCTTTCCTGTTCCAATCGAGCCGCATCGAAGAACCGAGCGGCGGCGCCAAGCGACCGGGCCACGGCATGGACAGCCGCTTCATCGGCCTTGACATCGACCGAGGCGATGACAGACACCGAGGCTTCCGCGAAACCGGCCTCCTGCAATGTCCTGTGAACCAGCTCGGTCAACTCGTCAGGATCACAGCCGCGTTCACAGCCAACCCCGACGCTCAAAACCCTGGGATGATACAACAACTCGCCGAATCCGGGATCACGGCGTTCATGCGTAACGGTCAGTTTCAGCGTTGCGCTGTCTGCCAACGGAAGATCCGACGCGGTCAGCCAGGGCGCGCTGCCAACCAGTTCAACCTTCGAGCCCGCCAGCAGATCCGCCATGACCGGCTTGGCGGCCTCAGGGTTCGCCAGCACCCAACCTTCGGGCGGCTGGTCGAGCGCCACGTCGAAGCGCACGTCGCCGGCCGTCGTAATCGCGGCATGGCCATCCAGAAGGGCTGCAATCTGCCGCGCCAGACCGTTGGCGCCCCTATGCCCGCCGAGCAGGGGCACGATGCTTGCCCCGTCCTCGGATACAGATATGACGGGCGGCTCGCTCAACTTGTCCTCAAGGACAGGCGCCAGGATCCGGATGACTGCGCCGGCCGAGAACACGGCGATGACCGGTCGGCCCTCGGCAAAAAGCGTGCGCAGATGATCGGCTGCATTTTCGAACCCTACATCGCGCTGGCTGACACGCGACGTCAGGCCGTGAATCTGCGCGCCGTCGAGAGCCTCCCTGATGACCCGGCCCGCCGCCAGCGCCGAGTCGGTGAGCAGAACAATCGCCGGGGCCATCAGTCGGTCCATGGCTCGCCTCCCTTGTAGACAAGAATCATCGAAAAATAGGGCGCTCTTTCACCGTCGAACTCCGTGAGCGAACTGACAACCTGATTTTCGAGCGTTGCCCGCTCGACATAGCCGCAAGACTCGGCAATGCCCATCTGGTCAAGGACACGGCGGACTTTTTCATAGTGGCGGCCAATCTTGATGATCGCTGCGGCCTCGGCAACCTCCAGCCGTGCACGCAGCTCACTTTCCTCGAGCGGCGCAGGGATGATGCTGAGAACATCGTTGCGCGCCGCCAGCGGACGCCCGAAGGCGGCGGCGCAGGCGGTCAGGGAGGAAACTCCCGGGACAACCTCGACCGTGTGGTCTTCGGCCAGACGGGCAAACAGGTACATGAATGAGCCATAAAAGAACGGGTCGCCCTCACACAGGACTGCCACGTCCCGGCCGCCGCAAAGCCGGTTGGATATGTCCGCCGCCGCCCGGTCGTAGACGTCCTGGGCCGGGAATCGTTCCGGGCGCATGGGTATGACGATCGGCAGTTCCTCGACACCGGCCGGCAGGAAATCCTCGACGATCGAACGGGCGAAACTGTCACCGTCGTCGGGTGCCGGGTAGGCAACGACCGGACACGTCCGGAGGAGGCGGTGGGCCTTGAGGGTTATGAGTTCAGGGTCACCAGGACCGACGCCCAATCCGTAGAGCGTTCCATATTCCACGGGTGTGGTCATATCCAGGGTTTACTCGTCTGCCATTGGGTCACCGTCATCTGCGGCCGCCACCCAATGTAAGGCCCGACGGGATTTGCCCTCGAAACCGACATTCTGCTCAGAGATCCTCCGTAATCGCCATGAAGTTGAGAGACCCTGGTTTCACCCTCGAGAGTCACCACATTGGCGACCAGTCTGCCACCGGGTCTCAGGGCCGCCCAGCAGGCTTCAAAAAGTCCGTCGCCGGAAATTCCGCCACCGATGAAGACCGCATCCGGTGTGGGCAGCCCGGCCAGGCCATCGGGTGCAGTTCCGGCAACCACCTTGAGTGACGGCACGCCCAGCGCCAGAGCATTGTCGGCGATCATGGCGCGCCGCTCAGCCTGCCGTTCGACACAGATTGCTGCCGCACCGCGGGCCGAACGCATCCACTCGACTGCCACCGAGCCACAGCCGGCGCCAATGTCCCACATCAAGGCCCCCGGAAATGGTGCCAATGAAGATAAGGTCACAGCCCGCACCTCACGCTTGGTCAACTGGCCGTCGTGGCGAAAGGCGCTGTCGGGCAGACCTGGAACACGCGGGGCCACATCCGCGTCATGGCCGCCGATGCATTCAACGGCAATGGTGTTGAAATCTCGTGACGGCACGTCATCCCAACTGGATGCGTGCTCCGAGCGGCAGTGTTCATCGGGTCCGCCCATGTGCTCAAGAACCGTCATTGAACTGCCGCCGAAACCACGCTCTGTCAGAAGCTGCGCCACCTTTGCCGGGGTCGCGCCGCTATCACTCAAGATCAGAAGCCGGGCGCGGGGCTGAATGAAGGGATGGAGCAGTTCAAGCGGCCGGCCATGCAGGGTCAGTGTGTCGACGTCGGCCAGGGGCCACCCGAGGCGGGCACAGGCAAGACTGAATGCCGATGGTGCCGGCACGATCACCATTTCAGAAATGGCGATACGCTTGGCCAGTGTAACACCGACGCCGTAACTCATGGGATCACCGGTTGCCAGAACGCACAGTCTTGTGCCACGGCGGGAGACAATTTCGTCGATGATTGCCGTCAGCGGCGAAGGCCAGGCCCGTTTCTCCCGGTTGTCCGCCGGCAACATTGCCAGGTGCCGCTCGCCTCCTATGAAACATTCTGCAGCGTCGATGAGTGCGCGCGCCGACGGTGCCAGGCCGTCAAGACCGTCGTCGCCAATGCCGACGATGGACAGCCAGGGGGTCATTGCCGGGGCTCTCCGCACAAGGCGTTGACCGCCGCGGACGCCATGGCGCTGCCGCCTCTGCGCCCTTTCAGGGTAATGTAGGGAACGCCGCGCGGGTTTGCAGCGAGTTCTTCCTTGGATTCCGCAGCCCCGACAAATCCGACCGGAAAACCCAGGATCAATGCCGGTTTGGGGGTGCCCTCGTCGAGCCGTTCCAGAAGCCGGAAAAGCGCGGTCGGCGCGTTGCCGATGGCAACGACGGCACCGGCCAGATCTGCCGACCAAAGATCGACCGCCGCCGCCGATCTCGTTGTCCGGCGTTCGCGTGCGGCATCGCGAACGGACCCATCGTTAAGCGTGCAAATCGTTTGATTGTCCGCTGGCAGCCTGGATAGAATGATCCCCGACCTCACCATTTCACAATCGCAATAGATTGTGGCACCTGCGCGAAGGGCCTCTCTGCCGCTTTCGGCCGCCCCTTCGCTGAACGACAGATCGCCCGCGATTTCCGGCATGCCGCAGGCGTGCACCACGCGCACGGTGACCGTCGCCATCGCCTCGCTCAACCTGTCAATCGGGGTTTCCCGCCGTACGGTCTCGAAGGATTGCGCATAGATCTCGGCCGGATCTTTCAAATAGTCCACAGGCGTTGTCCCGTATGCTTATCAGGCATCGTCTTTCTTCATGCTTTCAGGTCCCAGGGGATGGTCCGCGTGAGGATAGGGATGGTGGTGGTGGCCGTGATCGTCGCCATGATCGTGCGAATGACCGTGATCGTGGGAGTGATCATGGCTGTGGTCATGAGTGTGGTCATGGGCGTGGTGCTGCTGCCCGTGATCATCTCCGCCGTCATCGCCGGTGCCAATGCCCTCCACGTGATGGTGATGGCTTTCCTGGGGCAGCCCCACTTCGCTTTCGAAACCGAGCACCTGCTCGCGGTACTTGCACATCTGGCAGTTCATGTTGTTGGCACCGTCAAGGATCTCGCGCACCCGATCAGCAAAGGTTTCGATCACAAGGGGGTGGTCGTTCAGATAGGATGCCTTGATGAATTCGATCTCAGGATGGCGTGCGGCGACCACATCGGTGTAGTCGTAGATCCGCTTGATGAGAATGCCAGTGAACAGGAAATAGGGAAACACCACTATGCGGCGGTATCCCAGTTTCGCGGCATGCTCGAGGCCCGGTTCAACCAGAGGAAAGGTGACGCCGGAGTAACAGGTCTCACCCCAGCCGAATCCAAACCCCTCCCAGAGCATGCGCATGACCTTCGCCACGTTGGAATTGGCATCGGGATCGGAGGCGCCGCGGCCGACCACCATCAGCAGAGTTTCGTGCAGCGGAACATCTCCGCCGGCCTGGTCAAGGGCTTCGCGGATCCGGTCGCCGGCCGCCCGGATCATCTTCAGATCGACGCCCAGTTCCCGGCCGTACTCGATCGTGAAACCGTCATGTCCGGCGGCATAGGTGTTGAGCACCGACGGGATATCGTTCTTGGCGTGGCCGGCCGCAAACAGCATGCCCGGCACGGCCAGAACCCGGTTCACTCCCTGTTCGCGAAGATTGTCGAGCCCGGTGCGAATGATCGGCGTGGCGAACTCCAGATAACCGTAGTCCACCGGGAACTGAGGCAGTTTTTCCGTAAGTCCTCTCGCTACACTGGCGAATTCCTCAACTGCCCCCTGGTCACGCGAACCATGTCCGCAGACCATCACACCGAGCTTTTCAGTCATTTTGATCAACCACGTCCGTTGGGAAGTTTGCCGGCTGCATCAGCATGCCGCCGCCTGATCAGGGCGTAGCCGACACCGGCAATTCCGACCAGTGCAGCAATCGCCAGCCAGTGGCTGTGTCCATGGCCGGATGCCGCGACATGAACCGGATGGGCAATTGCCACTGCCGGCAGAACAGAGAGTGTCATGGCGGCGAAGATTTTTGCGAATTTCATGGTGAGCCTTCCTTGTATCAAACCAGATCCGGCATTCCATGGAAGGTAACCGCACCGAGCCCACAAAGTGCCCGACGCTGCGACAGCTCCGGCATTGGCCCCCGAATTGGGTCAACCGCACCGGAATTTCTTCCAGTTCCTAAAGGAACGCCGTCAGTGGGCGAGACTGTATGGAGGTGTCCAGAACCGGTCAATCCCTTATCCGACATTCGAGCAGGGAAAAACGTCGCGACTGCGGATTCATTGGCGGCAGCCCGGAAAATTCAACGCCTGAAGTGAAAATCAATTGCCTTAAATTTATTGAAACCCTTTGCAGGTACGTTGCGCGAAAGATTCAGGTAGCGGGGGCCAATAAATGAGCGACTTGTCGCGAGCGGAAAAACTGGAAGAGATCAACTCTTTCATAAAGAAAAATTGCAAGGACGATGTCTCGATCACGGACATCTGCGCCTTGGCGGAATTGATGGTCGGAACGACACAGTCCTTCTATTCGTCGATTGATTCAGCAATTTACAAGGAAATCCGCGAACTGGCGGACTACATCGAAACCGCCAAAAGCGAAATTACCAAGCTTCAAGCCAACGACATGCACGAACAACGCATTCCAGATGCAGGCAAGCAGCTCGATGCCATCGTGCAGGCGACGGAGGATGCCACAAACAGGATCATGGAACAGGCAGAGGCAATCATGATGTCCGACCCGTCCGACACGGAAGCCTACCAGGCCTGTGTCAACAATGCGGTGATGGAAATTTTCGAAGCCTGCTCCTTCCAGGACATTACCGGACAGCGCATCAGCAAAGTTGTCGAAACGCTTCAGCATATCGACGTCAGAGTCGGCAACTTCCTGGCCGCGGTCAAAGCCACAGATGCCAAGGGTTTCATGACCGACGAAGAAGCAGTGCGTCAGAAGCGCAAGGAAGACAAACTTCTAAACGGTCCGGCTCTGGAGGGCGAGGGTATCGACCAGAACGAGGTCGACGACCTGATCGGTGGAATGTTCGACGCACCGGCCGACGCGAAACCCGAGGTCGAGACCGAAGCCAAGCCTGAAACGAATGCCAAGCCGGCGGCCAAGGCCAAACCTGTGGCACAAGCCAACAAGCAGGCCGAAGCCAAGCCGGCGGCCAAAGCCAGTCCCAAAGCGGAGGCAAAACCCGAATCCAAGGCACCGGCCAAACCCGCGCCTAAACCGATCGGCGAACCCCTCGCGGACCAACTTCAAGAACTCAGCGCCGCGCCGGCGTCGCAATCGGACGTAGACGCATTATTCGACTAAGGCTGGTCGAGTTTGTCAGCTTGAAGACAGGAACGACGAGATCTGGGACCAGAGGGTGTCGTCAAATTCGACGGAATGAGCGCCACCCTCGACTTCAATCATCTGCTTCGGTTGTGGCGCTGCGTTGAACAGAGTGCGGCCCAGTTCAAACGGCACGACGTTGTCGGCGGTGCCGTGGACGACCAGCAGAGGGGCCTTGAGAGCAGCGATCCTCGAGAGTGAATCGTACTTGTCTTTCAACAGCGGGCGGACCGGGACCCACCAGTAGGTCCGGGCGCCGACTTCTGCAGCCGAGGTGAACGGCGCTTCCAGGATCACTGCCGCAGGCGGCTCCTCGATCGCCAGCTGGACGGCCACGCCGGACCCAAGAGATTCACCGAAATAGACCAGTTGATTTGCGGACAGGCCCTGTGCTTTCAGGAAGGTGATTGCAGTACGCGCGTCCTCGACGAGCCCGGCCTCCGACGGTCTTCCTGTGCTGCCGCCATAACCGCGGTAGCTGAGCAGCAGGATGCCGTAACCGCGCACCGTTGCTGCTTTCGCACGCTCCGCACGGAAGGCAATCGATCCCGCGTTGCCATGGAAATAGACAAACGTCTGGTGCTGACCGCGGGCCGGCACATACCAGGCAACCAGCCGCTCGCCGTCCGCGGTTTCCAGGGCAAGAACTTGCGCACCGGTGAGGCCGACCGCTTCCGGTTCTATCACGCGGGTATCCGGGAAGTACTGCAATTTGCGCTGAAACAGGAACAGTGCCGCCACCATCGCCACGTAGACGACGGCACCAAACACCGCGACCTGCTTGACGAAACCAAGCACCGGTCAGAACTCGATACCGGCCTGTGCTTTGACGCCGGACCGGAAGGGATGTTTGATCTGGGTCATTTCGGTTACCAGATCGGCGATCTCGATTAGTTCATCCTTGGCGTTTCGCCCGGTGACGATGACGTGAGTGTCTTCAGGCTTGTTCCGCAGTGTTTCGACAATCTCCTCGATCGGCAGATAGTCGTAACGCAGCACGATGTTCAGTTCGTCCAGCAGGACCATCTTGTAGTCGGGGTTCTGAATGTGATCCTTGGCCAGTTCCCAGGCGGCGCGGGCAGCTGCAATGTCGCGCTGACGGTCCTGGGTCTCCCAGGTAAAGCCTTCGCCCATCTTGTTGATGGTCACCAGGTCGGGAAAGCGCTCGAGGATAGTGCGCTCGCCGGTGTCCCACTTGCCTTTGACGAACTGAACGACGGCCACCTTCTCGCCGTGCCCCATGGTCCGGAAGACCATGCCGAAGGCCGCCGTGGACTTGCCCTTGCCCTTGCCGGTGTGGACGATGAGCAGACCTTTTTCGATTGTCTTGGTGGCGATGATCTTGTCGCGGGCGGCCTTCTTCTTGCGCATCTTGTCGGCATGGCGATCGTCGAGTTCGGCTTCCGACAGATGAGCGAACTTGTCCTTCTTGGTCATTGGCGATGTTCCTTTCCATCAGATCCCGGTTGCAGGCCGGCCAGCCGGTCCAGATCATAGCGCGCACTGTTCGATCTTGGCACCCATAGACCGCGCTCGATCGATTCCCTCAGCCGGTCGGCCATTTCACGCAATGCGTCTGGGTTCACGTCGGCCATGAAGTCACGCACATTATCGTCGACGACATAGGCCTCGTAGACCGCCTCAAAATGATGATTGCCGACGGCCCCCGTGGTGGCGGAAAACGCAAACATGTAGTCGACGGTCGCCGCCAGTTCAAAAGCGCCCTTGTAACCGTGCCGCATGACGCCGCTAATCCATTTGGGATTAACCACACGGGCACGCACGACCCGGCCGATTTCTTCTTCAAGGGTGCGGATGACCGGCCGGTCGGTGCGGGAATGGTCATTGTGGTAAACCACCGGCTTCGCCCCGGACAGATGCTCGACAGCCGCGGTCATGCCGCCTTCGAACTGATAATAATCATCGGAATCAAGCAGGTCATGCTCCCGGTTGTCCTGATTGTGCACCACCGCATCAACTTTCTTGAGCCGCCGGGCGAACAGATCCGGCTCAGACCGGCCTTCCGCGCCGGAACCATAGGCATAGCCGCCCCAGACCAGATAAGCCCGTGCCAGGTCAGCCGCACTCTGCCAGCCCTTTTCGTCGATCAGCGCCTGCAGTCCCGCACCGTAGGCACCGGGCTTCGAGCCGAAGACCCTGAAGCCTGCCTTGAGGGCGGCGGTCTTCTCGTCATCGCCCTGTGCCCGGAACGTGTCGCGCTCTTCCGCCATGCGGGCCGCCATAGGGTTCTTCGACGCTGGTTCGTCCAGGGCTCCGACGGCACGCACAGCGGAATCGAACAGATCGATCTGGGAAGGAAACGCATCGCGGAAGAACCCCGAGACCCTCAAGGTCACGTCCACGCGGGGCCGGTCCATGACGCTGAGCGGCAGGACTTCGAAACCGGTTACCCGGCGCGAGGCGTTGTCCCAGGTCGGCCGTGCACCGATCAGGGCCAGGGCCTGGGCGATGTCGTCGCCGCCGGTGCGCATGTTCGACGTCCCCCAGGCCGACAGCCCGATCTGCTTCGGCCATTCGCCTTGGTCCTGCCGATGGCGTTCGACCAGCAGACTTGCAGACTTCCAACCGAGCAGCCAGGCAGCCGGTGTCGGCACCGTTCGGGTGTCGACGGAAAAAAAGTTGCGGCCCGTCGGCAACACATCGGCGCGGCCCCTGGTCGGCGCGCCTGACGGGCCCGGGACAACGAAACGTCCATCAAGGGCTGTCAGGCATCCCGCGAGCTCCTGGGTGCCACAGGCCGCGACCGCTGGACCGATGCGCCCGGAAATTTCCTCGAGAACAGCATGTGCAGAAGACCAGGCGTCACTGCAAATCGTCTCGCCGGCCACCAGGGCGCGGGCCAGGATTTCCAGGCGCTCGACCGTGTCGCCGCTGCTGCGCCAGGTGTCGCCGGAACAGTTTTCCAGTTCAACCGGACGGACGCCGGCCCACGGTGCTCCCATGTCACAGTCCAGGGGATCAAAACCGGCAAGCCCCAAATCCCCGGCGAGCGCCCGGATTATGGAGGCATCACCGCCTTCGCCTTTGCCGCGGGCAACCCGCGTCAACGCTACAAGAAGATCGATTCTCTGATCGTCTGTCGGTGACAGACCGAAAATGTGCAGGCCGTCGCGGATCTGCATCTCTTTCAACTCGCACAAATAGGCATCGAGCTTTGACAGGGCGTCGGCGTCGCCGTCGCCTTCTTCGATGCCACAGTCCTTGTCCAGCCCGATCGACTGGATAAGCTCGAGGATCTGGCCGCGCAACAGTTCCAGACGGCGCGGATCGAGACCGGAGGCGTCGTAATACTCGTCGACCAGCGCTTCAAGATCTTTCAGGGGCCCGTAGGTTTCCGCCCGGGTCAGCGGCGGTGTCAGATGATCGATGATGACGGCCGATGTACGTCTCTTGGCCTGAGTGCCTTCGCCCGGATCGTTGACGATGAACGGATAGATATGCGGCATCGGTCCCAGGACCGCCTCGGGCAGGCAGCTTTCGGACAAGGCAACCGCCTTGCCGGGAAGCCACTCCAGATTGCCATGTTTGCCCATGTGGATCACCGCGTGGGCGTCGAACGACGTCCTCAACCAGGCGTAAAACGCGAGATAGCCGTGTGGCGGCAACAGATCAGGATCGTGATAGGTTTCCTTGGGATCGATGTTGTAGCCGCGTGCCGGCTGGATACCGATCACGAGGTTGCCGTAGCGGATAACCGAAAGAGCAAAAGCGGCAACATCGCCGCTCATGTAGAACGGATCGTTTTCGGGTGGGCCCCAACGATCTTCGATCTGCTCGACGACACCGTCTGGAAGACTCGACAGAAATTGCCGATAGTCTCCGATCGACAGTGTTTCGCGAATCTGCCTGGCGGAATGGGCGGCGTTGGTCGGCCCGGCCAGCAGTGTTTCGATAAGCACCTGACCGTCGCGCGGACAAGCGCCGGTATCGTAACCGGCATCGGCCAGAGCGTTGACCAGGGTTACCGTCCCCGCAGGCGTATCAAGGCCGACACCGTTGCCAACCCGGCCATCGCGATTGGGGTAGTTTGCCAATACGATCGCGGCCCGGCGCTGTGAAGTCCGTGCCGCACCGAGTCGAACCCAGCGTGCCGCCAACGCGCAGACAAACGCGACCCTGTCAGGGCGTGTACTGTAAGAGACGACGGCACTTTGTGTGACCGGATCAAATCTGGCCTCGGACTTGAACGAGACCGCCCGGGTCAGCACCCGGCCGTCGATTTCCGGCAACGCCACGTTCATGGCAAGGTCGCGCGCGGTCAGGCCCCTGGTTTCATCCGACCAGTTTTCCTCATTGCTGCCGGAGAACACGACCTGCAGAACCGGGCGTCCGGGCGTGTCGAGGGGACTGGGCTTGTGAACCTCCACCGGAGACGAGACGGCAAAGCCGGTTGCATTGAGCACAACCGACGGTGAGGCCTGTTCGAACAGGGTTCCCACCGTTGCCGCGGAGACCGGGTCTTTGAGGCTTGAGACGAAAACCGGCAGCGGATTAAGGCCTTGTGCCCTCAGGCCATCGATGAGTGCGTCTACCGGAGACAGGCTGCCACCCTGAATCAGGGCACGGTAGAACGTCAGGGCGGCCACTGGCGCACCTTCCTTCCACTCGGCCTGTAGGTCGTGCAATGACGGCTCGTCTCGTCCCGGCCAGTAAAGCCCGGCTTTGAGCAAGGGCGCCGGCGGCGGCGGCTCAACGCCTTCGCCCAGGACAAAGGCTGCAAATTTCAGGAAGTTTTTGGCGTTCGCCGGACCACCATGGACAAGATATTGCCAGAGCGCAAAACGGCTTTCCGGCGCGACTGTCCCGTAGTGATCGAGATCCGGGTCCGGCTGATCGTCCCCCGGCAACACAGCCAGAGCGATATCGTTTGCGGCACAAACCCTGTGCAACTGCTCCAGTCCGTAGGGCCAGTAACCCGAGCCCCCGAGCATGCGCACCACGACAAGCCTGGCGCCAATGACGGTCTTCTCCGCGTAGAGGTCGACCGACATGTTGTGGGCCAGATGCATGATGTTGGCGAGCCGCAACCCCGGTGCCTGCTCGCCCAGGGCCTCATGTGCGCCCGCCAGGCCCGCCAGTTCGGTGTCGGCTGCCGACAGCACGATGACATCGGCCGGAGTCTGGCCGAGATCGACCGCCTCGCTGCCATCCTGCACGCTGCCTGGTTGCGCCTGAAGAAGATGCACGCTTTAGGATCCTTTTTGGATTAGCCGGACTCTGTCGCTCACCCAGCGAGGTCGCGGGCGATGTCATTGCGGGAGAATCCACTCTCCCCGATCACCACAAACTGGCTATCGCGGGCCTCGCCGTCTCGCCAATCCCTGTCGAAATAGGTGTCAATCCGGGTTCCCACTGCCTGCACCACAAGACGCATGTCCTTGCCTTTGACGGCGGCAAAACCTTTTAAACGCAGAATGTCGTGATCGGCGATCACGCCGCCAAGGTGTGCCTTCAGTTTGTCGACATCGGCCACTTCGCCCAGGGACACGACGAAGCTGTCAAACTCGTCGTGATCGTGTTCATGATCGCCGTCTTCGCCTTCATGGTGAATCTCGTGGTGAGACTTGCGAGCGTCCATGTACGCCTCCGCGCCGACGCCCAAACCAAGAAGCACGTCGGCGCCGAGGCTGCCTTCAACGGCCTTGACCACCTTGACCGCACGCGGCACGCGGGCGACGACGTCGCTGCGAACTTTCTCCAGTGCATCGACGTCGACAAGGTCGGTCTTGTTGAGAATGATCATGTCGGCGCAGGCGAGTTGATCTTCGAAAAGCTCTTCGAGCGGGCTTTCATGATCAAGCGCATCATCGGCCGCCCGCTGACTGTTTACAGCGTCCTCGTCGTCCGCGAACCGGCCATCGGCGACCGCGCGGCTGTCAACAACAGTGATGACACCGTCGACGGTTACCTTGGTGCGAATCTCCGGCCAGTTGAAGGCGCGAACAAGCGGTTGAGGGAGCGCCAGGCCGGATGTCTCGATAACGATATGGTCTGGCCTCTCGCTGCGCTGCAGCAGCTTGGTAATCGTGGGAACAAAGTCATCTGCAACCGTGCAGCAGATGCAACCGTTGGTCAGTTCAACGATATCGTCCTCCGTGCAGGTCTCGTCGCCGCAGCCCTTCAGGACGTCGCCATCAATGCCCAGGTCGCCAAACTCGTTGATGATCAGGGCGATCCTCTTTCCGTTGGCTGTTGCAAGCAGGTTGCGGATCAGCGTGGTCTTGCCTGCCCCCAGGAATCCGGTGACAACGGTTGTCGGGATCTTGGTCGTGCTATCGTTCGTTGCAGCGTCCATGGACATTTCCCATTCAAGGTTTCAGGACCTGTGCAAGGCCCGCTGTTACAAAATAGACCTGGCGCGCGTTATGAGCGACCACCTGATGCAGGCGGCCGGCATGATCGCGAAACGCCCGGGCCATGGCATTGTCGGGAATAATCCCCTGCCCGACTTCGTTCGACACAAGGATCACCGGCCCATCAAGATCGGAAAGCCCAGCCGCAAACCGCTCGATCCGATCTTCAAGATCTGCATTGGCGATCATCAGGTTCGTCAGCCAAAGCGTCAGGCAGTCCACGAGCACGACACAATCGGTGCGCGCGTATTCCGAAACCACGGTTGCCAGTTCCAGTGGCTCTTCGACCGTCTGCCAATCCGGGCTCCGGTCGGCGCGGTGACGGGCAATACGCTCGCTCATTTCTCCATCACCGGATTCGGCAGTGGCCACATAGATCAGCCGAAGTCCGGATCCGGTTGCCAAACCTTCGGCAAACCTGCTCTTGCCCGAACGCGCACCTCCCAACACAAGGGTTGCGCCCGTTCCGAGCCGGTGTGTCATTCCCACTGGCCAGGAAGGGGTTCAGGCATTGCGCCGGAACCTCTCCAGAAATCCGCACAGCGACGACCCCAGTATCAGCCAGAAGACTGCTGCGGTTACGACCGAAGCAATCGCGAATTCCGCCGAAAGTTCCGCTGGAACAAGACTCTGCGTCGTTGCCGGGTGTGGAGCGCCGATAACATGAGGCACGACAATGGCAACAACACCGACCAGCTTCCAGACAATTGCCTCCCTGAAGGCGAACAGGGCGAGACCTGCCGCAGAACAAACCGCGGTCAGTAGCCACCAGCCCTGCCGGTCGGACAGGGCCGCGGCCTCCATTCCCGGCAATTCAGGTGGCAACCCCAAAGCAGGGGCCAACGAAAAGGCAAAAAAGCCCGCGGCACCCCAGAGAAGGCCGTGTCTGATCGAGACGGTGCCGTTGACGAACATGATCCCCGCCCCCAGTAAACAGGCGAAAGCAATCCCGGTCAGAATGTTGAAGACAAGGGTCGACGCGATGCGCTCGAAACCGTCATCGGGTGCCCAAGCGCTGCCATCGTGACTGTGGCTGTGGCCATCCGCAGCTTGTTCGCTCTGGCCATGACTGTGGGCTTGTTCGTTTGAGGCAGAGGCAGAGCCGCCCTCTGCTTGTGCCGTTTCATAGGTTTCGGCCTTGTGGATCAAAGGCACGACCTTGAGCATCTGCGTGCCGGTCGTCACCACGCCAGCAAGCAGCCCCGCCGCTATCGCGGCGAAGAACAATTGTTTGATCATTCCGGTCTCCCCAGATCAAAGCATCAGAGCAAAATGTTCGCGTCCAAATTGAACGCGATCCGCTCTGCGTTAATGACAGGGAAACGTAAACGCGTGCCGCGTGTCATGGGCCGCGTTGTGGACGGTTTCGGAATTTGCGAATCCGACGCCGAATAGCATGAAGGAACCGAACAGAAGGGCTGCAACGCCTGCCGCCATGCGGGCCTGTCTGGTTTCCGATACTGTGCGTTCAACAACTTTGGTTTCGAGCATAACAACCTCCGCGCAAGCTCGTTGACATCATCCCCATCCTCGATATCGATGGACAGGGCTCGAATGGCAGGTCTCCTGGCTCACGGCAGTTCAGCTCAATCCGCCTTCCCGGTTTCCCAGTGGCATATTGGATTTCGCCTTACCGTACTACAGTCGCGGGGTCGGCTGCGCTAGAGATTCCCTGATGGGTAAACCCTTCGCATTCCCTTTTGATCCTCAGGTCTTTGACCTTAACGAGGAACCATTCATGCTCGAATAACTCATTTGCAAAGCACAATGTCAATCAAAACATTCAGGTCTCCGTGCAGCGTTGAAAAGTTCATCCAGATCGAGCACTTCCTCGAGTCTCGCTGCCAGGGCATCGAGGGTCTCCTCAATCCGGGCCCTGTATTCGACACGCTCCGTGCCCCGCAGTCCCAGATTACGAAGGAAATCGCTGCGGAAGCCGTCGGCAGCGAACAAACCATGCATGTAGCACCCCTTGACCTTGCCATCGGTCGTTGCCGCGCCGTCGGGCCCATGGTCCATCATCAGAACCGGCCGGCTGCAGTCGGGCCCGGTTGTCCGGCCCATGTGAATTTCGTAGCCCTCGACCGCCAGATCGCCCGGAATCGAACGCGCCTTTGACTGGCGCACCACCTTGTGGGGTTCCAGGACAGTATCGATGTCCAGCAGACCCAGACCGTCAATAAACGGGTCATCGCCTTCGATCCCCGACGGGTCGCTGACGGTGCGCCCCAGCATCTGGTAGCCGCCGCAAATGCCCAGCACCTGCCCTCCCCGGCGGACATGGGCCTTGATATCCACATCCCAGCCGTTTTCGCGGAGACATTTTAGATCTGAAATCGTCGCCTTGCTGCCGGGCAGGATGACAAGCGACACGTCAGCCGGAATCGCCTCACCGGGTCTGACCACGACGACGTTCACGTCGTCCTCAGCGGCGAGCGGGTCAAAGTCGTCAAAGTTTGCGATTCGCGCCAGATGAGGCACGGCAATGCGAACGACACCATTTTGCGGCGCAGCCATCTGCTCAAGCACGACGGAGTCTTCTGCCGGCAATCGGCCCGCTTCTTCCAACCACGGCACAACACCAAAGGACGGCCAGCCCGTATATTGTTCTATCGACAGGAGGCCATCGTCGAAAAGCGAGACATCGCCGCGAAACTTATTGATGATGTAACCGACGATCTGGCGCCGGTCGGCCTCGGACAGGATCGTGTGAGTGCCCACCAGGCTTGCAATCACACCGCCCCTGTCAATATCGCCAACCAGCACGACCGGCGTGTCGGTGGCCACGGCGAATCCCATGTTGGCAATATCATTTGCTCTCAGGTTGACTTCCGCCGGGCTGCCCGCTCCCTCGACGATGACAAGATCGCATGCCTCGTTCTGAATCCGGAAACTTGCCAGGACGGCTTTGAACAGGGAGCGTTTCAGTGCCTGGTAATCCCGGGCGCCGGCCTGTCCGACAACCTGTCCCTGGACAACAACCTGAGATCCCGAATTTGACTGGGGCTTCAACAACACAGGGTTCATGTGGAGGCTGGGGGCGACCTTGCAGGCAAGTGCCTGGAGCCACTGGGCGCGGCCGATTTCGCCGCCATCGTCGGTGACGGCGGCATTGTTGGACATGTTCTGCGGCTTGAACGGACGCACCGCATACCCCCGATGCACCGCCGCCCGGCAAAGCCCCGCCACCAGCACGGTCTTGCCGACATCGGAGCCGGTTCCCTGCAACATGAGCGTTCGCGCCATCTTTGCGTCTCCCTCACCTGCCCCCGGAAATCAATCCTTTGAAAGGCGGCAATGCCTTGTTCAGAATGTTGGCCTTACCAGAATTTGCAGGCAGCGGCTCAATTTTTGTGTCCGGCCAGGAGTCCGAAGAGCCCGGGTTCTGCCATTAATCATGCCGTAAGGAAGTTCTACGATAATCGGCGCATTGATCCGGGGTGAACCCGCTGCGCCAAGTGCGCGCGGGCTTTGAGAGAGTTCATAAATGGCAAAAGCTGTTTTTCACAAGAATCAACGCGTTTTCGTCAAACCTGTCGGCACCTGGGCGCAGATTGAACACGTCAAGCCTCAGTGGGCCAAGGGCGTCGAGGAACCGATCAAGGTGACCTACGACTGCGGCATGGGACGGGAATTCGGTGCGGACGAACTTCAACCCGAAGACATCGCTTCCACCAGCGACCTGACCGGCGGCGTCGAGCAATGGCGCCTGGTACGCGGCCAGAACAAGTGGCGCACAGAGGGCGAATGCACGAATCATCCCCATCCCGGCACTTTCCCGGTGATCGTCACCGGCGACCGCGACTGGGGCGGCTGGCGCGTGCCGGGTGCCGAATACGACCTCGACCCGCTGCGGGTCGAGTTTCAGGCCAAGGTCATTGCCAACGCGCTCGACTGCGTGGATGTGCTGCGCAAGATCCACGAACACGCCGAAGACGCGCCTGAGAACCTTTCCGGCCAGCTGGTCGAGCTGATGGGCCGGGCCCGCGCGATCATCAAGAAGATCGAGAACTAAAGCCCTGCCCTCGTCCTCATGACTTGAGCGGCGACGGTTTTCGCGATCATCGTCTTTTTTCTTGCAGTTCCGTTCCAGTTCTCACAGTAGTGGGCACCTGAAGGGCCGTGTTCTAGTATCGGCGTTTGGTTCCCGCTCCAGGATGAACGATCTGCATCATGAAAACCGATACCCCGACCCCGATCCGGCTGAAAGACTATCGCCCGTCCGACTATATGATCGACACTGTGCATCTGGACGTCCGGCTCGCGACGGAAGCTACCCGAATCCGCGCGACGCTGGAAATGCGGCCCAACCCTGTGGTCTCCAATCGGTCAACGACACTGGTGCTGGATGGCGAGCAGATCGACCTGAAAGGCGTGCACATCAACGCCATGCTCCTGGCTCAGGGCGAGTACGCAGTGTCCGACAGTCACCTGACGATCAAACAGGTCCCCGACGAGCCGTTTCAACTGGTGATCGACACGGTCTGCAACCCGACGGCAAACACCGCGCTTTCCGGCCTTTACAGATCGAGCGGCACGTACTGCACCCAATGCGAAGCGGAAGGTTTTCGCCGGATCACCTACTCTCTCGACCGTCCCGACATTCTGGCGGTCTTTTCCACCCGCATCGAGGCTGGACGCTCGGAAGCGCCGGTCCTGCTGTCCAACGGCAATCTGGTGGAGGCCGGCGAGATCGACGGAACCGAGCGCCACTACGCGATCTGGCACGATCCGCATCCCAAACCGTCTTATCTGTTTGCCCTGGTGGCGGGCGACCTGGCTTGTGTCGAGGATCGCTACACGACCGGATCGGGGCGCGATGTGGCGCTTAAGATCTATGTCGAACCGGGTAAGGAAGACCGGTGCGACTATGCCATGGACTCCCTGAAACGGTCGATGAAGTGGGACGAGGACGTGTTCGGTCTGGAATACGACCTCGACATCTTCATGATCGTGGCGGTCAGCGATTTCAACATGGGCGCCATGGAGAACAAGGGCCTCAATGTCTTCAATGACAAATATGTCCTCGCCCGGCCCGATACGGCGACCGATGCAGATTATGCCAATATCGAAGGCATCATCGCGCACGAATATTTTCACAACTGGACCGGCAACCGGATTACTTGCCGCGACTGGTTCCAGCTGTGCCTGAAGGAAGGCCTGACGGTTTTCCGCGACCAGGAATTTTCATCGGACATGCGCTCGCGGGCGGTCAAGCGCATTGCCGATGTCAGACTCCTGCGCAGCCACCAGTTTCCCGAAGATGCCGGCCCGCTGGCCCATCCCGTAAGACCCAGTTCCTACATCGAGATCAACAATTTCTACACCGCGACCGTCTACGAGAAAGGCGCGGAAATCGTTCGCATGATGCATACGATCCTGGGACCTGAGTCATTCCGCAAGGCCATGGACCTTTACTTCGAGCGCCACGACGGAGAGGCCGCAACGGTTGAAGACTTCGTTACCTGCATGGAGGCCGCCGGGGCAATCGACCTCGGACAATTCAGCCTGTGGTACGAGCAGGCCGGGACGCCGGAGGTTACGGTGACCAGCCGCTACAATCAGACGCAGTCCACGCTTGACCTGACCGTCACCCAGATGAGCGCACCCACGCCGGGCCAGAAATCGAAAGAAGCGCTGCATATTCCCCTGCGCATCGGCCTGATCGACGGCCACGGACAGGACATGACTTTGACCCCTTCCGCCAAGACCGCACTCAACGGAACGCTCCTGGAACTGAAACAGCGCGAACAGGAGTTCCGGTTCGAAAACATCGATTCCCGCCCGGTTGTATCGCTCAACAGGGGTTTCACGGCACCGGTGCGGCTGGTCACTCACAGCAAGGATGGGGACCTGGAGTTCCTGATGGCGCACGACCGCGACCTGTTCAACCGATGGGAAGCTGCCCAGACCTACGGTGCGGACGTCCTGATCTCAATGGTCGACGCCATTCGCAAAGGAGATCCGCCGCGCAAGGGGGTCCGACTCGCAGCAGCCCTGGGTCACTCGGTTCGCGACACCTCGCTCGAACCGGCATTCGTTGCGCAACTTCTGGCACTGCCGAGCGAGACCGACCTGGCCCGCGTGATCGGACAGAACGTCGATCCGGGCGCCATCCATGTTGCCCGGGAACACCTCAGTTCATCGATCGCCGGTCAGCTCGAAGCCGAGCTTGAAACCGCCTATTCCGCAACCGATCTGAAAGAGGCCTTCTCACCCGATGCGCAAGCCGCCGGCCGCCGCGCGCTCAGGAACACGGCCATGGCCTATCTCGTGAAAGGGACCGGCGGGCCGGCTTTCGGGTTACGGCATTTCGCGGATGCCGGCAATATGACCGATCAGATGGCCGCACTGCACGTTCTGGCGGGGATCGGATCCAGCGAAAGCGACGAGGCTCTGGCGATCTTCTACGACCGCTGGCAGGCGGACCATCTCGTGGTCGACAAATGGTTGTCGCTGAACGCCCTGGGTCCGGCGGAAACGGCGATCGACCGGGTGTCGGACCTGCTGTCGCATCCGGCATTCTCCATGAGCAATCCCAACAAGGTGCGTGCACTGGTGGGCACCCTTGCCGGCGGCAACCTGTCCGCGTTCAACCGGGCCGATGGTGCCGGTTACCGGCTGGTGGCTGACATTATCATCGAACTGGATGCCAAGAACCCGCAGGTTTCCGCCCGGCTTTCGGGCAGTTTCAGAAGCTGGCGGGTGCTCGAATCAGGCCGCCAGGGCCTGGCGGAAGCCGAACTGCGACGCATTCTGGACACAAACGGGCTTTCGCGGGACACGTTTGAAATCGTCACCAAGTCGCTGCAATAGAAAATAATCGAGTCAAATCAGACTCCTAGCGCGGGCCTGAAAGTTTAGTTTTATTAACCTTTTGTTGATACTGGACAAATCAGCCGAACTTCGAATCAATGGGGCTATGATTCGGGGGTGGGGCTACCTTCGTCGACTTTAGTTTTATCGAAGGAATCTGGGACTTGGCACGCGCTCAGTTGGGAGAGCTGTTTTCACAGGCCCGCGCTGCGGGGCTCCCGGCAACTGTTGCGATCTATAAACGCATCACCTTGTCGGAGCCGATGCTGCGCCGCCTGATCCGTGGGCTCGTGGTCGTCTTCCTGATCTCTCTCGCCACCGCCCTGGTCACGCATCTTTACGCCAGACGATCGGAAACCATCCAAACAGCCATGGAGCAAACCCGGCTCGTCGCCGATGTCACCGCAGCGCGGCTTGCCCAGCGGCTTGCTTCGGTAACCGCCCCCGGCATCACGCCCGCCGTTCCAACGCTTCAGGATCTTCGCGAGTCCCTGCCAGAGAAGGTTCTGGCAAACGGCCGGATGGCATTTGTCAGCGACGACTCCGGCTACATCCGGATAACGGTACCGGCCGACTCCAAGTATCAGGGCCTGCGCCTGATCGACATTCTCCCCTCGCAGCTGCTGCGCGACATCACCGGAACGGTCGCGAAGATAACCCTTCCCGATGACAGCACGGCAGTGGCGACAGTGCGAAACCTGGGCCGGTATCCCGGGCAGATTGCTTTCGTACAGTTGTCCACAGACATCATCGCCGTGTGGGTTCGCGACGTGACCGTGTATTGCAGCCTGTTCCTGGCGACCGGTCTCGTCATACTCCTGATCACGGCGGCTTTCTACTGGGAGGCGACGCGGGCCAACAACGCCGACGATACGCTGCGGGTCGCGACCACGCGGCTCGACAAGGCGCTTAACCGCGGACGCTGCGGGCTATGGGACTGGGACGTTTCAAGAGGCCACATATTCTGGTCGCGCTCAATGTACGAGATGCTCGGCCTGGACAACCGCGAAGGGTTGCTGGCATTTGGAGAAATGGTGGACCGGCTGCATCCGGGCGACAAGAAGCTGAACCGGCTTGTGGAACAGATGATCCGCGATGGCGAAACCGCCTTCGACCGGGAGATGCGGATCCGACACAGCGATGGCCGGTGGATCTGGATCCGGGCGCGCGGCGAGCTGACGTCCGCCGCAGGCGACCTGGCGCCGCACCTGGTGGGCATCGCCATCGACATCACCGAACAGAAGCAGGCCGATGCCCGCACCGCGGAAGCCGATATGCGGCTGCGCGATGCGATCGAGACAATCTCGGAGGCCTTCGTGCTCTGGGACACCGACAACCGCCTGGTGATGTGCAACAGCAAGTACCAGCAGTTCCATAATCTGCCGGCCAGCGTCGTGGGCGCCGGCACCCGCTATGAGGATGTGGTCAAAAACGCCAAGGAACCGGTCGTCAAGACCCGGATCTCCGTCAGTGAACAGGACGGCGGAAACGATGGCGCGGGCGATGCCGATAACGGCAACACTTTCGAGGTCCAACTGGAAGACGGACGCTGGCTGCAGATCAATGAACGGCGCACCAAGGATGGCGGTTTCGTGAGTGTGGGCACGGACATAACGTCGCTGAAAAACCATGAAGAGCGGCTTATGGACAGCGAACGCGAACTGATGGATACGGTCCGCGATCTTCAAAAATCCAGGGGCACACTCGAACGCCAGGCGCAGCAACTTGTTGATCTGGCTGAAAAATACTCGATGGAGAAGACCCGGGCAGAAGCGGCCAACCGTTCAAAATCCGAGTTCCTGGCCAACATGAGCCATGAACTGCGTACGCCGCTAAACGCAATCATCGGCTTTTCCGACGTCATGCAAACCGGCCTGTTCGGCCCGATCGGTTCGGAAAAATATGTGGAATATGCCTGCGACATCAACAAGAGCGGCCAGTATCTCCTCGATGTGATCAACGACATCCTGGATATGTCGAAGATCGAAGCCGGCCGGGTGACGCTCGATATGCAGGAGTGTCTGGTTGGCGAGATCGTCGAAGACAGCATCAGGATTGTCGGTCCGCGCGCCTCGGATGATGGCATCGAGATCGACAACCGGGTCCCTGCCGATCTCGTGGTTCAGGGCGACAAACGGCCACTCAAACAGGTGATCCTGAACATCCTGACAAATGCTGTGAAGTTTTCCCTGGCCGGCGGCACCGTCACGATCGAGGCATCCGGCGACAACCGGCAGGTCGGTATCGCGATCAAGGACACCGGCATCGGGATCCCCGAACCGGACATCGAAAAGCTCGGTCGGGCCTTCGAACAGGTCGAGAATCAATTTACCAAGACCCGCGGCGGCAGCGGTCTGGGGCTGGCCATTTCACGCTCCCTGATCGAACTGCATGGCGGTATTCTTCACATCGACAGTACAGAGGGTGTGGGCACAACGGTAACGGTCCTTTTGCCGCGAAACGGCCTGACGGTTTCGGGCGCGACAAAGACGAAAACCGCCTCGTCCAGGAGCGCCTCACACTCGGCGTGAGCCACACCATGTCAGGACGCCTTGACGGCGCAGTTCCTAACCGTCCTCATTTTTCTTGGTCTTGGACTTCTTCTTTTTGCGCTTCTTTTTCTGGCGTTCCAGACGTTGGGCTAGAGATTGGCGCTCCGCCGGGGTCATAGCGGTGATCAATTCCATGATCATTGTGCTGGAAATTGCCCGCATGTCGGTTCGCGCTTCCTGAACATTCTTGAAAGCGGCCTCGAGTTTAGCCTGATCGAGAGAAGATTCCCTGACAACCGCTGCAAGTTCGCGGCGCGCCCGGTCCAGATTTTCGGCATATGGGGCAAACTTGTCGCGGTAGGACCTCTCAATTTTCCGCAGTTCCCTGCGACGTACCTTGTCGACGCTGCGCAATATGCGGCGGCCTTCGACCTGAGCATCGATGATTGCCGGCAGCCTTGCGGTCCGGGTTTCCTTTGCCTTGTAAACCTTGGTGGCGATGATACCGACGACGAAGGCGTTGATGGCAAGCGACAGCAGTAGACCCACACCAAGCCAGGGTATGGCATTTGTCCGGACGGACTTCAGGGCAGAGGCCGTCGTCCGTGTCCGGTCGTCCGATTGGGTCATGGTTCGTCCTCGTCAGGAACCGGCTCAGCAATGTTCACCGCAAACAGATCCTGGTCCGGTTCGATGTCCTCGATCTGAATGTCCGTGACGCCGCGGAGGTAATATCCGTCGGTCACTTTCAGGTTTCCCGCCACAACCCCGAGGAGCAGGGAGGCGGCGACAACTCCGGCTGTAGGGCGCCAGGCAATCGGGGAGCTGGGCGGTGCGGCCATCCTGGGTTGAAACGGCAGGACATCAGCAGTCCGGCCGCCACCGGACCTGGCCAGTTCTGCATGCGCGAGCACCCTGTCCACGGCGCCCTCCGGCGGCTGTGGCGGCGTTGCCCGGTCAAGCAGTTCATCCAGCGCACTCTCCTCGCGAAACCTGCCTGCAGCCGAACCCATCCGGACAATCAGGGACTGTAACGCGTCCCGTTCTTCCGGCGGCCAACGGGTCTGATCCGCACCATAGGTTGCAACAACCGATGTCAGACGCTCCAGCATCCTGGCATCCACTCCGTTCGACTTTGTATTCATTCAACTGCCTCGCACATGCAAATGCTTTCGTCGTCTGCCCTTGTTGACCTGCGTGTCACTCATCGATGCCATCGGCAATCAGGGCGCGCCACTCAGATTTCAGGTCCTGCTTGAGCTTTCGCCTTGCCCTGGCAAGAAGCGATTCAAGGGCGTCTACGGTAACACCCAGCACGATCGCTGCTTCCTTGTTTGTCAGTCCCTGGTAGTAAGTCGCAACCAATGCCAGGCGCTGCCTCTCCGGCAGGTTCGCAATGGCAGCATCCACTTTGACACTCACCTGGTCCTCAAACAACCGGGTGTCGGCCCCCGCAGCCGGATCGGGCGTTTCAGGAATGAAGTCTGTCGGATGCGGCACCTTCTTGCGCATACGGTCGATGCAGGCATTGGCCGTCACCCGATAGAGCCAGGTGGAAAACCTGGCACCGTCGGGATTCCACGCTTCCGGCTTGTTCCAGACCTTGAGAAAGACGTCCTGTGAAATGTCTTCGGCTTCGCTCTGGTCATGCAGCATTCTGCAGGCAAGGCCATAAACGTTGCCGTAATGGTTCGTGACCAGCGTCGCGAAAGCTGTTTCGTCACCGTCCCTCACGCGGGCGAGGAGGACGGCGTCCTCCTCCGAACTGGACGCGGCATCTGTCGGGACATCCGCAGACGCCGATGGGACGTCACGGTCGATCTCGTCTGTGCTGTCCCCGTCGCGTTTCACGAGTGCCATTCCCATGGCTGACATTCATTCCTGTCCGGCGGCCTTGGCACGTTCGGCGCGCTTGGCCCGACGCTCGGCCTGGCGCGCCTTCCGTATTGCCTGGCGGTAAGACTTGAGCTCATCAAGAGTTATACCACCGTTGCCGTCTGCATCGATATGGGCAAACATGCCGCGCGTCCGGGCATCGATCTCGGACTTGCTTATCGCTCTATCGCGATTGGCATCAAGGCGTCTCAGCAGGCGCTCCCGCGACCGCACCACGCGCTCCATGAGCCGTTGGTCGATCTCTTCAACGGTTGCCGTTCCGTCACTGTTACGGTCGAGGCGGAGGAAATCCCGGGATGCGAGGCGGCCGGCCTCATCCTTCGAGACCAGTTTGTTGCGGTCCTTATCGGCCCGTTTGAACCAACTTCCGCTGACCTTGTAGGGGGTCGCATCGTCGGCGGCGCTCACTGGACCTGTGAGTCCAAAGACAAGCATCACCGTCAAAGCGAAGAACTTAAGGCCTTGTTTACCTCTCGACATGACTATTGCTCCTCAGTTGTTCCAAGACCGCATGCGGTGGTTCGGTGCTGAATCGATTCCCGGAAGAGCAACGTCAGATCGAAACCCATGGATGGGATTGAGATCTGAATTCAGGGGCACTGCTCCGCCGTTGCATAGTCTTACGAAGCGGCCCGGGCCTGCCTGTCGAAAAAACTTCCGGATGTGTGGCTGGCCCGCCCTGACACACTGGCTGATCCATCGCTTTAACAGCATTGAATCACGAAGCGCCCTCAACTAATTGATCGTAAACGCTTTTCACCTGACTTTGAATGTCAGCTAAAGTGGATTCCAGGATCGCAAAATCAGGTGTTTCCCCGGCTTGCAGCAGCAAGGACCGCAATCCATCGGGCGCCGTCTTTGCCTCAAACCGGCCGACAACGCACAGGCGCAACACCTGGGTCAGGCCCTGGAACAGTCTGCAGGCAGCTTCCAGCGTGTGCGCCTGGTCATTGCCGATCAGGCCGGCGTCGTGCAGTCTCGCCAACGCGTCAGCGGTGTTGGGCGACAGGATGCCCGGATGTTCGTTGGCATGCCGGTGGGCATGGGCAATCTGCAGAAACTGCGCGATGAATTCGATGTCCACGAGACCGCCGCGGACCAGTTTGATTTCCCACGGATCGTCCGTGCCTCTCTCCTGTTCGATCTTCCGGCGCATGTCGCTCACGTCCCGGGCAGTATCCACAATGTCGCGCGGCTGGGCGATCGCCGCCGCGATCGCATCGCTCACACGTTTGCCGAGACCGGCATCGCCGGCAATTACCCGGGCGCGCGTCAAGGCGAGTTTTTCCCAGGTCCAGGCGGACCCGGTCTGATAGTCGACAAAAGTGTCCAGCCGGGTGGCGATCGGACCCGAGTTTCCCGAAGGCCGCAACCGCATGTCGACTTCGTAGAGACTGCCCTCGGCGGTCGGCGCCGACAGAGCCGAGATCAGGCGCTGGGTCAGCCGGGCATAGTACTGCGCGCCCATGAGCGGCTTTGGCCCGTCGGACGGACCGGCGTCGGGATCGAAATCGTAGATCACCATCAGATCGAGGTCGGAAGCGGCGGTCATTTCCCGGCCGCCAAGTTTTCCCATCGCAACGACCACAGCCTGGCCGCCTGCGATCCTGCCATGGCGGCGCTGAATTTCATTTTTCACCAGATCGAGCAAACCGGCAACTTCGTTCTCCGCAAGTTCGGAATAAGCCCGCCCGACCTCCGAGGCCGATGCGGTTCCGGTCAACACCTGGACGCCGATGCGGAACGCCTGCTCGTTGCCGTGGAGGCGGGCCAGATCAAGCCCGGTTTCCAGATTGTCGGCGCTCCTTATCCGGTCAGCGACGATGCGTCGATACTCGTCACCATCGGGAAGCGGTCCAAAGAAACCCGAGTCCAGGACAGCATCAAGAACCTGCGGTTTCTGCCCCAGGACACTGGCAAGCCGGGGGGCGCCGCCCATGATGCCGGCAAGCAGCTGCAACAGGTTCGGGTTGGACCAGAGCAGGGAAAACAGCTGGACGCCGGCAGGCAGCCCGGCGAGAAACCGGTCGAATGCCAGAAACGCCCGATCGGGCTCCAGGGTCTCAGACAGCGCCCGCAGCAGGGCCGGCATCAGCTCGGTGAGTTTTTCCTTTGCCCGCTCGCTGCGGGTCGCGGCATAGCGGCCAAAATGCCAGCCCCTGATGGTGGCGGAGATTTCCGAGGGTTTTTCAAAACCCATGTGGTGCAAGGTTTCAATCGTGTCGGGGTCGTCATCGCCGCCGGTGAAGACCAGACTGCCTTCGTCGTTACCCAAAGTGGGGGCATGTTCGAACAGTACGGCATAGTGCGCCTGCACCGTGTTGAGATGGTCGAGCAGTTGGGCGGCAAAGACATCGCGAGAGGCAAAACCGGCGAATCGGGCGAAACGCTCCATGTCCTCGACTGAAGCAGGCAGAACATGGGTCTGGTCATCGCCCTGCATCTGAAGCCTGTGCTCCACATGGCGCAGGAACAGGTAGGCCTCGCGCATTTCTCCGGCCACAGCCGGCGTAATCCAGTCGTTTGCGGACAGGATCTCCAGATTGGCAAGCGTTTCACGGCCGCGCAGATGGGGTGAGCGGCCGCCGGCGATCAGCTGCTGGGTCTGAACAAAAAATTCGATCTCTCGGATGCCGCCGCGCCCCAGCTTGATGTTGTGGCCGTAGACGGCGATTTCGCCATGTCCCTTGAAGGCGTGGATCTGGCGTTTCATCGAGTGCACATCGGCAATCGCGGAGTAATCCAGGTATTTGCGCCAGATGAAGGGCGCCAGGCGCTTCAGGAAATCCTCGCCGGCGGGGATGTCGCCGGCAGCCGGGCGCGCCTTGATCATGGCGGCGCGTTCCCAGTTCTGGCCAAGGGTCTCGTAATACTGGGCGGCGGCCTCAACCGCTATGGCGACATTTGTCGCCCGCGGGTCCGGTCTCAACCTCAGGTCGACCCGAAACACGTATCCATCACCGGTTCGGTCCTGCAGCAGTTTGACCAGTTGGCGGGTCACGCGGACAAAAAAAGTCGAGGCCTCCGTGCCTTCCGCCAGGGCGATGACGGTGGGGTCGTAGAAGACGATAAGATCGATGTCGCTGGAATAATTGAGCTCGAACGCGCCATGTTTGCCCATGGCCAGAACTACAAAACCGCTGTCGCGGCTGGGATTTTCCGGATCGGCGGCATGCCACTTGCCCGACCGCTGCGCCTGCGCCAGCATCCAGTCGATGGCGCCGTTGAGGGCAGCATCGGCAAACCGGGTCAGGGCGCCGGTGACTTCCATGACCGGCCAGAGGCCTGTCAGATCGGCAAGACTGATCGCCAGTGCCGCTTGGGCTTTTGCCTGACGCAGCGTGCGCATGACGTCGGCCTCGCCGACGGCCGGATCGAGTTTGCGGGCGCTGGCAAGGCTTGCGGAAAACGCAGTGTCCGGCCCGTCCCGGAAGATCGACAAGGCAGCGGACGGATCGCGCTCCATCAACGCCGCAACATGGGGTGAGGCATCGTAAATCAATACGATCAGCGCCATGACCGCCGGGTACCGGTGCGCAAGCGAGGCAATCTGCCTGCGCTCTTCGAGGTGCCGGGTCTGACCGCCCTCGCCGAACAGTTCGACCATCAGCCTGACCGCACGTTCCGGGTCCAGCGGCGGCGGCAGTTCGGGAAAAGAGGCACAAGCCGGTTCGGACATCAAACGCCACCCTGTAAGTTGGTTACGTGCGTCATGCTAGAGTATCCGTCCTGATGAGGCGACATTTGCAGCTACCGGATTTTCGGCAAGAAAACTTTCGAAAGCCCTACATTCTGGGCGTCGCGCGCATGATGGCTGCCCCCAGTTTCCCGGTCAATACCGCCTCCAGCAATCCCCCATAGAGGCAAAGAACGTGTTCATAGCCTGCCACACCGGCCACTGCAGCGATTTCTGTCTGCCTGTTTTCAATCCGCGAGACAAGAGCCGTATACCATTGAACGTACAGGTCGTGGATCTCACGGATACCGGCCACCATCCAGCGTTCGCCTCAAGAGTGTCCGGAAACGTGGAAAGTTTTGGCGAATTGGCAAGAAAGGGCTCTCCCGCATCCATCAGGGGAGTATTGTGATAGCCCCCTCTGTCGACGTGATCGAAGATGACCATTTCGGTTCCGGGTTTGGAGATTTTGCGCAGTGACCTCAGGGCACCGGGCTGGTCCGGGAGACAGTAATACACATTGAACATGCAGATGACGTCGGGTTGGACATCTGTTTCCTGGTCCACATGACCTACATCGCAAACAAAAAACTGCTGGTCCGAGTAGGTCCGGCGCGCGGATTCGATCGACGCCGGCTCAATGTCGAAACCGACGACGGTGCCCCATCCATTTCTCTGAATATAGTCCGCCGTTCCGCCTCTTCCGCATCCGGCATCGACGATGAGATTGGTTGGCGACTTCACGATATGTTTCATCGCCAGTTCTATGGCCTCCTCTTCGCCCGCATGAGCGTCGTCACCGTCTCTGACGAGCGCCAGGACGCTCATGCCTTTGTAGGAGTTCATGGAGAACACTTCTGTCATACGAGACACCGTTCCGTCTGATTTTCGAAGCTGCAACACATTGTAAACCAACACAGGATCATTGGTCCGTCGCGAGCCCCCGTCGGCGGACAATCAGATCGCCTTTCAGCAACGGTGTGATAAGTTGCCGTCCCCGAGAAAATCGGCCCGGTTCAACCGCTTTCACGTCCATGGTGATCTGCAATGTCCGTTGATACTGCCCAAACCGAACAGGTTCCCAGCTTCTGCGCTCTGTGCGTCTCGCGCTGCGGCGCGATTGCGACGGTTGAAGACGGCCGCCTTGTTGCGTTGAAACCCGACCCGTCTCATCCGACCGGACAGGCGTTGTGCATCAAGGGGAAGGTAGCGCCCGAAATTGTCTATCATCCCGAGCGGTTGCTCACCCCGATGAAACGGACGCGGCCGAAAGGCGACGCGGACGCAGGCTGGCAGCCGATCAGCTGGGACGAGGCGCTCGATACGGTCGCAGGCAAACTGACCGCACTATCGAAACGTCATGGACCCGAAACCGTTGTCTTCAACACCGCCTCGCCGTCGACCTCCGCGCTTTCGGATTCGATAGGCTGGGTCCGGCGTCTGAGAAAGGCGTTCGGCAGTCCCAACCAGTCCGTGTCCATGGAACTGTGCGGCTGGGGCCGGTATCTCGCCAACATCTACACGTTCGGCGCCGGGCTGCCCGCCGAGTGCATGCCGGACCTGGACAATGCCGGCTGCATCCTGTTCTGGGGCTACAATCCGACCGTCTCCCGGATCGCCCATGCCACGGCCACCGTGGCCGCACAGAAGGCGGGCGCGAAACTGATCGTCGTCGATCCGCGTCACGCCGGACTGGCGCGCCGGGCAGATCAGTGGTTGCAGGTCAGGCCCGGCAGCGACGGCGCCCTGGCTCTCGGTCTTGCCCATGTGATGATCGATCGGGGCTGGTACGATCGGGACTTCGTCCGTGGTTGGACAAACGGACCGCTGCTGATCCGTGCCGACACCGGACGGTTTCTCCGCGAGAGTGATCTTGGGCCCGGCGGCGGGGCTGAAAACTATCTCGCCTGGGACGACTCTGCGGGGAAGCCCGTGACCTACGACTCAGGGCTCGGCCATTATGCTGCGGATAACGCCAATCTTGCGCTTGCCGGCAGCTTTGAGGTTGAAACCTTGCAAGGGTCCGTCACCTGCAGGCCGGCTTTCCAGCTTACGGTCGACATGTGCAGTCGTTATCAGCCCGAGGAAGTCGAAAGGCTCACCGGAGTCGTTGCCGACCAGGTTGTGCAGACCGCAAAAATGCTGTGGGAGTCACGGCCGGTAGCCTACATGGCGTGGAGTGGACTGGAGCAGCAATCGAACGCAACCCAGATCGCCCGCGCGATCGGCCTAGTCTATGCCCTGACCGGCAATTTCGACGACAAGGGCGGCAATGTCCAGTTCCCAACAGCGCCCAGTGCGAACATCCAGGGAGACGACATGCTGTCTGGCGAGCAGCGCGCAAAGACCCTCGGACTGGCGGAAAGACCGCTCGGGGTCTCGCGCTTCGACCATGTCACGTCGGCCAGCATCTATCGGGCAATTCTCGATCACAAACCCTACGCGGTGCGTGGCCTCGTCAGCTTCGGATCGAACATGCTGCTCGCCCACGCCGATGGTGAACGCGGGCGCAAGGCCCTGCATGGCCTGGATTTCCATGTCCATGTGGACCTCTTCATGAACCCGAGTGCGGAGACGGCCGATATCGTCCTGCCGGCAACCAGCCCATTTGAATCCGAAGGCCTGAAAGTCGGATTCGAGACCAGCGAAGCGGCCTGTTCCCTGATCCAGCTGCGCAAGCAACTGGTAGAACCGCGGGGAGAGGCCCGCTCGGATATCCAGATTGTATTCGATCTGGCGTGCCGGCTCGGCCTCGGTGCGGATTTCTGGGACGGCGACATCGATGCCGCCTATCGCCACCAGCTGACCCCCAGCGGCGTGACACTGGAGGCCTTGCGGGAAACGCCGGAAGGCGTACGCGTGCCGCTGCAGACCCGTCATCGAAAATATGCCGAGCGCAAGAACGGTGTGCCACGCGGTTTCAACACGCCGTCGCGCAAGGTCGAGTTCTATTCGGAGACGTTCCTGGAGCAAGGCTATCCGCCGCTACCGGATTACGAGGAACCGCTGATGGGCCCCAATTCCAGACCGGACCTTGTGGCACGCTATCCGTTGATCCTGACCTGCGCCAAGGACTCGCTTTATTGCGAAAGCCAGCACCGCGGCCTGCCGAGCCTCAGGCGGCGCGCGCCCGATCCCCAGGTCGACCTTCATCCCGAAGCGGCGGCAGCACGCGGCATCGCTGCCGGAGACTGGGTTACGATCGAGACGCCAAAAGGCCGGGCACGGGCGCGGGCGCGCTTCGACCAGGCATTGAACCCAGAAGTGGTCTGCGGCCAGCATGGCTGGTGGCAGGCCTGCCCGGAAATCGGTGCCCCCGGGTTTGAACCGTTCGGACCCGACACGGCGAACTTCAACCTCGTGATCGGCCATGACGCCGTCGACCCGGTCAGCGGTTCGGTGCCGCTGCGTGCCTATGTCTGCGAGATCAGGCGGCTGGAGTTGTAAAACGAGATACCGGTCCTGGCTTTAGAGGAGGCCTATTCTGCTTTGTATGCCCGGCGTTGGAAGCGAAACGGAAGTCCTAAATGTGGCCTCCAGCAGCCGCAGATGACCCTAGTCAGTCATTTCTTGCCATCAGATGTGCCGATAGAATTGGAAAATGCCTTGCCCCAATTCCAACTTAGTCTGGCAACCCTGCCAGCCGCAGTCCTTCTGCAAGGTGACGCCAATCTTGCTCTCTGCGCCACATCTTGCGATAACCGCCGGCCAGCAAATCAATGGTGTCACTCTGAATGACAATATTGCGGGCCTTGAACTCCTCATGTCGTACTTCAATGAACGATTGTAATGCTCTGCGCGCTTCACCGTTTCTTCCACCATAAGCGTATGCACCGACCAGACAGGCATGGGCGAATGAGTTTAGCAACGCCTCCCCGTTCAACGAGCGTATGGCATCGTCGTAACGCTTGGCGAAATAACATGCCTGCCCCAGGACCCAGTCAAACGAGGGTGGGTGAAGCGGATTGAGTTTTTTGGCTTCAAGTACCATTTTACGCGCCTCCTCAGCCCGCCCTAACATCAGAAGACCGTAACCAATCCAGTTCATCGGCTCGGCTTCATGAGTAACCTGTGAAACCGCCATATCGAACTGAGCTTCGGCATCTTCCCACATTTCTGTGCATATGTAGGCAAAGCCAACCTGATCTTTTATTCCAATATCTGTGCTGTCGATACTGGCAGCCTGGCGCGCATGCAAAAGTGACAACTTAGCGGCATCAGGTTCGGCGATGCCCAGCAGAAGATCCACAAAATAGGTATCCGCGAGATACATATGCGCCCTTGCGAACCGAGGGTCGAGCGCGATCGCGCGCTCGAACAGATGGCGTGCCTGTTGGGTGCCTTCGGCACTGAACCCGTCGCGGACAGATTTCCCTTTCCAGTTGAGTTCATAGGCTTTCATGTTGTTTGTGGGCTTGCGTGACGCGCGCTCTGCCACATTGCTTTCTACTCTCCCAGGTAGAACGCCTACGATACTCCTGGTTACTTCGTCCTGTACGGCAAAAATGTCCTCGAATTCACGATCATATCGCTCCGCCCAAACGTGATTTCCTGTTTCCGTCTCTGTGAGCTGCACTGTTATGCGCACACGAGTTCCGGCTCGGCGAACGCTTCCATCCACGACGTATTGCACATGTAGCGTTTCAGCGATGTTTTTGAGATCGATGTTGTCTCGCTGAATGCGTGACGACAGATGCCGGGCCGCGACCAATAGCTGAGGAAATCGCGAAAGCTCAGTGATGATGTCGTCGGTGATGCCGTCGCTGAAATATTTCTGCTCGGGATCTGTGGACATGTTGACGAATGGTAGCACCGCGATGGTTGGTTTTTGGGGGAGGACCGAGAACGCTGTCGTCTGATTTCCGGTCTGAGCAACCGGCGGCTGAACGGTAACCATGTAGATCTGGACCGGGTCAGTGACATTCTTGAGGTTCTTCTCGCCACAATATTCAAATTCGGCTTCGAGTTTTCCCTTGGCATGGCGAAAAACGTCGCCGGAAACGCATATTCCACCCGTTTTGGCCAAGCCTTCCAACCGAGCTGCGATATTCACTCCGTCGCCGTGGATATCTCCATCTTCGACAATGACATCGCCCAGATTGATACCAATACGAAACAGCAGAGCCTCACCTGAGTTTTCATCGGCACTCAACCGTGCAACATTGTTCTGCCAGGCCACGGCGCACGCCACAGAATCAACTGCACTGGCAAACTCTGCGAGCAGTCCGTCTCCAATGAGCTTGACAATCCTTCCGCGGTGTTCGGAAATCAGCGGCTCAAGGACTTTCTCACGCAGGTCTGTTAGCCGACGCAGTGTTCCTTCTTCGTCGGCACCCATGAGACGGGTGTAACCAACCACGTCAGCGGCCAGAATGGCTGCCAATCTACGTTCCATTTCAACCCTCCACACCGGAGAGATTATCGATCAATCGGAACCGAAGCTACCGAATTGGGTTCCATGTCTCCTATCGGCACTAAATCCCCGTCTGACGGTCGGCGAATTTGCTTCCGTTGGTGATGCGACTACGGACGTGTGAGGGCGTTACGTCTGCTCTACCCTTCCTTTTCACCGTTTATCTATGCGGTCGAAAACGGGGGTTTCTCACGCATAGCCGAAAGTGTTTCTTACCTTTCGAGGTTTGTCGTTATTGTCAGTAAACAAACTGGTTATTGGCGTTGCTCAGCACCTCTGCGCCCCAACACTATCTCGGATTCACTGTGCAGAGGCTATGTTGGCATGAGCTCCGCGGAATCTAGGAAGTGTTATGGCGACGGGAAAAAATGGATTTTGTTGCCGTTACGAGATCAAAGAATCAGCGGACAAGGGCCTGGGCGTATTTGCCTGTGAAACGATAAAGCAGGGATGCATCGTCTGGCATCATGTTCCCGGCCAATACGCGGTTTACGACGAGCCCATGTTCAAGGCAGCAATCGAGGGCATGACACACGACGAAGTCGTTTATGAACTGACCCATGTCTTTGGACTGAAGGAGGTGCCGGGCTGCCTCATCAGGGTTTACGACGACGGTGTGCTGATCAACCATTCCCGTGACGCAAACCTGGCTACCAACAACACCGCAACAAACGAAAGACCGCTCGATGCGACGTCAAATCAGTATGTTCAAAATGTCACCAGGGCGCTCCTCGCTGACCGGTACGCCCTGGTAGCAACTCGCGATATCGAAATCGGCGAAGAGCTTACCAACGACTATGCGGGCGACACTGAGGACCCTCCTTTCTATGACATTCTGTATGAGCAGTATGGAGTAGAGGAGAGTTATCTGGACGACAGCTAGACCAGATACGGTCTAGTGGTGCCAATCGGTCTTCCCTGACAGCACCAGCATCGCCTCCGGCTGCGGTCAATCAAGCCTTAACCCTGCGACGCTACTGTCGACCGGAATTTTGAACTCCTGTTCGCCATCCAGCAGGTTTGCAGCCGATGATCAAGACACTTCTTTTCCGTTCCATCCTGTTCACCGCCTTCGCGATTGGTCTCAGCGCCTGTTCGGCAGGCTCGATTCTGGACGCTTCATACAGCAAGCTCCATCCTGGCTCATCCGACGCCCGCGGTTGCCTGATGCGGGCGATGTATTTCGAATCCATCCGCTCCAGCCGCGACGGTTTGCTTGCTGTCGGAACAGTGGTGATGAACCGGGTAGAATCGCCTAAATTCCCGTCCAGCGTGTGCAGAGTGGTCGGGCAACCCAAGCAGTTCGCGCCAGGCGTGCTCTCGCGAAAGATGCGCGGCAACAAAGAGGAACTGGCGACGCTGGCCGACGCCATTCTGGCCGGCAAACGCCATCCGGGTGTCAAAAGGGCCAAGTTCTTCCACACGGCAGGCCTGCGCTTCCCGTACAAGAACATGCATTATGTTTTGGTCGCCGGCGGCAACGCGTTTTACGAGAAACGCAGCCGCGGAAGACGCCGGCCGGGCTAGGCCCGGGTTTTCTGCCTGGGACATGGGACACACTTCAATAACCACTGTCGGCACGAAGCAGACAAGCTCAGCAAGTTTGCCATGCACTTCAAAATTCGATTTTTTGGTCGGTCCAATGTTGATCTTGGAGGTTTGGGCCGTCTTTCAATTTTGCCAAAGATTTCGTCTTAACGTCGAGTAGCCAGGTTGATGCGAAATCGTCCCACGGATCCAACAGTATTCGCACTGAAGTCGAGGTTTCGATCTTCATATCATGGACCGACTGGTAAGAATTTTCGGTGCTGGAATTCAGCCAAGCGGAGTCTTCCGGTCTTGCAAACTGCAACCTGTCCGATTCGTGGCCGGTTTCTGGTGGTCTGAACCCGGTCCATGATTTTCCTCGCAGAAACCACAGTATCAGGCCCTCACCACCGGTAATGCACCACGTTTCGTCCGGCGCAATAAGGCCGCAAGCTGGGTTGCCGTAATGATCTCCAACATCGGATAGACTTTTTGTTTGCTTGTGCAGCAGCTCGCAGCTCTCGTGTTGATTGCGAAGAACATAGTGCTCTGACTCAGCCAGAATGTATCCAGTCATCATAATGTGCCTTGGGGGCCGGATAGTGTTCGAAGGACGAATTAACGGAGACAAGTTCGACGCTTGCAATAGTGCACTTTCCTGCATCATTTCATACTCGCGAATGCCATTTAATGTGAAGGGTTTCGGATGCCGGCCGGTTGAGGTTTCACGGCGCGCGCTTGAGGGCCGGTTTCGGAAAGCCTCCAGGGAAGGAACCTGCGGTCAGCTGGCCTGGATGGTTATTGTTCTATGACCACAAGCAGACTTCTATCGACGGTATCGAAGCGATCCAGTGGCTCACCGTTACTCCGCAAACCCCGCCCTGCGAAAGCCTTCCGCCCAACGTGCGGTATCCTGGGGTTGCTGATATGGAAGAAAGGTTAGCAGGTAGCTATGGTCGATCTGCGGAAAAATTCTCAAAATACGGGCCTTGGTTTCTTCGGCATCCGTCGGTCGTCCCAGGAGAGCCGCGCTTGCTGTAGCAACGACAAGTGCAGGAAGATGGTCCGGCCTGTCGTGCAAAGCTTTTTGCGCCCATGACCATGCCTGGCTATCGTCACCGGCGGTGAAATGTGCATGCGCCATGGCCGACTGCATTTGGAAGATCATCGGATCCTGCGGACTTAGCTGCATCGCACGACCGATATGTTCAATGCCGATTTCGCTGTTCCCCAGCCATACATTCAGCCAGCCATCACTGTACCATGCCGTTGCAAGGTTTGGATTGAGCGCCAACGCCCGCTGCGTCAAGGCGGCCCCGCCTGCAACGTCCCTGACCACAAAGCCCAGCGTAATCCCGGCCATGCAGAGCGCAAAGGCGTCGTTGCGGCCAAGATCGGCCGCGCGCCTGGCCAGCCTTTTGGCCTCGGTTATTTCCTTGGCGCCGACTGCCAAAGGTTGAACTACAGCGCGCTGGTTGATGCATCGTGCGGCCATCCCGTGGGCGATGGCATATTCCGGGTCGATTTCGATAGCCCGATAAAAGTAGCCCAACGCCGCTTGATTTTCTTCCACAGACCAATGATGGAACGCTGCCATTCCGCGTAGGTAGTAGTCGTAGGCATCAAGGCTACCGGTCGGTTTGCACTTTGTGCGTTCGATTTCAGCGAGCTCCAGTTTGGGCGCGATGGCACCGACCACACTCGATGTCACCTGGTCCTGGAGATCGAAAATGTCTTCAAGGCTGCCATCATAGCGGTCGGCCCACAGATGAACGCTGGTCGTGGCATCGATGAGCTGCCCGGTAATCCGCACCTTTCCGCCGGCCTTGCGAATACTGCCCTCGAGAACATAGCGCACGCCCAGGTCGCGGCCGACTTCCTTCACATCGACTGCCCGTCCCTTGTAGATGAAACTTGAGTTGCGGGCGATCACGAACAGCCAGGGCATTCGCGACAGGGCCGTGATGATGTCTTCAACCACGCCATCGGCAAAATATTCCTGTTCCGGATCATTCGACATGTTGTCGAAAGGGAGAACGGCAATGGAGGGTTTGTCCGGCAAAGGTAGGGGTTGTGCCTGGAGCAGCTGCCCGGCATCGCAATTTGTGCCGACTGCCGATGCGGATCCGGATGCAGACCACTTCCAGGCCTGCACCGGCCGGTCGATGTTTTTTACTTCCTGTTTTCCCGCATCGTCGAATTCCAGAGCAAGCCGGTCGCGGACCTGGTCATGGACGGCGTCGGAGATGCACATCCCGCCCGGTTCCGACAAGGCTTCGAGACGCGCGGCCACATTGACCCCGTCGCCCTGGATATCCTCGCCATCAATGACAACGTCGCCGAGATTGATGCCTATCCGGAAGACGATCTGCGGCCCGTCAGAATCGCGCTCAGCAAGCCTCTGCTGCACCTCCGCGCTGCACGCCACCGCATCGACAACACTGGCAAACTCGACCAGAATGCCATCGCCCATAAGCTTGACGATGCGCCCGCGATGCTCACAGATCTTGGGATCGATCAGCTCTTCACGAAGCGCACGCAGCGCCAGCAGCGTGCCTTCCTCGTCCGCCCTGATCAAGCGTGAGTAGCCTACCACATCAGCGGCAAGAATGGCTGCCAGCCTGCGCTCCACCTTCACTATCCTCCCAAGCCTCCCGAGCTTGGACAGTAGAGAAATCGAGATGCGAAATCTACGCCACAAATAAGAGGGTCGAGAGTGTGTTTCCGGCACATTTCTCCCGTAGTGCGATCAGCTTAACGGAGTCCGAAGTTCGGTGGCGACCCGACATCATCCAGGGAGGCTTCGTCGGGGATTATCTATCTGCACACGTTCTAATGCTCCAGACTGAATACCACATTAGTCTGCCCGGTGCCTGAACTCGGAAAATACTCGGTGACGACCTCGCCCTTGCCGGTGTAGTCGTCCCAGCCCAGGGCACCGAACAGCATCACCGTGTCGTGCATGTTGCCCTCGCCGTCGCAGTATTCCGCATAGTCGGGCAGCATTTTCAGGAACGTGCCGACGTCGCCCGACTTCCACAAGTCGAGCACATGCAGGTCGACCTGCCGGTTGAATTCACTGGAGATCGTGAAGGTGCCGTTGTTTTCGGCATAGATGTCGTTTGGCCAGATCTTGTGCGACAGCGAGCCGGAGGCAATCAGGGCGACGTTCGAGTCGCTGGCCTCGATGCCTTCGCGGATCGCCTGTCCCAGTTTGCAGGAGGCCTCGTGGCTGTGAACCGTGCACCAGGCGGCAATCGAGACGACCTTGAGATCGCTCTGCGGGTTCATGAAATGCATGGGCACCAGAGTGCCATACTCAAGCCCCAGCGACTCGACCTGATGGGACAACGTATGGACGCCCCTGCCGACGGCTTTTTCGGCGATCAGGTCACCAAGTGCCGCGTTGCCCTGATAATCGTAGTCGAGCCCCTGTATGAACTGGGGAAATTCGTTGCTGGCGTAACAGCCCTTGAAATGGTGGTTGGCATTGATGTGATACCCCGCATTCACCAGCCAGTGCGTATCGAGCACGACAAACGTGTCGGCGCCGGCGGCCCTTGCGCGCCGTCCGATCTCCCTGTGCCCGTCGATTGCGGCCTGGCGTTTTCCCTTTAGCGGCCCGTCCATTTCAGACAGCAGCATCGTCGGCACATGAGTGGTCTTTGCAGCCAGTACGATACGTCCCATCTCACCGTCCTTTCAGGCTTGCGTCGGCAGGTTCGCATTTGTCCAAGCGTTGTATAGATCAATCGGTGTGGCGAGGGTTTGATGCAGATCATTTGTGGGGGAATGCCTGCAGAGGAGAAAACCGACACCACTTCCGGTGCGCGCGCGTTACCAATGCCTCTCAGGCTCCGGCTGGAATCGACAGGTTTGCCTTCAGCCCCGGATGATTGTCCGTCAGTTCCAGTGCGCCGCCATGGAGGCCCGCGATGCCGCGCACAAGGCTGAGGCCCAAACCGCTGCCGGGCTTTGAGCGGCTTTCGTCGAGCCGGACAAACCGGTCCATGGCGCGGTCACGGTCGGCTTCTGCGATTCCCGGTCCGTTGTCGGCAACGCAGACGACGACACGTCCATCGACGGATTTTCCATCTATGACAATCCGGGGAGATGCGTTCTCCTGGCCGGCGGCATGGTTGACCGCATTGTCGAGCAGGTTCGACACGGCCTGGGAGATAAGCTGGCGGTCGCCGTGCACGATCAGGCCCGGGCCTGCGGTCACCTTCAGGGTTCCACCCTCCTGCTCGACGATCGGTTCGTAGAGTTCGGCCAGATCCCGAAGCACGTCGCCAACATCGACAGCCGCCATATTGGATCGCCCTTCGCCGGCCTCGGTACGGGCGATACTCAACAGCGCATTGAAGGTTTTCAGCAACTGGTCGGCTTCCTCGATCGTGCGTTCCAGGACCTCACGCTGTTTGGCATCGAGAGTATCGGGCTGCCTGAGACCGTCTTCGAGCCGGGCCCTGATCCGGGTGAGCGGCGTCTTCAGGTCATGGGCGACGTTGTCGGACACCTCGCGCATGCCGGTCATCAGGCGTTCGATCTGGTTGAGCATGTCATTGAGGCTGGTGGCCAGGGTGTCGAGTTCGTCGCCGGTGCCGGTGATCGCCATGCGTTCCGACAGATCGCCGCGCATGATCGCCCGGCTGGTCTGGCTGATGGCATCGATCCGGTTGAGAAAATTGCGGCTGATGAGAAACCCACCGGCGACGCCCAGCGCCAGGGTCAGGCCGAGGGCCCAGAACAGGGTCTGGCGAATCAGGCCCGTAAAATAGCGCCGGTCGTGAACGTCGCGGCCAACCAGGAGCAGGAAGCCGCCGCGCAGGCGGAACAGATAGGCGCGGGCGTCATGTGATTTTGCCCCCTCGCCTGCGGCACCACCGTAGGGAAATTCGACCCAGCCCTCGCCCTCCGGCAGGTTTTCCGGCAGGGAGGTCAGATTGCCGGACACTTTGCGGCCAATGAAATCGGCGACCAGGTATATGCTGTCGCCGGCGTCGCGGCTGCGGATGTCGATGGTCTGCACCAGCCGGCGCAGGCCGCCCTGGCCGTATTGCTCGGCAAGGCCTGTGATCTCGGCGCGGATCGTGTCGTCGGTCTGGCGTTCAAGCAGACCGGCAGTGTTCCAGTAGATGTAGCCCAGCACAGCGCCGGAGGATGCCGCAAAAAGAAACAGGTAGAGCGCCACCAGGCGAAAGGTGGATGTGCGGAGCAGGTTACGCAGGTTCATCGCGGATCGTGTATCCCGCACCGCGTACGGTATGCAGCAATGGTGTGTCGTATTCCTTGTCGATCTTCGAGCGCAGACGCGACACATGAACGTCGATGACGTTGGTCTGGGGATCGAAATGATAGTCCCAGACGTTCTCAAGCAGCATGGTGCGGGTCACCACCTGTCCTGCATGCTTCATGAGATACTCGAGCAGCCTGAATTCGCGCGGCTGCAGGGTTATGCTGTTGCCGTTCCTCGTTACCGTCCTGGCCAGCAGATCGATCTCCAGATCGCTGACCTGGTATTTTGTCTGGGCTTCTTCGGCCTGCGCCCGCCGGGACAATCCTTCGACACGGGCAAGGAGTTCCGAAAAAGCATAAGGCTTTGACAGATAGTCGTCGCCGCCGGCGCGCAGTCCTTCGACCCGGTCATCGACTTTGCCCAGGGCGCTCAGGAACAGAACCGGCGTCTTTACCGACTCTGCCCGCAACGTCTCAACCAGGGAAAGCCCGTCGAGCTTGGGCAGCATCCGGTCGACGATCAGAACGTCATGGACGTTTTCCCGGGCGAGCGCCAGACCATCCTCACCGTCAGTGGCATGGTCGGCCACATGACCGCTTTCCTTGAGCCCCCTCACCAGGTAGCTCGCCGCTTCGCGGTCGTCTTCAATCACCAGTATGCGCATGGCGTTCTGCCGCTCATTTTCTTTGTCCCGCGGGATGCCGTCAGAATATACCAACCGGCGTGTTGTTTTTTGAACATTATTTGCAGTGACCATGACGTTTTCCCTTCTTGCAATCAACCGCACCGGATCTTGCCTGCAGGGGCTACCGAAGGTGGATTGAGCCACATCCTTATGAAAGCAGCGGTGGATGCGGCCTGGTCCCGGCAAATTCCGGTGCGGCGCGCCGGCTCCCCACTCGGGGAGCCGGCAATTGGTGTGCTATCGCAGTCAGGCGCTCTTGAGCGAGAGTGCTATGAAACGCTGGTCGTTGCCTGACTTGATCAGGAACAGGGCTTTCTTGCGACCCTCCCCCTCTATGGTGTCGAGACGTTCGCGGACTTCACGCGGCGTGCTGACCGGTTCGCCGCCGATCTCCAGGATCTGGTCACCCTGGCGAATGCCCTTGCGCCCGGCAGGACCATCCGGATCGACATCGGCGACCACGACACCGTCTACATCGCCGGAGCTGGAGGTCGTCAGGCTCAGGCCAAGAGAGGCCACCTTCGACTTTTTCGGCTTGCTCGGGGCAGCAGACGCCAACTTGTCCGCACCCGGCAAGGTTCCGATTTTCACGGTCTGGGTTTGCCGCGATCCGTCCCGCAGCACCAGCACGTCGGCCTTTGATCCCGGATCGATTCGCGCAACCTTCTTAGCCAGATCCCTGGGGCTTTTGACAGTCTTGCCGTTGAGTTTGAGAATCGTGTCGCCAACCTTCAGGCCGGCCCGTTCTGCGGGCGAGTCTTCGGTGACCAGGGTGACCATGGCGCCGTCGGCAGAGGCGAGATCGAGACTGTCGGCGATGTCCTCGGTAACGGGCTGAATCTGCACACCGAGCCAGCCGCGGGTCACTTTGCCGTCGTTCTTGAGGTCGGCGATGACCTGTTCGACAATGTTCGACGGGATGGCAAAACCGATACCCACATTGCCACCTGACGGCGAGAAAATGGCGGTGTTGACGCCGATGACGCTGCCGTTGAGGTTAAACGCCGGGCCGCCTGAGTTACCGCGGTTGATGGCCGCGTCGATCTGCAGGTAGTCGTCATAGGGGCCCGATCCGATTTCGCGTCCGCGGGCGGAAATGATGCCGCTGGTGACGCTGCCGCCAAGGCCGAACGGATTGCCGACGGCCACTACCCAGTCGCCGACACGGGCGTCGCGCTCGGCAAACTTGACGAACTTGAAGGAAACGTCCGCCTTGACTTTGAGCAGGGCAAGGTCGGTCTTCGGATCGGTTCCGATCAGCTCGGCATCGTACTTCTTGCCGTCATGGGTGACGATGCGGATCTCGCGGGCGTCGTCGACCACGTGATTGTTCGACACCACATAGCCGTCCGCGGAGATGAAAAATCCGGACCCTTGCGCCATGGAACGCGGGCGGCGGCGTTGGCCGCGCTCACCCTGCGGTGCCTGCCCGAACTTGTCGAAGAAGTCGTTAAACGGATGGCCTTTGGGCAGCCCCGGAATCTTGGGGACCCTGTGTCCGCTCGACTTTTCAGACTTTCCCGAGCCTTCGACGACGATGCTGACAACGGCGGGTTTGACTTCATCGACGAGGTCGGCAAGGCCGGTCGGGGAATACTTGAAGGCCTGTGCGTTTGCGGCTGCCAGTGCTGTGACACTGGAGGAGGTGATGGCCGGCACCGTCAGGCCGATGGCGGCCGCCACGCCGGTGGCCACAAGGGCCAGGCGCACTCGGTTAACGCCTGGTGCCTTGACGTTCTTGGGTGTTCTTGAGGATGAAGATGGGGATGAGGTATTCGACATATTCGGTCTCCCGTGGGTGTTAAGTCTGGAGAGGAATATGGGAGCGCTCGTCTTACATGCACCTTTCGGCAGCATTAAATCTTGGTAATGAAGCGGCAGAGGTCCGGCACGAGAGCATCGCAAGCCACAGATGTGGCGTGTTTTCCCGCCTAATTCACCAAACGTATGGCGCCCAATGCTGAATATATCCGATCCCGGGCCTCGTCGGACAGGCAGTCGAGGGCGACGGTGCCGGCAAATTCTTGCTGAAATCTGGTTTCGAACGCCACCCCAGCCTCCAGCGCCGACCTGACATCTGCAATGAGTGCCGCACCGATGGTCAGGAGTTTGGGGCGGATATCCGATTTCAGATCCGGAACCGGATCGGGAGGCGTGTCCTGTCCCTTGTCCCACCGGGCAATCCAGCAGGTCTGGATGTCCTTGGCCGCTACAATCTGAGCCTCGAAGAACGGTTTGGTTGTTTCAGCCGACAGGCCCTGTTTTTTAGCCCCCGCCGTTACCTTCTCCAGGACCACTGCCTCGCGGGCAAGGTCTTCGACGGCGACATCCCGGGCCCGCTTCCAGGCCGCGACCGGTTTCATCAGGGACAAGCGTTCGGCAATCCGTTTAAAGACTGTGGTCGCCGCCGGATCGGCGGTGGCCGGAACCGCGGCAACCAGAAAAAGCGTCATGAAGACCGCAATCGGTTTGGCGAAAGGCATGTCGTCTCTCATTTCCGGTCAGGGGCACCTGAGGCGACCGTAGCGATTGCAGGAGCACACGTCCAATGTCATGGCACCGCCACACCCCGTCGTATCATCGAGGCATGGAACAATGTCTTGGTGTGGCCCATCTCGTCGACCGATATGGAAGAATACCTGGAAGTCGACCGGTCCGCCCGCGAATTGCTGGATAAATGGAAGCTTCGCGGCGAGTAGCCTTCACAGCAGCATCCCCAGTCAACCGCCGCCGCTGTTCATCCAGTCAATCGTCGCTTGCCGGCTCTCGTCGGTGACCGCCTTGACGACCGGGTTCTGATAGATGGTTTCGCGCCAAGCCTGCACCTTCGGGCCAAAACTAACGTCGCGGCCGAAGATCGGAAACATCAACTCCGAGAGCGTGAAGGTTGCCGGGAATGCCAGATCGGCAATCGAAATTTTGTCGCCACACAGATAGGGCGCGGGATCGACCAGCCCTTCCATCATGTCAATGCGTGCCTGAAACTTGTCGAGCAGATCGCTTGACGCTACCTCGTCGCGGGTCGACGGATCCACATGGGCGAAGGTGCGGCGCAAATGGGGTTCCAACCAGAGGTCATGATACTGGGCCATGAACCGCTGCCGGGCGCGGTCCTCGGCATCGCCGGGCATGAGCGACGGCTCGGGGAACTTTTCTTCCAGATAAGACGCGATGACGCCGGACTCGCTGATGCAGAAATCGCCGTCCCGGATCGCCGGAATGGTGCCCAAAGGCACGATTTGCATATACTCCGGCGTGCTGTAGCCACCGGGCGGTGGCACCATGTCATAGTCGATGCCCTTTAGCTCCAGTTGCATGCGGACCTTGGCGCTGTAAGTGCTGACGGGGAGTGCGTAAAGGATCATGGTGTTACCTTTGTTCGGTGTGCTTTGTGCCTGCCCAGCAAGACTACGATAAATCGATTGGACTGTCCCAATTCTCAGCAACCGGTGCTTTTGAAAAAGCCAGCCGGCAAGCAAGATGTCAGCCTGCTTGCGCACGAAATTGAACGCACTGAAGGAGTACCGAATATGATTGAGCGGCTCGATTACCTTGAGATCAATGCCAAGGCCATCAATTGGCTTGCTTCCACCAACAAGCACATCACCACGATTGACAAGAAACTGCGGGCGCTGGTCGAACTGCGGGTCTCCCAGATCAATGGCTGCGTTTACTGTGTCGACCTGCATGCCACCCAGGCAAGGGCTGAAGGAGAAACCCAACAACGCCTCGATTGTCTGGTGGTATGGCGCGAAGCCACGTTCTTCGATGATGCGGAAAGAGCCGCGTTTGCCTGGGCAGAGGCTGTGACGCTACTTCCCGAGACGAACGCGCCCGACAGTCTGTATGACCGATTGAAGGAACATTTCTCCGAGCAGCAGATCGTCGACCTGACTCTCATCGTCTCGCTCATGAACGCCTGGAACCGCATTGCCGTTAGTTTTCGGCATCTGCCCGATGCCAGGGGTTGAGAATTTTTCAGTAGGCCTATCGCTTCAGGCAGAACGCCGGATCAACAAGGACGCGAGGCCTGCCGATACCAGGAAGGTCGCCCCAAGTCTCGTCGCGCCACGCAATACCGAAGGGCGGCGTATCCAGCGCCGGGCCGAGCCGGCAACAAGCGCATAGGCCGCCGCATTGAACATGCCAAGCACGACAAAGACGAAGACAAGCAGCGACGCCTGCAGGGCAAAATCGCGTTCCGGTGCGATGAACTGCGGCACGAAGGCGATGAAGAACACAATGCCTTTTGGGTTGAACAACGTGACGACAAAGGCGTCGCGGAACACCGACCAGCTTCGGTTGTTTTCCGCAGCAAGGCTCTGGTCCAGTTCCAGAGGCGTGATCGGCGAGCGCCACATCTTGATCCCGATCCAGATCAGGTAGGCGGCCCCGAGCCACTTGATGACCGTAAAGGCCGCACCGGACGCCGCCAGAATCGTGCCGACTCCGATCAGCGACAATGACGCTGCCACAAGGTCCCCCAGTCCTACGCCCAACACTGATGCAAAGGCGGTGCGGTTGCCATGGGCGAGCGCCTGGCTGACGACCATGATGATGGTCGGCCCGGGAATGACGAGCAAAACGAAAGTGGCAGCCGCAAAGGCAAGCAGAATGGGGAGGTCGATGATCATTGCTGGACATTCCGTCGTTCGGTGTGGTGACGACAGCTATCCGCAGTCCGGAAAGGATGTCAATCTGTAGCGAGCGGACAAGTGCCCTGGGCGGGAATCGAACCCTGCGAAAACCGATTCAAAAACCGGAATGTCTTGCCACTAAACGACCAGGACAGCTTCGTTATAGGATCAAGCAACCGGAATCGCCAGCCGTCGTCGGAACTCAGACTTCCTCGCGCCGGTCACCCTAACCGCTCAAAGACGTCACGACAGCGGAGCTCGCTTCCAGCGTCCTGTGTACCGGGCATTTGTCTGCAATTTCCCGCAGACGTTGCCGGGTGTCGGCATCGACATCTCCGTCGATCGTGATGACACGGTCGAAGCGGTCGATCCGGCCCTCGCGGTGTTCGCCGCATTCCGCGCAGTCCTCTGCATGGACTTTTGCATGAGAGACTTTCACCGAGAACCGGTCGACATCAAACCCATTGCGCTCGGCATACATGCGCATGGTCATGGTGGTGCAGGCGCCAAGGGCGGTGGCGAGGTAATCGTACGGTGACGGGCCGGAATCAAGACCGCCATAACTTTCAGGTTCGTCGGCGAGCAACCGGTGTTGCCCGACACGGATCTGTTGCTGGAACTTGCCGCGTCCGGTCTCCGAAACTTCCACGACGCCAGCGTCCGGGGCTTCGGTTTTTGCATCCTTTTCGTCTTCGATGTAGCGCGCAGCCCAGGCGCTCAACACTGAGGCGACGTAGATCGCATCCTTCCGGCGAGACAGGAGATGATCGGCGTCATCAAGCGAGACGAAGCTTTTGGGGTGTTTTGCAGCACCGAATATGGCTCCAGCATTTTCAATGCTAACGGTGGCATCGCGCGGGCTGTGAAACACGATGAGTGCTTTCTTCAGGGACGCGATCCTGTCTTCCAGGCGTTGTTTTTCGAGATCCTCGATAAACTGCTTGCGGATCGTGAACGGCCGGCCCGCCAAAGACACCTCGGCTTCACCACGCTCGGAGATCTCGTCGATCTTGGCGCCAAAGTTGTGGATCACGTGAGCGGCCTCCGCCGGCGCACCGATGGTTGCAACTGCTTTCGCTTCCGGCACGTCGCCGGCTGCTGCCAGTACGGCGGCACCGCCCAGGCTGTGGCCGATCAGGATTTTCGGGGCTTCATAGTTGTCGCGCAGGAATGCGGTGGCCCTGACCAGATCGGCGACATTGGATGAAAAGTTCGTGTTGGCAAATTCGCCATCGCTTGCGCCAAGGCCGGTAAAGTCGAACCGCAGGACGGCGATGCCGTGTTCGGCCAGCGCTCCGGCAATGCGCGAGGCGGCGAATATGTCCTTGGAACAGGTAAAGCAATGGGCAAAGACCGCATAAGCCCGAACCGGTCCGTCGGGGATGTCAAGCCGGGCGGCCAGATCTTCGCCACTACTGCCCTGAAAAGTTATCTTTTGTGCCTGTACTGTCATGGCCCTGCCCTCCGATTGTATGTTCCGCACACCGAAGATGGCATCCAATCGCCTGTATTCAACGCACGGATCCGTGATCCAGGGTCTGTTGCGTATTAGGATTGCAGTGTCGATTTCACCGGATTTGTAGAGTTTCGGGTTATGAGG